>JABIUV010000024.1 GCA_018700895.1 Bacteroidota bacterium
GCGGCTCGGAGTACTTCTGCTCGGCGAGGCACTGCGGCTCGGAGTACTTCGGCTTGGTGTTACCGTTCTACTCGGAGTAGTACTGCGTGGTGTTACCGTTCTACTCGGAGTAGTACTGCGTGGTGTTACTGTTCTGCTTGGGGTAGTACTGCGTGGTGTTACTGTTCTGCTTGGGGTAGTACTGCGTGGTGTACGTGTAGTAGTGGTTGATCGTCTTTCATCTACTCCACCTTCGTTACGTACTGGTGTTCTTACATTAGTACCGTTCACTGTTCCAGTATTCCCTCTTGTAGTTCCGGTTGCCGTGGTGCTTGTTGCAGGTCTTCTGCCTTTTGGCACTGCTACCTTATTTGTACCTACACCTCTTGGGTTTATTTCTCCTGTACTACCACCTCTAGTTATGGGTGTGGTAGTACGTTGAGTAGTAGGCCTGCGGGTGTTTACATTTCCATCGCCACCTGTCGTGTTGTTTGTGCTTATACGTTGGCGAGAACTGTTAGCTGCCCTGTTATATCTATCACTTCCTTGAAATTGGATTCCTCCTCCGCTGTTGTTAGTACTCGCGGTACGTAAACCTCGGGTACCATTCCAACCGCTGTTCCATCCATAGCTATTATATCCACGTCCCCATCGGTTTCCGCCTCTATAGTAATATGTTTTAGCACAGTAATTCCAGCCACTATCCCAGCCGCCGTATCCATAACTATAAGGAGCGTTCCAGGTATTCCATCCAGGATTACCCCACGAGTAGCCATCATACCAGCCATTCCGGCTGTTATATCCTAAGTGCCAACTGCCTCTCGGGCGATGCCAAAAACTATTGCCATACCAAGGACTGTACGCCCAATTATCATATCCGTACCATCCATTGTTCCAAGAGTTATTCCATCTATTGTTACGGTTGGCATCACGATATCCATCTAAATACCCATTTTCATAAGAGTATTCAAACTCCTCACCTCTAAAACGACGAATGCGTCTTTCATAATCGGTCAAACCACCTGCATATTCTTCGGTAGGAATTACACGCTCATCGTACACTAGTTCTAGTGTATTCACTGTATTTTCTTGCGGTTGTTCGGGTGTATATTTTTGAGGAGCAGGTTGTGGCGTATTCTGTACTATGACCACATCGTCTTCGGGGGTGTAATATACGTCATCGGGGTAGGTGGTTGTAAGCCTATTAGAGGTGCAACTCGCTAGTAAAAGGGCGGTAAGGGAGATATAAGTGTATAATTTCATAAGGCTAAAAATTTAATTCAACATAACGGTTTAATTTTGCCGTCATACTACAATAATCAAATAGCATTCCAAGTTTAGAAAGATGGCATTCGGAAAAGTAACACGCGAACAAGACTATAGCAAATGGTACAATAACCTCGTAGAAAATGCAGACCTAGCACAGCACAGTAGTGTGCGTGGCTGTATGGTTATCAAACCATACGGATATGCTATTTGGGAAAAAATGCAGGCTGAACTAGACAGACGTTTCAAAGAAACGGGTCACGAGAATGCCTATTTCCCATTGTTCGTACCCAAAAGTCTTTTTGAAGCTGAAGAAAAAAACGCAGAAGGTTTTGCCAAGGAATGTGCTGTGGTAACACACTACAGACTAGAGAGTGATCCGGACAAAGAAGGAAAACTACGCGTAGACCCTAAAGCAAAATTGGAAGAAGAACTCATTGTGCGACCTACCAGTGAAGCCATTATTTGGAACACATACAAAGGTTGGATACAGAGTTATAGAGACTTACCTATATTGGTAAATCAATGGGCCAATGTAGTACGCTGGGAAATGCGTACACGTTTGTTCTTACGTACTGCAGAGTTTTTGTGGCAAGAAGGACATACCGCTCATGCTACCAAACAAGAAGCCATAGAAGAAACCGACCAAATGGTGCGTGTATACGAAGAGTTCTCTAGAAATGTACTCGCTATCCCTACTATAATGGGACATAAAACAGAAAGTGAGCGATTTGCCGGAGCAGACGACACGCTGTGTATAGAAGGACTAATGCAAGACGGGAAGGCCCTACAAATGGGCACTTCTCATTTCTTGGGTCAAAACTTTGCGAAAGCATTTGATGTGAAATTTGCGAGTAAAGAAGGTAAACTAGAGCACGTATGGGCTACAAGCTGGGGAGTAAGCACTCGGCTGATGGGAGCACTTATCATGACCCACTCAGATGATGAGGGACTTATATTGCCTCCCAACCTTGCTCCTACCCAAGTAGTGATAGTGCCTATATATAAAGGGCTAGAGCAGCTAGATGCGATTAGCGAAAAAATAGAACCCATTATCAAAGCACTACGAGCAAAAGGCATCAGTGTGAAGTTTGACAAACGTGATACGCACAAGCCTGGGTTCAAATTTGCAGAATGGGAACTGAAAGGTGTACCCGTACGCATAGCCATAGGCAATAGAGACATAGAGAGTGGCACCGTAGAAGTAGCCCGTAGAGATACTAAGGAGAAGCAAAAAATGGCATTTGAAGGATTGGAAGACAATATAGCCGAACTGCTCGATACGATGCAAGAAGCCATATACACCAAAGCCCTCAACTACCGCGACGAGCATATCACAGAAGCAACCTCGTGGGAAGAGTTCCAAAAAGTACTAGAAACCAAAGGTGGATTCATATCTGCACACTGGGATGGTACCGCCGAAACTGAAGACGCGATACAACAAGCCACCAAAGCTACTATTCGTTGTATTCCTTTTGACAATCCACAAGAAGACGGGGTATGCGTATTCTCTGGCAAGCCAAGTAAGGAGAGAGTGCTGTTTGCTAAGGCGTATTAGGGGTTCATTGATTGGTTAAATGGTTGACTAGTGGAACCGGAAGAGAAAAAAGAATCAAAATTTAATTCAAAATCAGGGAAGGCTTTCTTAATATTTAGTGTTTTTAATGTTGCTGGACTTGTTATTGTATTATCCTTTCCCGAATTCATTGGCGAAGAAGAAAAGACGTTCATGGACTACTTACCTTGGAACTTTATTTTTATCCTCTGGGGAATATTTGCGATACTAATTGGAATTGGCCAAACAAAAAAACCACCACTTTTCGAACCTGTATGGTTTAGAGACTCTAAATTGATGAAAGTTTTCATCTCTATTCTTGCGGTTCCATCCCTTTCGTTCTTACCTGCATGTATGTCGGTATTTGCGATTTACGGTTTAATTAACTACTCATTTGTCAATGAGAAAATAGCTCTAGAGGGCAAGCTATATAAAAAGGAGATTAAGGAATCAAGTAGACGGCGAAGTTCAACCATACGAAAGGAATACTATATCTACTTTAATGAAGACAAGAGATATTCCTTTAAGGTGGACAAACCTACATTTACAGAACTTCAAGAAGGGGATTCATTAGAGTTAAATGTTTTGAAAGGTAGATTCGATGGATATTACAACATTACGGATAGTTTTAGTTTTTGGAGGAAGACTCCACTATTAGACCACTTGAAGGAAGAAGATTAGACCATATACTAAGTATCGCTCCTACAGAGCTATTCTTACTTTCGATTATTCTGTGCTATTGACATTCTGCTCCGCTGTAGCTTAGACTTCCCACAAGAAAATTTTAGACTTAGACTTTGACTTAGTCCGAAGCTTCGGACTAAGACTTAACCTTTCCACCCTACTCCTCCCACACATACTTAAACAGCACCACTGAAAGCACCAACTGCATAATAAGCAATAGAATAAGCACACCCCAGTCTTGTATGAATAGGTGAGAATCCAAAGGTGAGATGGCTTTGCTAGCAGAACGCAGGCTTACCAGCAAGCTTGGAATAAGCAAGGGCAGACTCAATATCATCGCTACGAGGCTACTATTTTTGGCTCCAAGGGCCAAGGCACTATTAAAAGTAAATACCGCCGAATTGCAAAGCGTAAAGAGCATAGCAGTAATAAGATACTCCGTAAAATGAGGAATACCCTGTGGCAACCAAAAAGACATTAATGCCGTAAGCACTCCCAAAAAAAATGCATTTACCAAAAACTGATAGGCGATTTTGGAAAGGATAATGGCCCGACTATCTACCAAAAATTTGTAGTAAAGCAGGCTACCGCTATTTTCCATCAAAAAACTACGCCCTATGTTTTGTACCACACCAAAAATAAGAACCACATAAAACAAGCTGTGCCACACCTTGTTGCTCGCCTCTTTCTGTATGGTGTAAATAATGAATACAGAAACAGTAAGCAGCAGCACAAGCGACCAAAGGGCGTACTTGTTCTTAAGTTCCATTCTGAACTCTTTTAGAAAAAGTTGTTTTATCTGCTTAATAAGTGCGGTTTGCATAAATTTGCCACAGCAAAAGTACATTTAATGTTATACCAATTACAGAAGTTATCAGAAGAAGAGCAGACCTTAGTGAGACGTTCTCCAATATGGGTCACCCTACTTATATCTTGTGCCGATCATGATATAGATGAGTCTGAAATAGACCGAGCTAAAGAAATCATTCACATCAAATCATTTGCGGTGCAAAATGACGTGAAAAACCTATATAAAAATCTAGATCAACACGTAGATGAGGAGATAGACTTTGCCCTTAAATCATTGTCTGCCGATGGTAAGGAGCGTTTGGCATTCTTAGAGCAGCACATTGCTAAGTTGAATGACATTTTCGCCAAATTGGACCATACTTACGCTGTACAGTTATACAATAGTTTGAAAAACTTGGCTGTATCCGTAGCACAATCTGATGGTGGTATTTTTGGTATTAGAAGAATAAGCGAGGATGAGAAGAAGTATATTCACCTCCCAATGCTAAAGCAGCCGTGAAGAAAATATTAATAGCCAATCGTGGAGAAATCGCCGTACGTGTGATAAAAACCTGTCGGAAGATGGGCATATCCACTGTGGCTATTTACTCGGAAGCAGACCGAAACTCTAAGCACGTACAATTGGCCGATGAGGCTTTTTGTGTAGGACCCGCTCCTAGTGCTGAGAGTTATCTGCAGGCGGACAAAATCATTCAAATCTGCAAAGACAACGATGTGGATGGCATACACCCTGGATACGGATTCTTGTCGGAAAATGCTGGTTTTGTAAAAGCAGTAACCAATGCTGGTATCACCTTCATAGGGCCTAGTCCGGAGGCGATAGACCTTATGGGTAGTAAGATAGCCAGCAAGCAAGCCGTAGCCAAATATGGTGTGCCCTTGGTTCCCGGCATCAATCACGCAGTAGAAGATATAGCTGAAGCGGCTGACGTAGCCAACCAAATAGGCTACCCCGTACTGGTAAAAGCCAGTGCAGGTGGTGGTGGCAAGGGAATGCGTATTGTACACGACCCAAAAGACCTGGAGAGCCAAATGAAAACAGCTCAAAGCGAGGCTCAAAGTGCTTTTGGTGACCGCTCGGTATTCATCGAAAAATTTGTAACCAAACCACGCCACATTGAGATACAACTTATCGCCGATAATCACGGAAACGTAGTGTACCTATTGGAACGTGAGTGCTCTATACAACGTAGACATCAAAAACTAGTGGAAGAAGCACCCAGTGCGGTACTCACACCCGAACTCCGCAAAGAGATGGGCGAAGCTGCGGTAAATGTGGCCAAGGCGTGCAACTACTCTGGAGCAGGTACGGTAGAGTTTCTGCTTGATGCAGATCATAAATTTTATTTCTTAGAAATGAATACCCGTCTGCAAGTGGAGCATCCAGTTACTGAGCTTATCACAGGATTAGACTTAGTAGCGGAGCAAATACATGTAGCTCGTAATGAGAAACTTACCTACACCCAAGACGACATAAAAGCAAATGGCCACGCTATAGAACTACGCTTGACGGCCGAAGAGCCCGAAAATGATTTTGTGCCAGCCATAGGAACGATAGAGGTTTACGATACGCCCAAGCAAGACTGGGTAAGATTGGATGATTTTGTGTACGACGGATACGAAATACCTATTTACTATGACAATATGTTTGCGAAGCTTATCGTATGGGGCGAAGACCGCACACAAGCTATCCAACGCATGATTGCGGCTATTAATGATTTTAAGATAGAAGGCGTACCAACTACGCTCGATTTTGGCAGATTTGTGATGCAGCATCCTAAGTTTGTGGATGGTGATTTTGATACCAACTTCATCGCCCAATACTACACTCCAGAAGCACGAGCAGAGCAAGATGCTGACCTCAATAAAGCTGCGGCACTATTCACGTACTTAGAGTTCAATGAGCACAAAGAAGTAGTAGTGGCAGAGCACGCTAGTAGTGCTTGGAGGAAACGAGCTGAGTAAGAGTTTCAAACGCAAGTGCAAAAATTTGATTTAATAATTTTTGACAGAATGCATCATATTACCTCTATCTATGACAGAATTTTCACACTTCTAAATGAATAAGCCTTAAAATTTTGGAATGGCTGGATTGACATTGAAGATTCTGACTTCTCACTTTTAGAACCCAATATCGAATCGGAAGATTCTGAGTTTTCAGTTTTTAAAACAGTAAATTACGATGCTGGCATTCTATTCAGTATGAGTCAAAAACTGGATATTTTTGAAACAGAAAGAGGATTTCTAATATACGATGGAATATACAGTGACAGCTCCATAAAGAATACTCAACTAGTTAAATCTGAGGTAATAGAATTTGGTCTTCACACAATACTTGCCTCAAACCATTCTTGTCATATTTTCGAGTCTCCTTACGGCGGAATCGAACAACTGAAAATCAATTCTGAGAAGAAAATTGGCACAGAATTAACCATACAAAACAAGGATTACATTGTCAACAAAATACGCTCAACATTTATGTTGGATAATAAAGAGTATGATCTTAAGGGAATATCTATTTTCAGTAGTTAATACCTTCCCGCAAAACCTCATTTACTGCTAGTCTAACCTTTGTGGACTTTCTATATTCGCCCCACCTTGAACAATCCATCACACAAAGCACCAATATCTCTGAGAAGCGAATAGCAGCATTACTAAAACTACTTGCAGTATGTGGCACCATTCCGTTTATCGCTAGATAGCTATTGAGAAGTAGATAATAGATAGAAGAAGTAGGCTTTAAAACTTCCACTCTACCTCGCTCCCATTTTCTGAGAATTGAATCTTAAATTCTTGTGTTTTTAGGTTAGCATCCAGCGTAGCGATATCGCCATCAGATCTCCATGATATAGTTAACTTTTCTGCATCACTTTTAAAACTAGGAGTACCTGAAAAGGCCGCAGAGGTGTTACGTATACGTATCATATCCAGCTGCTTAGTTACCACTTCTTTTTTGAGGCCTTCTTCTACAGCTTCTAACCTGAGCGTAGTTCTATTTATCTCTTTATGACCTCCCTCTCCTGCGGCATCTGCCGCGGCGTAATCATTTTTACCTGCAAATACATCTAAATACCATACTTGCGGAATACCTGGCATAAAAAGCTGAATGGCTCTGGCAAGCAGCATTTTCTGATCACTTTCGCCTAAAGCACTATAGTAGGTAGCGTTTACCTGGTAGTAAGAGATTTTTTTACCATATGAACCATACAGGTTCTTAACTCTACCACCGCGTTCTAGTATGAGATTCATCATCTCCTCTATCTCATCATCTGGCAATAAGCCATCATTGTAAACTCCGTTTACTTCTTTACCCTTTAGGTCGAGTATAGGAATCCCATCATGGCAGCCGAGCATATTTACAGTTTTAAAACCTTTTTCTACTATCTCCTTAGCCCAAGCAATAACAGCTGTGCTAGTTCCTTTCTCTATGGCATGTATAAGCAGACCTGGCAAGAAAAAATCATAGATTACATACCCTTTAGCAGCTACTTCATCGTGCAAGTGCAATCCATACTCTGCGTGTATTTCTGGTAGTAGCTGCAGATTATTCCTTTCTGCTATTCCATTGATTCGTTCTAGGTAATCCCAGGTGCCCGGTTTATTGAAAAAATTGGTTTGCCCAACTTCCTTATGCAAGTATGCAAAAGCATCTAGACGCAATATCTGACAGCCGTAACCGCCTAGTTTAGCTAAGACTTCCTCGTAAAACTCCCATACTAAAGGCGAGTTACTATTCACATCCATCTGCCCTAAGTAGGTCTTTGCATTGTCTTCTGATACTGTTATTTTTTGATAAAAAGTATTCCAGTACGGAACCTCTGTACCATCTGAAAATGGAACCTTTAGTATAGGTAGCCCAGACTTTCGCATAAAGAGCTTGTCTAGGTGCTTCTTGTGAGGAACGATAATGCCTTCCTCATTCATGTCACCCTCTCCAGCCCAAAACTCATTCCAATTGATAAAGAAGTCTCTGTATTTAGACTCTTTTCCCTTGGCTAGCAAATCCTTGAATTGTGATGAAGCTACAGATAAATGATTCAGTACTATATCAAACTTGAGTGCAATATTGAGCTCACCAAGTTTATCTATATCCTTAGTGGTCACAAGTTCTTTATTAATATTATAATCTATGATTGAGAACCCTCTATCTAAGTCACTATTAAAAAATGTTGGCAAGGCATAAAACAAGGAAAACACGTCCTCAAACTCAGGCTTGCTAAGTACATTAACAATATCATTTAGGTTGGTTCCTATGCTATCTGGGTATGCATTGAGCATAACTCCGTTACTCAGTCTATTGCTCATCGTATAGTATAGTTCGTATCTATTACCATGTCTGCCTTTTTAATAAGAGGTGCTATGATACTATGCTCTATTTCTAGGATTTGTTCTACGTATGCATCATAAACTTCACGTTTCCTTTGCTTTCTTATCTCTTTGGTTTGAAGGTAATTTCTTTCCATAAAAATTCCGAAATTGACCCTATCCAACAGAAAGGAATAAACCCCTTCAATTATTAGAACATCCACTTTATTCAGTTGTAATTCTAAATTCTCAAAGCAGCTATTGATATAGTCTACGACTGGAATAGTAATTTGATGAACTCCATCCTTGAATAGATCTACGTGCTTTTGTAGTAAAGCTAAGTTCACCTCCTTTGCTCCCACACATTCTAAACCTAAAAGTCGGTTTTTATGATTTTCCTTTGGCGGCAATTTAAAATAACTGTCAAGGTGAAGTATGTAGGACGAGACACCATTTTTATTCAGTTGCATTTTTAGACTAGTAGCCGTAACAGTCTTACCACTTCCTGACTCTCCACAAACCGCCACTACAGTCCTATTCTTTAACCTTGCCAAAGGCAAAACGGTGCTGCAAATCTGAGCCCCAAGTTGAGCATATTCTTCTTTAATTTCTATCTCCTCTTTTATCATCTATTGTCACTTCACATTCGTTCTCACTAGTCCTATAACTCTATTTGCGACGGTTGTCTTAGTCTCATGGCAAGGACTCCTGAAATCACAAAGAACACACCACCAAGTAAGATTGCATTTACGGCACTATTCCCCAAAAAGTTTTTAATAATAGGCCCAAAAGTTACGGTCTGAATACCCATTGGTATAACTATCATCATATTTAGAATACCCATATATACTCCTCGTCTTTCGGTAGGTACTATTTTGGATACCATAGAATATGGAATGCCCATCATAGCAGCCCATCCTATACCAAATAGAATCATTGGGTATATGACGAGTGTTGCATCTTGTATATAGGGAATGGAAAGCATTGCTATTCCTGTAACGAATAGACTAATTACATATACTTTTTTGCCGCCCCATTTCAGAGCAAGTGGCACTAAGAGTAATGCAAATATCATAGTAGACACATTGTATGTTGTATTCATTTTAGCCGCTTGACTTAGGGCTTGATCATTATCAAAACCCATTGTTTCTTTAAACATTGGCATAATATATTGCCAGTATATAAACAGTGCGTACCACTGAAAGAGATAGATGCCAGATAACTTCCACATAAACTTAGGCATCTCTTTGATAGCCAGCGATATGTCTATAAATGGTGATCTTATTCTTTCTATTAGTGGCAAAGCTTTATGTCTATTAATTTCTTCAAATTCCTCGTCTGTAGGCGGGTATTCTGGTGTTTTAAAAACAGACCAAAGTATAGTGGCAAGTGATAAAAATGCTCCTATAAAGAATGAATAGTATAGCCACGTAGGAATAGTTTGGGTGTCTTCCCCTACTTCGCCAGCACCAAACCAATCCTGAAAAAGAAATATGGAGGCGTTAGCCAGTACGATGCCTGCTCCTACAAAAAGACTCTGCATCTGAAAACCGAAACTCATCTGTTCTTTAGGCAATTTGTCTCCTACAAGTGCACGGTAAGGCTCCATAGCCACATTATTCCCAACATCTAGAATCCATAACATTCCCACAGCAAACCATAAAGTAGGACTATAGGGAAATATAAATAAGCAAGCACTACCTATAAGGGCTCCAATTAGAAAAAATGGTCTTCGTCTTCCAAATTTCGGTGACCAAGTCTTATCAGACACGGCTCCTATAATAGGTTGTACTAACAAACCTGTTACTGGCCCTGCTATATTTAGTAAGGGTAAATCTTCTAGACTCGCTCCTAGATAAGTGAATATGGGATTGACAGCTGTTTGCTGTAAACCAAAGCTAAATTGAATACCTAAGAACCCAATATTCATATTCCATATTTGCCAGAATGACAGTTTCGTATCAGACATGTTTTTTTGATATATATAAAAAGGTAGGGAGCAAATAAACCCCCTACCTAAAATTAACTGAATAAAAGCTTAACCTCTTTTGTTAACAATAAAATTCTTCAAGACCTTTACTCTTTTTTTTGAGTACAGGTTTGGATTCGAGTCTTTTTATTCTATAATCTTGGAGATTATTAAGAGTGTATTGTTTAGCTAATAAGTCGTTAGCTGAACAATACACTCCTTATTCTTAGTCTTGCCAGCTCTATCGACAAGAACTTCTAACCAAATTCTGATTAGAAATTAAATCTAATAGAAGCAGATAATGATCTACCAGTGATTGATCTAGCTCTTACAAAATTCATCTGATTGTCTATAATAGAACCATCTTCAGATTCGGTGATACCAATAGCATCTAATAAGTTGTTTCCGTTTAGACTAAGGCTCAATTTATCTGTGATGCCGAAGTTTACAAATCCGTTTATTACAGTATAACCACTCATCACTAGCTCGTTGTTATCTTGAGCAAATGCTTCTGTTTGTCCTATTACACTAAAACCAACCGAGTGGTTGCCTATTTTGTAAGAAGGTACAAGGCTATACATCAAGTTTGGTTGTCTTCTTGGTGTATTCCCCGCATTGGCGTCACCTTCGGTAGTTATTTCTGCTTTGGTGTATGTAGCAGCACCAGATACAGTGAAATCGCTAACGGCATACGCACCTTCTAGCTCTACCCCAAATGCGGTGTAGTCATTTTCTATTACCTTTTGGGTACTTGCCTCAAAACCACCTTCTTCTGTAGTACCAGCGTAGAATGCTGTAACAAAGATACCACCTTGCTTAAATCGTTGTTTCCAACCTAGTTCAGCTTGGTCTATCATATCTTTAGGGTTGCCTAATGAAGTGTATGAACCTGTAGGAAAGACAGCTCTGTCGGCTTTTGCCGAGGCTCCGTGGCTATATCTTGCAAATACGGCTTGGTTGCTATTTAGGCTAAAGTTACCACCTAACGAGTAAGAAGTGTAGCTGTACTCATAATCTACGATATTTCTATCGGCTAAATTTACTGTTGCAACACTTTGCTCAATAGGAGAAATTACTCCGTCATTATTTACATCCACTGTACCAGTAGACATTCCGTTTCCTACTCCTGCTACAGTACCTTGATCAAATCTTACACTCGCATCTAAGGTAATTCTGTTGTTTGGAGAGTACTGAATATTTGCATAAGGAGCACTGATAGTATATTCAGAGTTGTACTGTACTTGGCAGCATCCCCACACAGGTACACCATAAGCAAATTGTCCGTTAGAAGAAAGCGAAGTACTATCAGCTCTATTTACATTAAGCATACGGGCATTATCTCCATTTGCTTCCATCATATATGAGTTCCACAACCAAGCCATATTTACACTTTGCTGTGCTCTAAAATATCCAAGGTCTACTTTTACACCATCTAATTCTTTTGATAAACGTGTATCGCTTATCGCATTGTTAAAGTCTTTAAGTTCTGTATCAAACATATGCACTATTTGTGCTTCTGAACCCGTGTATGGAGTTCCATCTGTATACGTAACAAAATTACCAGCGGCATCATCTACCAGGTTGGCCATATCGGCGGTAGTTCCATAAGCTGCAGTAAATGGTGCTACAAATCTTCCTGAGTTCATAGACACTCTATTTCTACTTACGATAGACCAGTCATTTCCCAAATCAAATTGAAATTCTGCTCCTATTGAGTTAGAATTTGGATTCATACCATCAGCCACATCTACGCTTCTTCGTTCGCCATTGGCTCCTATTCCAAAATTACTTGGCAAGTTTACACTATGTATACCATCTTGGTTAGCATTAAAATTTGGAGCAGACTCCCAAGTAGGGTCTGCATTAGTTCCACTTACTCTCATTGGATTTGGCATATAAGCAGCGGTCTTGTCGTTTAAGTGCTTGTAGTAAATACGAGCATATCCACTTTTGAACTCTTTTGTAAGATTAGCTTTTATCTGCCCACCGTTGTTACCTGTGTACCCTAAGTTTCTTGGTCCTTCTCCAGTTCTGTAAAAACCACCTACGTGATATCTCAGACCGTTACCAATAGGAGCACCATATTCAAAATCAGTTCTAAATGAGTTATAGTCTAACCCAAATGTATTCATCAAGCTACCACCTTCTACAGCACCTGTTTTGCTTATGAAGTTTATGATACCCGCTGGGGCATTTGATGACATAGTACTAGCTGCACCACCTCTAGTTGCTTCTATACGAGCAATGTTCTGGTCAAAACGCAAAAATATATCTGAAGTAGCAAATGCCATATCTCCAAACATCATTACTGGTAATCCGTCTTCTTGCAATTGCAAGTATTTAGATCCACCTGCAGATATAGGCACACCCCTTACCGTGATATTTGTATTACCTTCACCTCCAGATGATTCCGAACGAATACCTGGTATTGTTCTGAATATTTCAGCCGTAGTTCTCGGTGTAGTTTGCAATATTGCTTCTGGTTTGATAGTAGATATTGATATACTAGAGTTGATTTTAGAACTGGGATTTGTAGACCCCGTTACTACCACCTCATCAAAACCTAGTAAATCACTTTCAAGTACAAAATCTACTTTGCTAACACCTGCTGCTACCGATTGCTCTTGGGTTTTTAGACCTGAGTAAGAAGCTCGGAGTGTAAAAGGTGCATTCTGGTCTACCACTATAGTGTATGAACCATCTTCTCTACTTACAGCTCCGCCTGACGCATCTAGCACTTGCACTATTGCTCCATACACTGCATCTCCATTTCCATCGGTTATTCTACCACTTACCTCTGTCTGAGCCATTGCCGCAGCGGAGAAGCACAATAAGGTAAAGAATAATAAAATTTTCTGTTGTGTGTTCTTCATTTTAATAACTTTTAATTTAACTTTTTGGTTGTTCTTTTTTGAACCTCTGTTGAGGCATTTTGTGAGGCAAGTTTAATAACAAATTCAGCAAAGTGAAAAGTTTCATTTTTTCGCAATCATTTGCGGGAACGTTTGCGGTTGATAAGTTTTCAAAAAATGCAGTTAGGCGTTAAGTAACTGAATGCCAATTGATTGCATTTGTATTGAGTTGTTTCAGATGTTAACTATACAATCTGCGTTTATTTGCACTAATGAAAAAAGTGACAATTAAGGATTTGGCAAAAGCTCTGAACGTCTCTACATCAACGGTTTCGCGTGCTCTTGCAGACCACCAAGATATAAGCCAAAGTACCAAAAAGAAAGTAAAGCTGTTGGCTGACGAGCTAAATTACACCATCAATATGCACGCCAAGCTTTTCAGAAATCAAAACTCAGGGCTCATAGCCTTGGTATTGCCAGAGATTAACATGTTCTTTACTCCAAGACTTATTGAGGGTATTAATAAAACCTTGAATAACTCTAAGTATACGTTAATCACCTTTGTAAGTAAAGACTTACTTGAAAAGGAGAAAGAAATTATAAAGCAATGCCTGGCTTGGAATGTAGAAGGTGTACTCATATCACTGTCTAAGGAAAGCACCAACATAGACCATCTAGCCAAATTAACACAGGCAAATATAGAATGTGTATTGCTAGACAAGACAAACTCTGAAAAGGACAACCAGTACGCTACAGTAGGTATAAATGGGGCTTCTACAAGCTATGATGCTACCATGCACTTAATACAAAATGGGCATAAGAACATTATTGGCATATTTGGCAATCCCGCTTTGAGCATTACACAAAACAGACTGCAAGGTTTTAAAAATGCATTTAATGAGAAAAAAATCACATTGCCTACAGAAAACATCGTTTTGGTGGAAAAATCTAAAGACCTCGATTTTATTCTCCCTCATATTTTAAGACACAACAAAAATGTAACGGCTATTTTTACAATGTCTGACGAGCTTTTGGCAGCAACACATCACAACTTACGGGCTGCCGACAAAAGGGTTCCAGAGGACATCTCCATTATGGCAATAAGTGACGGAGTCTACCCTTATTTATTACACCCCAAAATATCGCATATTAAGCACTCCGGGTACCGACTTGGGAGAAAATCTTCAATATTATTAATCAAAATTTTGGAAGATAAGAAGGAACGATGCCATGAAGTGATAAAGACCAAAACCATCATTCTAGATTCTGTTAGAGATTTAACCTAATTATACGACGCATAACCGATCCCGCAGAAGTACTGCAACTCGATCAAGTGGTGCAAGTACGTGTGATAGATGTGGACCTAGATCGCAAGCGGATAGGCCTGAGTATGAAGGAGTAGGTGGCAGTTCATTCTCTATAAATCAAAATTTAGTAACTGGACTACACGGTTAACTTTATAAACATACCTAAACCACAGATAGGCTTACCTTTGTCGAACGTATGGAGTCTTTTTCAGAATTAAATATCAATCGCTTTTTACAAAATGCCGTAGCAGACTTGGGGTTTACAAAACCTACGCCAGTTCAAGCAGAGGCATACCCTGTGCTTATGTCGGGCAAAAATGTAATCGGCATATCGCAAACAGGTACAGGTAAAACTCTGGCCTACATGCTTCCCATTCTGCAAAGATTAAAATACCTCAAAACCTATAAACCACGCGTTATTATTCTTGTGCCTACTCGAGAGCTTGTAGTGCAAGTAGTAGAGCAAATAGAACTATACAGTAAGTATATGAGCACACGCGTACTAGGAGTATATGGCGGTGTCAATATTAAAACTCAGATGAGTGCTCTTACGCAAGGTGTGGACATTGTAGTAGGTACGCCGGGTAGGTTGTATGACCTCGCCGTAAACCGCTCGCTGCTTCTACAAGATGTAAAAAAACTGGTGATAGATGAGGTAGACGTAATGCTTGACTTAGGGTTCCGTTTTCAGTTGAATAATATTTTTGAGCTCCTTCCTGAGAAAAGACAGAATATTATGTTCTCAGCAACGATGACCGAAGAGGTGGAAATATTGATTAATGAAAATTTCATCGCTCCAGCTTACATTGCGATAGCTCTAAGTGGCACACCGCTTGACAACATAGCACAATCGTCGTACTCTGTTCCTAATTTTTATACCAAGGTAAATTTACTCAACCATCTGTTGAAAGATAAGGAGCGTTTTCAGAAAGTACTTGTATTCATTGATAGTAAGAAAAATGCCGACCGCCTATTCGAAGCAATGCAAGAAGACTACTGGAATGAACTAGGGATTATACACAGTAATAAGAGTCAAAATAATCGACTAGCGGCGATAGAGCGTTTTAATGATAACAATGCACGCATACTTATAGCTACAGATGTTATTGCACGCGGTTTAGACTTAGATGACATTACGCATGTTATCAATTTTGATACCCCTAAGTTTCCTGAGAATTACATGCACCGCATCGGCAGAACGGGTAGAGCCGAGAAAAAAGGAGAAACCATCTTGTTCTCTACCGAAAAAGAAGAAGCATGGAAAACAGCCATCGAAGAGCTTATGGAATACACGATACCCTTAGAACAATTCCCCTCTGATGACGTGCGAGTAAGCAAGCAACTCACGCTAGATGAGCAACCGCGTATCATAGAAAAGAACCCTCACAAAACGAAAAAGCACGTAGCAGGACCAAGTTTTCACGAGAAAAAGGACAAAAACAAGAAAGAGTATAACCTAGGTGGCGGACAGAAAATAAAAATAAAAAAAGCCAAAAAGTATAAGAAGCCAATCTCCCGAGGACAAAAACCACGTGGCAAGGGAAAGGGTTAATTACGCTCCCACACACAGAAGTCGAAAGCAAACTCATTCACTTCATTTTGCTCATAACAATTACACTGAACGCGTGACCAACCGCTGAGGTCTACTCGCGGGAAATGGGCATCCGCGTCTGGAAATGATCCTTGCACTTCGCTAAGGTACATTCTATCTACTATATCGAGTGACTGCTTATAAATCTCAGCTCCGCCGAGTATAAAAATCTCGTTGTTCATCTCCAAATTCCTCCCCAATGTTATAGCTTCTGCTAAGGAGTGAGTAACAAAGGCACCTTCTGCTTTGTATTCCTTGTTTCTGGTAATTACAATATTGCTTCTATTGGGCAATGGAAAACCAATACTCTCAAAACTCTTACGCCCGTGAATGACTACGTGGCCTGCAGTTGTACGTTTGAATAATTTCAAGTCGTCCTTAATCTTCCATAGCAAGTCATTATCCTTACCTATGGCATTGTCTTTAGCTCGGGCTACGATGAGAGAGATGGTCATTGGGTCAAATTTACGTCTAAGTGAAAGATTAAATCAACGTTAAACTTAAAAATGTTACAACAGGTACTCTACATTTGTAAAATAGTGAAGTATATTTATACATTATTAGCTTCGGCCATTATCACCACTAGTGCTTGCACTTCCCAAAAGATCGTAAAACCCTTAGAAAAAGGACAACAACAAGTAAGTGCTAATTTGGGCGGACCACTCATAGGTTTTGGGGGATTAACTATCCCCGTTCCGCTTACCTCAGTGAATTATGCTCGCGGAATAACCGATAGCCTTACCATACACGGCAGCCTTCAAACTACGTCGCTCATTTACAAAACAATACAGCTGGACGCAGGAGCAACATACGGCATACTCCAACCCAAAGGATGGAAACCCGGATTATCAGTAAGTGGATCACTCAATGTATTGACAGATATGCGAGAAGGCAACGCACGACTCTATCCGCAACTGGATGCTAATCTGTACTGGGAATACGGCTCAGATAACTTTATGTATCTGGGAAGCACCAACTGGATAGAACTCGTAGGCACCAAGGCACACGAACAAACACAAGAAAAGAGAATACTAAGCGGTATACAATTTGGCAATACTTGGGTCACACCCAAATGGAGCTTCACCGCCGAGAGTAAGTGGCTTGCTCCCACTCGCAGCTCCTTGTATAGTGTAGTAGATTACAAGTCGTACTCCTTAGCTGGCGAGCCACGAGGAGCAGTAGGAATTTATTTTGGCATAGCACGCAGATTTTAACCCATTATGAACAAGACATTTTACACCATCATACTCGTTACATTATTAAGTAGTTGCTTGGATTTAGATCCATTGCTATTCAACCCCAACACCGACATTACGGAATATCTGCTCGACGATTTTGAGCGAGAAGAAGACGAGGAATTAGACACATACGCCGTAGCCGATAGTCTCACGACTTTATTCACTATGGACGTGGGCGAAAACAACGAAAAAATACACGCCATATACATTGGTAACATCTCCAATATCGCCACAGATACCGTTATTCTCTATCTACATGGCAACTCTGGTCATATGGACTATTACTGGCCTAGAGCAAAATTACTCGCTAATATAGGCCGTCAGCACAAATACGGAGTGCTCATGATAGACTACCGTGGCTATGGATTAAGTGATGGCTTGCCATCCGAAGCAAACTTATACGAAGATAGTAGGGCCGCTGCACAATGGCTCTTAGACCAAGGACTCACCTCAGACCGGTTTTTAATCTATGGATTTAGTCTGGGTGGTGCCCCTACACTTGAGCTTACAGCAAATGGAGCACCTATTGCCCCCACTAAAATTATGCTCGAGAGTCCATTTGCAAGTGCTGAAGTGATGGTGCAAGATGGCAGTGGATTGGCCTTGCCAGGTTCTTTTTTCATCAATCTGCAAATAGATAATGCCGAAGAGGTAAAAAAGGTAACACAACCACTCTACTGGCTACACGGGGAGCTTGATGATTTTGTTGCAATGGAGACCCACGGCTTAGTAGTGTACGAAAGTCACCAAGGAGATTACAAGGAAGCACACCGTATCCCAAAGGCAAATCATAGTGACGTGCCCAAAGTGATGGGCTACGAGACTTATCTTGAGAGTCTTCAAGCATTTATGTTACGCTAATGGAACATCACATAGGCTACTCGCAACGTGCAAAATATTACCGCGAAGGAAGCGGGAAGAAGCTACTATACGTAATGCATGGATATGGTCAACTAGCTAAGTTTTTTATACGTAAGTTTCATCCTGCTGTATCACTAGATTATACAATAATCGCTCCTGAGGGTCAACACTATTTTTACCTAAACGGCACGAGCGGTCGTGTAGGTGCTAGTTGGATGACCAAAGAAAATCGTGAACAAGACATACAGAACTACTTGGCCTATTTGGATGCCATTCACGCAGAATTGCAACAAGAAAATGATTGGGAAGAAATTGTGATACTCGGATTTAGTCAAGGGGTGGCTACGGCTTTTCGGTGGTTAGCTCATAACAATATAAAGCCAAGTACATTCCTCATTTGCAGCGGACTAGTGCCGCCTGACGTAGACTTAAATATCAAAAAAGTGGTATTTGACCCTATTCAAATGACTTACTTCTCAGGAGTAAATGATCCTTATCGTACAGAGGCTTCTGTTCAGGAATTTTATGATGCCGTGGCTCAGAGTCAACTCGATATGGAGCTCGTCAATTTTGATGGAGTGCACGAGGTGTATGTGGATGGAGTAATGGAGAGACTGTAGGATTGATAAAAGATTTAAGACTATTATGGGCAACCTACTTCAGGGACGGACACGGACAATAAGTCCTAAATCTTAAATCCTAAGTCCTAAATCAGCTAAATCTAAAACTCTTTCAAACTCAAATCCAAACTTCTTACTGAGTGCGTGAGTGCTCCTACTGAAATGTAGTCTACACCGGTCTCAGCATAACTGCGAACAGTATCGCCAGTGATCCCCCCGCTAGCTTCGGTTTCGCATTGTCCGTTTACCAATTTCACAGCCTCTACCATAAGCTCTGGAGTGAAATTGTCGAACATTATCCTATCGACCAACCCTGTATCTAGAGCCTCTTGCACTTCGTTGAGGTCTCTGGTCTCCACCTCTATTTTAATGTCTTTCCCTTTAGATTTCAAGTACTCTTTGGTACGCGTCACGCCACCAGTGATTCCTCCTGCATAGTCATTGTGGTTATCCTTGAGCATTACCATATCCCAAAGTGCAAAACGATGATTTACCCCACCACCTATGGTCACGGCATATTTTTCGAAGGTGCGAAGCCCAGGAGTTGTTTTGCGTGTATCGAGCAGTTTGGCATTGGTGCCTTCTATCAATTTCACAAGATTGTGGGTTACAGTAGCTACCCCACTCATACGCTGCATAAAATTGAGCATCAGTCGTTCTGCTTGTAGTATGCTATGCACACTGCCTTTTACAGTAAAAGCAATATCACCAAACGTAACCTCTGCTCCTTCCTCTATCAGTTGGTCAAATATCACGTCGGCATCTATTCGTTCCATAATATGACGAGCAAGCGGCACACCACACAAGATCCCTTCATCTTTAACCAACAGTCTGGCCTGCCCTTGCGTACCTGCAGGTATAGCTCCAAGACTACTGTGGTCGCCATCGCCTATATCTTCGGCTATGGCTAAATCTATAAGTTGCTTTACAAATTGGTTGTTAAAATCCATTGGTCAAATTTACGTTTTAGTTGAGAGGTTGAAAATTAATTTGGCAATAGATTTTCGCCTTAGCTTTTCCCTTGGGCGAACCACCTCTAACAACCTACTAACATTAAGCTTAATCTAAAAGTGTAACGCCTCCATAATATGTCTGGACCTCACCTCCGCAATCCGTAAACCTAATAATATACAAGTATACTCCTTGCTGGCACTTGCCACCGTTATATGAGCCGTCCCAGTTCTTCACCTCGAATGTTTCAAATATCTTTTCACCCCAGCGTGTAAAAATTTGTAACGAATAATCTCGAACAGAAATATCTCCACTTAACGCCGGGAATACTTCATTTAAGTTGTCCCGATTAGGGGTAAAAGCACTAGGTATATGCACTTGACTACTAAAGCCACGTTGATTCACAATCAGTTGCAATGGTTGCTCACAACCATCCTCCGAGATCAGCACAAGCGGATATACGCCAGCACTATTCACACTCTTAGCCAGCGAAGTATCCCCGTCATACCACAGTGCATGGTATTCCGAAGGCAACTCTATTTTCACCCTTTGTCCTAAGCATAATTCTATGGTATCTAAATCGTGATTAGGTATATCTCCTAGCGACACCTGGAATGTATCCCGCAACACACAATTTGCCGCATCTCGCACCTCTATCCAATAGCTGCCAAAGTCCGATACATCAAAGCTGGATGCGGTACTATTGTCACTCCACAATGTAGATGTAAAAGAAGATGTATATGTTAAATCTACAATTGAATCACACAATACGGTGTCTCTAATCAACGCTTGAAACGACTCTTCGGCAAAATCTATTTCAATTGAGTCGACACTTATACAACCGTTAGTATCTACTACCTCCAATATGTAATTTGACGATTCTGAAACGGTTGTATTTCGTGTAGTTGCTCCATTGCTCCATTTATAAGACGTTGCAATGGGACCAGATAAGAGAATACTCTGAACCTTACAGTACACTGGATCATCGCCCAAATCAAATTGCGTTGGACTATTCATCTGAACAACAAAAGTATCCAATGTAATACAGTCATTGTCTGTACTTACACATATAAAAGTTCCCGGTGTTTTAGTATAAATAGACGAAGATTTTTGACCCGTACTCCATTCGAAATCGGCAAAACTAGAGACACTTGAACTCAGAAGTACAGAGTCAAACTCACAGAAAGAAACCTCTAATTCACTAGAACTTCCGCAATCATCACAAGTAAAATCTCCTGAGATCACCAACGGTAAACCTAAACCTGAGGCAGCACCAAAATTAGCCGTATTTAATGAAGGAGTTACACCATTGGCATTTTCTATTCTCACCAAGTGACTAAACGCAGTTCCATTCACATAAATATGACCATCAATAGCCAATTGCAGGGCTGTAAAAGCATAGTTTTTATAAAATGATGCGGTGAAAATTACCTCGGAATTTAAAATCTCTTGATCGTTATACCTGAATCGTAAAATTCTATTTTTTGCACTCGTACCTTTATAATGTTCAGTCACAAAAAATGAATTACCCGATGAGGAAAATTCAAAACCGTATAAATTTACCGCTCCTGTATAAAACGTCCGTGAATTAGTCAACATACCCGTAACAGGATTAAAATCAAATAATTCAACTACACGATCGGCGGGGAATACGTGTCCTAATTTTGTGCCATCTAGACTAAATTTCATCTGACCTTGGGCTTGATAATAACGTGAGTTTGCATTTAATGACCAGCCATTGGTATACAATCTCCCCACACTCTGAGATTGCGATGACGTATTAAAAAAACTCATTGCATCTGACACCGATTTAATGTTGTCTAGTATATCCGCGGTTAGGTTCCACTTAAAATATGTATTCCCCCCAGGAAGTAACTCTTTAGCCACAATCCAATACTCTCCTTGATTTTCATATATGGCTAATTTTTCGCAAAAAGTAAACTCGGTCAAAACCCTGGTAGATGTGCTAGAATTTATGGTAATGACATCATTTTCGTCTATCTCCACAAAGGCCACTCCAATACCTTTTACGGTACTTGAGCTTCCAGTAGTACCCTCTACTCCTGGGGTTGCTAATATTAAAAATCTTTTGCAGTCTCCTAGAGGTAGGATTGCAGAACCCTGAGTACTAGAAGAGGATTAAAAGCTGCTTCAAACAACGGACCCCCTGTGTTTATTAAAACTCCCGAACCACTATAAACATTTGCCCCATTAGTATAAAAGAGCACTTCACCCGTCTCATCTTGAATAGAGGAACACCCTTCTCCTGTCGTTATATTACTACTAGATGAGACTACAGCACCATTAGAGCTAATATTAATAGCAGCCTTATCTCCATAAGGCCAATACTGTGATTGGCAATAAGCATATTGATGTGCCGGAAAGCAGAGTAGTAAAACAATTATTCGTAAAGTCTGCATCAGATAAAATTTTCAAAGTCAAAGATAACAATATATAGAAGAAAAACATGAACGCCTGCAAATGAGCGATTCAATTGAAATGCAGAATCTCCCCTGCATAAACCCATTGCCCTAAAATGAATTATTTTCGAAGGGTGGTACATATACTTTCTAAAGAGTTTTCGCTAGTCAATGAATTTCTTCGTGAGCTGCGAGACAAAGACATACAACAAGACAGAGCTCGTTTTCGTAAAAACATAGAACGCATTGGGCAAATCATCGCTTATGAAATTAGTAAAGAGATGCAATCTGAACTGCATTTTATTACTACACCGTTGGGTGTAGCTCAAGTGAAAAAAATGCGTGAACAGCCTATTATCGCAACCATACTGAGAGCAGGACTTCCACTCCAACGCGGCCTCAACGATATGTTTGACCAAGCGGACCTAGCCTATATATCTGCGTACCGAAAACACGACGAAACGGACCACACCGCTTTTGAAATTGTGCTGGAATATGTCGCCACGCCAGACATCAACGACCGTATACTCATTATATGTGATCCGATGCTCGCCACTGGCCAAAGTTTGGTGCAGACCTATGAGGCTTTTATGCACAAAGGTAAACCCACTAAGGTGTACTTGGTAAGTGTAATTGGTAGTCAGCAAGGGGTAGACTACGTTACTAGCAACATACCCGATGCAGACTTGTGGATAGGTGTGGTAGACCAAGATTTAGATTCTAATGGGTATATCGTGCCAGGTCTTGGGGATGCAGGGGATTTGTCATTTGGTGCGAAGGTTTGAACATTAAGTTACATAGCAATAGCTCCATTCTGCTGGAAAAGAAAAAAAATGAGCAAATTATCTATATAATAACTAAAAGAACCTGCTAGGATTCCAGCTACAAACGCAACTTTTTGATTGAATAATAATTGATTCTTCCCAAATATAGGGGCTTCGTAATTGTGGCGTTTTCTTGGCCTTTCATTTAGCTTGATTTCTAAGCGTTTGACATTCATCGATTATGGTTTCAAAGTCGGTTTTCTTAGGGATAAATTGGCTTATTAGTCCTTATGAATTTTCATTTGATCCCAGGTACCAGCTATGATATGGAATGACAAAGAAAAATGGAATGCCTGATTGTTCAGCTAGGCGAGTCCTGAAAACTATCGACCATTGTCTGATGTTATCATGTGAATATTGGCAGACCATTCTTCACGCAGTGTGTTGATAGCTCGGCTAGCTATTATTGTTTCTTTAGATTGCACATTACACAACTTAAGCATTCCTAACACCCTGTCATTAATTTTCACTACAGCTCCTTTATGACTTTTCACACCCCTGTTCCGATTTGACTAGGATGAGCACCTTTACTTTGCAGTTATTTTAGCTCTAATACAAACTCTTTTAAAAGTTGAGTTTAGCCCTTAGGTTTAAACAACTTCGTTAAAAAAAAATGAGGTAGAGCAGCATTTTTCACATTGTAAAGCAACTAAAGTCATCAACCCATCGTTTAGCAAACAGGCACTTTTGCCAACTATTCACTCAAAATTGGGTGCATTACAATTAGATGTTATTTTTGTCCACTATACAAAAACAGATTTGTCTTAAAGACTTGTTCTGAAAATGCAACCAATATTGAAATAAAATAAGATGTCAAGCACTAAAAAATCAGATAGTAATACCCCCGCAAAAAATCAGTTTGTATTTACCAAAGACAACTATATGTGGATGCTCATTGGCCTCTTAGTAGTTATAATTGGTTTTGCATTGATGTATGGCAACGAAGATATATACGATTTCAGAAAGACTAAGCTCGCTCCAGTGGTAGTGGTGCTTGGATTTGCGATAGAGATATTCGCCATAATGAAAAAACCTAAGGACCAGTAATGTCAATTTGGGAATCTATAGTTCTTGGTATTATTCAGGGACTTACGGAGTTTTTGCCTGTTAGTAGCAGCGGGCATATAGAGCTTGGGCAGGCCATACTAGGTACTGCCAGTCTAAAAGAGCAAGAGGAGCTACTAAGTGTAGTGCTACATGCGGCCACGGCATTGGCTACCATACTTGTATTTAGAAAAGACATCGTTGCTATCCTGAAAGGGTTCTTTTCTAAGAATGACAAAGAGCAAAAGCAATTCACTCTTTTTGTAATTGTATCTATGGTGCCAGCGGTTATAGTTGGTCTTTTTTTTGATGAAGTATTAGAACAACTATTCGAAGGGCAAGTATTATTGGTATGTGTGATGTTGCTACTCACAGGAGCATTGCTTCTATTTGCAGAAAAAACTACACGCCCGGGCACTAAAAAACTAACAGTAGGGAAATCACTACTCATTGGCATTGCTCAGGCCATAGCCATATTACCAGGTATATCCAGATCAGGTGCTACTATTTCTACATCTATACTTCTCAATATAGATAGATCCCAGGCTGCTCGTTTCTCATTTCTGATGGTCGTGCCACTCATCATTGGCAAAATGGCAAAAGATGTGCTGGATGGAAAGTTAGTGCTCTCAGATGATTTGGCTATGCCGTTTGCTGTAGGTTTTGTTGCAGCATTAGTTTCGGGCATAATAGCCTGCCAGTGGATGATAGCGATAGTGAAAAAAAGTAAATTGTCTTATTTTGCCTACTACTGTTTTGTCGTAGGAGCTATAGGTATTATTTATTCTTTAGTTTAACGCCTCTTCTGGCATGAGTAAGAATGTTTCTATTTCTGCTTGCACCATTTTTCTTGTTCTCAGTTCTTGAAAGGTAAAGTAACCTCTCATACTGCCATAATCTTCGGATACGGGACACCATGATTGGTAGTCAAAGCTTTCGCCAGGTTCTAAGGTAGGTTGCTGCCCTATTACGCCTTCACCTTCTACCTCCCGCTCCGCAAATATGCCATCAGTGATAAACCAATGCCTACGGAGCAACTGCACCGTCTCATAACCATTATTGGTCACGGTAACGGTATAGCTAAATACGTGGCGAGCTCCACGTACTTTGTGAGCGGGTTCGTATCGTGGTGCTGCGTTTACTACTATTTTATCTGTGTATTCCAAATTGGTAAGTGCAAGTTAAACACATCCTAGCAATATATGTTGTATTCTTAATGTCAGTATTTACATTTGCTTCAGAATCATATGAGTACGTCGTCCAATCTTATCAATAAGGCCGTTGAGCAACTCTCCAAATTTCCGGGAGTGGGGCATAAGAGTGCTCTGCGTATGGCTCTACATTTACTCAAAAAATCAGAAGGCGACACCATAGACCTTAGTCAGGCTCTCATAAATATGCGAACTGAGATAAAGTTTTGTAGGCAATGTTTTAATATAAGTGATGCCGAGTTATGCAATGTATGTAACTCGCCAAGTAAGGATGAGAGTGTGGTTTGTGTTGTAAAGGATTTTCAAGATGTAATAGCTATAGAGAATACGGGGCAGTATAATGGGCATTTTCACGTGCTAGGGGGCTTAATATCGCCTGTAGACGGCATAGGGCCTAGTGATATCAAAATACCGCAACTCTTGGCTCGGGTAGAACAAGGCACTATCAAAGAAGCAATCATAGCCCTGAGTTCAACCTTAGAAGGGGATACCACGGAATACTACATTGCCAAAAAACTCCGTGAGCTCAACCTAAAAGTAAGTACTCTAAGTAAGGGGATATCCGTTGGAGGAGAGCTAGAGTACGCCGACGAAATGACCTTAGCACGATCCATTCGTAATCGTGTGAATCTGGAAGGGTAATTACTTTATAAGTTGTACAACCAGTTTCAAATCTAGGTTTTGTCAAACAATAGTCTATAACTATTATTTATTTGCTCTTACAGCATAGTAAGCAGCCGTGACGAAGAAATTTCGTAAAAATGGGATGCCTGAGAGTAAACCTATCTGCCTGCGTGGTTTTAGCCCAAACTTAGTTTCGTAGTTCGGATTAAAAAGCCACATCGTCTTCTTCAGGACGGAGTAGTCGTTCTTTTTCAAGATTTTATTTAGGCGATCTATGGTAATACGTGTATCATATATTTCGAGCATTCCTTTTATTTTGACGTCAGATTCGCCGATGAGCTTAAGAAAACCCTTATAGATACCTCGCGGTAAAATATGAAAGTACGGCAGCTTAGAGAAAAACGTATGCTCTAATAGCTGCTGATGACCTCCAAAAGGATTATGCCACGGTGGGAAACCTATGAAGTAAATGCCATTGGGTTTCATAAAATCGCGACACCTTCTCATGAATACTTCTTGGTTTGGGATATGCTCTATTACGTCTCTACTGATAATGACATCAAACTCTTCGGGCGATACCGTGTCATATATGTCTTCCGCTATCAGTTCAAGGTTTGCTACATTAGGATGGTCAGCAAAGAATTTTTTGCCGTTTTCTATGCGCCCTTCAGAAATGTCAATACCCACTACACGTTTGCATCCCATGTCCAAAAATGGCTTGAGATTTCCTGCCTCGCCACATCCTATTTCTAGTACGGATGTTTCTGGGGTTATGGTGATAAGGTCTGATATGTAGGGAATTACATGTTTCTCAGTAGTTAGCCCTTGCTCATAAAAGTACCGCTTTCTGTTAGAGTGCCGTTCTTGCATACTTATCCTATATTCTCAGGAGATGGCCCTTTTTTATCTCCTTGTGGTTTTCTGTTTGGGTTAGGTTTGCGATTGCTCGTTTTCTTACGTGGATTACCCGTGCGTTCACCTCTGGGTTTATCGCTCTGCGGTTTATCACCTTTCGGCTTGTCTGTTCTGTTACGGTCGTTTCTTGGTTTGCCTCCTTTGCCTTTAGGCTGGTTGCGATTTCTATCGTTTCTTGGCTTTCCCCCCTTACCTTTATTTCTGTTTCCACCTCTGCGATTTTTATCATCCATACGGGTAAGGTCAGTATCTCCTAGTAGGTCATCTTTGTACTCCAATGTTTTGAAGGCCACTTCTGCACCCAGAGCGGTATCGCTTAGCGTTGGAGGTGTTTTGCCTTTTTTGTTTAAGGCGACAATCTCGTTTACACGTTTTAAGTCGAGTGGTATCCAGTCAAAGCTTTTTTCGTAGCAGTACCAAGCAGTCCCTTTCAGAATGTCAATCTTTCGTAGACTAGCGAGTCCTGATTCTGTCTTAAGTTTCACCTTCTCATTTGGGAATTCTTTTAATGCTTCGTGGTAGGTTTCTAGCTCATAGTTTAAACAGCATTTTAGTCTGCCGCATTGTCCACTTAGTTTGAGCATATTGATACTCAAGTTCTGCGTCTTAGGAGCCCCCATGCTCACTACCTTGTAATCGGTAAGCCAGGTACTACAGCACAGTTCTCTTCCGCAAGTTCCTATGCCGCCTAGTCGTGAAGCTTCTTCACGGTAGCTTACTTGTAGCATCTGTATGCGGCTCTTGAATGATGAAGCGTATCGGCGTATCAATTCTCTGAAGTCTACACGACCTTCTGCAGTGTAATAAAATGTCACTTTTTTACCATCCCCTTGAAACTCAATGTCGCTTATTTTCATTTTTAAGCGAAGCTGCAGGGCGATAGTTCGAGCTTCCTCTAGTGTTTTTTGTTCTAAGCTTTTGAAGTGGTCGTATTTCTGTATTTGTTCCTCAGCTGCAATGCTTCGTATGGTACGCATCTCTGAGTTATTTTCGTCTACACCATATTTTTTGAGGTGTAGTTTTACCAGCTCACCTGCTAGCGATACTTCCCCCACATCGTACCCTATGTCCGAGTCTACAATCACCTTATCACCTGTGAATAATTCAAGGTGATTTACATTGCGATAAAACTGTTTCTTACTTCCTTTGAAACGAATTTCTACGATGTTAAAAGGCTCATAGTCTTCTGGCAGCACCACATCAGTAAGCCAATTGTACACATTCAATTTATTGCAACTCCCCGTAGAGCAGCTGCCGTTATTTCCACATCCAGGGCTGTGGCTCCCATTATTATTTCCGCAACTTCCGCATCCCATATATTTATTGCCCGAAGGACTTGTTTATCAGTTTGTTATGGCGGTTTAGGTGTTCGTTTCAAACCGCACATGTATGCTTGCTTATTGTGCCTTAGCGGGTGACCGCTAGGTTAATTGCATACATCGGTCAAATATATCTCAAAAAAAATGAAATGACTTAGAAATATAGCTCTTCGTAATGACGAACAAATTGGGTGCCCCATTTTATCGGGTAATCGTTCAATTTTGCTACATTGAAATCAGGAGATAGACATAACGAAGGAACATTGACACCAGCTCCTTGTAAGGCTACGGTGGTTCCTTGTATCCTTGGATTTATTTCTACCACCAGGGGTTGTCCTTTTGTACTCATTTTTACCTGAATGCCTATTGGGCCATGCAGGTTTAATGTGGCGAGTATTTGAGTGCAATAAGCTATGATTTCGGTATGATTTTCTATATGCCCAGCTACGCTGATGCCGGCATTCATTTTGTCTCTGCTACGTGGTATTATGAGTAGTGGTGTGCCCTTATTCACTAGGCAATCTACGGTGTATTCTTGGCCGGGTAAATATTCAGAAACGAGTAGTGGCGGAAATGACTCTTGGAGTATTTCACTAAGCTCATTTTCAGTAATGTACGTACTGTTTGGTTTGTGGTTAAAAAGGAGATCGTGCTTGCTTATGCTGCTATCCACTATCCTAAAACCTCTGCTTCCGTTGGCTCTACATGGTTTTACAATGTATTTGGATTCAGTGGTTTTAAGCCTCTTTTGTATCGCAAGAAATTCATCGTAATTAGTCGCCACTCCAAATTGCGGTACCGCAATGCCGTTATCGCTCAGGTGCTGATAGAGCTTCCCTTTATCGTTGGCTATAGTAAGGTCGTGTAAGTCGCTTACTATTACGCGAATTCCTGCTTTGGCAAATGTATCCTTAGATCGGCTGAGTGGTTCTAGTTCACGCGTGGTGATGGGCAGTATGGCTTGTATTTGCTCCTTTTTGCATTGAGCTAGGAGCCTGTCTGCAAAAGTGGGATCTGCACCCAATGGCACTGTAAAATATCGGTGAGCTAAAAGCTTGCCTGCGGTATGAGGTTGGGCGTCACACGCGTATATGATCACATCAGGATGGGCTGATTTTATGGCTTTTATAATACCAGGAGCACCGGGAGCTCCTCCGCCAGTGATGAGTATACGATTTATAGTTTCCAACGTACTACTTCAAAAACTTCTGCAAAAGGTGCGTTTACATGTATGCCTCTGCTGAGTGCTAGTCCCTTGATAAATTCAGGATTGCTATACGGACGGTGTGCTTGTGACTGATACTTTTTAAGTGCCGTAATTTTTTGCTCTACCTGTCCCTTTGTAAGTGTATTAAAACACGTGGTATTAAAAACCAAGTTATTCCAAGGCATCTCGTAGCTTAAAATACTATAAAACTTAAAAGCTCTCACACCTTCTTCGGCGATGGTTTTGTGGTCTTGGTGTATGTCATTAAGCGATGGCATAACGACCAAATCGGGCTGTATCTTCTCCCTTAATTTTATGAGATCGTCTAATATTTCTTGTCGATGATAGTTGAAGGTTCTTACTTCATAATCATACAAAATCAAATTCTCAGGTCTCACACCCAGCACTTGAGTAGCTGCTTTTACCTCGGTGATGAGTATGTCCTCAGGAAATTGAGGAAGAACGGATTGCTTGCAGGCAGAGAACGTAGCATAGTATACCTGCTTGCCTTCTTGTGTCCACTTGTATATACTTGCTCCGCAGCCAAATTCGCCATCATCTGTATGAGGGGCGAGGATTAATATCTTTTCTATATTGTTGCTAATCATTTACGTACGAAGTTGTATCTTAGGTTTAGACTCAAGTGAAAAAGCGTCATCTTACCATTGGAGTTTCGTTTTATCTGGTAAATCACCTCATTTATTTGCTCGTAACTTTTTTCTATGCACGCTGCATTTAGCGTGGTGCTAAATTTTTTGATAAAATCTTGTTGCTCCTTCTCTGCTTTTATTTGATAGTTATCTACCATTTTTTGGAGCAGACTTTGTCTTAAAATAGCCAGTCCATTGGTCAAGAAAAGTTGGGTTTGTGTGCGGCCGCTCTTGTGAAGTGATTCACCTATTTCATAAGCCTTGGCTAGGTTATTGGTATAGCACGCCACCATCCACTCTCTGAATAAGGCACTGTAATTATCTTCTACGCTTTCTACTAGGCTGATAGCTTTGCGAAAATTACCCTCGGCTAAGTAGCTTAGTTGTTCAGCCTTGGTGCTTTCCAGGTTGTATTTTTCTTTGAGGTAGGCCTCCGTTTCTTCTTCGGTATAGGTGGGCACCTTTACCAGTTGTGTTCTGCTGGTAATGGTAGTCAGTAGTTCGTCGCTATCTTCCGCTACGAGTATGAAATATGTTTTTTGAGGTGGTTCTTCTATGATTTTGAGCAGGGCATTACTCTCTGTTTTCAGATACTCCGGCATCCAAATGATGAGTGTTTTTGCTTCGCCTTCGTATGGTTTTAACGAGAGTTTGGAGAGTATGCTTCGTGTTTCCTCACGGTATATATTGGGTTGCTTGTTTTCGTCTTTGGCTATGACGGATACCCAATCGGCAGTGTTAAAAAAAGTATGATCCTTATTAAACTCTCGCCATTGCGTTATGAAATCAGTACTTATTGGTTTTTTGGCACTTGTGCTGTTATTGGTGAGAGGTATGGTGTAATGCACATCAGGGTGGGTGTGGCTGCCTATTTTTCGGCAACTGCTACACTCCCCGCACGAATCGTCATTTTGCCTATTGGTGCAGTATATATATGAAGTAAGAGCATAAGCCAGAGCAAGCTTACCACTGCCTTCATTACCAAGTAGTAACAACGCGTGAGGTAGCTTTCCCTTGTTCACACTCGTAGCGAGCTTGGTTTTTAACTTGGCCAGTCCAGGCACATCTCCAAATTGCATTTTTACTGAACTTCTTTTGAGTTAAAGAATTCGCTTTTTATCCAGAGACCTAATGAGAGAGCAATGAGTAAATAAATAATTGCACCAAAAGATAAAGATAAGGTACTTCCTAGCTCGTAGGTCTTTGGTTCAAATTTGAAAACAATCTTATGCTTGCCTGCGGGCACTCTGAGCCCACGTAAGATATAGTTTACTCTATAATGGTCCACAAGCTCATTGTCTATGTATGCATTCCATCCCTTGTCATAAAACACTTCTGAGAATACTACATTGCTTTCCTGAGAGCTAGCGTAAGTGTATTCCATCTGCTCGGGGTGATACTTGTCAAAAGTGATGGTTGCATTACTATCTACGGCATTATTTTTACTTACTCGGCCAGCAAATTCTTGTTCTACCACACCATTGGTGCGGGTATCTAATTGACCAAGAGCAAGAATTGCACTGTCTGCATTAGCTACTATACGTATATTAGGGACTATCCACGCATTGCCCAGTGCATTGGCATTTTGGCCGTACATAGGTTGCCCGCCTTGCTGCTGCTGATTGGGATATATGAAGTACTTCATATTGAGCATATTGAGAATTGGATTATTATCTACCTTACTCTTTTGTAAATCGTCTATCAAATACCAGTCCCAAAGATCTTGATATCGCCTGATTTTAGCAGCACTGTATCCACCTATTGATTTATGGAAGTTTGCACATCTATTACTGTTTAGTGTACTCTCAGTAACATCTAATACCCTATAATAACTTTGGTCTCTTTTTATTTCTAAGTCAGCGGCATAGGGTTCGAAAGGTTGGGGTGAATAGCTGGCTTTTTTGAAATGTTTATCATTTAGTTGACGCTTCCCTACGAACCATAGGTCTGCTAACACCAATATGCCAATTAACAGTACTACGTATTTAGTGTCCATCTTTTTGTAAAATGCTAACCAAACAAGAGCTAGAATGGCTAGAGTAAAAAACAAGCTGATTTTTGCATCTTTTTCCATTGGTTTAATACGTTCTGCACTGAAATAGTCCAAGTAACTATTAATTTCAGATGGAGTAGGATTCCTTTTTTGTAATACCCTTTTTGCTTGTTCTGTGTCTCGATCATATACTACACGACCACTTTCATTTTTAATGGGAACGGTATTGAAGTCGTTAAACATAGTCCCTGTAAAGCCAGCTAAAATTATGATAGCTATGCCTGCAGAACTTGCTATTATTAATGGTTTTTTGAAGCTCGATAAATTTGCATGATTCTTAAAAAATTCTTCGAGTCCTAACATGGCTAGTAAACCCATACTAATTTGAATAAGCACAATCATCATACTGGGAGCTCTAAACTTGTTATAGAGTGGGAAATGTTCATACATGAAGGTATTAATCCCGACAAAATGATTACCACCCATAGATAGGACTATGGTCAGAAGTATGACAGAAACTATCCACCATTTTAGCGGCCCTTTTACCATCACTAGGCCTAATAGCATTAAAATAAACATAGTCACCCCCAAGTATTTAGGACCTGAAGTGCTGCCTATCTGACCGTAGTATAAATTTGCAGTCTGAGAAGGTGGATCTTCTGGGTTGTAGTTTTTACCTCCACTGTAGTTTGGAATTATAGTAGCTACGTAATCTGACCATCCCATACTGTAGGAGAATACGTAGTCTTTCGTCAAGCCATTTTGTACATTGTCGTTAGTCTGGCTGTCAGGTGTGATGGTAAGAGCACTTTCGCCACGTATCGAGTCCTCTGCATATTCATTAAGAAGTAAAAGGTTAAGACTGTTGGCACCTACAGCAATACCTGCTCCTGCTAAAGCAAGAATGGCGGCGATGGCATAATCCTTAATCTTATTTTCTTGGATATGTTTTACCAATTGAAATATAAAAAATAACACCACCATGAACCCACCGTAATAGGTAATCTGCACGTGATTTACAAAAATTTGCAATGCAAATCCAGCGGATAACACCGTGAGTCCCAATAGGTATTTCTTGCGAAAAAGATACTGACACCCAGCAATGACAAGGGGTAGGTATCCTATGGCAGCTGCTTTGGTATTATGCCCTACGGCTAGTATGGTAAAATTCTCGGTGGCGAAACCTATGCCTATAGCTCCGATAACTGCAAGCCACGTGCGTACTTCAAATGACTTGAGCATTATGAAGGCACATATTAGGTATAAGAACAGTTGTGCCCAAATACGCGGGTGTGATGGAAATTTAAGATTCTGAAGAACTGTCTTTGTACCTTGATTTTGGATGGCATAAGCAGGCATTCCTGCGAATAGGGCGTTTGTCCATATAATGTTTTCGTCCGATTTGTTGTAAGCCATAATCTCGCTTGCAGCACCTTTGTATTGGATGATATCGCTCTGTTTGGGAGCTTTGCCTTTGAAATTAGAAGGGACAAAAAGAGCAGAAATAACAAGTACGGCAAGTAGAGCAAGAACTTCGTTCTTGTACCTACTCCATAGTGATTTTATTTTATTCATAAAGCGTAGGCTCAAAAATAGAATTACTTTGCGAAGTAACAAGCGGTAGAGCGAGTCTATTATACGAGTAAATCTTTGAAGCGAGAGGCTTGCAACGGACGGCTATAGGCTAGTACCTCTTTATTTTCTGGCAAAATGGCTTTGCCACTTTGCCAATCCTCGTGTACTTTGTTAAGATAAGCAGTTATTGCCGGGACATCAGTATCGAAGGACTGCCCTGCTACTGTTTCTTCTAAGATGTGTGCTACAAATCCATCTACTTTGCCTATGTAAATAATCGGCTTGCGTGCGGCCAAGTACTCATATACTTTGGCTGGGATTCCTCCTTCTTTTTGGTCCTTGTTTAATGGTCCGCATACGAGCAAGAGGCTCGATTTTTGCAAGTAGCGGATACTCTCTTTATGCGGCACGTAGTCACTAAATAAAGTGTGCTTGATGAGGTTGCGTTGCTCTAGCTCCTCGTGCAACTGAGGGTATACCGAACCAACAAACTGGAGTTTAAATTCTATACTATCCTTTAATGAAGATAATGCATCCAGAAACGGATTGATATTATACTGCTCGCTTATTGTGCCCGTGTAGGTAATCGTGAAAACATCGTTTTTGCCGTAATCAAAATCTTCAAAATCCTTAGGATCGTACCCATTAGGTATAGACGTGAATTTATCACTGTTTACCTTGCTCGATTTTGACGCAAAAAATGAAATATATACAGGCGTAGCAGTGGCAATATGGTCTGCCTGCTCTATGACCTTACGTTCCATACGCAGATTCATAATGTGCGAGAGGCGGCTATGATTCAGCAGCTCATAGTAGTATATGTCGGTCCACATATCCCTAAAGTCTGCAATCCAATTTACGTTGAGCTTACGTTTGAGCTTCTTACCTATGAGCTGTACGGAGTGTGGAGGGCTGGAAGTGATAATATTGGTGATGCCGTGTTGTCTTATGATTTGTTTAGCTGTTTTGTAGGCATAAGGTTTCCAGTATTTTCGGGGGTCGGGGATAAATAGGTTGGTCCGAAGAAAGATTACTAGTTGTTGTTTCCAGTTCTTTTTATCTACGTTTCCAAATCCGGCAGAGGGAATGCTTTTTTTGCCAAATAGTTTGGCAAAAATTCCAAGGGGTTCAAAAGACTTGGTTTGGTGCAGTTTTACATCAGGGTGGATGTCATTTTGCAACGTAGGGTCTAGGGTGGTGTAGCTTGCGTAGTCACCACGAGGTGTTAGTACGTGTACTTCTACTCCTTGTTCGGCAAGGTAGTGACTCAGTTTTAACCAACGTTGCACACCTGCACCTCCGCTAGGTGGCCAGTAGTAGGTGAGTATGAGTACTTTTTTTTGCACGGTGAATGTTGTTAGTTCTTAGGGTTGATTGATTGTGCGACAAAGCCAAAGCGTTTATATACCTTACGAAGTACGTCTATTTTCCAGTTTTGTATGTAGTAATTCTTATAGACGAGTTGAGGAGTATATCGAACGAGGTCTTTTATAAATACGGCACTGCCTATGATAATTTGCTTGGCAATATTTAGTATCTTGTTGCCTGTTTGATATTTGGCCATGTCTACTCCTCTGCTTTTACTGGCGTTCATAAACCACTGAACATTAAGTTTGTAGGCGGCAACTACGTGATATATAATAAGTTGATCATCATAGACCCTCGCAATATTGCTTTTTATCATTCGATCTTGTAGCTCAGATTCTTCTCCATACCCAATGCTCGTTCCGGTCATACCTAGGGCGGTATTGAATGGCCCTACTTGCTCAAAAATATCTTTGTGTATACACATTATGCCTCCAGACAGGTACTCGTTTTTGGGCAATATGCCAGCTTGTTCAAAGTTGTGCGAGTTGCTACCGTATTGCACCTTGTGCCATTTGGGTTGTCCATAGTGATACCAGGGGTAGTATACCCCACCAAAAACCAAGTGGTTTGATTTGCAATGTTGGAGAGCTTTGGCTACTAAGTTTTTGTGTGATTTGGCATCATCGTCTAGATACATTACCCATTTGCCCTGAGCTTCGGCAATCGCTTTATTTCGGGCGAATGATAGGCCCGTATTATCCTCAGAAACATACCTAGCTTCGGGGTAGGATTCTATTAAGGTTTTTACTTTTTTGGTGCCATTATCTATCACTAAGAGTTCTGCATCGGCAGTGAGTTGCGGTATGAGTGAGTCTAAACAATGTGTTAAGAGCTCTTCTCTGTTGTAAGTGCAGATGGCTATGGTAAGTGTGAGACTCAATGTTTGGCAAAGAAAAACTTTAATACGCTAAATGCGGAGTAAAATGTAGGTCGGTTTGTTATTTAGACGTATTAACCTTTGATTTGTCCTATGTTAACGGAAAAATTAAAACAGGCATATTTTTCGAATCAGGACAATGATACTCCAGCTTTTAGCCCTGAAATAAAGGCACTTAGCGGATTTTCAGGTGTAAAGTTTATGAAAACGCTCCAAAGTCTGGCTAAATTATTTGTTGACGAGGAGAAATCATATGTGGAAGTAGGAGTTTTCCAAGGATTGACACTTATGGCAGTGGCTTCAGAAATTCCTGATTTCGAGGCTGTTGGAATAGATAATTTTGCTTTTTTTGATAAAGAAAAACGCAATCAAAAAATTATAGAAGAACGTAGGTCAAAGCTGAAATTAGAAAATGTCAAATTGGTAAATATGGATTATGAAGATGCCTTTTTGGATTTCGCGAACATCACTGATAAAAAAATAGGGCTATACCTTGTAGATGGTCCTCACGATTACCGCAGTCAGATGATGTGCCTGCTCTATGCTAAGCCATTTTTAGCAGATGAGTCTGTCATAGTAATAGATGATTGTAATTATAAGCACGTGCGACAAGCGAACAGAGATTTTTTAATATCTCATCCTGAATACAAGTTGGTTTTCGAGTCTTATACCGAAGCACACCCTAATAATCAATCCGCAAATGTTGTGCAACAATCCAGAGAAGGATGGTGGAACGGGATCAACGTAATTGCTCGCGACCCCAATAACGTTTTGTCTACGATGTATCCACCTGTTGAGCAAGACAAGTCATTATTTGTGAATGATCACACGATGCATAGCATAAGGTATCCAGAATATATTACAAAATTCATTCCTATAATTAATACCATTAGCTCTTTTATGAATAGTAAATGGAAGCCAAAAAATGAATTTATTGGAGACTTTGATAAACTTAACACGCACAGTAAAGGATTGAAGGAACGTCTAAATAATGCCTTAGATTAGTATTGGCCATAATGACTACTTAGGATAACTAATTTAAGATATGCTCTTCCAGTCATATGAGTTCTTGTTTTTCTTCCCAACTGTTTTTATCCTCTTTTGGGTACTCAATAAAGGGAGTTTGTCAGCGAGAAATCTTTTTCTGCTTGGAGCAAGCTACTTCTTTTATGGGTATTGGGATTATAGGTTCCTGGCTCTTATTCTCGCTAGCTCGTTCGTAGACTACACCGTAGGACTCCTATTGTACAAGTCAGTGCAACAAAATAGGCGTAAGTGGCTGTTGTTTTTTAGCATCGCATTTAATCTAGGGGTTTTGGGATATTGCAAATACCTCAACTTCTTTATCGAAAACTTTGCAGGTATGTTAAGTTCTATAGGTATAGTGCAGGACATTAGTACGTTGTCCATCATCTTACCGGTTGGTATTAGCTTTTATACTTTTCAAACAATGAGTTACACCATTGATGTCTATCGAAAGAGCATCAATGCTGAGAAAAATATTATTACGTTTTTGACTTTTGTTTCCTTCTTTCCGCAGCTAGTAGCAGGGCCTATAGAGCGGGCAAGTAACTTGTTGCATCAGTTTAACCGGAAATCCAAATTTAACATGGATCTTGGAGCTGATGGGTTAAGACAAATTCTGTATGGCCTGTTCAAAAAAATAGTGATAGCAGATAATTGTGCGGTATATGCCAATCAGGCCTTTGCCGATTATCACGAGTTGTCATCTCCTTATATTATATTAGGAGCTGTTTTTTTTGCATTTCAGATTTATGGAGATTTTTCGGGTTACTCAGATATAGCGAGAGGTGTAGCAAAGCTGTTAGGATTCGACCTTATGAAAAATTTCAACTTCCCATACTTTTCTAAGAGTATAGGAGAGTTTTGGCATAGATGGCATATTTCCTTGTCTACTTGGTTTCGAGATTACGTGTATATACCTCTAGGAGGTAGTAGAGGAAAAAGAAGTGTTACTGTGCGAAATGTATTTATAATCTTTGTGGTGAGTGGATTTTGGCACGGAGCCAATTGGACTTTTATAGTCTGGGGTGTTGTGCACGCTTTGTTATTTGTGCCTTCTATCTTTAGGGAGAAGAAGGACAAGATTTCACCCATCGAAGTGTCACTTAGCAGTCGAGTACTGGATTTTGGCAAGATACTATATACATTCAGCCTCGTATGCATCACTTGGGTGTTTTTTAGAGCAGATTCCATTGAGCATTCATTGAGTTATCTAGCAGGGATATTCCATTTGGAGCACATACCGTATAATGGTTACTATCTTAAATTTGTTCCAGTGCTAGGTCTTTTTATAATTTGGGAGTGGTTTAACAGGCATACAGAATATGGATTTGGGGTTTTACCAAAGCATAAAATGGTACGGTGGTGTTTGTATATATGTGTGATTTGCATAATCATCTACTTCAGACGAGAAGATAATGCGTTTATATATTTCCAGTTTTAACTCTTTGTTTATGAAAAAATTTGTCACATCAGTCATCGCGTTTAGCCTATTACTTGTTGCGTATTATGGAGTGAATATAATGGTGAACAGTCACCTAAATAGTAAGCAGGTAAAAGTAGGCGATAGTAAGATAATAGCGGTAGGTGATTCGCATATCATGACAGCCGTTGACCCTCAGTTTTCAATGGATTTAATAAACATTGCCCAATCTTCAGAACCTTATTTAGCATCTTATCTCAAAATAAAAAAGATTCTAGAGAGCCAAAGTGAGGTGGAAACTGTTGTACTTGGCTTGGGTTATCACAACCTGTCAGGTTATTACGATCAAAAACTATTGACCAATGAATCTACAGCCATTTTTGATAATAACATACAGTTATTAGGTACTTATGAACTGAGTAATCAATCTTACGATTTTGAACGCTACGTGAATTCTTTTCTCAAAAATCAGTGCATATATCCTCAGTTGAAAAAACGCTACCTGGGTGCCTACAAGGCCACACGTTCCGACTTAGCCAAAGCAGATTTGTCACAAACAGTCAAGAAGCATTTTTATGAAGAAGAGCAGATACACGATTTTTCTGATACTTTTAATCTGTTTTACCTCGGCCAGATTGTTAATCTTTGTTCTGATTATAATATAAATTTGGTTCTTGCTAAAACGCCTACAACGAAAAAGTATATGTCTCAAGTGCCTATTGTTTACAGGGGTAAGTTGCAGGCCGTAGTTGCCAATTTTAAAAAGAAAGGAGTGTATACTTTTGCCCTGGAGATAGAAGATAAAGAAGTATATTTCAAAGACCATAGTCACTTATCAGCACAAGGAGCTCAAGTTTTTACACCCAAGTTACTCGATTATATAGCACGCCTAAAATGAAAGAATTTAAAAAACACAACCCTCCATTTGGTAAAATTCACTTTTACGCCCTCAAACTCTTTAATGTCTTAAATTTCCCGCCCTTCAGCTGGCTTATAGATACGTGGACGTGGCGTAAACAAGCCAATTTTTTTAGCGTGCTGAAGAATACATGGAAGTATAAGCTTGCAGCAAAGGGGCTGATACTTACGGAAAATGAGAGGCGAATTAAGGCACTCAAAGATAGCCACAAAGGAGAGCGATGTTTTATTATAGGCAATGGTCCGAGTCTCAATGATTGTGATCTTACATTGCTGAAAGACGAAGTTACTTTTGGCGTGAATGGAATATACCTGAAGGCTGATAAAATGGGGTGGGCTCCTACTTACTACACCGTAGAAGATATCTTTGTCGCCGAGGATAGGTGTGATGAGATAAATGTATATGATAAACCTAAAAACAAGTTTTTTGGTAATTATTTACACTATTGTATAGAGCCAGATGATAAAACTTTACTACTTAATATTAAGGCAGACTATTCGCTGTATAAAAACTTCCCTCACTTCTCCAAGGATGCACTCCGTTATCTTTGGGTAGGCGGTACGGTGAGTTACCTCAGTATGCAACTCGCTTATTATATGGGTTTTAGTGAAGTTTATCTCATTGGTTTTGATCACTCGTATGATATACCAGATGATGCTGAGGTGAAACAATCAGAAATCATGTCAAACTCAGATGACCCTAATCACTTTGACCCTAACTACTTTGGCAAGGGGTACAGGTGGCATGATCCGCAAGTAGACCGTATGGAGAAATCATACGAAAGAGCGAAAGCAGAGTTTGAAAATGACGGTAGAAGAATTATAAATGCCACGGTCGGTGGTCACTTAGAAGTATTTCCTAGGGTAGATTATACTACATTGTTTTAATTTGTAGTATTGAAAATATCCATAATCATACGCTGCTTCAATGAAGAGGAACATATTGGTAAGCTACTCACGGGTATAGAGCACCAAGATCATAAAGATGTTGAGGTAATTGTAGTAGACTCCGGGTCTACGGATTCTACAGTTGCTATAGCTTCTAAGTTTGATACGCATATCATTAAGATAAAACCTGAAGATTTTTCATTTGGCTATGCACTGAATGTGGGTTGTGAGGCAGCCAGTGGTAACATTCTTCTTTTTGGGAGTGCCCACGTATATCCGCTTTATCAAGACTGGTTAAGTAAGATGGCAGCACCCTTTATAACCGATGAGAAGGTAGCCCTCGTATACGGTAAGCAGAGGGGAGATCACCGCAACAAGTACTCGGAGCACCAAATATTCAAACAATGGTTTCCCGACAAATCTAATTATAACCAGCAAATACCTTTTTGCAATAACGCCAACTGTGCTGTCCGAACCACGCTATGGGAAAATCAACCATTTGACGAATTGCTTACGGGGCTAGAAGACCTAGATTGGGCCAAAAAAATACAAAACAAGGGTTATAAGTTAGTGTATGAAGCACAAGCTACAATTATTCATGTACACGAGGAAAAAGCAACGAACATCAGAAATAGATATAAACGTGAAGCTATTGCCCTCAAAAAAATAAATCCAGACAGTTCTTTTAGTTTTATGACTATGGTGCGATTGTTAGTTATTAATATCGCCCATGACCTAAGACAATCGTTCACGGATGGTAAGCTTTTAACTTATTATGGTGAGATTTTTATGTTTAGGTACAATCAGTTCATTGGTACATACGCTGGTCATAAGGAAACTGAGACCAAGCTCAATGATAAACTGAGAACCAAGTACTACTACCCGCCAACCAAAGATGCAGTGATGCCTTACGATGACGAACAGCAGCTTATAGATTATAATGAATGATAAGATAATAGATATCTCCGTAAAGGTAACTTCTAGCTTGGTGAAATGGCCAGATAGTTTTGGGTTTGCTACGGAACCGATGCTCGAAATAGCCGGTGAAATAGAAGCAAACGTAACCAAGATAGAAATGGATGTACATTTTGGAACACACGTAGATGCCCCACTACATTTTTTGGCTGAGGGAGATGATATGAGTACCATGCCGCTGCGTAAACTAGTGGGTAAATGTTATGTGATGGATTGTGGAGAGGCTAGCGTTATATCAGCTGAAGTTGTACAACACCTACCTAAGAATGCACAAAAAATACTTTTTAAAACAAAAAATTCACAACTCTGGGAAGATCCTAGCCACGTTTTTAAAGAGGATTTTGTAGGAATAGATGCCCTAGGTGCCGCAATGCTAGCCAAAATGAATTTGGACTTGGTAGGAGTGGATTATCTATCCATACAAGGTTACAAAGAACACAACGATACGCACAGAAACCTGTTAGAAGCTAATGTGGTCCTCCTCGAGGGCATAGATTTACGAGAAGTAGATAAGGGCTGGTACGACTTGTACTGCCTTCCTATCAAATTACAACATATAGAAGCCGCTCCTTGTAGAGCGATATTGATAAAAAAATAATGAATAACATCGTTGCCATACTCCCCATGAAACACACGTCTACTCGTGTGCCAGGAAAAAACTACCGTGCCTTTGGTGATAAAATGCTTTTTGAGCATATTCTATTGACTATGCTAGCCTGCGAAAAAATAGACTTGGTAGTGGTAGATACAGATAGCCAGACCATAATGGATAAAATCGCCACTGATTATCCTAAGGTGAAAGTATTGGAACGACCTGAGCACCTAAGACCTGGGGACACCCCTATGAATGACGTGTTGCTCAACACTATCAGCCAAGTGCCATCCAAGTTTTATCTGCAAACACATAGTACTAATCCTCTTTTAACCCAGAAAAGTATTGATGCTGCTATTGATAAATTTGAGGCTAAGTTCCCTATATATGATTCCTTGTTTAGTGTTACTCGCCTTCAAACTAGGCTATGGAATGAGTTGGCATTGCCGATGAACCACAATCCAAACATTCTTTTACCTACGCAAGATTTGCCTCCTGTCTACGAGGAGAATTCGTGCATCTACCTCTTTACAGAAGAGATACTTCGTAAGAAACATAATAGGATCGGAGACCGTCCTATGATGCATGAGATAGAGCCTATAGAAGCTCAAGATATAGATACAGAGCAAGAATATTTGATAGCTGAAGCCATATATTTAAACAATTCTAAATGAAGATACTCGTAACTTGCCCACCCATGCTCAAACAGATAGAGGAATATCGCTCACTGTTTGAGGATAAAAACATTGAATTAGTAACGCCTCAGGTGGTTCAGATAATGACTGAGGAGCAACTTATGCAAATACTGCCACAAATGGACGGCTGGATAATAGGAGATGATCCAGCTACGGAACAAGTTTTTGCAGCGGGTGTTGCAGGCAATCTTAAGGCTGCAGTAAAGTGGGGAGTAGGGGTTGATAATGTTGATTTCGAAGCGTGCAAAAAATTAAACATTCCAATCATCAACACGCCAGGAATGTTTGGTAATGAAGTATCGGACGTAGCCATAGGTATGATGCTAAACCTTACACGTAGGCTTCACGATATAGATAGGGAAGTTAGAAATGGAAATTGGATAAAACCAGTAGGGAACTCTACGGCAGGCAAAAAAGTTGGTGTAGTTGGTTTTGGAGATATAGGTTTGTCTATAGGGCGTAAGTTGGTGGCGTTTGATATGGAGGTCATCGCATATGACCCCCACGCGAGAAGCGAGTTTGGTATTCCAGTTTGTACTTTCCCTGATGAGATAGAGTCGTTAGATTATTTATTCTTGGCTTGTGCCCTAAATGATTCCACTTATCATCTTATCAATAAAGAAATATTAGATAAGCTGAAACCTACTGCTATATTGGTTAATGTGTCTAGAGGGCCACTTATAGATGAGCAAGCCCTCATAGCATCCTTGCAGGAAGGTAAATTTAGAGGGGTAGGACTAGATGTTTTTGAGGAGGAACCGCTCAGTGTAGCATCGCCATTGGCGTCCTTTGACAAGTGTTTTTTTGGTAGCCATAATGGTTCTAATACAAAGGAGGCCGTAGATAAAACAAGTTACAAGGCGATAAATTTATTGTTTGGATTTTTGGAAAAAGAATAATGGCAAGGCAAATAATTATAACAGGAGCTAACGGTGGCATAGGTACTGCATTGTGTGAGGCCTATCATTCTCGAAATTTTGACGTGGTGGCTATAGATATACAGTCTATGGCTTCGCATAAATTCAAAAGTCAATATATTACTCTAGATCAAGATGAGTATGTGAGATCGAAGGAATATCGTAAAAAAATAGATGCTCAACTCTCCAAACTGAATCCTTCGGTTTTGATAAATAACGCAGCTACTCAGCTATTGGGTGAATTTTCAGTGCTAGATGATGATGACTGGACCACCACTATGAATGTGAACTTTCAGAGTTGCTATTTTCTTATAAAGGCTTGTTATGAGGCATTAGCCCAAAATATTGGTCAGGTAATAAATATTGGCAGTATACATGCAAACCAAACAAAGCCGCGATTTTTTGCTTACGCTGCTTCTAAGTCGGCACTCGTAGGGCTAACTAAAGCTCTTGCAGTAGAACTAAAGGGTAAGATTACAGTAAATGCTGTAAGTCCAGCTGCGATAGGTACAGATATGCTAAGGGCAGGGTTCGATAATGACGATAAAATGCTAAGCAAGTTAGCTGGCATTCATCCTTCTCAGGAGATTGGAAGTCCACAATTATTGGCAAATTTTATAACAGATATTACCCAAGCAAATAATCGATTTCTTAATGGGTCTAATATATCTTATGATGGAGGAATTAGTAGTGCTTTGTTAGATTTGGATTACTAATGGGAGTAATTGCTCGGCAAACATTAAAATCAAGTACAGTTGGCTACTTAGCTGCTGTGATTGGAGTTCTCAATACTTTTTTCATATATACTCTATGCTTTGATGAGGCAGAGTTGGGCCGATTTAGGTACGTGCAAGAGATGGGGATTATCCTAGCTAGTTTTTTTAGTTTGGGGATTACCAATGTAGTCGTTCGTTTTTTCCCTGAGTTTAGAGATGATACGAACAAGCATAACGGTTTACTGAGTTTTGTAATCGTTGTCTTGCTGGCGGGAATAGGCATTTTTTCTTTGTTGTATGCCATAACACGAGACTATTGGCCTGTTGAATTTCAAGACAATATTGGGTGGATATTCTTTCTATTTGTCGCTATTATGTTCGCCAATTCGTTTTTTTACTATTCATCTAATTTTAGGCTTATTACGATTCCCAATGTGTTCAGACAATTAGGCGTGAAGATAGGGTTAGGTCTATCGGCACTTGCCTTTTTGTACCGTGGCATATCATTTGAAGAAACGCTTAATTACGTAGTGCTGGTATATGCTGCGGCTACCTTAAGTATGCTTGGCTACCTTATCTATAAAGGGAACTTTGCTTTTGGATTGAATCTTAAGTTTTTCACAAATAAACGTCTAAAGAATATTGCCGTATTCGCTGGTTTTGGGATATTGAGTAGCTTAGGCAGTAGTTTGGCCAGTAAACTCGATGTATTTATGGTGACCGATATGCTTAGTTTTAGCAAGACTGGTGTGTACTCTATAGCTATGAGCATTACAGGCCTAATGATTTTAGTAACAGGGCCGATGATTTCTATATCGGGGCCTATCTTGGCGGAGTCATTGGCAAAAAATGACCTGCCCCATGTGGAAGAAGTTTACAAAAAGTCAAGTGTTACTCTCTTCTTATTTGGATCTTTATTATTATTACTCTTATGGGTTAATATTGATAGCATTTTTGCCCTTATTCCCAATGGTGAGCGTTATACCTCAGGTAAAATAGTGATATTAATTCTTGGCATTGCCAAGCTAGCTGATATGCTTACGAGTGTGAATGAGGTGATTATTTCGTATTCCAAGTATTTCAGATTTAACCTCTATGCTCTCTTGCTTTTAGGTATTCTTAATGTTGGGGCAAATTTGCTGTTCATTCCCATGTTTGATATCGCTGGAGCAGCTTTAGCCACGTGTATGTCTGTGGTATTGTACAACGGAGCTAAAACGCTGTTTATTTACCATAAGTTTTCTATTCATCCATTCCAATCGTCGTTGCTCTATATCGCTATACTCGCTGTAGTATGCTACTTTGGGGTAAATGCCATCGGTAGCGTCTCTCAGCCTCTTCTGAGTATCGCTATGAAATCAACTATAGTGCTTATTGTATTTGGGTATGTTACATTGAAATTTAACTTTTCTGATGATATTACCCACCTCTGGAATCAAGTAAAATCAAAGGCGACAGCTATTTTTAATAAGTAATCCTTAGTTACCCTACAGATTAATTTACCTTTGCAACCAAATTAAGAACACCATGCTCAACATTATTTTATTTGGCCCTCCAGGGGCAGGAAAAGGTACGCAAAGCAACAAACTGATAGAAAAGTACGGTCTTACCCACCTATCTACCGGCGATGTTTTTAGATATAACATCAAAAACGAAACAGAGCTTGGCGTATTAGCCAAGAGCTATATAGACAAAGGTGAGCTAGTGCCAGATGAGGTGACCAATAATATGGTGAAGGATTTCTTGCAGCGTAACACCAATGAGCAGGGCTTTATTTTTGACGGATACCCGCGTACTATAGCTCAAGGCGAAAACCTTGAAAAAGTACTAGGCGATATGGATACGCAAGTTACGATGATGCTGGCTTTAGAAGTAGATGAAGACGAGCTTGTAAAAAGATTGTTAGAACGAGGCAAAACAAGCGGTAGAGTGGATGATCAGAATGAGGATACCATTCGTAATAGATTCAAAGTGTACCAAGAAGAAACATCTCCACTAGCTGAGTTTTATTCTAATCAAGATAAATATATGGGCGTGCATGGCAAAGGGACTATCGACGAAATATTCGAACGACTGACACACGCCATAGAAGCTAAAACGGCTCAATCGGAGTAATCCTTCCTTTCATTTTTTTTAATATTCTTACACCTAAAAGCAGATGAGTAATCAAAATTTTATAGACTACGTAAAAATCTGCGGAAAAAGTGGAAACGGCGGGGCTGGAAGTCATAGCTATTTCAGAGATAACCTCAATGCTAAAGGTGGTCCTGATGGTGGCGACGGGGGAAAAGGTGGCTCTATCATACTGCGAGGCAACTCACAGCTATGGACGCTAATGCACCTCAAGTTTAAACGCCACGTGTACTGTGAGCACGGAGCTCCCGGTAAGAAAAAACATCAAACCGGTAAAAGCGGTAAAAATCAAATCGTAGAAGTACCACTAGGTACGGTAGTAAAAGACCCTGAAACCTATGAAGTGCTGGGAGAAATCACTGAAGATAATCAAGAAATCGTCATCCTCAAAGGGGGTAAAGGTGGACTGGGTAATGCCAATTTTAAAAGTGCAACTAACCAGACACCACGCTATGCACAACCCGGACAGCCAGGTAGGGAGCAATGGTTTATACTAGAACTCAAGGTGCTCGCCGACGTAGGACTCGTAGGGCTGCCCAATGCAGGTAAATCTACGTTGCTAAGTGTAGTATCTGCCGCTAAGCCCGAAATAGCCGATTACGCATTTACTACCCTCACACCTAATTTGGGTATTGTAAAATATCGCGATTATAAGTCATTTGTGATGGCAGATATCCCTGGTATTATAGAAGGGGCCAGCGATGGGAAGGGGCTTGGTCATCGATTTTTGAGACATATAGAACGTAATGCCGCCTTACTATTTATGATATCTGCAGATAGTGACGATATCAATGCTGAATACAAAACATTGCTCAACGAACTGCATAAGTTTAATGAAGAACTAATGTACAAGCAACGCATTTTGGCTATAAGTAAGGCTGACATGCTAGATGATGAGCTGGAAGAAGCCTTACGAACAGATATAGATGTAGATTGCGAAGTCGTATTTATATCAGCCGTAAGTGGTCAAGGTATACAAAACCTCAAAGATAAACTTTGGGCTATGATGCAAAGCTAAACCACCTATGAATAGAGTGGACAAAATAGTATTTACCTTACTCTTTGGGTTACTGCTTTTTGTATCGCTCAATAGGCACTCGCGTCATCCCCGTTTTGAATATCACTCACAAATATTCTCAGACAAAGCCGGATACCACGTGTATTTGCCAGCATACTTTTATTACGATATGGATGGTCGTAATATGCCAGCCGCCTTGGATTCACTCGTAGGTCGAGGGTTTCAGCTTGACAGGGATAAAATCATAACCAAATATCCTATAGGTGTCGCTATTTTGCACGCACCGTTTTTTGGTATAGCTGCAGCACTTGATGGCATTCAGGGAGAAGCGGAGTATCTGGGCTACACCCATAATCAGCATTTGGCTCTCAATTGGTCTACAGCCGTATATGGTACGCTAGGGTTACTTATGATTTTTCTATTAGCTGTGCGGGAGTGGCAACTCTCCAGAAGTAGAGCCTACCTATTGGTGATTATGTTGTTGGGTTGCAGTAATCTATTGTATTATCTCACTCGCGATGCAGGTATGTCTCACGGCTACCTATTCTTTTGCTATGCCCTTATACTTACGTTATGGTATCGATTTAAGCATTTTCAGAGTTGGCACGCGTTGGCTGCAATTATAGCCTTGTCGCTATTGGCTATCAGTATGCGTCATATAAATAGTGTATTTTTTGTAGTGGGTATGGGCTATTTTATTGCCGAAGCAAAGTCACAACTGAAATTGATTAATACATCACTTTGGGCAAAGGGAGTAGGTGTGGGCTTATTAATTGGTTCTGTTCCGCTCATTTTACAAGCAATGTATAATCGCTATGCTTATGGCACAGTCTTATCTAGCGGTTATTCGGAAGAGTCTTTTATAAATGTTCTTCATCCAAGATTGCTCGAGTTTTGGTTAGCACCTAATAATGGAGTGCTTTTATATGCTCCAATCTTACTCCTAGCTTTGTATGGCGTTGTGAGGCATAGTATGTACAATCGCAATGTGTTATTCTTTGCAGCTTTGTTTGTGCTTCCCAGTATTATATACGCATCTTGGTGGTCGCCTACCTTGGGTTGTGGTTTTGGTCACCGCGGATTTACGGAGTTGTTGGCATTTTTCAGTTTCCCGATATCGCTTGGACTTCGTGATTACAATTTAAGCCGCATTAAGTTTACGTGGTTTGTTGCCATTATGGTGACGTGCGTATTGTTCGTAGCCCAATGGAACTTTGACGGTTGCTGGTACGGCAACGGAGCTTGGGATTGGAATGAGCTAGTCTCATTACTGTCTTTTCAATGATTCTTGAGCACAGAAATAGTTAGCTCTTCTCAAAATATATCTTTCAACTCACTCAAGTGACTAATAGGCGTGCAATCCTCATGTGAAAATCCGGATGCGTCTTGGGTATACCAATAGGCTTTCCATCCACTCTTGATGGCTCCTTTTACATCTGCCTCCAGACTGTCGCCTACGTAGTGACTCGTTTTCTCAGTTGCTCCAGCGTTTTTTAAAGCAGTTTCAAATACTAATGGGTGCGGCTTTTGCTGGCCTACTTCTTCGCTTATTGTCAGTGTTTTAAAATATTTCCCAAGGTCGGCATTCTTTAGTTTGCGGCGTTGTACCTCAGCAAAGCCGTTGGTAATGAGGTGAAGGTCGTATTTACCAGTTAGATAGTCTAGCAATTCGCGAGCTCCATCTACGAGGATGGTTTTAGTAGGGCATATCTTTAGGTATTTCTCCCAGATATTGTGAGGTATTTTATCCTCTTCTACTTCCATTTCTCTGAACGTATCTACAAATCGTTTGCTTCTCAGCACCGCTTTGGTCACCTTATTTTGGCGGTAGAGTCTCCACAGTTCATCATTATTACGCACGTAGATATCTAAGAAATCTTGCTCGCTTCGGTGCGAGAGGTAGCGTATCTGGTACAGATGATATAATTCGCGTAGCGTTTCTTCTGCATTGGCATCAAAGTCCCAAAGGGTGTGGTCTAGGTCAAAGAATAGGTTATTAGGCATGTAGGTTTTTGGGTTTAAACACTAAGGCACTAAAAGGTGCTTAGCTTGGTAGTTTTTTTATAGAAGTTGTTCACTAGATGAATTGCTGAATAAGTGATTTTATCCGTAAAAAAGTTGATGATAATTCCTTTGGGACACTTTAGCAGTTTCATATAGGTTATCGTTTGAGATTCAAATATAATAGGATGATCCAAAGTACTTTTGATTTCTAAAATAAAAAGATCGTTAACAACAATCTCCGCTCTTAATTCAGTGTATAAGTCTACCAGACAAGCAACATTGTACCGAAAGCAGTAACATCACCACATTAGCGATAACTCCTACACTCCTTCCAAAATTGTACTCCGAAATGAAACGCCATCTAAAAAAAATACGGTTCTTTGTCGCTTTATTATATATAAGTAATGAGCTCATACGATTTTAAAGCTATAGAGGCCAAGTGGCAAGCCGAATGGAACGCAAAACAAATCTACAAAACCACTGTAGACCATAGTAAACCTAAGTTTTACGCATTGGATATGTTTCCATACCCTAGTGGAGCGGGTTTGCATGTGGGGCATCCGCTCGGTTATATCGCCAGTGATATCGTATCGCGATATAAACGTCACAAAGGTTTCAATGTATTGCACCCTATGGGTTTTGATGCTTTTGGTCTACCTGCGGAGCAATATGCTATACAGACCGGGCAACATCCGGCTATCACTACCGAAGAAAACCTGAAACGATACAAGGAGCAGCTCAATAGAATCGGATTTTCGTATGATTGGGATCGCGAGATACGCACTACCGACCCCGCCTACTATAAATGGACTCAGTGGATTTTTATCCAACTATTTGAGTCGTGGTACAATACCAATACGCAAAAAGCTGAAGGTGTCGATATGCTGATCACCATTTTCGAAAATGAAGGAAATGTGAATGTAAAACACAATGGTGAAGAGGTAGCACCTTTCACCGCCGAAGACTGGGAGAAGAAAACCCCACAAGAACAAGAGGCCGTGTTGCAATGCTATAGACTGGCGTTCCAAAAAGAGAATACTGTAAACTGGTGTGAGGAACTCGGAACCGTACTCGCTAATGACGAGGTAAAAAATGGCCTCTCTGAGCGTGGCGGGCATCCTGTTACCCAAAAGGTGATGAAACAATGGTACCTACGTATTACCGCGTATGCCGACCGACTGCTGGCTGGACTAAACCACATAGACTGGAGCGATAGCATAAAAGAAACGCAACGTAACTGGATAGGCAAGAGTCAAGGAGCACAAATAGACTTTAGAGTGGAGACTTTAGACCATAGAGAAGGCAAAGCCATCTCTAATCTAACTTCTAATATCTCAAGTCTGCAGATAGAGGTCTTCACCACCCGTCCTGATACCATTTTCGGATCAACTTTTATGGTGCTGGCACCTGACCATGAACTGGTAACCCAAATCACTACCGAGCAACAACGAGCGGAGGTAGCAGCCTATGCTACCGTAGCTAATAACAAGTCGGAACTAGAACGCAAAAAAGACAAGTCGGTAAGTGGTGTATTCACTGGAGCGTATGCCTTACATCCTTTTACACAGAAAAAACTTCCTATCTACATATCGGAATACGTACTCAGCGGTTACGGAACTGGAGCTATAATGGCTGTACCTGCTCACGATGAGCGAGATCACGCCTTTGCCAAAAAGTTTGGATTAGAGATTGTGCAGGTAATAGAATCTAAAGAAGGGGGCCAAATAGATATCCAAAAGGAAAGCTACGATGCCAAAAAAGGCCGGCTTATGAATAGCGAAAACTTTGACCGACTCACGGTAAAGGAAGCGACTCAAGCCATTATACAATTGGCCGAAGAACGTGGATTTGGCACTCGTAAAATAAATTACAAGCTACGCGATGCAGGATTTAGTCGCCAGCGTTATTGGGGCGAGCCATTCCCTATTGTACATGCAGCTGGAGTACCCACAGTAATCAACGAAATACCCGTAGAGCTACCACCCGTAGATAGCTACGAGGCCAAAGGAACAACTGAAAGTCCATTGGCAAACAATAAAGAATGGGTAAATACACCGAAAGGTCGCAGAGAAACCGACACCATGCCGGGATATGCGGGTAGTAGCTGGTATTTTCTTCGCTATATGGATCCTCATAATGATAAAGCATTTGCAGGGGAAGAGAGCCTAGCCTACTGGAACCAAGTAGACCTGTACATAGGCGGCACGGAGCACGCAACGGGTCACTTACTCTACAGTAGATTCTGGACTAAGTTTCTGCATGACCGAGGCTACCTGACCTTTGATGAGCCATTCAAAAAACTGGTAAATCAAGGGATGATTCAGGGGGAGAGTATGATTATGGATGCCAACGGTGTGGAACTACATGTTCCGATAAATTTGGCTACTAAGGATGCTACGTTAACAAAGGATAAATTCACTGAGCTTCAGATTTTAGACAACAGATTTAAACCAATCGAATTCAACTCCTTAAATTTAAAGGATGGTGCGATTAAGTTGAGAACTCAAGTTGAAAAAATGTCAAAGCGATATTTTAACGTAGTAAACCCAGATGATATATGCGATGAATACGGAGCCGATACCCTTCGTCTGTACGAGATGTTCCTCGGACCGCTGCAAGATAGCAAGCCGTGGAGCACCAAAGGTATAGACGGCACCTACCGTTTTCTCAAAAAACTATGGGCCCTGCATTACGATCAAGATGGCAATGCCCAATGGACTACTGACAACCCGAGCAAGGAGTCACTCAAAACGCTGCACGCCACCATCAAAAAAATAACGGATGACATCAATGCCATGTCGCTCAATACTTCGGTAGCACAGTTTATGATATGTGTAAATGAACTTGGCAGTCAAAAATGCAGCAGCAAATCTGTTCTTGATCAAGTGCTTGTTTTGCTTCACCCATTCGCTCCGCATATTACCGAGGAGCTATGGAGTGCCTTGGGTAACGACGGTTTCATTGCCGATGCGGCGTGGCCCACTTTTGACGAGAAGCACCTGGTAGAAAACAGCAAGCTCTACCCTATTTCCATCAATGGTAAGACACGCACCAACCTAGAGTTTCCTATAGACATGAGCAAAGACGAAATAGAGAAGCACGTCCTTGCCAATGAGGTCGTTCAAAAATGGCTAGACGGTCAACCGCCTAAAAAAGTGATTGTAGTACCCGGTAGGATTGTAAATGTGGTGATGTAACATTACCTTACTTGATTACAGCAAACATTTTAAAATGGCGTAGCTATGCAGCTTTACGGTGGTAGCACTGCCTGTTCTTTTGCTTGATGTATTTGCGGTGATTATTCACCGTGTGCATACTGATTTTCAACTCTTTTGATATTTCTACTGATGTTTTGCCTTAACACAGCAGTGACAATACCTCTATTTCTCTATCATTGAGCCGTCTATCGAATTACTGACGTAAAAGAACCTAAATAAATATTAGCTACTAATAACTAAACTTATATTGACATCATCCTTATTTTCCTGCAATAGGATTCCTTATTATTATGCCTAGGAGTAACTTTCTTCAGCTCATAAAGTTTTCGTCTGAGACAAAAAAACTCTGTGAACATTGTTTCTCTGTAGTTTAAAAAAACAAAACAGGTTTCGTCCAAAGACCATCCCGATAGCTATCGGGAGACAACGCTACCTCATTGAGATTCTTTCCGCCTGAGGTGGACTCTGAATCATTCAGAAAGCATAAAATCGTTTTCGATGGAAGGCAAACACGACCAACTTGTAATGCCACCATACTCTTATTATATTTGTTCGAGAGAACTATACATCTTATGACTAAATTAGACACAGCTACATTTATCCTCTTTTTAATCATCACTTGCACAAGCGGCTGCTCCGAAAAAGAACCCACCTCCTCCCAGTGCGATAGATCAGTAATAGTAAGTGACAGAAACTATAATAAGGCTAATGACAATAGTGATTTTAGCATTGAAGAGGTGAGCATTACGAGCAACTGTATGACCATTACGTATAATTACGGCGGAGGATGTGGCAACATTAATACGAGCTTGGTCGCCGGTGAGAATACCACCCAAAACACCCTTAACTTACCGCAACGGGAGCTGAAATTATCTATAGACGATAATGATAATTGCGAAGCACTCATACAGACCAGCGAAGAGTTTGATATCTCTGCTCTGCAGGGTGAAGGCAACCTCACTATACTTAAGCTACACAAGTGGGACACCGATATCAATTATACCTATTAAGCCACTATTCCTTTACTTTGAATGGTTCAATTCATAAACGACCCAAAACTACCTGACTACAACGGTGGAATAACCAATGAGCAACAAGCTGAAAAACTCCTGAAAAAAAACCAGTAAAAGCAACCAAAAAAGAAACGCAAGCTATATGCTGCCAACAGCCACGCTGTGCTCTGTATATTTAAGGCGACGGATACCGCAGGTAAGGACAGCCCCATACGCACCGTATTTCTGGAGCAAATCCTGCTGCATTTAAGGTTACAAGTTTTAAGGCCCCGAGCAAAAAAGAGTTAGGTTACGATTTCTTATGGAGATGCAATGAGGCACTGCCCGGTAGGTACAAATTGCCATTTTTAATTGAAGTCATTAAGAACAAGTAATGGTATGCAAGGTGCACCCGGGCTGTGTGGTGGGGCAAAATATACCAGGAATTACTTGTACGAGTGACTTAACAGAGCGTTTTTGGGAAGGACGATATACTAGCATTCGCAATTGGGAGCAGCACCTTGCCAAAAACGGAACGGTGATACTAAAATTCTTCTTGAACGTAGGTAAAAATGAACAAAAAGCACGATTTCTCTCGCGTACAGCTGAAAAAAAAATGGGAATTTAATTTTGGCGATTTGAAGGAGCGAGCTCTATGGCCCAGGTATATGGAGGCACACCAACAAACATTAGCCATACGGCAAGCAATGCTGCCCCGTGGTCTGTGATACCTGCTGACAATAAGCTTATTATGCGTACAATGGTAGCTGGCATAGTCGCAGAGAAGTTGCAAAGCTCGGAGCCAAAATACCCCGATGTAAGCATTGAGGATATGGTAAAAACGAAGGAGAGACAGAATATTTTACAAAATGAATAGCAAGCAATAGTATTTTTTGCGAAAAGTATTACTTTTGCAAGCCTTTAAGAAAAATACGCTTCAGAGCATAAAAATATATTACGATGAGTAAAAGAACATTCCAACCCAGTAGAAGAAAGAGAAGAAACAAGCACGGTTTCAGAGAGAGAATGGCTACCAAAAACGGTAGAAAAGTACTAGCTGCTCGTCGTAAAAAAGGACGCAAGAAACTGACTGTCTCTGACGAGCCACGTCACAAGAAGTAAGAAATCATCCCCTAACCGATGATGGGGACTTCGCATACACTTCATAAGCACGAGAAACTATCTCACAAGGCTACTGTTGATGCTATTTTTCAGAAAAAAGGAAAAAGCATCTTCAAACCACCTTTGCTTCTCGCTTACTACAAAACTGATTTACTTACCACGTACCCGTGCCAACTGTTGGTATCCGTAGGTAAACGTAAGTTTAAACTGGCAGTGCATCGCAATCGTATCAAACGGCAGCTTACCGACATTTATCGCCAGCAAAAACACCGCATTTACGACGTAATTCCTCCTGATGACAAATATGCTATTGGTATTTTATTCCTAGAAAAGACTACGCCCACCTACGAGGAGCTGGAGCAACACTTAACCGCCGCTATAGATGAACTTATTAAAAGGATTAGGTAATATCATCGTTCTGTTTTTGCTTATCCCTATTCGGATTTACCAAAAGGCTATATCGCCGTTTCTTCCTGCTACGTGTAGATACACGCCTACGTGTAGTGCTTATGCCCTGGAGGCACTACAAAAACACGGACCATTCAAAGGTCTTTATCTAGCCGTAAAACGCATACTCAGTTGCCACCCGTGGAGCAAAAAACATTACCACGACCCCGTACCTTAGCTTTCCACATGGAATCATACTGATGTCTATATGCCAAATTGATGACATATAGGCTCCTTTTGCTCGCCACATATTCATTCGATTCGTTACTTTTGTTCGCAAGCACTTTATTTTGAAACAATACATTTATATATTATTCGTAGGCACTTTGGGTCTTGTCGCTTTTAAGGCGGAGGACTACTTCGAAATATCCAAAAACCTTGACATTTTTGCGGAAGTATACAAAGAGGTAAACACCACTTACGTAGACGAGGTAAAACCTGGAGAACTCATACGAGCTGCTGTAGATGGTATGCTCCAATCGCTTGACCCATACACCAATTTTTATAGCGAAGCCCAAGCCGAGGACTACCGCTACCAGGTTACAGGAACGTATGCAGGTATAGGTTCTACCATACGCACCATAGACGAGTACGTGTACATAGAGTCGCCTATGGATGGATTTCCTGCATACAAAGCTGGCCTATTGCCAGGAGACAAAATACTTGCCGTAGATGGGCAAGATATGAAAGGAAAAAACAGCAAAGAGATCACAGAATACCTCAAAGGAAAAGCTGGCACATCATTGGAACTGAAAATAGAACGGGTGGGTGAAGGTGAACTCATAAAATCAATCACCCGCGAAAATATAAAAGCCAAAAATGTGCCTTATCACGGCATCATAGAAAACCAAATAGGCTACATACAACTTACTCGATTCACCCCTAATGCGGGTAAAGAGGTGAAAGACGCACTTACCCATCTCAAAGGACAAGGAGCTCAAAAAATCGTATTGGACCTGAGGAACAACGGTGGTGGACTGCTGCACGAGGCGATAAACATTGTCAATGTATTTGTACCGAGAGGAGAAACTATCGTAGTGACTAAAGGCAAATTTGAAGAAGATAACAGAACCTACAGAACACTAAATGGCCCAGTAGATACCGAAATACCCCTTGTGGTACTTATTAATGGGAACTCAGCATCTGCTAGTGAGATTGTAAGCGGAGCATTGCAAGACCTAGACAGAGCAGTGGTAGTGGGACGTAATTCGTATGGTAAAGGACTCGTACAAACAACTAAAAGTCTAACGTACAATACCAGTATGAAGATAACGACAGCCAAGTATTATCTCCCTAGCGGACGACTCATACAGCGACTGGATTATGGAAATAAAGTAAACGGAAAAGCCGTAGCCGTAGCAGATAGCACCAAGAAAACATTTGAGACGCGTAACGGTCGTGCCGTAATAGATGGAGAAGGTATACAACCTGATGTACAGGTAGAACGCACCACATACTCCAAACTAACCCAGGCACTGATACGCAAAAATCTCATTTTTCAATTTGCCAACGAATACCGAAGTAAAACGGATAGTGCAGTTCCTCCTATGCAATTCGATATCACGGATACGGATTACAGCACTTTTAAGTCCTTTTTGGCAGACAAGGATTACACCTACACGTCGGACACAGAGAAACGACTAGAAAGTCTTGTAGAGCAAGCAGAAGAAGAGAATCACACGACGCTACTGAAGGGTCAATTAGATGCGATAGAGGCACTTCTTGCAGAAAACAAGAAGAATGACTTGCAGATACACCAAAACGAGCTCAAAGAAATATTGGAGTACGAGATTATCAAACGTTACTATTTTGAGCGAGGAAAGGTAGAAATCACATTCGACGACGACCCAGACTGGGCCAAGGTTAAGGAAATTCTTCTGGACAATGCGGAATACGAATCACTCTTAGTAAAATAAACATTGGATATAGCATACATCATCGCCCTTATTATGTTTGGGATAATGGGCGGGTTCATAAGTGGATTGTTGGGAGTGGGCGGCGGCATTGTATTCGTGCCTGTACTTATGTGGGCAGTGACAGCATTAGGTATTACCGAAGCGGAGCATACACAATATGTATTGGCCAATTCTTTTGCCGCAACATTTTTTGCAGGAGCAATAAGTTCGTACAAGCAGTTTAAGCTAAACTCTTTTTATCCCAAGCAGATAGCCCTTACAGCAATGCTTGCAGTACCAAGCAGTTTGCTAATGACCTACATCATCAGAAGTGGAAATTGGTATAGTAGAGAGCGATTTGCGGGCATCTTCATAGCATTGCTGATATTCATGCTTATTAGATTTTTGTTAATAAAACCAAGTGCAAGACAAGAAATTAACGCTACTAAAAACTACAAATATCCACTAACGGGATTTTTTACTGGCATCGTTTCAGCTCTATCAGGGTTAGGCGGAGGAATCATAATGGTTCCTATACTCAATCAGTATATGCGTTTAGATATAAGGAAAGCAGCGGCAATCTCAATAGGTGTGATTCCTATGATGATGATTCCACTAATTGGTTACTACGGTGCTGTAAAACCCGAACAAACAATAATGAGCACACAACTTGGGTATCTCCTTCCATCTGTATTTCTTCCTATGGTCGCCGGATTGTTATTTGCTGCACCTCTTGGAGTGGTATTTGCCCAAAAATGGTCTGCTAAGCGTTTGAAAATTATATTTGCCTCGCTAATCGTAGTTGTAATTCTAAAAACCATCATCAGTGTACTTTAATATTTCAAACTTCAAAAACATATTGGTCTTTTTTGGCCTCACCGTTTCGTTGCATACTCTCGGACAGAAACCAAGATTTAAAGACAAAAAAGTTGCAACACAGCTCCAAAATCACATAGAGTACTTCACCAGTGAAGAGTTAGAGGGACGTAAAATGACAACAGCAGGCGAGTACAAATCTGCTCAGTACATTGCATCACAATTTGAACAAATAGGTCTGGAACCAAAAGGTGACGAAGGGTACATGCAGTACCTCCCTATACCAAATCTAAGAATGGCTCAAGCGGCTAGTTCACTGAAAATGGACAAAGAGGTATTAACACTGTTTACTGATTTTTATCCTGTATCTGTATCGGCTAACAATGGTCAGTATCGCGGTGATGCAATCAATGTTGGGTATGGTATAAATGACCCTGGACTTAATGTAAATGACTACAAAGACAAAGATGTAAAAGGTAAAGCGGTCATCATAAACTTAGACATACCTGGGGGTATGAAAGAGCACAATCGTTTTATGGCTTGGGAAGGAATAGAGATGCGAGTGGAATACGCTAAATCTAAAGGGGCACGCGTGGTTCTTTTTCATACCACTAACAAAGACCTAAAACCAAGCGGCAAGTTGGAGATGACCATCAAACACATAGGCATCCCCGTAGTATTCGTCAACAAGGAATTGACTAAACTTAAGGCTGTAAAAATTGATTTCCAACTGAGTATATTGCTCTTGAGCACTAATGCACATAATGTGGTGGGAATGATAAATAACAAGGCTCCACATACGATTATACTTGGTGCTCATCACGATCATATCGGCATGGGGGCAAGTAACAAAGAGCAGTTACATCCCGGGGCAGATAACAACGCAAGTGGCACCGCAGCTCTCATCGAACTCGCACGCGAAATCTCCTCTAAACATAAGAAATACAAGAATTATAACTATGTATTCGTAGCATTTACGGCGAGTGACGCTGTTATTAGTGGTTCTGATTTTTTTATAGATAGCGAACCTTTTTACAATATAGAGCCCAATTGCATGATAAACCTTGATATGCTTGGCCGACTAGACTCTACGCTCAAAACGTTAACGCTGAATGGCGTAGGAACATCTGCAGGATGGCAAAGTGCAATGACGAGTACACGCATATGCAAACGCAAAATCAAGTATGTAAACTCAACATATAGTGGCGTTAGCTCCACTGACCATTTTTCGTTTTACCGAAATGGGGTGCCAGCTATTCATGTAACTACAGGATATCACAACGACATGAATACTCCCAGAGATAATATTGCGTCAATAAACTACGGTGGAGAAGCCTTTGCTGTGCGATACCTTACCAAGCTTTTGAAAAAATTAGACAAGGCCCCTCAGCAGCAATTTATAAAAACCGCCAGCGAAATGGAATTATACCGCGATTTGCAAGTTTCTCTTGGTCTATTCCCCGATTACTTATACACAGGGCAAGGATTGAAAATAGCCGCTATAGAAAGCAATGGTATTGCTGACAAAATAGGCCTAAAACACGGAGATATTATTACGCAACTGGGTGACCAAAAAATAGAAAACCTAGGGGAGTACATGGAAAAACTGTCCACCTTTTCACCTGGCACTTTAACACAAATCAAAATAGTAAGAAATAACGAAACAAAAACTATCCCCCTGCAGTTTTAGATTATAGCAGATGCACTTATCAGAATATATACAACCCAACAAGACTCTTTTCTCTTTTGAAGTATTACCACCACTCAAAGGCAAAAGCATAGATTCTTTATACAAGGCTATAGACCCACTTATGGAGTTTAAACCATCATTTGTAGATGTAACCTACCACCGCGAGGAATTCATAGAACGCCCTCGTAAAGATGGCGGTTACGATAAGATTAGCACCAAAAAGCGACCAGGAACTGTAGCGATATGTGCTGCTATTATGAATAAGTACCAAGTAGAAGCCGTACCTCACTTGATATGTGGCGGTTTCAACAAGGATGAAACAGAAAATGCTCTTATAGACCTTGCGTTTTTGGGTATCGAAAATGTACTTGCCCTACGCGGTGATAATCTACGAGAAGAACGCAACTTCACTCCTGAAAAAAATGGAAATAGTAACTCACTAGACCTTATTCGTCAGATTAAGGATATGAACAATGGTATCTATCAAGATCAGGAGTTACTTAATGCTACGGAAACCAATTTCTGCATAGGTGCGGCTGGCTATCCAGAGAAACATATCGATGCCCCTAATATGGAAAGTGACCTAAAATTTTTGAAACGAAAAGTAGATGCTGGTGCGGAGTTCATCACTACACAGATGTTTTTTGATAACAAAAAATACTTTGAGTATGTAGACCGATGCAGAGCTATAGGTATAAACGTCCCGATCATACCCGGAATAAAACCTATCACACGCAAGGCTCATTTACGCAATCTGCCAAAAATATTCAATATGGATATACCCGAGCCATTGGCAAGTGAGCTGGAAAATGCTAAGGATGACGATGCAGCTCGTGAGATAGGCATAGCCTGGTGTGTACAACAATGTAAGGAACTGAAATCAGCTAATGTACCTGCACTTCATTTTTACACAATGAGTTTCTCCAGTAGTACCAAGGAGATTGCTTCACTGATTTTTTAGCATATCTGCATGAAAGGTATCGTAACCAAAAGTACAGGCAGCTGGTACCGCGTGCTATTAGATGGCAAAGAGATAGAAGCTCGGCTAAGGGGAAAAATAAGAACCCTTGAGATAAAAAGCACCAATCCGGTGGTGGTAGGCGACGAAGTAACGCTGGAGTATGATGGTGAAGAGTATGCGATAAGTGCTATAAGCGAACGTCATAATTGCATTGTACGCAAGAGTAACAAACTGAGTAAGCAGTACCAGTTGATTGCTTCTAATATTGACCACGCCTTTCTGATTGCCTCACCCGCTAATCCGCACACACCCCAAGGTTTTATAGACCGCTTTTTGTCTACCGCAGAGGCTTATCATATACCTGTTTCTATCTTACTCAACAAAAAAGATATAGACTCCAAAAAAGCCAATAATCATAGAGAAGTGCTCCTTGAATTGTACCCCAGCATAGGATATGATATACACAACGTAAGTTTTCTAGATGAAGGAGATGTTCTGGAAATAAAAAAGCTTGTGGCAGGCAAATGTGTATTGCTATCGGGCAACTCAGGAGTAGGCAAATCAACACTCATCAATGCACTGCTACCTGGTTCTAATCAAAAAGTAAGTGCGATATCTAAATCATACAACAAAGGACGACATACCACCACTTTTGCTCAAATGTTTTTGGGCGAAAACGGAACCCGAATTATAGACACGCCGGGTATCAAAGATTTTGGGATGGTACATACAGAGCCTAATCAAGTGTGCCACTATTTTCCCGAGATAAAAAAGCTTATCTCCAAATGTAAATTCAGTAACTGCCTGCATACCGAAGAACCTGAATGCCGAGTGATAGAAGCAGTACAGCGAGGAGAAATACCCGCTACCCGATACATCAATTACCTGGGCATACTCGCTGAGGTAACCAAGTAAAATTAAGTTTATATAATCATCAAGCTACCTTCTTCATTAGTAACCTTCACTTCCCACGTACGGTCGGCAAGTAGATGTACAGAAGCTAGAAACTTGTCATAAGGCATCTTCGCTCCCCACTCGTCGGGAGATATGAACGAGAGTATTTTTTGGCCATCTTTTTCATACAAGTGGTAGTCCTCGCCTATCTTGGGTGTGAATTTCATTTCTGCCTCGTATATGCCATACGATATTTGTAGCCGAGCCTCTATCTCCTTCACTTGATTCATAATGGCCTCGGCTTGTTTACGGAGCATATTAATCTGCTGATTGGCCTGCTTCTGCATTGTCTCCACTGCACTCGCCTTTATCTTGCCCTTATTCTCCGCTTTTATTTGTGGAGATGACACGCTGAGCGGAATAGGAGAAAACTTAGCCTCTCCTGTGTAATATGTCGGTTTATTCTCTTCTTCGCTCATTATTGTCTTAGTGCAACGCTTCTAAGCATTTTTGGTTCTATGCCAATGCAAAAATGAAACATAATACCGTCTTTTTGTGTTTAGGAACTATGCGAAATATAATATTACCCGCCATTGCTCTGCTACTTGCAGCTTGCTCTCCTAAGACTAAATCGGTAGAATCTACCACAACCATCGAAAATAACCCAAACAATACAGCCATGATATCAGCAGAATCTTCATCGAACATCGTTGCCGCAAAAAACTTTCACTACTTCAGCATACCATCGTTAGATGAAAGCAACACCTTGAATATGGGTGATTACAAAGGCAAAAAAATACTTGTCGTAAATGTTGCCTCCAAATGCGGATATACGTCACAGTATGAAGGCCTACAAAAGCTAAACGAGCAATATGGTGACAAGGTGCAGATTATTGGTTTTCCGTGTAACCAGTTTATGGGTCAAGAGCCAGGAGGAAAAGAAGAAATTGCTGCTTTCTGCAAGAAAAATTATGGCGTAACTTTTCCCATGACTACTAAGATAAATGTGAAAGGCAGCGACCAGCACGCAATATACCAATGGCTTACCAGCAAGGCAGAAAACCAAGTAGGAGATTATAAGGTGAGTTGGAATTTCAATAAGTTTTTGATAGACGAAAATGGTAAGCTAATCGCACACTACAGCAGTAATGTAGAGCCTATGAGCGAAGAGCTTATTGCTGCTATCCAATAAGTTTTAACATCGGAGTATACGCAACAAGCCCGCTGCTCCTTGAGTAGTGGGCTTGTTGCGTTTGGTTATAAAATAAATTGCACATCTTTGTACAGTGCGATTGATATTCATACCCATAGCCGGTATAATCCTAACGGGGTTTGCCTTCTTTACAAAAAGTCGAGAAGCAGAACGCACTGCTGAAGCTCCTATATCAAAACAAGAAGATCAACGCTTTGTGGTACACGAGGCAGATATTACGCAAGGAAATCTCAGAATGTATTGGCAAGATGACAATGGACCACTCCAAACCTTCGACAATTTGCGTAAGCATGTTGAAAAACAAAATCTCACACTCACGTTTGCTATGAACGGAGGCATGTATCTCCAAGATCACTCACCGCAGGGTTTATATATTGAAAACGGGAAAGTCATCCGACCACTTAACACCAAAACATCGGACTACGGCAATTTTTATCTGACACCCAACGGTGTATTTTACCTGACTGATAATAACCAAGCTGTGGTGTGCAAAACAAAAGATTTTGAACCTAGTACAGCTATTGCTTACGCTACTCAATCAGGGCCTATGCTTCTGATAGACTGCACCATTCACCCTAAATTCACCCAAGGATCTAAAAACGTTCATATTCGTAATGGGGTCGGTATACTTCCCAATGGAAATCCGCTTTTTGTCATCAGTACAGAGCGTGTAAACCTGTATGACTTCGCATCATTCTTTAAAAAACACGGCTGTAAAAATGCCTTATACCTTGATGGATTTGTATCGCGTATCTATTGGCCTGCTCAGCAGTTAGAGCAAATGGATGGTCACTTTGGCGTACTCATAGCCGAGGTGGAGTAAACCGATATTCTCAGACTACAACGAGGTTTTTGTAAACTTCACTACTACACTTTCTCCGCCTGATATGGCTCGGAGCTGGTATATCCCATTTACCAAATCTGACACATCTATTGTCGTAGTCTTACCTTTTAGGCTCAGCACATCTACTTCCTTTACCACTCTTCCTTGTAGGTCTATCAATTCTACGCTATCCAACTTACGGTCTTGCATAAATACAGAAAGACTATTCGCACTTGGGTTAGGATATAATTGAACGGACGAAAGGTCTACGTGTGTTCCTTGCACTAATGTATTACGCACCAAGAGCCAATAATCAGGGTCAAACTGAAGCTCGTCTACCCGAAAACCAAGGTCGATTATCCACTCTTGATTGAGACTACTTAAATTAACCGTAAAAATACTATCACCGCTGGGGCCAATGGCTCTAAATGGAATTTTCAAAGGAAAGAAACTCACCGATGGGTGCGAGGTAGTTTGATCTATCTTAATACGCAGCTCTCCGTCATTTACTCTATTCCATCGGGTGACCAATATGGGATAACCTTCTTGGTACACGTATCTGTCAAAGAACCCATCCAGGTCTTGTCCACTTGCTGCTTCTATCGCATCTTGAAAATCGGGTGTATACGCAAATCCGTAGCATAAATCTGCATCGGCCATATAGCTTCGTGTACCGGCAAAGAAGGCACTATCGCCTACCTCCCACCGCAATTGATTTAACACGGCACTTCCTTTATCATAGCGTATATCACCATTGAACAATTCACGCACATCCGAAGTATCAAAGGCATAAACCGAGCCACCCTCACTACTCGTAGCACTGGCTATACTCTCTCTGAGAAAGGAACGATGTTCCTCTTTAGTCTTATGAAATTCGCGTGCAATAGCATTGGTATACGTAGCCCAACCCTCGTTGAGCCATAAGTCTTGCCACGAACCACAGGTAATCTTATCGCCAAACCACTGGTGTCCCAACTCATGTGCCATCAGGTCAAACTTAAGATGAGCCATAAAACTCATGGTTTGGTGCTCCATACCGCCTCCCCTCCCAAACATCGCATGACCGTGTTTTTCGTTCTTAAAAGGATAATCCCCAAAAAGACTATCGAAGGTACGCATCATACCGTCTATAGCCAGACGTAGGGTGTCTGCTTGCGGTTTATAAGCCGGGTATATATAGTCCAAGTGAAAAACACTATCTCCTCCACTCAGCGGAATATAATGGCTCTCTTCATAATAGTTAGATACTGCGACGGCTACCAAGTAGGTACTAATGGGATGGCGATGTTTCCACCTGAATATCAAGCTACTATCTACCAAGGTATCTACCGCTGATAATACACCTATACCCGCGGCCTTGTTGCCGTTGGGTATGTGTACATCCATATCAAATGAATCTATCTTATCTACCAACTGCTGTTTACACGGCCACCACCCATACGCTCCGTACGGCTGAGACAAGGTCCATACGATAGGACCATCTCGCTGATAATCATAACTAAACGCACGTTGGTCACTTTTGCTGGGGTCTCCGTGATAGTACACGTTAGTATTTATGAGTGTCCCTTCTGGCGATGGTTCGGTGGTTAGAATCACCTCATTACCCACCCTATTAAACGATGCTGAAACGCCATTTACCTCTACGGAGTCTACGATCATATTACTCGTTAAGTCGTAACTTAGTGAGGAGAAATTATTTTCTAAGGCTCGTACCTCAGAGTACACGTTGCCTACTATTAATCTATTGCGTGGAGCAAGAGAATCTAGGTGCAGGGTCAATTTTTGATAGGTGACATCATAGTTATTCCCGCTACGTTTGCCTTTGTATCTGGTTTTAGCCTCGTAGGCTTCTCGCTCTCCCTTTATCAAGGCTTCCATATGTTGAGCCATTGCCCCTTGAGCGGCAAAGAGTAAGACGAGTATCGTGGTAAGTACTTTCACTTCGTGCTAACAAATTTACCGCTACAATCTTCTTTTTAGTCCAAAAGCTTATCATATTTTGGTATAATCACGTATTTTGGCAGCCTTATGACAAAATTTTCATTCGTATCTGCATTACTCGTTAGTAGTTTATTCCTTTTTCAGCTGCAATTACAAGCACAAGACACGCTTCGTAACAAGAAAGATGGCAACTACATTTTTACCGTAAAAAAAGACATAGAGGCCAACGAAGTACAAAACCAAAACCGTACAGGAACGTGCTGGAGTTTTAGTGCTCTTAGTTTTATGGAGAGTGAGCTTATGCGTATGGGTAAAGGCAAGCACAAGCTAAGTGAAATGTATATCGTAAGAAAAGCCTATGAAGACAAAGCAGAGAACTATGTGCGTATGCACGGTACGGCTAACTTTAGTCAAGGAGGTGCTTTTCACGATATCCCACATGTGATTAAGAAATATGGCATCGTACCTCAAGAGGCATACAAGGGCCTAAATTATGGACTAGAAAGCCATAACCACAGTGAGATGGAAGCCGCATTAAAAGGATTTTTGGACGCTATTATCGCTAATAAACAAGGTAAACTTACTACCAGTTGGAAACCCGCCTTTAACGCTATATTAGACGCCTACCTAGGAGTAGTTCCCGAAAATTTCACCTACCAAGGTAAGAGCTATACTCCTACTAGCTTTGCGGAGAGTTTGGAGCTTAATATGGATGACTATGTGATTATCACATCATTTACGCACCACCCATTTTACGAAAATTTTGTACTGGAAGTGCCAGATAACTGGATATGGGCACAGGCATATAATGTACCGCTAGATGAGATGATGACACTTATGAAAGATGCCATGCTCAATGGATACGGTATAGGATGGGCTGCCGACGTAAGCGAAAAAGGATTTAGTTTCAAAAATGGATTGGCCATCGTACCAGAAGACGATGCGGCCTTAAAAGTACGTGGCAAAGACAGTAAGCACTTTAATAATGCGGGAGCAGACAAGGAAGGCACGCAGTTTGACTCACCGGGACCAGAGAAAGAAATCACCCAAGAGATGAGACAAGAAGCCTTTGACAATTATCTTACTACAGATGATCACGGTATGCATTTCACAGGCATCGTAACCGACCAAGAAGGCAACGAATATTTCATCGTAAAAAATAGCTGGGGTACGGAGTACAATGATTGTGACGGCTATTTTTATGCTAGTATGCCTTACGTAGCGTATAAAACGATGAACTTTATGGTACACAAAGATGCTTTGCCTAAAGCATTGAAAAAGAAGATGTAGTCACTGGGGTAAAGGCTTAAGGCGAGAAGTCAAAAGGAGTTTTTAGCTTTCAAAGCAAAAATACTCCCATCCAACGAAGAATATGGTGCTTGAAATAAGTGATAGACAATTTCTGCTCGTGGGAGGAAGAACAATCGCTGTAGCAAATAAAGAAGAACTGGTACGGTACGGGTACCTGCCGTCAAATCGCTAAGTCTATGCTAAATTATAGGCATAGGTAAGTGAGTTTCTTAGCTGGTCAAATCACCTCACAAACCTCAAATTTCGGCACTTAGCTTGATCCTGCGGTGAGGCCTGGTAGTCTTTTACCATCTCTATATCGTATTCAAATGTAATACCGTACACCGCCATAAGATCTTCATACTTTTTTAGCTTATCACCGTAAATTGCCATTTTGCTACGATAGTAACTCCAAGGTCCAAAGGCATAGCCGAGCAGTGCCACTCCCGCTGCCCCAATAACTAGTGGTACTACCGAAAGCCACCCGTGATTCCACAAGTAAAAATATAATGCTATTGCCCCTCCTATCAACACTAGAGCAAAAGTGAGGTACGTCCAAAAACCTAAAATAACCATTGGTCGTGTACGTTTCATACTCTCATATGGCTCTATGGCTTGAGTGATACTATGATGTGCATTTTCTTCGAATATTTTACTTGGACATTTTTCCTTAAACTGAGGCTTTTCTAAAGTCAAACGGCACACCGACCCTTTGCCTGGTTATAGTACTTTCTTATCACACAGCAAACAATGGTCGATAGGGCGTGTTGGATTCATATTTTTCATACGGAACACTTCAAAAAATCAAATATAAACGACTGACATCTAATCGCTAATTATCCAAGCGTAAATCCCATCCAATTTTTATCCCTGCATTGTTCATTTTATTTACCTTTGTTTCACTTTTGAAAAAGTATAGCCTCATACTCATACTCGCTGCTTCACTAAGTGCGTGTAGTGACCATGCTCTGGTAGATCAATACCACGAATTACCCGATGAAGGATGGCAATATGAACACATTATTACAGACACCTTTGAGGTAACTAACCCCGACTATTATCACCAAGTATTTGCTAACTTACGAATCACAGGTGATTATACGTACGCTAATATTTACCTAAAACTAAACATCACCTCGCCAGATAGTACTACTAAGAGTGAAATCATAACAGTAGACCTTGCTGACAAGTCAGGTAAGTGGCTAGGAACAGGACTGGGTAATGTAATTACTTACCAAACACCCATATTGCATCGTAAGTACCTAACCCAAAAAGGAAAGTACACCGTTAAGATAGAACAGAATATGCGTCTCCAAACATTGCAAAATGTACGAGCCGTAGGCATAAGAGTAGAGCAACAAGAGGAGATATACTAGCCAGTGATAACACCAAAGAACATAATACAATGAACTACGACGTAATAGTAATAGGAAGCGGCCCAGGCGGCTATGTATGTGCCATAAGATGTGCACAGCTCGGAATGAAAACCGCCATAGTAGAAAAGTATAATACCCTAGGAGGTACTTGCCTTAATGTGGGTTGTATCCCTAGTAAAGCTATGCTAGACAGCTCTCACCAGTACCACGATGCCGTACATAAGTTTGCAGACCATGGTATAAACGTGGGCACGCCCAAAATAGACTTTAAGCAGATGGTAGCACGTAAGCAAGGCGTGGTAGACCAAATGACAAAGGGTGTGGAGTTCTTGATGAAGAAGAATAAGATAGACACCTATACGGGTATGGGTTCATTTGTAGATGCTAACACAGTAAAAATAGCAGGTGAAAAAACGGAGAACATTACAGGTAAAAATATTGTAATCGCTACAGGTAGTAAGCCAAGTAGTATACCCGGCATAGCGATAGATAAAAAACGTGTAATCACGAGTACCGAAGCTTTGGAGCTCAAAGAAATACCCAAACACCTCATCGTAATAGGCGGTGGCGTAATCGGGCTAGAGTTAGGCTCGGTATACCATAGACTTGGTGCAGAGGTAAGCGTAGTAGAGTACGCACCAAGCATTATAGCCAGTATGGATGCGAGTCTAGGCAAAGAGATGGGACGCGTGATGAAAAAACAAGGTATGAAATTGCACCTTGGTCACAAAGTAACGAGTGTAACAACCAAAGGGAAAACCGTTACCGTAACAGCCGAAGGCAAAAAAGGAGAAGTAACGCTGGAAGGAGATTACTGCCTCATAGCCGTGGGCAGAAGACCTTATACCGCAGGACTCAATGCCGAGAATGCTGGAGTAAAATTAGACGACAGAGGACGAGTAGAAGTAAACGAACACTTACAAACCTCTGCTGCTAATATCTACGCAATAGGTGATGTAGTAAAAGGAGCTATGCTTGCTCACAAAGCCGAAGAAGAAGGTGTAGCCGTAGCCGAAATGCTAGCAGGTCAAAAGCCGCATATCAACTACAACTTAGTACCGGGTGTAGTATATACCTGGCCAGAGGTAGCAGGCGTAGGGCAAACCGAAGAGCAACTCAAAGAAGCAGGTGTAAAATACAAAGTGGGGCAATTCCCATTCAGAGCTAACGGAAGAGCCGTAGCAGGTATGGATACCGATGGATTTGTAAAAATAATCGCAGATGCGGAGACAGACGAAGTGCTTGGTGCTCATATGATAGGACCACGAGTGGCAGATATGATAACACAAATAGCGACAGCTATGGAGTTCAGAGCGAGTGCCGAGGATATAGCACGTGTGTGTCATGCTCACCCTACCACAAGTGAGGTGACTAAGGAAGCAGCACTAGCCGCAACCGAAAATAGAGCCATTCATAGTTAACATTAACAAAATGAAATTTCGAAAAATGGGAGCACGTAGTGGTTCCCATTTTTTTTGTAAAATAATGTCATTTGTAACGTTAGTGTAATAAATGAAACCTAGATACCGTTTCACTATTTTATTAAAACTTAAACCGTAATATGAAAAATTTAACAATAACCTTAGCTCTTGCACTCGTTCTATTCTATGCTTGTTCTCCTACCAGCAAAACAAAGCAAGACCCAACTGATGGCGACGACTCTACCTCTCAAATAGAACTCTCAGAAGACCAAAGTAGTGTGACTATTCATGCAAACGCAGTTGCAAAGCAAATAAACGAGCCACTTCCACAAGTGAACTCAAAGTCCACTACCTATCGTATATCTCCCGGCGAAGAGAACACCGTTACCACTGAAAACGGTACCACCATCACCGTACCCAAAAATGCCTTCGTAGACCAAGATGGCAATCCTATAAAAGGTGATGTACAACTTGCTTTTAAAGAATTTCATACTGCCAGTGATGTTATCCTTAGTGGTATCCCCATGCACGTAACTACCGAAGACGGAAGCTTAGAAGCTTTTGAAACGGCAGGAATGTTTGAAATAGAAGGTACAGACGAGCAAGGCAACGAAGTACGCATTGCCAATAACAAAACTATTCGCGTAGACCTTGCTACTTACAAGGACGAGGAAAATTACAACTTTTACTCGTATGACAAACAAGAAGGACTCTGGACCGAAGAGTATAAAAATACTCCTGTGGCAAGCAATACTGCGAGAGCCCAAGTGGTAGAGCAACTTTCATTTTTCCCTACTCCTCAAAAACCAATTGAAATCAAAAAAGCATCGAGCAATGATTTCGTGTTTGAACTGGCAATAGATAGAACAAAAAATCCTGAGTTCAGACATTTTGATAATGTATTATGGAAACTGAAGGATAACACCATAGAGGATGCTCAGCTTTTTGAAAAGACAATACGCGACCCCAACCTCACGTGTGTAGATAGAGACAACTCTGTATTCCAACTCACCGGGAAAGTAGGTGATAGAAAAGTGCAAACTCGCGTACAACCCGTACTATTTGGCAGTAACTGGAAAAACGCCCAAGCGGCATTTAACAAAAAGCTAAAGGCGTTTAAAGAGAGTGTGGCCAACAAAGAAGAGCTAGAAGAACGCAGTAAGAAAATGGCTAAATTTCAACGAACGCTATCTGTAAGCTCATTTGGGATATATAACTGCGACCGCTACCTGCGTATGAAAGGACGTCGAAAAATTAGCTTCGCAGCTGTATTTATGCTCCCCGCACTTCAAAAAATGGTAAAGCAAGCCTTTTTAATTATCAAGAAAAGAGGCAAAAACGAGGCGGTGCCTTTATATAGCGGTGCAAACGGATATTTCATATATGCTCCTCACGAGGACAATACACTCATCACCTTTGATGATGAAGGAAATATTTTTGAATTTAGCAACGAACAGTTTAAAGCACTCACCGCCCAAAATCCACGAGCAGATAAGGAGCAAACATTAAACTTCAACCCTACCTCCTTCTCCGTAAGTAGCAAACGAGATATTCAAGCATACTTAGATAATCTGTAACAGCTATTTTGATCAAAAGGCTACTTCTTATAGCCGGTATTTTTCTGTCTACGTGGGCCTTGGGCCAATCCGATGGAAATTTACTGCCTGTGAAAACAGACGGCAAATGGGGGTTTATAGATAATCAGAAGAACTGGGTTATTCCTCCAGCCTATGATTTCTGTTTACCCTTTGAGGATCGTGATTTTACTTGGGTAAAAAAAGATAGCCAGAGCCTACTTATCAATAAACAAGGGCGGGCAACGCAAACCCTCGCTTTTCAAAACATATCTGAAATACACGGTGATATTATCGTCTACCGCCATCAGAACTTGTTAGGCTGGTATAATAAGGCTACCAATCGAACCATTGATGCTCAGTATTTAAAGCTAGAGTTTCTAGAAGCTACAGACCATTTTATCACCACTGATACGGCAACTAGTTCACTCGTAGATATAAACAACAATCTCGTTATACGAGAGGATAGCCTGGACCATATCATATTTGATGAATATTACTACATAAGCAAAAACAACAAAACGGGCATTTACACCACTGATGGACAGAATATTATCCCCAAAGAGTATGTCTATATAACGCCTTATCCAGACCATTTCATAGCTCAAGTACCCTCTGGAGAAAAACACATTTATCAAAAAGATGGAGCTCTGATATACAAAGCTTTCTTTGCCGATATAAGTCCGGTGTATGGTTCCTATTTTCAGTGTGCAAAGGATGGCATGTTCTATCTTCTCAATTCTAAAACGGGCACGCTGGAAGACTCCGTAAAGGGGCGATACACCCATTTCAGAAATAGCTTAATACAAGTCGCCAACAAGAATGGTAGAGGCCTATACAACATTCATCTCAAAAAACGCATCATAGAACCACAGTTCAAAAACCTCTACAACCAATTAGGATCATCCTACACTATCACGTATGACGGTTCACGATTTGGGCTAGTAGATACTATGGGTAATACCCCTAACGAGGAGCTATACGCATCCATAGGCCCATTCAAAAACAATGTGTGCATCGTTCGCAAAAACGGAGCTTATGGCCTGATAGGCACGCAGGCACAGGCACTGCTTTCGGTAGATTACACCTTTGTTGCTGTGGGAGATGATGGTGTAGTAAAAGCCAAACGCGATTCTATTTTTTACCTCTATGAGTTCGATAGCCTCGGGCAAATGGTAGATTCTATGCGTTTTAATAGAACAGGAACACTCAGGCTCGGTGGCCGCATAAGTATGAGCATCGTAAACGGACAACAAAGCACCGCCAATCAAATAAGCCAGTATTGGTATCAGGATGAGCGAGGAAAGTGGGGACTGCGAAATACGGAAGGTAGAGTTGTCGTTGCTCCGATATATGATGAGGTGCGTAAACTAAGAGGTACAAGTCTAGTACTTGGCAAAGTATTCGCCTCACGCACCACCCGCCTTACACGAAGCACTACAGTAATGAGCAGTAGCAGCTACGGTCTTGTAGATGAAAGACGATTTCGGGCGGTGATGCGGGCAGGCATCTTGTACATAGACACATCTGCACTAGGAGATACTGCCACCAACGTAATGCGTATCATCACCGGAGGAGCGTATTTTGCAACGGTAAACAAATACTCGGGCCGCATAATGCGGTATAACACCAAGTACATCAGCGAGTATAAAAATGGATATGCTAAAATATTTATGGGGACCAAAATGGTTCTTAGCACGTCTCCACACAACTGTAATATTAGAAGCATCAATAGCTACTTGGCTGAGTTTGGATTTACCTCACGAGACAACTCACTCAACAGACAGAGACGTTACCTCCTCTACCTGGACGGCTTAGGCTATTGGGGTTACTTAGACCGCGACGGCAAATTTATATCTCAACCGCGTGAATTTAGCTTACGCAAGATTGTACAGGCTACTGATTTTCATAACCATAGGGCTATAATCACCACCAAAGATAGTTTGTACGGCATGATAAATACCGACGGGGAGTACATACTCCAGCCGCTGTATAAACACATCTCCTTTTTGCCCAACACCAATCACACTCTTATAAAAACTACCTCCGCTCAAAAAAGGTATGGATATGTATCTGACAATGGCAAGGTTATATCTCCCGTGCAGTACACCAAAGCACTTCCGTTTACAGATAATAGCACGTGGTGTTTTACAGACTATACTACTTGCTTACTTCGTAAAGATGGCAGTCGTGATACATTCTCTGCAATACATAGAATATCAGCATTTTATAATGGGTACGGAGGGCTCGCAGACCGCCGAAAAATGGCAATCATAGACAGTAACGGCACACTACTTTCCTCCTATCATTACAGCCGCCTAGGGCAATATGCTGAAGGACTCATGCCTGCTAAAAAATCGCGGGTATTTGGCTATTTGGACGATAACGGAGAATGGGCCATTGAACCGCAGTATTATAAAGCAGGACCATTTGTGAATGGGGTAGCCATGGTGAGATACAGCCCCAAGTACAGTAATCGCAAGTTTTATGGGTATATAAACCGTGAAGGCGAATTTACCACCAAGGGGAAATACACGCGTGCTGAATCCATCAACAAGCAAGGGTACGCCATAGTAAGAAAGGGCAATCAAAAAGGCATAATAAATAGCAAGGGTGAACTCATTATAAAACCAAAATATACCAAAGTGTATTACAGAGAAGGCTATTTCACTACCTATGTGAGTGGAACTACAACCCTACGCGACAGCACAGGCAAAAAAATAAAAAAAATACGCGGCTCAATGGTAAAATCGGGCGTGAGTGACGGCAAACAAGTTGTAAAGCGACTACGGAATACCGGAGCCATAGACACACAAGGAGAAAAAACGGTCAACTTCAATTATATGAATCTTGCCCCTTTTGAGAATGGTAAGAGTGTAACCCAACGTCGCCGAACAGCATACATTATATATGAGAACGGTGACACCCTGGCCAAAGTACAAGGAAAGGCCAAAGGTGGTTTCCACTCAGGATATCTGCTTATACAAAATGGGAAACGTTATTTTTATGTGAACTCAAGCGGCCAAAACGTGTTTAACATCTATTTTGAAGATGCAGAACCGTTCGTAAATGGACTTGCTCGTGTCAAACTCAATAATAAATGGGGATTGATAGATAGCGATGGATTTTATCGTATCATACCACAATACGGATTTGTAGATCCCCCGAGCAACGGCGTGTGTATCGTCGGGCTCAATGAAACCTCAGGAATATGTGATTTGAATGCGTTTTACATTGTAGCACCACGTTGCAATACGATACGCTATTTACCCAGTGAAAATCTGTATCAATATACCTACAAAAACGAATTTGGGTACATTGATACAGAAGGAAAAATCATTTGGGAAGTAGAGTAATTAGGCACTCACCACACCTCCAAGGATACCATTCAAGGTTTCGCTTGGTCGCATTGCTCTGCTCGTTTTAGCATCATCTGGCATATAGTATCCATCTATGTCTACCGCACTGCCATGTACGCCTACTAATTCTTCGTTTATTCTACTCTCGTTACTGCCCATTAGTTCTGCTATTGGCCCAAACTGAGCTCTTAGGTCAGCATCATCATTTTGATTAGCCAAAGCCTCTGCCCAATACATAGCTAGGTAAAAGTGTGAACCTCTGTTGTCTATCTGCCCAAGTTTACGTGCTGGAGATTTGTCATTGGCCAAGAATTTCTCAGTAGCTTCATCCAAAGCAGCACCAAGCACACTCGCTTTTGCATTGTTAAACGTTTGACCCAAGTGATCAAGCGATACGGCAAGGGCTAAGAACTCTCCTAGTGAATCCCAACGCAAGTAATTCTCCGAAACGAACTGCTGCACGTGCTTTGGAGCACTACCTCCTGCACCTGTTTCAAAAAGACCTCCGCCATTCATCAATGGAACGATACTGAGCATCTTAGCACTCGTACCTAATTCTAATATGGGGAAAAGGTCGGTGAGATAATCTCTAAGTACGTTACCCGTAACTGATATGGTCTCTTTACCTTCCTTGATACGAGCAAGGGAGAATTGCGTAGCATCATAAGGAGCCATAATGTGTAATTCTAACCCATCGGTATTGTGGTCTTTCAGGTAGGTGTTCACCTTAGTAATAAGCTGTGCATCGTGAGCTCTGGTCTCATCTAGCCAAAATACGGCTGGCGAACCGGTAGCTCTCGCTCTGTTTACCGCAAGTTTTACCCAGTCTTGTATCGGTGCATCTTTCACCTGACACATTCTCCAGATATCACCTTCTTCTACATCGTGGCTTAACAATACATTTCCATCAGCGTCTATCACCTGAACTGTACCTGCAGATGCTAGCTCAAAAGTCTTATCGTGACTTCCATATTCTTCCGCTTTTTGAGCCATTAGGCCTACATTAGGCACTGTACCCATTGTAGTGGGGTCAAAGGCACCGTGTTTTTTACAAAAATCGATGGTCGCTTGAAAAACAGAAGCATAGCTACTATCTGGAATAACAGCGTTGGTATCTCGCTCATCTCCGTTTTTATCCCAAACTCTACCTCCGTTACGAATCATAGCTGGCATACTCGCGTCTATGATTACGTCACTTGGTACATGTAGGTTTGTAATACCCTTATCACTATTTACCATACTCAAGTCTGGTTGCGATTCCATCACCGCAGCTATATCCGATAGAATTTCTTCTTTTTGGGATGCGTCAAGTTCTTCTAGTTTACCTACCAAATTGCCAAATCCGTTATTAAGATTTACCCCTAATTGAGAAAAGGCATCGCTATGTTTGGCATACAATTCATCAAAATAAACACGAACCGCATGACCAAAGATGATGGGGTCTGAGACCTTCATCATCGTTGCTTTCATATGCAGAGAAAGCAATGTGCCATTCTCCTTCGTTTCGGTTATACTTTTTTGCAAAAATGCCAGGAGAGCTTTTTTGCTCATATACGTAGCATCTATCACTTCACCAGCTTGAAGTGGTGCTGCAGCTCTTAGTTCTGTTTTGTTGCCCGCAGTATCGGTATGTACTATAGTAAATGTAGTCGCCTCAGAAATAGTAGTAGACTTTTCGTTACTTCTAAAATCACCTGCACCCATTGTGCTCACCTTGGTAAGGCTGTCTGCACTCCACTTACCCATACGGTGCGGATTGTTTTTGGCATAATTTTTTACCGCCTTTGGTGCTCTTCGGTCTGAGTTCCCTTCTCTCAGCACAGGATTTACTGCACTTCCTTTTACTTTGTTGTATTTGGCCGCTACCGCTTTTTCTTCATCCGTTGATGGGTTATCTGGGTAGTTGGGTATGTTGTATCCTTTAGCCTGCAGCTCTTTTATGGTCTCTTTGAGTTGCGGTACAGATGCCGATATATTAGGTAGCTTAATAATATTAGCTTCTGGTGTTTTGGCAAGTTCACCAAGCTCTGCAAGGTGATCTCCTACGCGTTGCTCAGGCTCCAAATACTCGGGAAACTGACACAATACACGTGCAGCCAATGAGATATCCCTCGTTTCTACTTGTACTCCTGCTGCCTTGGTAAAGGCTTGTACAATAGGCAAAAAAGAAAAAGTGGCCAGCATTGGGGCTTCATCGGTCTTGGTATATATTATTTTGGGCATAATTGTCGTATTCTCTTAAGGTGGGTCAAAATTACTTGATTGACCTTGTTTTACATAAACCTTTACAGAAATACTTAATTAGGACTCCAAAGGCGTATCAAGGTTATTATGCTCGTCCATAAGTAGTTACCTAAATCCTTTTGTACGTCTTAAAAGAAATGAATAAAATAATCCTATCACTATGTCTCGTTCTTTCACTTAATTCCTTTGCCCAAGAGTATGTAAAACCAGCTCCTTAGAATGAGGGAGACCACCTCTTTAACGCAGATATAGGCTATCCTAATCTTGCAGGTATCGCTGTTAGTACAATAAACTCACTGAGTCATTGCAGCAACGCCATAGAGCAAGGAAGATCCATACCTCAAATGACGTTTAGTTATGGTTACGCCATTGATAGAAAGTTATCGCTGGGGCTATACCTCAGTTTTTCACAAGCAAGCACACCAGAATTTTCGGTAGGAAATGTCCTGAGAAACGACTACTTAGACATTGATTATTTTTTTGAAAAGTATCTAGGTGGTGCCTCAGACGCAGGCAACTTTGACATCAACCAATCGGTGCAATACCGCGTAAGTTCATTCAGTTTTGGAGGTCGTGGGTTGACACACTTTCACCGAAGTGAGAAGATAGACTTATATGGAAGAGGCTCAATTGGTTTCAGTATCAATAAGGTGAAAAATATATCTAGCGGAGCGGAAGGTTCCACGCTTAATGTATCTATACCATTACCTGAGATTAGCCTTGGCGGCCATTTTGGGATGCGGTATTTTTTCAATGACAATTGGGGAGCTTATGGTGAAATAGGGTATAGCACAACAGATATTATCCAAGTAGGAGCAAGCTACCGTATTTTGAAACCAGTGAAGTGACTACATAACAGTGTTATAAATGTTTCGCGAGGTTCATTCTTGACACTCCAATTCAGCCAGAATACCCACTTTTAGAAAGTGCTGCAGCAGTGCATATCATCGTATCTTTATATCACGTATAAAACTCTCATTTTTTTAGGTAACAAATACACCGTCAATGTAAACCACATTTATATTTTTGTGTTAACATTAAAACGATGCTCAACCATTCTTATCTCAGCAACGCAGACGTGGACTCTCTGGACCACATGTACGAACAATACAAAGCAGACAAATCATCGGTAGACGAAAGCTGGCAACGCTTTTTCGAAGGCTTTGACCTAGCCTATGGAGACCTCGGCCTAAATGATGCCGGAGGAGCAGTAAGTGAGGATGCCCTCAAAGAGATTAACGTCCTAAACTTAATCAACAATGGGTATCGTACTCGTGGCCACCTTTTTACTAAAACCAATCCGGTAAGAGAGCGTAGAACCTACACACCTGATTTGAGCATCGAAAACTTTGGTCTTACCAAAACAGATTTAGATAAAAAATTCAACGCAGGTGTTGCCATAGGTTTAGGCCCTGCCAAATTGAAAGACATAATTGCTCACTGCGAGCAGACATATTGCGGAAGCATAGGTGCCGAGTATATGTATCTGGGTGACCCCAAAAAAATAGAGTGGCTGCAAACACGTATGGAAAAGCGTAAGAATACGCCAGACTTTACCTTGGAACAAAAGAAACTTGCTCTCGAAAAACTTAACAAAGCTGTAGCCTTTGAAAATTTCCTGCATACCAAATACGTAGGCCAAAAGCGTTTCTCACTGGAAGGGCTAGAAGCACTTATACCTGCACTAGATTCGGCTATAGAACTAGGTGCTACCCACGGTGTACAGGAGTTTATCATAGGCATGGCACACCGAGGTCGTCTTAACGTGCTCGCCAACATTATGCAAAAAAGCTATGCTGAAATATTCAATGAGTTTGAAGGAAAGGCGTATGAGGAATCTGTATTTGAAGGTGATGTAAAATACCACTTGGGTTACACAAGTTTGGTAGAAACAAGCCTCGGTAATAAGGTGAAATTGAACCTGTGTCCGAACCCTAGTCACCTAGAGGCCGTAGACCCCGTAGTACAAGGTGTAGCTAGAGCAAAAATAGACAAGCAGTACGATAACGACATCAGCAAAATCACACCCATACTCATACACGGTGACGCAGCATTCGCAGGTCAGGGCATAGTATATGAGGTTACACAAATGGCGGGGCTAGATGGATACAATGTAGGAGGTATATTACATCTGGTAACCAACAATCAGATTGGATTTACGACCAACTACACCGATGCTCGTACGGCCATATACTGCACCGACGTAGCTAAGACGACTAAAAGTCCTGTGTTTCACGTGAATGGCGATGATGTAGAGGCAGTGATTTACACCATAAAACTGGCTTTAGAATATCGTCAGGAGTTTAATACCGATGTATTTATAGATATATTAGGTTATCGTAAGTATGGCCATAACGAAGGGGACGAGCCTAAGTTTACCCAACCTGTACTCTACAAAACAATAGCCAAACACCCTAATCCTCGTGAGATATATGCCAGAAAACTTAGTGAACAGGGTAGCATAGAAGCGAATCTTGCTAAGCAAATGGAGAAGGAATTTAAGGCGATGCTACAGCAGGACCTAGAAGATGTGCGTGCAGACAAAAAACCAAAGGATAACAATCTTCCAAAGAATACGTGGATGAAACTCAAAAGCGGCACGAAAGCCGACTTTGAGGTGCCTACCAAAACTGCGGTTACCAAAAAAACACTCGAAACCGTAGCTAAGGCTATTACCGATATACCTGAAAATCATACACCTATACGTAAAGTAGCCAAACTGTATAACGATAGAAAGCAAATGCTTGCTAACGGTGTATACGATTGGGCTATGGGCGAATCATTAGCCTACGGAACGCTTCTGCAAGAGGGACACGGTGTTCGTATTAGCGGTCAGGATGTAGAGCGAGGAACCTTCTCTCACCGCCATTCGGTAGTGAATATGGAGAACGGTGCTGGCAAGTATGTACCATTGAATCATATCAGCGACAAACAAGAGAAATTCGAGGTATACAACTCATTACTATCCGAGTATGCTGTTCTTGGATTTGAATATGGTTACTCTATGAGCAATCCACAAGGACTTACGATATGGGAAGCACAATTTGGTGATTTCTCTAACGGATGCCAAGTGACTATAGATCAATTTATCGCTAGTGGCGAAACCAAATGGGGTAGATATAGTGGGCTTGTAATGCTATTGCCTCACGGATACGAAGGACAAGGACCCGAACATAGTAGTGCTCGACTAGAGCGTTACTTACAGCTTTGTGCTATGGGCAATATGCAGGTGATGAATATCACTACACCGGCTAATTTCTTTCACGCATTGCGTCGTCAGATCCATCGCGACTTCAGAAAACCAATGATAGTAATGAGTCCTAAGAGCTTATTACGTCATCCGAAGTGCGTGAGTGCTACATCTGAATTTACAGAGGGCTCTTTCCAAGAATTGATAGACGACAGCTACGTAGACACCAAAAAGGTAAAACGTGTGAACCTGTGTACTGGTAAAATATATTACGACCTACTTGAAAAACAACAAGCGGACAACCGCAAGGATGTAGCCGTTGTAAGATTAGAGCAAATATACCCTATGCCTGAGAAGCAAATGGAGAATCTTATGAAAAAGTATCCAAAAGCAGAATTCTGCTGGGTACAAGAGGAGCCTAAAAATATGGGAGCGTGGATGCATATCTTACGTTATGATTGGGCTCGTGGGTTCAAAGAAATAACACGTAGAAGCAGTGCCAGCCCAGCAACAGGTTATGCATCTGTACACAAGAAAGAGCAAAAAGCAATTATCGAGGGGGCTTTTGATATTTAAACTAAGAAACAGAGTACTGTTGGCCTATTGGCAATACAATTAGACAAATTTAGCCTCTCCTTTTAGAGGAAATATTGACTATACTATTCGTCAAACCAGTAAGCTTCACCATAGCATTCTTCTAATTCATTATTTATAGAATTTATACTCGCAGAGGACTTATAAGTCCTATCTGGGTGTAGATTACCAATCTTACCAGTTTTGATCTCCTCTTCGCCATTTTTGAATATGAAGATGATGTCGATTTCTGTGTCGTAAGCTATTCCGGGACCAATGTTTTCAATATTGTAGGTTGCTGTGTACCCACGAAAGTGCTTCACGTATTGAGCCATGTTTCCGGTCCACGTTTCTGGTTTATTAGGATGAAAATTAGGATTATCAGGCTGATAGGAACCATCAGGAACATCTAAGTAAACACTGCTGTAGGTCTCTGTAAAGTGAACATCACTTATAACTAAGTTGGCCGGACCGAGGGGCTCCTTTTGGCATCCGACAATAAGTGTAAATACAAGCAAAAAAGGAAATAATTTATACAATGGATTCATATATAAAATTTGTTACCCTAATTAATTCAATTGGAATGCCAAGTCTTAGATATACGACCCCAAAACTTAAAAAAACTAGTCTAGGAATGGTAAACAGGCAGTTATCTTGATTTTTTCATCTAAGGAATACTCGCCTTCTAAATGCAAAAACCAAGTTGAATAGTCCAGTTTTATGTACCGATTGTATCTATTTCTGTAGATTCTGATTTTCTATCCTTCAACTTACTCACCTCCTGATACAACCACAAGGCGGCCCATATACCTGCTAGTATTTCACCGGCCGGAAGAGATGCCCAAACACCATCTAACCCCACTACAGAAGAAAGGATAAACATAAGCGGAATCATAAATAATCCTTGACGAGCAAGGGTAAGGACCAACGCTGGTATCGGTTTGCCCACCGCTTGAAAGTAGGCTCCACCTATAAAACCGATACCCATCACAGGTAACGATACAAATATAAGTTGCAATACCCTTGGTGTGTGTGCTAATAAATCTTTATCCTCAGTGAATATACCAATAAGCTCTTCTGGGAAAATAACGATAACGCTTAGTAGCAGCAGTGATATAACTGTAGTCCATTGCATCGCAAGCCAAACTCCTTCCTTTACGCGTTCACCATTATTGGCTCCGTAATTATAACTTACGATAGGCATAAGCCCCTGCATAATCCCAATGATTGGGAATGCGACAAAAAGGGTAAATCCTCGTATCAATCCGTAAATAGCAATAGCGTGAGAGCCTCCACTCTCTCCCAGTGTAGCCGCATACTCCACCTGTCCCCATTTATCTAGCTGTCCATAAAGCACTATAGCCAATAAGCTAAACATACTCTGGCGTACAAGGGTTATCGAACCTATAGAAGCAATCTCACCTACTATAGGGAAATCCAATCGAAGTGGTCCTTGACCAAAAGAAAGCTCACTGCGGCCTGATAAGAAAAACCATAAAGTATACAGACCACTAAGCATATACCCCGTAGTAGTAGCCCAAGCAGCTCCTTCTAATCCCATGTCAAATTGGAGTATGAGGACATAATCCAGCACAATATTAGATACTGCAGGGATAATCATAGTGAGCATAGCCACCTTAGGCTTACCCTCCGCACGTATGGTATTATTACTCATCATGGCCCAACCCAAGAAAGGCAACCCAAGTAATAAAATATTAAAATACTTCTTTGCATAGGGCATTATTTCGGTATTAGCCCCGAAGAGTGTGAGTAATTGCGTTTGAAAAACATAACCCATGAGTACAAAAAGGAGCACAAAACCTAAGGTTAAAAGTATCTGATTATTAAATGTTTTCTGTGCCTTTTCAGGACTACCCTCGCCCAATGCTCTAGCCAGTACCGAAGCTCCACCTACACCCACTGCCATACCAAAAGAGGAGATAAGAAACGTAACTGGCAATACCACCGTAATAGCCGCGATTGCCAATTCTCCTTCGGCATATCTACTTACAAACCAAACATCTACCAATTGGTACACCGACATCACCAAAAACCCAAATGCCGCTGGCAAAGATTGTTGAATCAATAAACTCTTGACACTCGCCGTACCGAGCTTGTCTGATGTTTTGGTTGCACTTTTCAAGGATGCGAAAGTAGGATTTTTAAGAGGTAATATGAATCTTACCCTCACCGGAATTCTATACTCCAAAAAATATCATATTGCTCCCATTAGATATTGAGTAAATTCATTACGAAGGGATAAATCATCGGCTGTGTTTACCTATGCCGTATAAAGTGCTGAATGGAAGATTTGTTTATATGATGAATTCACTAATCCTAGCAGAAGGATATTCGGCCATTGAAAAAAATATCATCCTTACGAGGTTTTTACCACTCCCACTCTTTTAGTACGACCAACATAATGCTCCTCTGGAGCAACGTCTTAACAGCTAATCATTAGGCGAACCACACCAATCTTAAAAAAACCTAACCACCTAGACAGCTCCGATAGTGCAGTAAATATAACGCCTTACCCAAAACCTTGCTATTTATTGGTTACATTTCATTTTCTTTGCATTAATGAATTATTTAAGTCATTACTACTTTGATCAGGATGAAGACAATAAGTATTACAACATAGGTTTGATACTGCCCGATTTGGCGAGAGCACATATCCCTAAGTTACGTATTAATCCATACAAGAATATCACCTTCACTACCAAGGAGATAGCGAGTATGAATGACGGCACAAACAAGCACTTCGCCAGTGACCGTAAGTTTCACAACTGGATGACTTTTGTTAACCTTACCAACAAGGCCACAGACATGATACGTGAGAGTGGCGATAAGGATATCAATCGCGACTATTTCATCACTCATATCATGGTAGAGGTATTGCTCGACAAGATATTATTGGACAAAAACCCTTCCCTTGCTGATGATTTCTATAATATGGTAGACAGTGTAGAGATGGACTGGATTCTTAAATTTATGCGATATGCAGGCTTGCAAGATGACGAACTATGGAAAGGGCAGCACCGTAGATTTATGAAAGCTGGTTTCCTAAGAAGCTACACAAGCTTGGAAAATGTAGTAGCAGCTGTAGAGGGAGTTTGTCGTCACTTAGATATGATAGAACTTACGGATGATCAGCGTCAGTTATTAATTGACATTTGTGAGACAATAGAACCTGAACTGGAGCGTTCTATTGATGCTTTAGAAATACAGCTATTATAACTAACTTACCCGATGAGATTTTTCTACACTACGTATGTGATCATAACGGCACTGATACTGTGCCTTACCACAACAGAAACATTAGCTCAGTCTACTCCTAAATACAGTAATGAGTTTTTGTCAATCGGTGTAGGAGCCAGAGCATTCGGTATGTCAAATACGGTAGTTGCTTCTGTCGACGATGTCACCGCAGGATTTTGGAATCCTGCTGGCTTAGTAAACCAAGAAGACAAATTACAAATCAGTGTGATGCATAGCAATTACCTGAATGGCTTAGCCAATTATGATTATGTGGCTCTAGGGACTAAAATAAAAGACAATGCAGCTCTAAGTTTTGCAATGGTACGATTTGGTGTAGACGGCATTCCAAACACATTGGATCTTATACGCAATGGACAAATAAACTATGACAGAGTCAAAGAGTTTAGTGCAGTTGACTATGGTTTTTTTGTAAGCTATGCTCAAAAATCATCCATAGATGGTCTTAGTTTTGGCGGCAGTGCTAAGGTGGTACATCGAAGAGCAGGAGAGTTTACCACTGCTTGGGGGTTTGGTATAGACGCTAGTGCTCGCTATCAAACAGATAATAATTGGTCTTTTGCTGTGATAGGTAGAGATATCACAACTACATTTAATGCGTGGCAGTTCAACTTTACCGAGGCAGAAGAGGCTGTTTTTAGAAGCACAAATAACGAAGTGCCTATTAATTCACTAGAGCTTACCTTGCCAAAAGTTATATTGGGTGCTGCTAAGAAAATTGACTTCACCCAAGACTTTAGTCTGCTTACGGAGATAAACGTGGATCTAAACACCGATGGTAGAAGAAACACGCTACTAAAAACAGACATTATAAGTGGAGACCCCCATATGGGAATCGAGGCAAGTTATAAGGACATTATCTATCTACGTGGGGGAGTAGGGAATTTTCAGCAAGAAAAAGACCTCAACTACGAACAACAATGGACATTTATGCCAAACATAGGTCTTGGGCTAAAACTCAATAATCTTATGATAGACTATGCCCTTAGTGATATAGGCGACCAAAGTACCGCAAACTACTCACACGTGTTCAGTATACGTGCTTCGGTTAATCCTAAGTAATTAGGCTTACCGCACCTAATTGGTATTTCACGTTTACTAGGATTGCCTTCAGCATTAACATAGTTTATTTATTATCAAAATGTTGTCCTCTGAATTTTACTTCAACGAAATCACTTCCAGACTTTCAGCAAAACCTGACCTTGATAACGCCACCAAAATGAAGGCATATATGAAGGATAAGTTTTCCTTTTACGGTGTTCCAAGCCCTATCCGAAGACAAATTTGCAAAGAAATATACGCCGAACACGGATTATCTGAAGACCCCGTAAGCCTTGCAAAGCAACTATGGACCACACCCTATCGCGAGGCACACTACGTGGCTCAAGAACTTTTATTGCGAAGTAAAAAACAATGGCGTGTTGAACTCATTGAGGACTTGGAGTGGTTTCTCACAACAAATAGCTGGTGGGACACCATAGATTTTTTGGCCAGCAATGTAGTAGGTCAATACTTTAAGAAATGGCCAGAGCACCAAGAAGAAGTAATCCTTGCTTGGAACAAAAGTCCTAATATGTGGCTCGTGAGAACAAGCATTATATTTCAGCTAAAATACAAAGATGAAGTAGATACTCAGCTATTAACCCAATGTATCTTGCCGCACGCGGACGACACTGAATTTTTCATCAAAAAAGCCATAGGATGGGCTTTGCGTCAATACTCCAAGTATAATGCAGCATGGGTAAGCACATTCTTAGCACATTACACCTTGCAGCCTCTGAGCATAAGAGAGGCATCTAAGTACCTCTAGCATCATACCTCTTACCTTCGGTTATTGGCCAGCAGAGCACCTGCCAATCCAAATAAGCCCGATACCAGACCACCTACCAATGCCGCGATAAACGGCGTAAGTAAGGCATGCACTTGAAACAATTTGCCCAATATCTCTCGTATAGCTCCATCGTCATAAAAAAAGATACTAGCAAGCCAAGCTAAAAATACTGCTAACAATGGAATGAAGAAGCCTGCTAAGGCTGTGGTTCGTGAAAAATAAGTGAATATGAGAGCCGATGGTGCTACTATCCACCATGGTAAAAATATAGAGCCGATTACCGTGCCTACGAAGAGTAATATAAAGACGAGACTATTTTTCATTGGATATGGTAATGTTAAAAATCGGGTTGGATATTTTTTCTGGTTGGGTAGCAAGAGGTATCTTATTATAGCTCCCCTTAGCCCAAGTTTCTATCTGGTTGGAATAATACGCACTTGCTGGATTACCGCTTTGTCCTCCTGGATACACACCGTAAGCTTCTGGCTCATCACCTAGGGCTACCACCATCCGCCAGCTTGGCCCCACGGTTTGTCGCATCGCATTTAATGCACGTTTGGTCCCGCCAATATTTAATGTGTCAGAAGACAATGCAGGCAAACGTGTAAGATGAGGGATGTACGCTTTTTTGGCCTTGCCTAGCGTCATTTGTGGGTTGTTAATCACTTGAACAAAAGATAGATTTACTATGTCCTTTAGTGTTTCTTTGACGGAAGTAGATTGTATGTCGTAATACTTATGCTGCGGGTACTTACCGATAAGGTTTATAGTAACCCAAGTATGTGGTACGGGCAGATCTACATCCTTTCTACCATACACTTCATCCCAGAGCAACCGCTCAAAGGATGTGTACCACTCGTCAAATAGCGGTGCCGCTTTAGAAGCCGCGTTATACTCAAAGTTCCATTCTGTGAGAGTTCTTGCCCTCTTTCTATTTACGCTATCCAGTAAGGGTAACATTACTGCCAGAGCCTCCTCTGCCTCTATGCTATAATTATTAAGTTGTAGGGCTTTCATTTCGGCTACGCCAAAAGTATCATCCTGAGAGAGAAATCTGTGGGCCATCCTACCTCTATAACCTTCGAATCTGCCATTATAAAAATAAGGGTAATTAGGTGACGTACTCCATTGATTAGAGCTACTTACATACCCGCGAGCAGGATTATATTCTTGTGGATTTTCATTACGAGGTATGAACCCTTGCCAACCATTAGCCTTAGAGCTACCATCTGTTACGGTCACCCCTTGTCCTTTTCTTTTGATGGGAAGTTTGCCGTTAATTCGGAGCCCTATATCTCCACTATTATCGGCATATATAAAGTTTTGAGCTGGAGACTGAAAAGAACCCGTGGCGTCAAGATATTCAGCATATGTTGTACACCCCATGCCATCCACAAACGACATAAACTCTGGGGTAGCAGCACCATCGTGCACCAACCATCTGAGAGCCAGATTGGTTTCATCTTCTACAACAGGACCCCAATGAGTGTATCTTACGGTATCGTGCACCTCTCCTACTCCTTTTACCTTGTAGGTTTCTATTTTTAAGTCGGCGGCGGTCTTTTTGCCATCTAACATATAGTACGTTTTGGTACTATCGGTCCATTGTACCGAGTAATAATCCATTACATCATGACCTACATTGGTCTCTCCCCAAGCGATATGCTCATTAAAACCTATCATAATACCAGGCATACCAAGTAACGTAACCCCGTGTGCCGAAAAATCTGGTGTGGTGATGGCAATTTCATACCACGTACTCGGCAACGAAAGCGGGAGATGCGGATCATTTGCGAGAATCGGCCTACCCGTTTCACTTTTACTGCCGTTTATAGCCCAATTGTTACTTCCTACGCCATCTGGAGAGCGAGGGCGATCTAAGCGTGGCAAGTACGCACTTAATTCGGCATTGGCTACTGCACTCACTTGGGTATAGTCTACTGGAGTGTAAGGTCCTTCTATCACTGGCACATCTTTTGGATTATAGTAGGGATAGATGGTTTTAAAATCTTTTTCGCCAAATAGTTTGAGAGCATTGCTCATCTCTACATCCTCCTCATAGCCGGCAAGAGTTTGGCTCATAGCCTTGAGTAATAGGGCACAATGCCTGTTAGTCCATTGTTGCGGAGCGAAGTCAAGCAGTTTATACTCCATAGGATAGTCTGCTGGCTCTAGCTGATTGATATAATAATTAATCCCTGCAGCGTAGGCATCAATATTAGTTAAAAGCTCCGGGAATTTTTCCCAACTCTTCACCGCATTATCTGCTGCGTAGCTTAATCCCAGCCTACGTTGCTTTTGATCGTAGGCCAATAGATTCTCGCCCAAAATCTCAGAAAGTCTACCATCTGGAGACCGCGTACTCAAATCCATCTGAAACAAACGGTGATAGGCTTCTACATATCCCTGAGCGAAGAGTGCATCTTTTAGATTTTGAGCATAAATGTGCGGTACCATTCGCTCATCAAAAACGATCCGTACATCATCGCTAATAGAATCACTGGCAAGCTCCAAATCGGTGTAGCTATCCTCTGGTTCGGCATTTTGCCATATACCGCTGTATGGATTCAAAAAATTACCCAAGGGGGGAAGAGGCTTGTCGCCTATAGTACTTGCACTTTGCAAAAAGTAAAGAAACGTCAACCCACCAAATAGTGTAATAAGTCCAAAAATTCTACTCATAAATATCAAAATCAAATATAGTATTATTCTGTCACAAATAATTTGGCAAACGAAATAGCTGTATGAGGGTTTTATATGAGATGCAACTACCGCCTCAAGATATCAATAGGGTTATAGAAATGGCGTGGGAAGACCGCACGAGTTTTGACACCATAAAGCTACAATTCGGACTTACAGAAAAGGAAGTCATAAACCTTATGCGACGGGAGATGAAACCCAGCAGCTTTAGAATGTGGCGTAAACGCGTACAAGGTCGTACCACTAAGCATAACAAACTACGAGGCTGGGTAGAGGGTAGACACAAATGCACCCGACAGCGTACTATCACCAACAATAAGATAAGCAAGCGATAGTCTCGCTTTTACCAATCATTAAGGTTTTTGAGTCGTGAACGTATGGCTCCAGTGGTACTTTGAAAATGCTCCGCGATAACCCGAGTAGGGATTCACTCATCAGCCATTTGCAATAGCTCTATAATCACGCTCTGGGGTCCATTTTTGATAGGCCTGTTTATTGTTTTCTCGGGCAATCGTATTTCCCGTTTTTTCTTTCAGATAACTTTTTACGGCTTAAACAGTTTGGCTACGTGAGGTATTATGCTCCTCTGTCTTTAGGATATGCAACGAAGGCGTAGGCACTACACCCTCAGGCACCAGGCTCTCGGGTACATACAGATGATTGCGTGCACGCGTTACAGCCACGTACAGTAGGTTTATCTCTTCATTCAGCTTGGTTATATCTACCTCCTCCTTCTCTACGAGCATTTTCTAAGATTACAAGGCAGAAAAAATTAGTATAGCCGTAGTTATGGTCATTTTTTAAACGATGTAAGATTTGGAAAGAAACAAGATATATGCGTCATTCTATTGTTCAATTGAATTGTATTAAAAAACCAAAAAAAAAATCCCCCGCCTTACGGCGAGGGATCCTAACTAACCAATTAATCAAAAAAGGACATCACTCCTTTATCAAGTTCTTATATTTCAACTGAAACTTAGCCACCTTAGGCCCTATTACTGCATTGCAGTATCCATTTGTCTCTTTGTTTAAGTTGTAGTAATTCTGATGATACTGCTCAGCAGTACTATAATTGTTGATAGGCTCTATAGCCGTCACTATAGGGTCGCTCCATAGGTCACTGGCATCTACTCGTTGCATTACCCGTTGGGCTATCGCTTTCTGGTCGTCATTGTGATAAAAAACCACCGAACGATACTGCGTGCCTTTATCTGCTCCTTGCTGATTGAGTGTGGTAGGGTCGTGCACATGAAGGAGTATATCTACTAGCTTTTCGTAGGTTATTATTTTCGGGTCAAAGACGATCTGAGCTACTTCTACACTACCCGTATTGCCTTGGCACACCATCTTATACGTTGGATTTTTAATCTTACCGCCTGCATATCCACTCTCTACGTAGTGTACGCCTTTTAGTTTTTCAAAAAGCACCTCTACGCACCAGAAGCATCCTGCCCCAAATGTGGCCGTATCCATACCCGTAAGGTCCATCGGTTCGTTTGGTATTAAGGCCGGTAGTTCTTCTCCACCTTCTACAAAGTTGAGCGAGATGCCATTCACACAATGACGTGTATTCTTAGGCGTCATCATTTCACCCTCAAAAACGTGGCCTAAATGTCCTTGGCAATTAGAACATACTATTTCTGTTCTACGGCCGTCTGCATCTCTGAGTCGGGTAACAGCTCCGTCTATCTCATCATCAAAACTCGGCCAACCACAATGGCTATTAAACTTAGTGTCTGATGTGTACAATGGTTGGTTACACTGCTTACAGACATAAGTTCCTTTCTGCTCACTATCAGTAAATTCGCTTGTGCCGGGGTACTCAGTTCCTTTGTTGAGTATTACGCGTTGTTCGGCTTCGGTAAGTACGTTAAATTTCACTTCAGTATTCGTTTGTATGTTGGTTTGGGTCTCTGTCACCGCCGTACGATTGCTTTGAGCATTGCAGGCCGTTACCAGAAACAATAATATGACGTAGGTTAATGACTTCATATAAAGTAATACGATTGAAAACGGGTTTTAGATTTCAAATCAGCCGTTTTTACATAAAAGAGACAAACGGAAGACTAAACTTTGAAAAAGCCGCTTGTGCAGGCTACACTCCTTGCCAGCTTTTCTCGGTGAGTTCTCCTTGCTCATCGTAGTATTTCCAGCGGCCGGTTTTACGTCCTTTGCGGTAATTGCCTTCGCTACGTACCGTCCCATTTTCGTAATACTCTATAAAATCACTGTGAAATTTCCCGTTTTTGGTTTCAGCCTTTATTTCTATTTGCCCACTCCCATCGTAATACTTCACATACTCCCCATTATTCACTTCATTGAGTACAAACACCTCAGCTTCACTTAGATTTTCTAACTCGGCAGTATAATCCTTGAGATACTTATCGGCCTTAGCCTTACTGTCATCTGCAGGTACCGTTTCCACATTTTCAGTGGGCTCTATGAAGCTAAGGTGCACCACATTCTCAAATCCATCACCGCTTGCCGTATAGGCTACTACTATGCTCCGCATAAACTTTTACGGTGATTGCCCTACTTTTGTAGCCACATTAAAAAGGGTGTAACATGAAATTGCATAATACTATTAATGGGGAAGTACTGAAAGAGAAGATTAAAACGAGTAACGAACCTCGTACCACTATCTCATTCTATAAATATGCCAAAATAGGCAACCCCCAACTGTTTAGAGATCACATATTTTATCACTGGAGTAAGCTCGAGGTGCTGGGCCGTATATACGTGGCTCACGAGGGTATAAACGCCCAATTGAGTGTGCCAAATCGCAACCTAGATGAGTACAAACATGAACTAGGCAACATTTTTTTCCTAGATGGTGTGAGGCTCAACTTTGCTGTGGACGATGACGGAAAATCCTTCTTCAAACTGGCTATCAAAGTAAAAAACAAAATCGTAGCAGATGGGCTTAACGATGACCTCTTTGACGTATCTAAACCCGGACAATACCTTAATGTAGAAGAATTCAATTCCCTTACCGACCAAGAAGACACTATACTCATAGATATGCGAAATCACTATGAGAGCGAGGTAGGCCGTTTTGAAGGGGCGTGGTGTCCAGATGTAGATACCTTCAGAGACCAGTTGCCACTTGTAGTAGATGAGCTTGCACAGCAGAAAGACAAACCTGTAGTTATGTACTGCACGGGAGGCATACGCTGCGAAAAGGCAAGTGCCTATTTGAAACACAAAGGATTTAAGGACGTATATCACCTAGAAGGCGGTATTATCAAATACGCACGTGATGCCAAAGAAGCAGGTTTAAAAAATAAATTTATCGGCAAAAACTTTGTGTTTGATGAACGGCTTAATGAACGAATATCGGATGACATCATTGCTCAATGCCATCAATGTGGTGAACCCTTTGATGATCATACCAATTGTAAAAACAAGGCCTGCAATCTACTTTTCATACAATGCCCCAAGTGTGCGGAGGCGTATGCTGGAACGTGCTCTAGCGACTGTAAGTCTATAGCAGCCCTGCCAGAAGAGGAACAACGAGCTCTACGTAAAGGAAAAGATACAGGTGTGCGAATATTTAGCAAGGGTAGATTTAAGGATTAAGAGCACCTTATGAAGTTGTTTAAACTTTTTAGTTTGAAGCCGCAGAGAAAAAAGCTAAAATTTCGTTACAAGTAGACGTCACATCATCTACTTTGGACTCAAAATTATCACGTCAAAATCGGTAGGCTTGGCCGTATAAAATTCTTTTACCAATTCGCTAATAGTATCTATGGTAGGATAATCGTGTGTACCATCAAAACAACGCATATCATCTATCCATACCGTATGTGTTTTGATAGGGTGTGTGAGTATATGCTCAAGCTCTTTTACAATAGGTGTATCTTTATCTGCTCGAGCAGTAGTGCCTCCGCTATAGTGTGCTTCAAGCCAAAAAAATGCAGGCTCTGTTAATGTTTGCAGCAGCTTACCTAGTTCGTTTGCACTATCGCCTTCTATAATATTTATGTGCTTTTACACGCGAATACGGTTCTAGCATTTATTACATAGTCGGGGTTTAGCTCTATCGAAAAAATAGTCTTAGCCACAGAAGATAATGTCCCTGTCATTCGGCCCAATAAGGTTCCTGTTTCTACAAATGTTGTGTGTCTCGATTTCTTGAATCCCGTTTTGACTATAAGTTGTTTTACATAGTCATTGGCAGGAATCGGTTTTCCTTGGAGTAGCCATAGGATATACTGCAATCCTCGGTATATTTTTCTTTTCGTATGTTTCAATACTCGTTTCACCGGTCCATTAGTTGCTATCGTTAGATTGTGATTACAGCACGACACCTACTCTCCTATGGGCAAAACTGCTGCAATATTTTAAGCAAATGTAGGTTTAACAGTCGCAAGTCGCATCAAACCTACATTTCTACTTCTCAAAGATCTGTCTTAAAAGACCACACTCACCTTCATCATCCAGTTAAACCCAGCCATCGGGTATAGATAATTGAAATCTTGACGCTCACCAGCTATATAACCGCTAAATGTATACCCATTGGGTGCGTAATACTGATTGAGTACATTATTTAAAAACAAACCTACATTCACTTGCTTAGCCCCTTGAAGTGCCTCCGTGTTATAGTTTATACTCATATCTACATTGGTAAAAGCGTCTAGGCTACGCTCCTCACTTTGTGTATTGTCTAAGTACTGTTGGCCTACGTACTTACCCGAAGCACTCAGTGTAAAGTGGTCGTTAGCCTTGTAGCTCAACATTGCCGCTGCTATGGTATTAGGAGAGAAAGCTATGTCAGTATTGGTATACTCTTTTTCTATGAGCGAGTATGCACCATCCCATTCACTTACGTACTCGGTAAATTCTTCTACCTTATTTTCTGATAGTGTTAGGTTACCTCCTGCTTGCAATTTAGTGGTAATCGGATATTGAAAATCAATCTCTACACCTCGCCTGTAGCTATTTTTTATATTGGTTCTCACGGCCTCTCCTACATCGTTTACGGCTCCCGTAAGTACCAACTGATTATCATACTGCATATCATAAAGGTTGATGTTCAAACGTTTTCTGCCGTTGGCGTATCTGTAACCCAGCTCTATGTTTTCCATCGTTTCGTGCTTAGGACGTGAGGTTGTGGTATTGTCTCTAAAATCATCTCTTACTGGCTCTCTGTTACCTATGGCAAATACACCGTAGAAGGTATGATTCCTAAGCAAGTAAGTGAGCCCCATCTTAGGATTGAAAAACGCAAAGTTTGCTTCTTGTGGTGCTAGCTCCAGACTGTCATCCAGTCCTTCAAATTGATAATTCACAAAGCGATATTGCAAATCTATGTAGGGGATAAAATTATTGTAATTGTACGATTGTCTTACATAAAAATTAGCATCGGTCTTCGTAGCATCATTGTCATAATAAATGGCGTTAATATCCTCGTAACCAGTAAATTCTGTAGCTATCGCCTCACCAAAATGACGTCCTTGATAATTGCTATATCCGCCACCTATTACGGTCTCTAGTCGGTCTTTGCGGTAGGTTATATTGGCAATACCTCCGGCGAGTGTATTATCTAGCCAGCGGCGTCTTACCACGTTACCAGATAGAGCAGTATCTCCCGTTGGTTGTACGCTGTCTATGCCGTAATCGGCAAAATCTTCACCGGCCTTAAATTGTTCGAAATATCCTTTACCCGTGGTTACATAAGACGCAGTATTCAGTTTTAGAAATGGCGTAAACTCGTGATCAAAGAAAAACTGATAATGATTTTGGTTGTAGTTATCTACCTCGTTTTCGTAGGTATAGTAGTTGTATGTTTTGCTGTTGCTATTCTGTAAATTTTCGAGATCTTGACCACCTATCCAAAGGTTATTGATGTAACGTGTCTCTCCCGCCATATCTCCGTTGAAGGTAGGCTCTGGAATACCCCACCACGCTTGATATGTTCGCTCACTGCCGAGCAAAATATTGGTTTTGAATACCGATTTCTCCCAGTACTTGGCAGCTACAAGATTGGCCGATTTCAAGTCAGAACTAGCTCTATCTATAAAACCATCACTCTGTATAAGGCTCCCTCTCAGTTGAAACGCCCAGTCATTATCCAACCTGCCCGTATTATGTATTAATGATACACGTTGTGTGTTAAAACTACCCAGCCCAAACCCTGCTTGGGTAAATTGCTCTTCGCCTAAGTCGTTTGTTCGGATATTGATACTTGCCCCAAAGGCAGCTGCACCATTGGTACTCGTACCTACCCCACGCTGTATTTGTACGCTTTGAGTAGAGCTAGCCAAGTCTGGCATATTTACCCAGTACATTCCTTGGCTTTCGGCATCGTTTATCGGGATACCGTTTACCGTGATATTAACGCGTGTAGGGTCTATACCCCTTACCCTTATTCCGGTATATCCCACGCCATTTCCCGCATCTGATGAAATCACCGTACTTGGAGTCATATTGAGCAAAAAAGGAAAGTCCTTGCTTTGGTCTAAGGATGCTATTTCCTTTTTATCCAAGTTAGTAAAAGTAGTTGGGGTAGAGTTTTTGGCCCTTACCGTAGTGATAATTGCTGCATCTAAGTAGGCCATATCTGCCATCATAAAGATAATCTTGCCCTTAGATGATTGCATCAGATTGATGGTATCTACCTCTGTTTTGTACCCCATATGACTTACGGCTATGGTGTATATACCACTCGGTATATTCTCCAAAGAGATGGTCCCATTGGGAGTAGAGTAAGTGCTTGCTGTGCCCCTCGGACCACTCAGTCTTACAAAGGCTGACTCTACTGGCTCGTAGGTTTGTACATTTTTGAGTTGAGCACTGAAATTAACTTGAGCATTTGCAGCAGCAAATAGCAGTGTAAAAACGCTTGAAAGTAAATTTTTTTTCATTCCTGTATTTTTTAAAATTCAATTCAGGAGTAGCGAGAGATACGGCTATATCTTGTGTTGTTTCCTACGGCAGCATTATCTGCATCAGGTCTCATCCATTGTATTGGATATATGGGTATCATCTCAGCGATACGAGCACATACTCGTAAGGCACCCCTTAAATTGAGTCCAAAGGTAGATAAATTTTGGAGGGAGAGGATATTGTAACCTTTATTTTATCCAATACACGATACTTGTGCAAAGAAGGCTAAGTAATCGAACAATTGTGTCCTACGTAGGTAGGCTACATATTCTTTTAAGAAAGGTACACGAAAATATCTGTGGGGACTTAATCATTGGGATTCCTTGAAAAGGCAACACGTTATAAATCAGAACAAAAAAATATCATTTGGAATAAACCTATGCCACTGTCCAATAACTGAACACTCAACACCCTTTTGTCCAATTTTACCATAAAAACTGGACAAAGGTCGAATCTTGTCCATTTTGTAAGAAATACACCACTACCGTAAAACCATAAGAAAACACCTCGGTTATATTCGCACACCGTATTGCTCTAGCAGCAATTTGCTTTTTTTATTAATGAACAGTAGAGAATTCGTACAGCTATTCAATGATTATCCGATTCTGCACGAATTGGAGCAGGAACTATTTGCCGGAAAAACACGATTTGGCATTCAAAACAGCATTGGATCGGCTAAGTCTATCCTCTTTGCTCATTTACAAAAACACACCGAACGTAGCGTATTGGTACTGGCTAACAATCAAGAACAAGCAGAGTACATACACGCTGATTTACAGGTATTTACAGACCACAATTACGTCTTTTTGTGGAAGGACTCCTATCGTCGTAGTTTTGATGTAACCCTGCCAGAAAGCACCAAAATACAAAGTAAAGCCAGTGTGCTAGACGCCTTGGCCGACCTAGACCAACCCAAAATAGTAGTTACCTATCCGGAGGCTTTTGCGGAAAAAATTATTCAACAAGCCGTATTCCAAAAGAGTAAACTCACCTTCAAAATAGGCGAAGAAGTAGACCTCGATTTCCTTATAGAAGTCCTCAATGAGTATGCTTTTTATAGGGAAGACTTTGTGTACGAACCGGGTCAATTTTCCATACGTGGGGGTATCATCGACTTATTTTCATACGCAAGCGAATTGCCCTTTAGGCTAGAACTGGATGGTAGACTCATAGAAAGCATACGCGAGTTTGACCCGATAAGTCAGCTCAGCACCAAAAAACTGGTACGAGCCACCATTGTGCCCAACGTTCAAGAAAGCGGTAAAAATGAGGAGAGCACGGACATTTTTGACTACCTAGGCAAAAAGCCCATCGTATGCACCTACGACTTGCCATACGCCCTCGCCAAAATGGATAAAGGCCGTGATAAAGCCGCAGATAAAGCCAGTACCGTAACCATCGATATTTCTGAAGAAAGACCCAACCCAAACGACATATATTTTGACGAGGAGCAAATCGTAAACCTACTGCACAAGAAACCCATTATAGAGTTTAGCAGTCAAACATTTTACCGACCTTCGGTCAAACTCAAATTTAACCAAGCACCACAACCTCCTGTTAATAAAAATTTTAACCTTCTTATTGAATCGCTTAAAAGTCTACAAGAACAAAAATATGAGACACTCATATTCTCCGAAAGTGCCAAGCAGATAGAACGCCTAGAGAGTATTTTTGACGACCTCGATGCTGGCTATACCATACAGCCTGTTTACAAAAGTCTAAGTGAAGGATTCATAGACCATGAGCTCAAAATTGCCGCATATACAGAGCATCAAATTTTTAACCGGTACTACCTCGCTAAGTCAGGCAAAACCGTGTCGACCAGCGGGCAAATCTCACTCAAAGAGTTACAAGACCTCAATCCAGGCGACTATGTGGTGCATATAGACCACGGCATAGGTCAATTTAAAGGATTGCAGCGTATGGAAATGGGCGGCAAGCTGCAAGATGCCGTACGTATAGAATATAAAAATGGGGATTTACTGTACGTAAATATAGGTTCACTATACAAAATAAGTAAGTACAAAGGCAAAGAAGGCACACAGCCAAAAATAAATAAACTGGGCAGCGATGCCTGGAGCAACCTCAAGCGGAAAACCAAGGCTCAGGTAAAAGACATAGCCAAAGATCTCATAAAGCTATATGCGAAGCGTAAAGCTGAAAAAGGATTTCAGTTTTCGCCAGACACTTACTTACAAACAGAACTAGAAGCTAGTTTCCTGTACGAAGACACGCCAGACCAAGCTAAGGCTACCGAGGATTTCAAAAAAGATATGGAAAGCGAAAATCCTATGGACCGCCTCGTATGTGGGGATGTAGGATTTGGCAAAACAGAGATAGCCATACGTGCGGCTTTTAAGGCTGTGACCGATAGTAAGCAAGTTGCTATACTGGTACCTACCACTATCTTAGCTCAGCAACATTACCATACGTTCAGAAACCGTCTGCGTGATTTTCCGTGTACGGTAGATTATGTTAACCGCTTTAAAACCGCCAAGCAACAAACCGCCACACTCAAAAAACTAGAAGAAGGCAGCTTGGACATCATCATCGGTACACACAAATTACTGAGCAAAAAGACCAAGTTTCACGACCTTGGATTACTTATTATAGATGAAGAACAAAAATTTGGGGTAAGTGCCAAAGAACGCCTCAAAGAATTCAGGGCTAACGTAGATACGCTAACACTCACGGCTACTCCCATACCGCGAACACTGCACTTCTCACTTATGGGTGCACGCGACCTGAGTATTATGCAAACTCCACCACCAAACCGAAGGCCGGTACAAACCGAGGTTCAGGTATGGAACGACGAAATCATACAAGAATCCATTACCAACGAGATGGCACGCGGTGGACAAAGCTTTGTGATACACAATAGGGTAAAGGACATACAGGAGATAGCACAGCGTGTACGTAATTTGGTGCCTGGATGTAGAGTGATAGTGGGCCATGGCCAAATGAAAGGTGACGAACTGGAGCAGGTGATGGTACAATTCATAGAAGGTGAGTACGACGTACTGATAGCAACTACCATTATAGAAAGCGGGCTCGACATACCCAACGCTAATACCATCATAATAAATAATGCTCACATGTTTGGGCTGAGTGACCTGCACCAAATGCGTGGCCGAGTAGGAAGAAGTAACCAAAAAGCATATTGCTACCTCCTGGCACCACCGGTATACACACTGCCAGAAGATGGCCAACGCAGGCTGCAAGCCATAGAGCAATATTCCGACTTGGGTAGCGGTTTCAACGTAGCCATGCGAGACTTGGACATACGCGGAGCTGGTAATCTATTGGGTGCAGAGCAGAGTGGATTTATAGCCGAAATTGGATTTAGCACCTACCACAAAATATTAAATGAAGCCCTACAAGAACTCAGAAATGGGGAGTTCAAAGATGTATTTGAAGATGAGGCTACACCACAAACGAGCAGTGACTTAGAGGTAGAGTGCTCCGTAGAACCCGA
>JABIUV010000056.1 GCA_018700895.1 Bacteroidota bacterium
CCATTTTAAGTGGGGGGGGGTAAGTTAATAGTTGCCTTGATATTTGTTACGGGGTTCTGCTTTTTCAAATATTACAAATACCTACCACGCCAATGGGATAAGCATAGCAATTACTCTTTTATAGAATTCGTTGCTGCATCTAGGAAAAATAAAGTTGTTCTTGACTTAATTACTTATATTGGGTTAAGGAATCAGCCTCCAGGATTTTGGAGCTATCTAGGTTTTGGGTTTTTGGTCTTTCTCGTTGGCCGTTTCCTCATTTTTTTGGTTTTTGGAAAAGAGAAAAGTGAGAAGCAATCTACCTCCTAGTCTACCCTCTATCGGGTTCTTTAATCAAGAGGTTTCAGAACTTAACACGTTTTAATCTGCCGACGCATTGCTAAGCTAATTCACTCCTGCAGGCGTGGACCTACAACGTTACGATACATTTCATTCATATTGCAAGCGTGAACCTACACCGACACTCCAATCAAACTCGTCGTAGTGCTGCGTTCTATTTTTACATTTACATAGTCGCCCATTTGGTGGTTACCTTTTGGGAAAATGACTTTAATATTCTGCTCATTGCGGCCCATCCACTCATCTTTATTCTTCTTGCTTTGCATTTCTATCAGCACGCGATGCACTTCACCTTCCTGTGCTGCATTTAGGCGGCGAGATACTTCATGTTGTATTTCGATAACCTCTGTTAGTCTGCGTTTTTTCACTTCTTCAGGGATATCATCTTCATACTTACGTGCTGCGAGCGTACCGGGTCTTTCGCTATAAAAATACATATAGCTAAACTCAAAATCACACTCACGCATTAGGCTCAACGTATCTTGATGATCTTCTTCCGTCTCAGAGCAGAATCCTGTAATGATATCACTACTTACGCCACACTCTGGCAAAATTTCTTTGATTCGATTGTACTTATTCACGTACCACTCTCGCGTATAGGTACGGTTCATCTTTTCGAGGATCCGAGTACTACCGCTTTGAGCGGGGAAATGAATATGCTTGGCAACATTTTCGTACTTTTTCATTACAAAAAGTACTTCATCGTGAATATCTTTAGGGTGTGAGGTAGAAAATCGTACTCGCAGGTTAGGATCTACTTGTGCCACCATCTCCAGCAGGTTGGCAAATGATACGCTGTTGGCTTGCTCCTCGGCAGTTAGTTTATCAAAATCTTTGCGGGCACCTCCGCCATACCACAGGTACGAGTCTACGTTTTGTCCTAGGAGTGTTACTTCTTTGTACCCCTTGTTCACCAAATCTTGAGCCTCAGCTACTATACTCTCTGGATTTCGGCTACGCTCTCTACCACGAGTGAACGGCACCACACAAAAGCTACACATATTATCGCAACCCCGAGTAATACTAATGAATGCCGTGACGCCATTGCTATTGAGTCGAGTAGGCTGTATCTCAGCATAGGTTTCCTCTAAACTAAGCATCACATTGATAGCCTTGTGGCCATCTTCCACCTCACGCAGCAAGATAGGCAATTCTTTATACGCATCTGGCCCTGCTACTATGTCTACCAGCTTTTCCTCCTCTAGCAATTGCTTTTTAAGTCGCTCTGCCATGCAGCCCAATACGCCGATGGTGAGTTTTTTATTTTGCTTTTTGTTGTGTCGGAGGTGCTTGAGTCTGTGTCTTATCTTTTGCTCTGCATTATCACGTATAGAACAGGTATTGATGAAGATAATATCGGCCTCCATCTCATCATTAGTAGTCTCCACTCCTACCTCAGCCATTATAGATGCTACCACCTCACTATCTGCAAAGTTCATAGCACATCCGTAGCTTTCTATATATAGTTTTCTACTCTTCGTATTTTCTTGTATTACTGCCAAAGCGGTGCAAAGGTAAGCATCGGTATATATTACTCAGTAATGATATATAAATAAGCCTAAAGAACGAAATTTGCAGCAAATAATAACCAATGAAAAAACAATTCAACCTATTTTTATTACTAGTACTAGGTGCTGGAATGATGACTATTCAAAGTTGCTCAGAAGACGAAGGAAATGACCCAGAACCGGAAGTAGAAGAACAAGTAATCACCTGTTTACCTACTACAGTAACTGAATCTGAAGAAGGGAATACCATTACCATAAATTACGAATACGATGCAAATGATGTACTTGTAAAATCTACTAAGGAGGAAGATGGAGAGGCTCGCTTAAGTACTTATGAGTATGACGCTGACGGTATGCTATCTAAAGTAATCACTGAAGATGAAACTGCTGAATTTCTGTATGCCGCAGGAAGCACTACTCCTGAGCGAATTAACATTAGCACGAATGGGCAACCGTCAAGCTTTATCGTAATCTCTTCTTCGGCCGGCAACATTACTAAAATAGAGAACAGCTATTATGACAACGGGGAAGCTATTCTATCAGACGTAACTAATTTTACATACGTAGACAACAAGCTTAATTCAAGTATATCAGAAAGTTACGACCCTACTACGGAGACATTCGTAACCGTAGCTCAAATTTCAGATATCACTTTCGACGGGAAGAAGAATCCTTTCAACAGCAACATAGCCTTCGCTTTTGATGGTGACATTGACCCATTAGCAATTACGCCTGAAAACATAGCTTCTGGCAATATAGTGACAGTAGTAGGTACCGAAGAAGTTACACTTCCTTACACAGGCACATACACCTACAACGAAAATGATTACCCTATTACCTCTAGACAGTCATTAGCAAATTTCTTTAACACAGATTACACCTACGAGTATACATGTAAGTAGTAATAACAAACTCATTTAATATTAAAAGCTGTCTTGTTTGAACAAACGAGACAGCTTTTTTTGTTTATTTGCGTTATGAAAAAGAACATCTTTTTGAAAATCAACACTTTGACCCTCCTTATGGCCGTCCTAGCATTTGGAACTACTTCCTGTACCGAAGATGATACGAATGATCCAATAGTGGAAGAAGCAGTAAATTGTCAACTTCAAAGTATAAGTGAAATAAGCGATAATGAACCTTGGAATGCATCGTTCACCTATGATGCTAATGGAAATGTACTTACCAGAACTGATGATGACGGAACAGCAACATTCACCTATAGTGGAAACGAAATTAAGACTATAGAATTTGACGGGACACTAATAAGTGTAACCTATAACGGGGGCTCACTCCCTAGTAGATTAGAGGCAACTGAGGATGGTGAAACTTACTTTTTTGTTTTGGAGTCTAGCAACAATAAATTTACAAAAATGGAGACGCACTACTTATTGGGCTCTACGGATATTTTGTTAGACGTAACCAATATCACTTATACTGCTGACGAAAATGTGCAAGAAGTGACTAATGAGGAATTCGATTTAGAAACAAACTCTTTTACAGAATCTTATTCTATTAAAAACATCTCTACTGATGACAAAAAGAATCCATATGCTACAAGTGCTGCCATAATGATTTACGAACTGTTGGATGGCAACGAAGCCAACCTAGGAGCCAATAATGTAGCTACTGCTACGTACACGTTTGGCGAAACGACAACCAGTGTATCAAATACATACGAGTATAATGAAAATGATTATCCGACGAAACGCGTAGAAACAGGATTTTCATCACCAAGCACCTACAACTTCACTTACAAGTGTAATTAAGCTCCACGAGCCTACAAGAATTATAAGCCCGAGCAGATTGTTCGGGCTTCTTTATTTCATTTAAATTTGTTCCTGCGTGAAACTAAAAATAGACTTTCCTATACCTCAGCATATTCTCAGAAATGAGTGGCCATCATTTTTCATGATGGGTTCTTGTTTTGCTCAATCGCAGGCTGATAGAATGCAATCACTCGGTTTCGATGTACACACCAACCCTTTTGGGATACTATATAATCCTATCAGCATAGAGCAAATAATTCAGCGTGCTGCAAATTTCGAATTGTATACCGAATCAGATTTTGAAGCAAGAGATTCCTATTTCTCCTGGGAACATCACGGTGATTTTAAATATAACAATGCAGCGGAAGCAACAGAAGCAAGCAACACAATTCTGAAACAGACCAAAGAGTACCTTCAAAACGCAGATACCATCATACTAACCTATGGCACCTCATTGGTATATACACATGGATTTACTACAGTAGGTAATTGCCACAAGGCACCTAACAAAGAATTCGGCCAACGACAACTCACTTTTGCCGAGGTAAAAGAAGCCATACAGCTTACTGTAGACAGATTATGGTATCTAAATAATAATGCTGAAATTATTTTCACCGTAAGTCCTATTCGTCATTTGCGAAGCGGAGTAACGGAGAATAGCCGAAGCAAAGCTATCTTACTATCCGCCATACACGAGGTACTAGCTGAGAATAAAAACACCTCCTATTTCCCCTCATACGAAATTTTCGTAGACGAACTACGCGACTATAGATTTGCTAGGGAGGATATGACGCACCCTACCGAACAAGCACAAGATTATATTTGGCAACGATTTAGTGACACTTATCTCTCATCAGAAACCCAAGATATAATACGTGATGTAATAAAGTTTAATCAATTTGCCAGTCACCGACCTACACACACACCCGAACTGCATCAGCAGCAAGTCATCGAAAAACGAACTCAGCTTATAACAACCTACCCATTTTTGCACATACCATGAAAAAAGTACTTATCACAGGGAGCAACGGACTCTTAGGTCAAAAACTAATAGAACTGTACCTCAAAGCAGAAGATATCTCGCTCATAGCAACTGCAAGAGGAGCCAATAGATACCCCCTCAAGGATGGATATATTTACGCAGAAATGGACGTAACTGATGCCAAAAATGTGATGGATGTGGTGACCTTACATCAGCCCGACACCATTATCCATACGGCAGCTATGACCAATGTAGATACGTGCGAAGCTGACAAAGCAGGTGCAGAACGTCTAAATGTGGATGCGGTGGAGTATATGGTAGAAGCAGCCAATGCTGTGAATGCACACCTAATACATTTGAGTACCGATTTCATATTTGACGGGGAGGCAGGGCCATATACCGAAGAGGCCGCGGCAGATCCCGTAAGCTACTACGGTGAAACTAAGCTCGCTGCCGAGAATATGGTAAAAAATCAATGTAACAAATGGAGTATCGCTCGTACGATATTGGTGTATGGATTGGTGCACGATATGAGCCGGAGCAACATTGTACTTTGGGCAAAAGGAGCTTTGGAAAAAGGACAACCCATTAATGTGGTAAACGATCAAGTAAGAAGCCCAACACTGGCAGAGGACTTAGCCATAGGATGCCAACTCATAGAGCAACAAGAGGCGGAGGGTGTATTTAATATCAGCGGCAAAGACCAAATGAGCATTGTAGAAATAGTAGAACGTGTGGCAGACTATTTTAAATTAGACAAGTCTATCATTACCCAGGTAAGCAGCGAAACGCTGAATCAAGCTGCCAAAAGACCACCGATTACGGGTTTTGACTTAACTAAGAGTAGAGAGGTATTGGGCTATAATCCGAGAAGTTTTGAAGAAGGAATAGCGGTGCTCATGGAGCAAATGAAATAATATCAAACAGAACAGCAGAATTCATAACGCTCCTAATTCTATTTGGAACGAAGATGACACGGATTCGGCTGATTATCGCGGATGGGCATTTTCGACGAGATTATTCGTGGAACTAAATATGGACATTGAATACAACTAAACGAAGCCCTGCTACAACCACGCTATCCCAATGATAAACAGCAACATGGCCAACTGCAAGATGCGATGAATGGGCTTAGTGTTATGCTCTATGAGTACAAGCATTATCGTTTTGAGTATTGCAATGGCTCCCAATATGTAAAACAACTCAGGCTTAGTATGCACCCACAGGAATACCGCATCTACAATGATACTCGATATCAAGATAACCTGAAAAATACGCTTACTCGTTTCCTGTCCGGCCTTGGTGGCTATACTCTCGTAGCCGTGCACCACGTCACCTTTTAACCAAATGATTCCTTTGTATATCTCTCGTGCAAAAAGCACAAAAAACAAGTTCATTCCATACAAAAAGAAAGACAGGCTTAACGAGCGAAAGTATATCGTAAGACTAAAAAAGACCAATACCGTAAGGAAACTGGCCGTCAACTCTCTGATGAGCACCATCTTACTGAGCTTATGCGAGTAAAACCACAGTAATCCTGCGTAACCTAAGAAGAAGATAAATATTCTCCAACTGGCAAATAAGGCAATACTGAGACCGATAAAATTGAGTAACAGATAAAAATTGAGCTTAAAACCACGGCTTACCAGATTCTGAAATCGTGTGCGATACGGACGGTTGATGAGGTCTTTTTCTACATCATAAAAATTATTGATGATATATCCACCTGCTAAAATAAATGCTGTACTTGCGATGATCAGGTGCACCTTGACCTCGGCTAGGGAATGCCATATATCTTCTTTAACATTAAAGGCAAATAAAAATGCAATGTACTGAGCCCCTGCAGTGAAGAGTACATTTTTCCATCTTACAGATGAAAGTAAGGCAATAAGCTTTAAGTATACTGAATCGCGTTTTTGGAATCTCTTCGCGTTCAATAGATTGTAATTAGATGCGTTGTACGAGTTCTAGTTCGTAGCCCTTGAGCTGCTCTTGGGCATTGGCATAGTCGCGTGTAAAGCCGAGTATATAACCACCGCCACCGCTACCACATAGTTTGAGGTAGTAATCACCCGTTTCTATTCCTTGCTTCCACACATCTTTGAAACCTTCCGGTATCATTGGACTAAAATTTTGGAGTAGCAAAGCCGACAGGTGCTTTAGGTTGCCAAATAGCGGATTAAAATCTCCTTTGAGGAAAGACTTAATACACTCATCGTTGTATTTTTTGAGCTCAGTTTTCATCATCTTACGGAAACCTTGCTCTTTCATTTTTTCCATAAAAATCTGCACCATCGGCTGGGTTTCTCCGGGAGTCTGTGTATTGAGTAAGAAGATAGCTCCTTTACTCTCAGCTGTTTCTTGTGGGAGACCTACCGTGTCTAGCTCTTCTTTTGACTTAATCACTACAGGAAGATTGAGGTAACAAATCAATGGGTCTAGTCCGGAGCTTTTGCCGTGGAAATGAGATTCCATCTGCCCAAAAATGGCTTTCAACTTCGACAACTCTCCTTTATTGATGTTTTCGGAATCTATCTTATCTACCGCATATTTATCATAAATAGCTGCTACTAGTGCACCGCTACTCCCCACGCCAAATCCCTGAGGAATAGACGAATCGAAGGCGATACCCGATTGGATGTCTTTTTTGAATGCTGCTAAATCTAGCTTAGCAACAGCCTCTCCACTTACTTCTAAATATGAAAGGTAGGTGAAGTATGTACGCAAATGCTCATTAGAATCAGAGTACTTATCCTCGGCAAAGTGAAACTTGCCCTTGTAAAAATTATACGGAATAGATAGCCCCATAGCATCTTGGATAATGCCATACTCTCCGAATAGAAGTATCTTACTGTAGAAAAGTGATTCTCTTATCATTGGTATTAATGGTAGTACGAAGGTAACAAATTTTGTATTTGTATTCTTCAAGATATAAACGGTGCTAGTAGGTGTTTGGTTTTGGTGGTAGTGAATTAGTGGGTTGGGGGATTAGGTGATTTGTTAATTCTTCAGTGATGCTACGGATCTAGTCTTTTGTTAAAAAATAAAATTCTCTTTCTAAATCGTATTTTAACTTACCTAAACTTCTTCTCATTAGCAAATAAGGGATTCCCATCATAAAAGTACCGTGAATTAACAGAAAAGGAATAAAAATAAATTTAGATGCACCTCCATCAGCCTCACCTGAAAGGAGAACACCTATGAGAAACATACCATAAAACATTATTAAGAACACATAAAAAAGAATGAACATTCTCGGGAAACCATCAATCTTAGTCTTAATAGAAAGAGACATTTCTCTTTCTGTCCATTTACCTTTTGCCACTGCAAAAGGTAAATTCATATCAAAAAACTTTTTTCTTTTCTTTATTTTAAATCCAGACTGTATGACTGAACCAATATACTCTTTCTTGCTAGAAGAAAAAGCACCAAAACTATCAGAAAACAAACCTAAATCACTTGGCTTAACCTTATCTTCAAGCCGACTAATAAAGTCGGCTTTCTGAATATTCAGCTCTATCTCAAATTCATCAACTAGCTTAAGTTTTTTTAATAATCTTTCCATATTTATATCAAGACTAAATCACCTTCTCCGCTCCTGCTCCCACTTCATCGTGAATATACGCTCCGTTTTCGCAGTATTGGGCGAGTTCTTCTTCTATAAAAGCTTGGGCTGCAGCTTTGTCGGCTTGTGGATAGAGAAAATGCACGTTGGCCCCTGCGTCTAGCGTGAAACACCATTTTACTCCGTCTTTTTCTCTTTTGGCCCAGATAGCTTCTAGCACTTGTAGCGTCTCTGGTTTCATGAGTATGAAATACGGATTACTGCTCATCATTAGGCTGTGCAGTGTGAGTGCTTCGCTCTCTACCAAGGTGATAAACGCGTCTAAATCTCCTGATTTTAAGATAGCGTTGAGCTTGGTCATATTATCCTGTGCCTGTGTGAAGCGTGCTGGAGCATACGGATTATCGTCTATGAGTCCGTGGCCCACGGTGCTGCTTACGGTCTTTTGGCCTTTGTGTACGAGGAGTATCGTGTCACAATAGTCTTTGAATACATCTGCCACGTCTGAATACGGAATAGCAAAATTGTCGCTACTTCCTGCAAAATCGGGATGCTCTCCCCACTCACCCATAGGGCCGTATATAGATCTACTGGCACTACCGCTGCCCAGTCTTGCCAGTTCGGAGGCAGTTTCTTTGAATTTATCTTCTGTAAGTAACCCTTTTTCCATAGCTATATCACAGATGCACAATGCCAATGCACTCATACCACTCGCACTGCTGGCTATGCCGCTGCTGTGCGGAAAACTATTGCTCGTATTTATCGTATACTTCCCTCTGAGTACAAATGGGAATACCCCCGATATACGTTTTAGAAACTGCTCAATCTTGGGCACAAAGCTGGGTTCATTTTCTCCCTCTAGGAGTACGCTTATCTCGAGCGACTCCTGTTCTTCGTAGGTCAACTGAGTGCTTGTGGCACAATTATTTAAAGTAAAACTAATGCTCGCGTTGCTGGGTATCTGAGTGGCATTCGGCTTTTTGCCCCAATATTTTACAAGTGCTATGTTACTCGGACTTTTCCAAGCGGTAGTATACGTACTCATCTGTTTATAGAATGAACAAAGGTAAACCCTGATTGGATTATACAAAGTCGACGTACCTGTTCACTTCATATTTGTACGCAACCATTGCTGCTCATAACCGCTCGCTTTTCCATAAAATGTAACTCTAGCCAAACACTCCGTAAGCCTTTTACTTTTTGAATACGCCACAAGAGTGTTCATGCTATAGCACTAAACCTTATTTTTGCCCTAATTCTACATGCTAAAAAACGACAAATACGAAGCCGTAATTGGTTTAGAAATACACGCACAGCTCAACACCAAGTCTAAAGCATTTTGTGCTGACGAAGTAGCTTTTGGTGCTGCGGCTAATACACTAGTGAGCCCGATCAGCTTGGGTCACCCGGGCACACTGCCCATGCACAACCGCGAGGCTGTAAATATGGCTATTATGCTAGGACTTGCCTGCGATTGTGATATAAGAGAGTACAATACCTACGACCGTAAAAATTATTTCTACGCTGATTTGCCCAAGGGGTACCAAATCACACAGATGGATACTCCCATTTGTAATAATGGAGCTGTAGAAATCACCTTACCCGACGGCACGACAAAGAGCATAAACCTCACGCGTATTCATATGGAAGAGGATACGGGCAAAGGGTTGCACGACTTAGATATAGAAAATACGCTAATGGATTACAATAGAGCAGGCACTCCATTAGTAGAGATTGTGACAGAACCTGATTTCAGAAGTGGTGACGAAGCGTATGCCTTTTTATCGGAGATACGCCGACTCGTACGCTACTTGGACGTATGTGATGGCAATATGGAAGAAGGAAGCTTAAGATGTGATGCCAACGTATCTATTCGACCACTCGGAGCCCAAAAATTTGGCGTGAAAGTGGAAGTTAAGAATATGAACTCCATGTCTAACGTAAAAAAAGCCATCGAACACGAATTTGATCGTCAATGCAAGATGGCCGATAATGGCGAGGAAATATTTTCGGAGACGAGAAGTTTTGATGCGATGAAAGGGACCACCTTTAGTATGCGAAGCAAAGAAGATGCAAATGATTACCGTTTCTTTCCTGAGCCAGACTTACCCCCACTTATCGTAAGTGAAAAATGGATTGCTGAGGTACGCCAAAGAATGCCGGCCTTGCCTAAGGAACTTTTTCAAAAATTTACCACTGAGCTTAATCTAAATAACTATGACGCAGGTATGCTCACGGAGAGCAAAGAAGTGGCCAGTTACTTTTTGCGTGTATGTGACAAAACCAGTAATTACAAAGCTGCAGCGAACTGGGTAATGGGAGCTATAAAAAGCTGGGTAAACAGCAATGCGAGCAGTATAGAGCGTTTTCCACTTTCTCCTGCAACTATTGCCGACATCATTGCGTCTATAGACGAAGGAATTATCAACTTTAGTGTTGCTGAGCAAAAACTATTCCCGGCCTTGCTAAAGGAATCTACCAAAAAAGCAAAGGATCTGATAGCTGAACTCAACCTAGCACAAACGGGAGATGACGATACCTTACAACAATTAATAGATGAAGTATTAGCAGAAAATGCGGCTAAAGTAGCCGAGTACAAGTCAGGAAAAACAGGCTTACTCGGTATGTTTATGGGTCAAATAATGAAAAAGAGCGGAGGAAAAGCCGACCCCAAGAAAACGAACCAACTGCTTGCCAAAGCACTAAACAGCTAATACACAACATTAGAAAATGCGGTATGGTGCTTGTACTACACCTAGATATACCATCAAGATGAAAAAGATGAAAGTGAAAAATATACTTATAGTAGCAACATTGATACTCAGCTCTATAGGCTGCGTAAACGCAAATAACAACAGCAATACAGCCAAAGGATATACGGTAAATGCGACAACAGATGCCGCTGAGAATAAACTCGTAATACTGAGTAAAATTACAGACAAACAACTGGTGATACTAGACAGTACGTACGTTGCCAAAGGGTCATTCTCATTTAAGGGAGAAACCGCAGACGAAAGCGAACTTCATTTCATCACCTTCAGCACCACACAGCCTCCAGGAATACCTATTATCCTAGAGAATGGAGCCAAGTTAGACTTAAACATCACAGGAACAGGCACATACAACGTCACTATGAGCGGCGGGAAATACACTCCCGAAATGCTCAAACTATACAACGTCTACACGGGCTACGAAAAGGAAATGGCGAAGTTTAATGCGGAAATAGCAGCACTAGACCCTAGCTCTGTGACAGAAGAAGTAAGACGTAACACCAACGTAAGATATACTACGCTCATACAGCAACGAAGCAAAAATATAGAAGACTTTATCCGCAACGAAAAAGCGACACCTGCCACCTATTTTGCCGTAAAATATCTGTTCAACAAACCAGAGCCAAGACTCATAATGCTCGCAAGCAAAAAAATGGGTGCAGAATTACCCGACTCCAAGTATACCAAAAGCATGCAAGCTACGGCTAAACAACTTGGCCCATTGGTAGAAGGTGCTATGGCTCCTGACATTAAGCTCAAAACACCTGCAGGAGACTCGTTAGCTCTATCATCGCTAAGAGGTAAGGTAGTCCTTATCGATTTTTGGGCAAGCTGGTGCGGCCCGTGCAGACGTGAAAATCCCAATGTAAAAAAAATCTACGAGAAGTATAAAGACCAAGGATTTGAAATATACGGTGTATCGCTGGATAATAATGCCTCACGATGGAACGATGCCATAGCCAAAGATGGCCTAACTTGGAAACACGTAAGTGATCTTGCCGGTTGGCAATCAAGTGCCGCGAAGCTCTACGGTGTACGCAGCATTCCTGCTACTTTCTTGCTAGACAAAGAAGGTCGGATTTACAAATCAGGTTTTAGAAGCCACGAGCTAGAAGGGCTATTACAACAGCTACTTACAGAATAAATAAGTAGTTCATTATGTATAAATACCTGTTTATTTTCTTCGGTATTTTCACCGTGGCTTGCACTTCAGAAAATTCGCAAAAAGAAGCAGCCTCAAAACCTCTAACCGCTGAAGAAGCAGCCTTATACCAATCGTGGCGTACCGGACAGTTTTATTATAACGTAAAGCCATTTGGCCTGTTTTTGGTAAACCGATACGATACACTACAAGAAGAATTTATACGTGACAACGGGATGCTCACCGAGTTTGATATTACATGGATGAACGATAGTACTTATACTCTTAGTTTTCATCAAGTAACGTCTAACCCTGCCGAGATAGCCCTACCCGAGGGAATAGACACCCTCGTAAGAACCTGCACCATGACCCAAGTAAGCGATACGGTGTATGTAGAAAAAGCGTACAGCAATATGAGCGATTCGTACATCTACACCCAATACCGACGACCTAAATCAGCAGATACCACATCCACCTCGCTATAGAAATAATATTCTGTTAACTTTGGCATAAAGTTTTAGTGGTTTGTAAGGAGCACTATTGTATAGAAATTATGGCAAAAAAGATACTCATAGTAGATGACGAGCAAGATATCGTAGAGCTCGTAAAGTATAATTTGGAAAAAGAAGGTTACAAATGCTACACCGCCAATGATGGACAAGCAGCCGTAGCTAAAGCCATTGATAAACAGCCAGACCTCATCCTACTTGACATTATGATGCCCATAATGGATGGTATAGAAGCGTGCAGACAAATACGCCAAGAATCTAGTCTCAAAGACGTGTATATCGCTTTTCTGACCGCACGAGGTGAGGAATATTCTGAAATAGCCGGTTTTGATGTAGGGGCAGACGATTATATCACCAAGCCTATTAAACCAAGAGTACTAGCCAGTAGAATAAAAGCACTGCTCAAGCGTAAGAAAGAAAACATAGAAATAGATGAACTGGTAGTAGGTGATATCACCATAGACCGCAGCACATTTGATGTAAAACTCCGAGGGGAACAGCTCATATTACCCAAAAAGGAATTTGAATTACTTTATCTGCTGGCAAGTAAACCGGGACAGGTATTTACCCGTGAGAAAATACTCAATAAGGTATGGGGTTATGACGTAGATGTAGTAGACAGAACTATCGATGTACATATTCGTAAAATACGAGAAAAAATAGGCGATAATCGCATCAAAACAGTAAAAGGAGTAGGATATAAATTCGTACAGTGAAAAAAAACACCAGTCCACGTTCTGTTGCATTTATTGCAGGGCTGCTTGCTGCAGTACTCTCTACCCTTATCATAGCCATTGCCAGTCGTGATATACTTATTTCTGTTATCAATTTTGCAGTGGTCCTTGGCATTTGCTATTTGGTATTCAATTACCTACTGCAAGAGTTTGTGTATAATAAGATAAAACTCATTTACAAAAGCATTTATCGATTCAAAACGCACAACCCTAAAGAGCTAAAGGCATTAGACAAAAACATAAACGACCCTATAGAAACCGTAAGTAAAGAAGTACTTGCGTGGATGCTTGAAAACAGTAAAGAAATAGACCAACTGCAAAAGCAAGAGAATTTCAGGCGTGAGTTTTTAGGCAATGTAAGCCACGAGCTAAAAACACCCATACAAAGCATACAAGGCTATATTCACACCTTGCTAGACGGGGCATTGGAAGACAAAAAGGTTAACCGATTATTTCTCACCAAGGCAAGCAAAAGTACCGAACGTTTGATTGAACTTGTAGATGAACTCACGAGTATCAGTGAACTAGAAGGTGATAAGTCTCCTCTTGACATCGAACTATTTGACTTAGTAAAACTAACCGAGGAGGTACTTGAAATGGTAGAAAATCTGGCCAAGGATAAAAATGTCGCTATACATTTCAAAAAACAAAACGCCAAAATAGTTATCGTAGAAGCCGACAAATCCAAGATTAGGCAGGTATTGGTAAACCTCGTGGTAAATGCCATTAAATATGGCAAATCAGGCGGACAAATACTCATAGGCTACTACGATATGGATAAGAATATCCTTACTGAAATATCCGATGATGGCGAGGGGATAGCCGAAGAGCATCTGCCGCGACTCTTTGAACGATTTTACCGAACAGATAGTGGCCGTAGTCGCGACCAAGGAGGCAGTGGCTTGGGGCTAGCTATTGTAAAGCATATCATTGAAGCTCATAAGCAAACCATTAATGTACGCAGCACCTTGGGTGTGGGTAGCACCTTTGGTTTCACCCTCAAAAAAGGATAACCCCAATATCCACCGCCTATAATTTGGTGCTTCTCGCTTTTGTTGCTTGCTTTGCGATAGCCATGCATATCACCGGAAATTTACGCAAAATGAGCACCGAATTGGTGTCTAATGTTCCTCAATATACACTCAAAATGAAGGATATTCTCGACCCATTAGATTCTATAGATATGAATTCATTAATTGGGAGACCCATCAAAATAGAGTACGAAGGATACTTTAACTCAGTAATTTCGGGACAAAAGATGAATAAAGCCTTTGGCGAAGGAATGACCTACCAAGAATTTATGGAAAGTCCACAAGCCAGCCCAAGTATAATGCGACCAGAACTCAGTGAGATCCACAACGGGATTGCACTGCGTGATTATGAGTGGGAAGTAAAACATCACTTGCAGCCCCACGTGGTATACATATCGCTCACCAGTAACTACAAAGTAGGTGTAACCCGAGACACCAATATGCCGTACCGATGGATAGACCAAGGTGCTACGCAGGCGATAGTACTGGCCGAAGTGCCGTACCGCCAGCTGGCAGGACTCATAGAAGTAGCCCTAAAAGAACACATCAGCGACAAAACAGCGTGGCAACGCATGCTAAAAGGTGTGGTAGAAGACGAACGTGATATTGTAAACGTACGTGATGAAATGGCCTCACTCCTACCTGCAGAATATGCCACATATCTCAACACCGGAACAGACATTACTCACATAGCATACCCTGTACTGCAACACCCCGAAAAGATAAAAAGCCTAAAACTAGAAAAGGTAAAAGTAATAGAAGACACCCTAGTAGGCATCAAAGGACAATACCTTATTTTCGAAAATGGGGTAACCAACATTCGTAGCCAAGCAGGTGCGAGAGTGACGATAGAGGTGTAAAGTATGAGTCTTGAGGAATTACTTTACGAATTAATTCGATACTCTACACAAGGCTATGTAGTTTTATCAATAATACTATTTTCAGCGTCTATTACTACTTGGAAATATCATATTCTAAGTCGGAAAATGCTTAGAAATCTAGGACTGCCTCTTAGTTTTGGGTTGATGTTAAACAGCCTAACTGATATAGATTGGAGGGTCGATTTGCATTCAGATTACAACCAATATGCTTATCTCATAGGGCTTTTGGCGAGACAGCTTGGGTTTGGTGGCTATCCGCTATAGTTGGGCTGCTTGCTATTGTGCTTAATCTATACAAGAAGTATAGTGCCCAGCTAGGGGAGGTCGTCCTTTCTATTGCGGCCGTTTTGTATTATCAGTTTGAATTCTGGATGAATAAAGAAATCTTTAATACTTCGGAGTTAATATCATTGAGTTGGACGCCTGCCGAAGTTCCTTCGTACAATTGGCTTTACCACTACTCAATCCAATCAGCCATTTGTCTATTCATAATAAGTATTCCGATGCTTTGGAGGTTTATACGTATAAAGTGATGAAGATTTTACTAATTTTATTAGCTTTTATTTTGAGCATTTCGTGCGTTCCCAGGAAAAAGGACAAGGTAAATCCTCCTATTAAAACAATCCATCTAACGATTGAACTGATAATAGGTTGCACGGAATTTGAGTATTCTAATATTGTAGCTAGAAGCCAAAATGGGAAGTTTATTGTATCTCACTTCAATGATTCATTGAGGTTAGTAAACCGATATAAAGTTGATAGTGTGTCATTTATTAATGCTATTGATAGCTTCGAGTTAGAAAGCAATGTACACAATGGCTGCGGTGGTTACGTAGGGGGTATGGGTTACTCTATTGATAAAAGCGTAAATAACGAATCAGTCTCCAATTTTGGTTTTTGTATTTGGGGTAATAGCGATGAATGGAACGGATTCGAGTACTTCTATAGTTTGTATGATAGAATTGAGATTGACGATGAAAAGCATTAAAATAGTATTTGTAGCTCTTATGTTCGGATGTCAGCCCACCGGAAATTGTGATTTGAAAGAGATTTTATTTCCTAAACTGCCTACTCACGGTTGGATAGTCCCTTTAGAACATTTGTGGGAACATTCTGACTCAATACAAGATGTAATTTGTGTAGGAAATAGCGATTGGCTTTATCTAAAAATCAGTAATTACTACTTACAATACGAATTAGCAGATTTGAGGAATAACTGTGAAGGTCAGCCACCATTTTGCTACCCTTTGAGAAGAAGAGATCGTTTTGAAGTTCTCGTTAACAGTCAGAATGCTATACTAGTAGAAGGTAAGATAGCTATGCTAACAGATATAGATTCACTTTTTCAAGTTGTCTATATAAATCCAGCCCAGAATAAAAACTTTGTAACTAAACCTAGTAGCAGTGCAATTACTCTAAAATGGGATGTACGTGCCTCCAAGGATACGGTAAAAATGGTAATTAGGGAATTAATGTTAGGCTATGAGAATAGTCTCGCTTCACTTTACAAAACAAGTACTAAACAAGAGACGTGTGATTCTATTAGTTCAAATTACGAAAAGATTAAAGATGACTATCCTTTTAATCTACAACTTCATTTTGGCAGAGAATTTACATTGGGAGGCAGAGTGCCTCCGCCTCCACCACCGCCTCCGATTAAGAATTGATTGTTTAATTACGGTCTGAACTTGTATTTTTTTTTCGAATACGCTACTAGTGCCCGTCCCTAATCTACTTCAGATTCTGCACCAATGTCGTCCAGTGCAAGTTCTGGATCTACATACTCGCTAGCCCATTTCTTTTTGAGGTATTGATAGTATAAAACAGTCACCAGAATGCCCACTGGCCAAGCCATGAGGTTTATGAGGGTATCATTCACCTCATCTATATTGATATCCATCATAAGACATCCTACTCCTATAATTATACCTCCTAAAAAATTTCCGGCTAGGTATATGATCACTCCTACCAGTACAGCTGGCCAAGATTTTTCTCTATTAAACTGTTTTGATAGGTCGTTGATGTATTTCCAGATAAAGTAAATTAATATCATAGTATTATTTTGTGACGAAAGTACGTGAAAGTCGGAATAAACACAATTTGCTTCTGGGGAAGGCATACTGTAGGAACACGTCTCTAAGGCAAGTCCCTTTATATCGAGGTTTTTCAGAACCAATTTCACCTACCAACCGTTAAACAACCAAGTATATTATTTTCGCACCTTTGGGACACACACAAACATCCGACCGCAAAAAGGACCACATCGAACTCGCTTTTGAGTCGGTGGTTGCCGATCAAGACGAACGCTTTTACTACGAGCCCCTTTTCAGCGGGCATCCACAAGGTGGCTTAACTCCTGTGCAATTTGCAGGCAAAGCAATGAAAGCACCCCTTTGGGTAAGCAGTATGACAGGCGGCACAAAGGAAGCTGGCATTATCAATAAAAATCTCGCCAAAGCCTGCGGACAATTTGGACTAGGGATGGGATTAGGGAGTTGCCGTATCATTCTAAAAGACGATGAGTACTTGCCTGATTTTCAGCTCCGCAAAGAGATGGGCAACTATCCGCTGTATGCCAACTTAGGGGTAGCACAGTTAGAAGAACTTTTTGACGAAGGTCAAGAAAAACTGATAGGCGAACTGGTAAAACGTACCGAAGCCGACGGACTCATCATTCACGTAAATCCACTCCAAGAGTGGCTGCAGCCTGAAGGTGATGTATTCAAGCAATCGCCATTAGAAATCATAAAAAGAACACTTGACTTAGATCTAAAAATCATCGTAAAAGAAGTAGGTCAGGGATTTGGGCCAGAGAGTTTAAAAGCATTGATGCAGTTGCCATTGGCAGCTATAGATTTTGGTGCACACGGCGGAACTAATTTCAGCAAACTAGAAATGCATCGCAGTGATACTATGCGTCACGAGGCTTATGATAAGGTAGCCTCTTGGGGACACAGTGCAGAGCAAATGGTCGGATTTTACAATTGTCTAAAGGAAGAACTAGGCGACCAAAATCAGAACGCAGACATACTCATAAGCGGTGGCGTACGCGACTTTATGGACGGATATTATCATACCGAGCGAATCAATGCTAATGCTATTTACGGACAAGCATCTGCTTTCCTCAAACACGCACGAGGCAGCTATGCAGAGTTGGAGGAGTATGTGGAGTTGCAGGTAAAAGGACTTCAATTGGCACAAACATTTTTAACGCTTAAAGAAAAATAGATATAAGATGTAGGACGTAAGATTTAAGATGATTTTTACTTTTGTAAACAGTTATAAATCGTAAATCATACATCCTAAATCCGCGAAGCAAAAGAACCATTATAGGAATTAAGACATAAGATTTAATACGATGTATCTTGCAGTAAGTCATAAATCGTATATCTTACATCCTAATTCCGCGAAGCAATATGATAAAAGGATTCAGCAAACTAACCAAAGCCGCCAAAATAGAATGGCTCATAGCAAACTACTTCAATGGAGAAGGAGCAGCACGCGAAACACTCGAAAACTACTGGCACTCAGATGCTAAGTTGCAGAAACTTCACGATGAGTTTATAGAAAACACGATTACTAATTTCTATATGCCGATGGGCGTAGCCCCAAATTTCCTGATCAATGGGAAAGAGTATGCCGTACCTATGGTGACAGAGGAAAGTTCTGTAGTAGCGGCAGCGGCCAAATCTGCCAGTTTTTGGGCGAGTAAAGGCGGTTTTAAAGCTACGGTAAAAAGTACCACCAAAGTTGGTCACGTTCACTTTATGTGGAAGGGTGAAGAGAAACAAGCTCTTGCTGATTTTGTGCAGAGCATCAACGACAAGTTCTACACCGAAACCGAAGGAATTACCAAAAACATGCGAAAGCGTGGCGGTGGTATCCTCAGCATAGACCTCGTAGATAAATGTGAAGATGTGCCCCACTACTATCAGCTGCACGCAGAGTTCGAAACGTGCGATAGTATGGGTGCCAATTTCATCAATTCATGTTTAGAAAAATTTGCAGATGTACTCAAGGCAGAAATTGCAAATTCGGCACTCAACCCAAATGAGGTAGAAGTCGTGATGTGCATCTTGAGCAACTACACGCCCGACTGTTTGGTACGCGTAGAGGTAAGTTGCCCCATAGAACAAATGGTGGAAGGTACAGATATGTCGCCACAGGCATTTGCAGAGCGATTTACTACAGCAGTACGTATAGCCGAAACGCAGCCATACCGAGCCGTAACCCATAACAAAGGGATAATGAACGGTATCGATTCTGTAATACTAGCCACGGGAAATGATTTTAGAGCTATAGAAGCAGGAGCACATGCGTATGCGAGTAAGGACGGACAGTACACCAGTCTTACCCACGCAGATATGAGCGACGGACAGTTTAAATTTTGGATAGAAGTACCACTCGCACTAGGTACAGTAGGCGGTATCACGGGCTTGCACCCTATGGTAAAGTTTGCTCACCAGCTCATGGGCAACCCCAATGCGGCAGAACTCATGATGATAAGTGCAGCAGTAGGCTTAGCACAAAACTTCTCTGCATTACGTAGTCTTACCACCACGGGAATACAACAAGGCCATATGAAAATGCACCTGCTCAATATCCTAAATCAACTAGAAGCAACGGAGGAGGAAAAGAAAACTATTGTACAACACTTCATCAAAAACACACCACACCACGCTGAGGTAGTAGAAGCCTTTAAGAAAGTGCGAGGCGGGGAGGTGCTGGGAGGTTAAGATTAAGTCAATATTTAAGTTTTAATAACAAGTCTACTTAAGCATCAAGTCTATTATTTGCATTGGCAGATTCTCTTTGTTTTGGGAGTTTAAAATCTGTGATAATCAGTTAAATCCGTGTTCCCGACAAACTCGGGACAGGCTATCTGCGTGCTAATTTTTCTCTTACAGTTATCATTCTTCATTTTATTTCTGCATATTTGAAAGGATGTGAAACGAAACATACTTTTACTATTTGGATTGATAGGTCTAGTGCTTCTAGAATGGGGGTGTGTCCCTTCGTGTGACGATGCTGATGAATATGATGTTAAACTAAATGAGATACTTTCTAGTGCTGGTTACATTGATAGTATCGAAGGTGGATTTGTTACAGCTGGCTTAAGAGATACGATATTGTCTAGGCAGTTTAGAATATCTATAGGGTTTAAATCTGTTTTGGCTCGCCTATATCAAGGCAGTTCTATGCTTTATGCAAATGATTGTGGTGCTGGACCTGTTTATAGAACTTACATTGATTCCGTTAAAATTTTTGAAGTTCTTGAAGAACAGTTGGTAGATGTTAGTTCTTCATTTGGTTTTGAAAACAAAAACAATGAAAAAGTAGAATGGAGTGAGACAACTCTCTTCATCTCTGAAATAAATGAAGCGATGGAATTTGGTCTTAATTATGGGCAGTTGTGCCTGTCATTACCCGTCTCAATGGCTGCAAGTAGACAATACTGCATAAAGATTTTCGACACAGAAGGCAATATCTTCGAAAGTACCACAGACCCCATCATTATCACACCCTAATTAACCATTTAACAAATCAACGAATCTAAATGAAACGAAACATACTTTTACTTTTTGGATTGATAGGACTTGTGGCCTTAGAATATGGATGCAAGGAAGAACCTATATCCTGCGGAGGCTCTAGCGAGATGCGGGTTACGGGCATTCAGGAGTTACAATACTTTTCACTAGACTCCAATAATCAGCTTTCCGCCTTGGACCAAGATGAGGCTCCCTATGATAAAATAGTATACCGCGTGGTGATGGACTGGGAAAGAATTGCAAGCATACACTACAACAACTACGCTGCATACGCATCCATAGCACCCTACACCTATTGGAAACCGAAAGAAATCATCATTTTAGATAACGAAGTAGATGTAACAGACCAGTTTAGTATACTCGGATATTCACGTATATCAGATTTTATTGACGACAGCCCATTTCAAGGTGGTCAGTACTTACACTTTACGATGCTCCAAGCTCCAGAAGATTCTGCTGAAAAGACCTATAAGTTCACCATCGTAGAAAGTGACACGACCTATAGTATTCTGAGTAAACCTCTAAGCATAATACCATAATGCGAATTAACTATTCAACTATTTAACCAATCAACTAAGTTTGCGGGGTGCAATCCTTCTTTTCACACGGCAAATTATTAATCACTGGCGAATATGTGGTACTAGATGGAGCATTATCTCTTGCTATTCCTACCAAGTACGGTCAGCGTATGGAGGTGGAATTTCGCGAAAGCGATAGCGATAACACACTCACGTGGTACAGTATAGATAGTGACGGCGAGACGTGGTACCGCGAGGAATTTCTAATAAAAGAATCAGGAACTGAGCTACCTCGAAGTGTTGGGCTACACCCTACGGAGCTTTGCAATATCAATACAGTAAGCGATGCCTTGGTCAATATACTGAATAAAGCTTGTGAGGGCAATCCGTGGTTCTTGGAGGGTGGTAGTTACACCGTGCGTACCTACTTAGACTTTCCCAATAACTGGGGGCTAGGCAGCAGCAGTACACTCATTTGCAATATCGCCAAGTGGGCACAAGTAGATGCTTTTGAGCTCTCCGAAGCGAGCTTTGGTGGTAGTGGATACGATATTGCTGTGGGTATGATGGGTGGTGATATTCTGTACCGAAGTTCGGAGATGTGGGAAGGATATGTGTATCAGCCCGCGTTTAGAAATCAATTATATTTCGTGCATCTTAATCAAAAGCAAAATAGTAGAGAAGGAATAGCAACCTATCGAAGCAAGCCTAAGGATAATAAGGCAATAGCACGTATATCTGAACTTACAGAGGAACTCATCCAATGTAATGATTTTGGTGTTTTTCAACGGCTAGTTAGTGAGCACGAAACTATTATCGCTTCTATGATTGATATGCCCACTGTGAAAGAAAAGCATTTCCCAGATTATCCATTTGCTATCAAGAGCCTAGGTGCGTGGGGCGGAGATTTTATACTCGCTTGTGGTGACGAATCTACACCGCAATATTTTAAAGACAAGGGGTTTAAAACCGTGCTGTCTTACAATGATTTGATAAAGTAACTACACGTTTTGCTTTGCTAAATTTCAAATCAGATTTACGATTTTATTCAGTCAGATCGGCTAACTATTCTAACACAAGTAAAGTCCCGATACTTAGGGAAAATTGAGTACACCTTAGCACGCAGATTAGGCAGATTTGGCTGATTTACGTGGATCTATTTTTCAAGAGAACTATCGTGCTAATTTACATTCACAAAGACGCATTCACGTTTTTAAGCTGACACAAATGCCTCTGCGAGTTCTTTTACCTTAGGCAATCCGCTTACGTCCGATCCTCCAGCTTGTGCAAAGAATGGCTGACCTCCGCCGCCACCTCTTACTTCTTTAGCCCATTCGCGTATGAGTTGCCCAGCATTCCACCCTTTTTCTTTTACCAGCGAGTCGCTTATCATTATGCTGATGCTTGGTTTCCCATCTATGTCGGCTAGCAACACGCAGAACAAGTTATCCAACTCTTCTTTGAACTGAAAACACAAATCCTTGGCTTGTGCTGCATTACTTACCTTGATAATAGAAACGATAGAATTCACCCCTTTTACTTCGTTAACGCTTGCTTTGAGCGATTCTTTAAGCGTAGCTAATTGCTCCTGCTCAAATGTCTCCAGTTTTGCCGCGGTTTCGGCATTTTCTTTTTGCAACGCTTGCAATGCTTTGAGTATGTCTTGCGGATTTCCGAGCTCCGCTCCTATCTGCTCCAGCAGACTCATTTTATCTTTCACATAGGCATCCGCCTTAGCTCCAGTGATGGCCTCTATGCGTCGTACTCCTGCAGCTACTGCTCCTTCGTGTACTATTTTTATACTTCCTATTTGTGCTGTATTACTTACATGTGTTCCACCGCACAATTCTACCGAAAAGTCCTTGTCGAACGTGATAACACGCACAGTATCACCGTATTTCTCGCCAAATAGAGCCATTGCTCCTTTGCTTACCGCCTCATCAAATGGCACATTTCTCGCTTCGTCCAGGGCTATCGCTTCGCGTATTTTCGCGTTAACACGAGCTTCTATTTCTTCTAACTCAGCACGTTCCACTTTCTGAAAATGAGAAAAATCAAATCGGAGGTGTTTCTCATTTACCAACGAGCCTTTTTGAGCTACATGGTCGCCCAATACTTCTCTGAGTGCCGCTTGCAATAGGTGCGTAGCACTGTGATTTAAGGTAGTAGCAGTTCGCTTATCTAGGTTCACCCTCGCGTGAAACACCTGCTCCAAATCACTCGGCAGTTTATCAGCCAAATGAACGATGAGTTGATTCTCTTTTACCGTATCGGTAATGCCAATTTTTTCATCATTATTTTTCCCAATCAGTACTCCCTTATCTCCTACTTGTCCGCCACTTTCGGCATAAAATGGGGTAATATTAAAAACAAGGTGATATTGCTTTTTACCCTTAGCTTCTACTTCTCGGTAGCGTGTGATTTTTATATCTGTTTCGGTGTAGTCGTAACCTACAAATTCTTCTCGCTCATCCTCTGTCACTACCACCCAGTCACCCGACTCTTTTTTGGCATCGGCTCTACTGCGGTCTTTCTGTTTTTGCAGTTCAGCCTTGAAACCATCGAAGTCTACTTCTAGCCTTTTTTCTCTGGCTAATAATTGGGTCAAATCTATCGGGAAACCAAAAGTGTCATACAGTTCAAAGGCATCTTTCCCTGAAATATTTTGTGTTCCATTTTTAGAAAAATCATCAAACAATTTCAGTCCTTTATTCAATGTTCGCAAGAACGACTTCTCCTCTTGCTCCACCACTTTCTTTACAAAATCACCCTGTTGCTCTAACCCTGTAAATACATCCTTGAACTTAGCTACAAAGCCCGGCACTAGTTGCGTTAAGAATGGCTGCTCTAAGCCCAAGAAACTATATCCATACCTTACTGCTCTACGCAAGATGCGTCGTATCACATATCCTGCTCCTCCATTGTCAGGCAATTGGCCATCTGCTATTGCAAAGCATACCGCCCTAAGGTGATCGGCAATTACTCTGAATGCTATGTCTGTTTGTTCATCAGCACCATATTTCTTACCACTAATGTTTTCCAATTCGTGAATGGAATCCATAAATAAATCGGAGTCATAGTTGGACTGCATACCGTTTAGTGCACGTACCAATCGCTCAAAACCCATACCTGTATCTACGTGCTGATTAGGAAGCGGATGTAAGCCGCCGTCAGCTTTGCGATTATACATCATAAACACCAGGTTCCATATCTCTATCACCTGCTCGTGGTCAGCATTTACAAGGCTTGCACCGTCTACTTTGGCTCGCTCCTCGTCGGTTCTCAAATCCACGTGAATCTCCGAGCAAGGGCCACACGGCCCTACGTCTCCCATCTCCCAAAAATTATCTTTCTTATTTCCAAGGATGATTCGGTCTTCTGACACGTGATTAAGCCACAACTCCTTAGCCTCGGTATCCAAGCCCAGATTATCGGATTTATCTCCCTCAAATACAGACACGTAAAGTCTATCCTTGTCTAACCTATACACCTCCGTAAGCAGTTCCCACGCCCAGTTGATGGCTTCTTTTTTGAAATAATCACCAAACGACCAATTGCCGAGCATCTCAAACATAGTGTGATGATAGGTGTCCACTCCCACTTCTTCCAAGTCATTGTGCTTTCCGCTTACACGGAGACACTTCTGAGTATCCACCACACGAGTAGCTTTAGATTCTTTGTTTCCCAAAAACACATCTTTGAACTGATTCATCCCTGCGTTGGTAAACATGAGCGTAGGGTCATCCTTTACCACAATGGGAGCAGAATCTACTATTTTATGTCCTTTATTTTGGAAAAAATCTAAAAACTGTTGTCTTATCTCTGCTGCAGTCATTGTTTCGTCTATTTGCTATTTATATCTGTTGCAAATTAATTTATATTCGCAACAAGATAAAGTGCGAAAATACAATGAGTAAAGCGAAATTTAGATTTAATACTGAAACTCTTGAGTATGAAAAAGTATCTCAAAACCATTGGGGTATTATCGCTAAGATTATTGGCTTTTTATGCTTAGGAGGCATTATCGCAGCAGTGAGTTACGCCATAGCTCTGGAAGGCAATAACACGCAGGACTTAAAATATCAACTCTCCGAACAAGAAGTACAAGTAGAATTGCTCAAAAACAAAGCTTTAGCAATGCAAGAGCAACTTGACGAGCTTGCCAAAATGGACGACGATGTGTATCGTGAAATCTTTGGTGCCGATCCGATCAGTGATGATTTGCGTAAAGCAGGTACGGGCGGAGTAGATAAGTATACCGCACTGGAGCAATTAAAAAACGGAAAAGATTTATCTGAACTTCACTCTAAGCTAGATAATATGGGTGCACAATACAAAGTGCAAGAAGACTCGTATAACAAGCTCATCAAAATGGCTAAGAATAAGAGCAAGATGCTTGCTTCCATTCCTGCTATACAGCCTATTCCTAACAAAAACTTAAGACGTATTGCCTCAGGATTTGGATACCGATTAGACCCGATATACAAAACACGCAAAATGCATAAGGGCCTTGATTTTTCTGCTCCTACAGGCACCAAGGTATACGCCACCGGTGATGCTGTGGTAAAAAGAGTAAAAAACAGAAGATGGGGTTACGGCAAGCACATTGTATTAGATCACGGCTACGGATATGCTACGCTATATGGTCACCTCAGCAGAACAAATGTTCGTGTAGGACAAAAAGTAAAACGTGGTCAACTCATAGGACTAGTAGGAAGTACTGGTAAATCTACAGGACCACACCTACACTATGAGGTACACAAAAACGGAAGTGCTGTGAATCCCGTTGGCTATTTCTACAACGATTTGACAAGCGACCAGTACGAAGAAATCTTAAAACTATCGTCTAATCCAAATCAGTCGTTCGACTAATCGCAATGGCACTCAAAGAAGGTAAGCTATACTATAGCATATCTGAAGTTGCTAGCCACTTTGACGTAGCACCGTCTTTGTTACGCTACTGGGAAACAGAGTTCAAAACCCTAAAACCCAAGAGAAACGCAAGAGGTAAACGGTTTTACACACCGGTAGATATAGAAATCTTACAGCACATATACCTACTTGTAAAAGAAAAAGGCTATACGATACAAGGAGCACGCGAAAAACTAAAGACAAACAAAAGAAAGGTAAGTGCTGACGTACAGGTCATTAGCAAGCTAGAGAACATGAAAACCTTTTTACAAAAACTTAGAGCTGAATTATAATTGCAACCAAAGGAGTACTGTGCGTAAACTAATTTTCATACTTTTCTATGCTACCGTTCACACGGCACACGCCATTCTTCCACCTCCCAATAATGCCGTCTCCTTATCACTAGGTGGAGCTTCTGCTACGTATACCAATGCCTTTGCAATAGAAAATAACGTAGCTGCACTTGCCAAAACCAACGGTGAGTTATCACTCAACGCGAGTAATAGATTTGGCCTATCTGAGTATTCTCAATTGATGCTTGCTGGCAATTTCAAATCAAAAGTTGCGAGTATTGGCTTCGCCTACCGAGTTACTCCGTTCTCCGCTCTTACCGAGCACAAAGCACAATTAGGCATAGCCAAAGAACTAGGCGAAAAAGTAGCAGCAGGCGTAGCAATAAATTACCATTACTTCGCTTCACCTAATGCATATTATCAAAACCATTCGGTCCTCACATTCAATGCGGGGATATACTATGCTGTCAATGACAAACTTAATGCGGGTTTCTCTATTTTCAATCCCAACAGAAGCACATTGACATCTACTCCAGAAGAGCACTTAGCAGCTAATTTTCGTATTGGCTTAGATTATGCGTTGAGCGACAATTTAAAACTATACAGCGACTTAGTGCAAGCTAGTGAGCAGCAACCCGATTTTAATGCCGGCATGGAACTTACCAAAGAGCATTATCATATTAGAGGTGGTTTCGGACTCAATCAACTGGTGGCCGTAGGTTTCGGGTGGCAAACCCAAAAACTAACGCTTGATGTAACTGCCGCATATCATAATCAACTGGGTTTTTCGCCATCGCTCAATGTAAGTCATGCGTTTTAGGATTGCATTTCTTTTTACGATTATTACATCTTGGTTATTTGCCCAAACGGATAATGCCATTGTAAATGAGTACATAGAACGCTATATCGAAAACACCACTGATGAGGTCGACATTCAGCAATTTGCCAGTGAGCTTCTCTACTTTTTCGAAAATCCACTGGATCTAAACAAGGCAGATGCCACGCAGTTATTTGCTGTCCCTTTCCTTACCAGTTTCCAAGCATTAAAAATCATAGAGCATCGCAAAAAATTTGGCAATTTTATAAGCCCATACGAGTTGCAAGTACTTCCCTCTTTTGACCCCTACACCATTGGCACGATACGACCATTTGTGACTATCACGAGCAATGTACTGAGTCAGTATAGTGCCAAACGCTTGTGGAAAGAAGGAAGGCATCAATTCCTAAGCTTAGCAGAAATTAACACGCCCAAAAACAAAGGATTTAGCACACGGGACACCATTACTACTTCGGATGTCAATCACTATAAGGGGTCTCGAGTATACAGTAATCTGCGTTATCGATTTGACTACAAACGATTCCTTTCCTTTGGGGTGAATATGGAAAAAGATGCAGGTGAACAATTTTTTAAGGGTTCTAATCCGAATGGGTACGATTACACCTCGTTTTATTTTGCAGCACGAGATGTAGGCAGAATCAAGGCCCTTAACCTTGGTGATTTTCAAGCTAACTTTGGTCAAGGTCTTACATTGAGTACGGGTTTAGCCTTTGGCAAATCGAGTATCATCACCAATTCAAAACGTAACTTCAATGGATTTGGAGCATACCGAAGTCTCCGTGAGAACGCTTATCTCTGCGGTGGAGCTGTAGCACTTACGCTTGGCAAATTTGAAACAGGCGTATTTGCATCCTTCAAAAAAGTAGACGGGAATGAAATATCTACGAGTGATACTTCAGAGGGCGTAAACAATGAGCCTGAATTTGTGACCAGCATACAAGAAGACGGAGGTTTTCACAGAACTGCTAGCGAAATAGAAGACAAGGATGCTGTTTCTGATTTTCAAACGGGAATATATGCCGAGTACAAAGGCTCTCGTGGACGAATAGGCACCATTAATTATATACGTAAGCTAGGCTCTGCATTATCTCCTAATGAGCAGCCCTATAATCAATTCAATTTCAGAGGAGACCAATATTACAAAAACGGCTTGTACTATGATTACGTATTTCGCAATGTGAACCTATACGGTGAGATAAGCCATAGCTCACACAAGAATACCATTGGCCAAGTACATGGTGCACTGCTTAGTCTACATAAAGCACTAGATGTGAGTCTTGTGTACCGTGATTACGACAAAGCATTTATCACGCTACAGTCCAATGGATTTGGCGAAAATAGTAACGCGGCAAACGAGCGAGGTTTATACACCGGTTTTCAAACTCGAATCAACAAGCAATGGAGTATCTTGGGATATTATGATATGTTTACCTTGCCGTGGTTAGGTTTTCAGAGCGATGCCCCTACGAGTGGGAACGATTTCTGGATAGAAGCACAGTACATACCCAACAAGCAGTTTAGGGCGTATTACCGTTTCAGAACCGAAACCAAACAGGTAGACCAGTCTGGTAATCCAATCAAAAATATAACTTCACAAACCCTCTCTCGACACCGCATACAAAGTGACTTTACAGTATCTAAAGGGGTACAGCTACGCAACCGTATAGAGTGGAGTATTTACCAACAAGGTAGTGACGAATCTTTTGGAAGTTTGATATATCAGGACATCATTTACAAACCCTTTGGCAAAAACTTACAGCTAAGCGGACGAGCAGCTTATAGTCTGATAGAGCAATTTGAAAATAGAATTTACAGTTTTGAGCAAACTCCCTTGTACGACTATCCACTTTTCACCCATAGCTTTACCGGATTACGATTTTATGCTTTGGCCCGCTACAAGGCTTCGAGTAATTTGGATATTTGGTTCAGATATGCACATAGTAGACACGATACTCCAATAACTTCTCTGACCAACGATTATACAATAGGCTCAGGTTTAGAAGAAATAGCGGGGAACCAAAAACAAACATTCACCTTACAAGTTAGGTACTTAATAAAATGACGAAACTTAGCGTAAACATCAATAAAATTGCCACACTCAGAAATGCCCGAGGAGGCTACACTCCTAGCGTACTGCAAGCTGCCAAAGACATCGAAAACTTTGGGGCAGAAGGCATCACAGTGCACCCAAGGCCTGATGAAAGACATATTACGAGAGCAGACGCCTATGGCCTAAAAGATGTAGTGACAACGGAATACAACATTGAGGGAAACCCCACGGATGATTTTATACAAATGGTGTTGGAAATCAAACCCACACAAGTTACCCTAGTTCCCGATGGGCCAGACGCTATTACCAGTAATGCGGGATGGGATTGCATTAACCAAAAGGACTACCTGTCGCCTATCATATCACAGTTTAAGAATGCCGGTATTCGTGTATCCGTGTTTTTGGATCCTGTAGTGGAGCAAGTAGATGCCGCTTTAGCGTGTGGTACAGACCGCATAGAATTGTATACCGAGGCTTACGCTAGTGAGTATGCCCATAATCGTGAAGATGCCATTGCACCCTATAAAGCAACTGCAAAGCGTGCTATTGATTTGGGTCTAAGCGTTAATGCTGGTCACGACCTGAGTTTGGAAAACTTATCTTATTTTGTTTCTGAGATTCCAGAAATACTTGAGGTATCTATAGGTCACGCACTTATATCGGATGCGTTATACTATGGGCTGAATAATGTGATCGGTATGTATAAAAGTAAACTGAGAATTGAAGGCTAAACATTTTTCATAATTCAGAAACATTCCCGTTGAAATCACGGGAAGTGTCTCACCTATCTTTTAGCTGTTGCAAAACCTCAGTGAGCGTAACATTCATGGTGGCAAATAAATCAAGTAGTTTGGCTGCACGCCATTTTTGGACAGACTATGTCATAAGCTAAATTTGGAAAATTTAAGCTCCCGATTTAGACTACTCAAAATCTGAGGCAAAATAGTGTGCCGTCGCTTAGCAAGACCTACCTCCAACAATGCTCCAGAAAAATATAAAAAAGCCTTATTTATAATTACTCCACATAGAGCAAAAACATACCTTTGCAACCATATTTAACAAGCCCAAATACACAATGGCAAACAAAGGAAAAATTTCACAAATCATCGGACCAGTCGTGGACGTAGCGTTCGACCAAGAAGGTTCTACACTACCAAAAATTTACAACTCTTTACATGTGACTAAAGATGATGGCACGGTATGTGTACTTGAGGTACAATCTCACCAAGGCCAAAACACGGTAAGAACCATTTCTATGGAATCTACCGAAGGACTCGTAAGAGGTGCGGAGGTTACTGATACAGGAGACGCAATACTCGTACCAACGGGAGAAGCACTAAAAGGACGTCTACTCAATGTAGTAGGCGATGCTATAGATGGTATAGACCAATTAGACAAAACTAACGGACGATCTATTCACCAGGAAGCACCGTTGTACGAAAACCTTTCTACAGCAGCTGAGCCATTGTTTACCGGAATCAAAGTAATCGACCTTATTGAGCCTTATGCTAAGGGTGGTAAGATTGGTTTGTTTGGGGGTGCTGGTGTAGGCAAAACAGTACTTATACAGGAATTGATCAACAACATTGCAAAAGCATATTCTGGTCTTTCAGTATTTGCTGGTGTTGGTGAAAGAACAAGAGAGGGAAATGACCTTCTTAGAGAGATGATTGAATCTGGAGTTATCAAATACGGAAAAGAATTTGAACACTCTATGGAAGAAGGCGGATGGGACCTTACTAAGGTTGACAAAAAAGAATTAGCTGAGTCACAGGCGACACTTGTTTTCGGACAAATGAATGAGCCTCCGGGAGCACGTGCACGAGTAGCACTTACTGGTCTTTCTATTGCAGAGTATTTCCGTGATGGAGATGAGAAATCTGGCGGAAGAGACATCCTTTTCTTCGTAGATAATATATTTAGATTTACGCAAGCAGGTTCTGAGGTGTCAGCACTACTAGGTCGTATGCCATCGGCAGTGGGTTACCAACCTACTCTAGCATCGGAAATGGGTGTGATGCAGGAGCGTATCACCTCTACCAATAGAGGTTCTATTACCTCAGTACAAGCAGTATATGTGCCTGCAGATGATTTGACTGACCCTGCACCAGCTACAACCTTTGCTCACTTGGATGCAACTACCGTTCTTTCACGTCAGATTGCTTCATTGGGTATTTACCCTGCGGTAGATCCTCTAGATTCTACATCAAGAATACTAACTCCAGACGTTGTAGGTACTGAGCACTACAACACTGCACAGCGAGTAAAAGAGTTACTACAACGTTACAAGGAGCTACAAGATATCATTGCTATTCTTGGTATGGATGAGCTCAGTGAAGAAGATAAGCTTGTTGTATCTAGAGCACGTAGAGTTCAACGTTTTCTTTCTCAACCATTTCACGTGGCAGAGCAGTTTACAGGACTCAAAGGTTGCTTGGTAGATATACAAGAGACCATTAAAGGGTTTAACATGATAATGGATGGCGAAGTGGATGAATATCCTGAAGCTGCGTTTAACCTTGTAGGTGGTATAGAAGAAGCCATTGAAAAAGGCAAGAAAATGATAGCTGAAGCAGGAGAATAATGATAGTAGAAGTAATCACACCAGATAAGGTGCTATTCTCTGGCGAGGCGGTTTCGGTGAAACTGCCCGGTAGTGGAGGCTCCTTTGAAGCATTGGCGAACCATGCCCCACTCATATCCAGCTTGGATAAGGGTACAGTGGTGGTGCGTACCGATTCTGGCGAAGAAACTTTTGATATCTCCGGTGGAATAGTTGAAGTATTAAACAACAAAGTAGTCGTACTGGCATAAGCAAGAATAGACCACTTTCTATAAAAAAGGGCGTCGAAAGTGATTTCGACGCCCTTTTTGTATTTATTGAGAAGTAGAATGCTACTTTTGACCCTTGTTTGGCTTTATCTTTTTAAATCGCAAACTAATAACTCCCCAGAGTGCTTCGCGTATTATTCCTCCACTCATTTTACTTTCGCCTGCAGTTCGGTCCGTAAATATGATAGGCACTTCCTTTATCTTAAATCCCAGCTTATACGCCGTATACTTCATCTCTATCTGAAACGCATAACCGCGGAACTTTATCTTATCTAAGTTTATCGTGTTTAGCAAGGCTCGACTATATCCTACAAATCCAGCAGTAGCATCAGCTAACATCATACGCGTAAAAAAACGAACATACGCGGATGCAAAATAACTCATGAGCACCCTACCCATAGGCCAGTTTACCACATTCACTACATTACCTATATAGCGAGAACCTACCACAAGGTCGCAATTTTTTAGCTGCAACTCGTGGAGTAACCGTGGTAAGTCTTCTGGATTATGCGAAAAATCACAATCCATCTCGAAGATGTAATCATACCCTTGAGCCAAGCACCATTTAAAGCCTGCTATGTACGCAGACCCCAATCCATTTTTCTCACCATTTTCCAAAAGGTGTATTTGAGTGGCATCTCGTTGTGCTTTCTTTACCAAATCGGCCGTACCGTCTGGCGAGTTATCATCTACTACCAGTATATCAAAAGCAGTGTCGAGACTAAGCACTTTGGCAAGCATCGACACAATGTTCTCTTTCTCATTATAGGTAGGTATTATTACTATAGGGTTCATCAAAACAAATAGACTATCTCAGTATCAATAAAGTTGTCTAGCTATTGGCCTTTTTGTGGTCTGCCAAAAACTTAGCCAGACCAATATCTGTAAGTGGATGCTTGAGTAATCCTAAAATGGAACTCAAGGGACACGTTACTACATCAGCACCAGCCTCTGCCGCACGCACTATGTGTAAAGGATTGCGAATAGACGCTGCTAGTATCTCAGTTTGAAAACCCTGTATGGTATAAATATCTGCTATTTGAGCAATGAGGTCTACCCCATCCCAGTTCATATCATCTACTCTACCTATAAACGGCGAAAGATAGGTAGCACCCGCCTTAGCAGCAAGAATAGCCTGACCTGCCGAGAAGACCAACGTGCAGTTTGTGCGAATATCGTGGTCTGTAAACCAGCGAATAGCCTTCACCCCATCTTTGGTCATAGGCACTTTTACGACAATATTTTCGTGTAAATCAGCAAGAGCCTTCCCTTCCTTTATCATCTCATCAAAATCGGTAGCGATAACCTCAGCACTTATATCGCCATCTACTATTTCGCATATCGCCTTGTAGTGGTTTCTCACATTGGCTTCTCCTGTGATTCCTTCCTTTGCCATAAGCGAAGGATTGGTTGTCACTCCGTCTAATATACCCAAATCCTGGGCTTCTTTTATCTGATCTAAGTTTGCTGTGTCTACAAAGAATTTCATGATATTATAACTACTGATTGTGTTACGAAAGTACGTGTAAAATTCTTTCCAATGAGATTTCGAAAACTTATACCTAAGCCAAATAGACTAACGGCTTAATTTTTCAAGTGAAACACACTCCATCTTGTGGGCGGTACAATCGCTTCAAACAAGTACAACTGCTGGAAATTAGGATGAAAAACAGGGGATAAAAAAAGGCTGACATCATACCGCTACAACCTTCTACCCTTGCTGCATTCCTGCCCTGGGGGAGTTCAAAGGGAGCTGGTTATGTCAGCCGGGTGCAAATGTAAGCACACATTTATGCTAAACAATTTCTTTTGAAAAAGAACTGATAAAAGTTTGTGATTTCTGTCATTGTGGTTGCCACAAAAACAGCACATCTTACACCTATAGCTTCTGTTTTAGCTTTCAATGGAGCAACGTCTAAATTATATTAATTTCAAATCATTAAAATGTATAGATTTTAGTACCTCACGAGCACGGTCACGACTCATTCATCTAAAAAAATCATTAGGTTTGATGCAACCATTATGAGCCCGCAAGAACTTGAATTCAACAAAAATGAAGATCACAACAAATTAGCTTGGGGTAAATACCACAAACTGGCCCAAACAATACACCTGGGAGGCGGTAAAAAATCTTTAGACAAGCAGCACGCTAAAGGTAAACTTACCGCTCGCGAAAGGATTGACTATCTAAAGGATGACCAAGCTGATTTTTTAGAAATAGGGACTTTTGCAGGTTATGAAATGTACAAAGAACATGGCGGATGTCCAGCAGCAGGAGTAGTTGGGGGAATTACCACCGTGAGTGGAAGAAAATGCCTCGTAGTTGCCAATGATGCGACGGTAAAAGCAGGGGCCTGGTTCCCCATAACAGGCAAAAAAAATCTAAGATTTCAAGAAATCGCGTTAGAGAACAGACTACCCATCATATACTTGGTAGATAGTGCAGGCGTATTTCTCCCTATGCAAGATGAGATATTTGCCGACAAGGAACACTTCGGACGTATATTCAGAAACAATGCGGTGCTAAGCAGCAAAGGCATACCGCAAATAGCTGCAGTAATGGGCAGCTGTGTAGCAGGTGGTGCTTATCTTCCTATTATGAGTGACGAGGCTCTCATTGTAGACAAAACAGGAAGTATCTTTTTGGCGGGCAGTTATCTAGTTAAAGCGGCCATTGGCGAAACAATAGATAATGAAACCTTGGGCGGTTCGGTTTCTCAAACCGACCTATCAGGCGTAATAGATGATCGATTCCCTGACGACAAATCGTGCCTTGATCGCATCAAATTTTTGATGGACAAAATCGGAGATGCGGAAAAGGCGGGCTTCAGTAGAACATCGTCTGCCCTACCAAATCATCCTCTGAAAGATGTTTTTGGCGTATTGCCCCGAGAACGCTCTAAGCCTTACGAAAGTGTGGAGCTTATAAAACGATTGGTAGATCATTCAGAATTTGAACAATACAAAGAAAACTATGGCAAAACAATTCTGTGCGGTTACGCTCGTATTGATGGCTGGGCGGTAGGCATAGTTGCCAATAATAGAGAACTCGTAAAGAGCAAAAAAGGTGAAATGCAGTTTGGTGGAGTGATATACTCCGATAGTGCAGATAAAGCTGCTCGATTCATTATGAATTGTAATCAAAAAAAAATTCCTCTTGTATTTTTGCAAGACGTGACTGGATTTATGGTCGGTAGCAGAAGTGAACACGGTGGCATCATAAAAGACGGTGCTAAAATGGTAAATGCCATGGCCAATAGTACGGTGCCCAAATTCACTATCGTATTAGGCAATAGTTATGGAGCAGGCAATTATGCCATGTGTGGCAAGGCGTATGACCCGAGACTCATTGTAGCATGGCCAAGTGCCAAAATTGCTGTTATGGGTGGAGAACAAGCCGCCAAAGTTTTGCTCCAAATAGAAAAAGCATCTTTAGCCAAAAAAGGAGAGGAAATAACCGCAGAAAAAGAAAAAGAGCTATTGAATAAGATCATAGACCGATACAATAAACAAACCACCCCAGAATATGCTGCGTCTAGGCTCTGGATAGACGAGATAATAAACCCTGCTGATACCCGAAAATGGATAAGTGCAGGAATAGAAATAGCCAATAATGCACCAATAGAACGATACAATGTAGGTGCAATACAAACCTAAGTTGAATACAATAACAATCATGACAAAAAACATCTTCATCACTGCCTTAGCATTCTTTGCTATCACTGCAAATGCTCAAAGCCCAAGCGATAAACTTTGGCACCTCCAGCCATATAGCAAAACGGGTAACTCCGGCATAGGATTGGAAGAAGCCAAAGAACTCGTAAAAGGTAAAACTCCTGAAACGGTGATAGTAGCCATAGCAGATGCAGGAGTAGATATAGAACATCCTGACCTCAAAACTATGCTATGGACTAACAAGGACGAAATTCCTGATAATGGCATAGATGATGACAATAACGGATACATTGACGATGTGTACGGTTGGAATTTTTGTGGTGAAACGACATTCGACAATATGGAGCTTACTAGAGAGTATGCTCGCCTCAATGCTAAATATGAACTTCAAATAAGGCATCTAACCAATGTTGCGGAGTACAATCGATACCTAGAGCTAAAAGAAAAGTACCACAAAGAGCACGAAGAGGCCAAACAAACGTTCGGAATATTAGAGCTAATAATGGGCGGAATGGAAGCCCTAGAAGAAAATCACGGCGAGGAGATGACCATAGAAGAAGTACAGAATCATCCCCCCCGCAATAAGAAAGAACAAATAGCAAAGAATATTTTGCTCGCAAACGCCAAGCGATCTAAAGATCCTTTCGATTTCAAAGCACTAAAAGATGAAATGCAAGAAGGCTACGACCATTATGACTTCATGTATAATTACGCCTACAATGCCAATTTTGATCCTCGCGAAAAAAAAGTAGGCGATGATTATGCTAACGCCACAGAAACCGGCTATGGTAATAACAAGGTTTACTATGGGGAGCGTTTTTCGAATCACGGAACACACGTAGCTGGCATAGTAGCTGCTGATGCTAGCAATGATTTTGGTGCTGAGGGTATATGCCAAAGCTGTGAAATAATGAGTATACGCAATGTACCCGAAGGTGATGAACGTGACAAAGATGTAGCCAATGCCATACGTTATGCCGCAGATAATGGTGCTAAGATTGTAAATATGAGCTTCGGTAAGGGCTACGCATATAGGCCAGAAGTAGTACAAGATGCTATACGCTATGCTGAGAGTAAAGGAGTACTATTGATACATGCTGCGGGTAACTCAGGCCAAAACAATGATGAGTCTGACAATTTCCCCAACGATAATAACGATGCTTATAACAATTGGATAGAAGTAGGAGCAAGCAACTGGGAAGAAAAGCCAGCTGCTTTAGCCGTTTTTAGCAATTACGGAAAACAAGAAGTCGACCTTTTTGCACCAGGAGTAGCTATTTATAGCACCACTCCAGAAGGACAATACGAAGCTTTTGACGGAACGAGTATGGCTAGTCCGGTCGTAGCAGGAGTAGCAGCTTTTGTATGGAGCTACTACCCCACTCTTACCGCTGCTCAGCTCAAAGAAATACTTGTAAATAGTGCCATACCCATAAAAGGAAGAAACCGTATTCCGGGTTCACGCAGAAAAAAAGGAGTAAAAAAACTCTCAAAAACTGGCGGTGAGGTTAATCTTCCTGCGGCACTTATTTTAGCAGAGCTAATGCTCAACAAGTAAGATTGTGATCAAACAAGTTTTACTTGCCGTTGCATTGCTGGGTCTCATAGCTTGTGGGCAACCGAAAACACAAGTAGACTACATCATATCCGCACAACGTATATACGTCTGCAATGAGGCTTTTGATGTAGCTGAAGCGATGGCAGTGCAAGGAGATACCATAGTAAACTACGGAACGCTTAGCGATATAGAATCAAAATATGAAGGTAAGCGTATCGCCCACCACGGATACATCTACCCCGGTTTTATAGACGCTCACTCCCATTTTTATGGATACGGTAAAACGCTTACTAAGGTAGACTTACGAGGCACATACAGCCTCGAAAATGTGGTAGATGAGGTGGTAAAATTTGCTCAAACAAATAAAAACTACTGGGTGACCGGAAGAGGTTGGGACCAAACCGATTGGGTACAACAAGGTTCTGTAAGTAATACGAGGTTAAACATTTTCTTACCCAATACTCCGGTATTCATAAAGCGGATAGACGGTCATGCTGGCCTAGCCAATGCCAAAGCTCTTGAACTAGCAGGTATAACGCCAAGCACCAAAGTACAAGGCGGAACGATAGAAACTAAAAACGGCGTACTCACTGGAGTACTTACCGACAATGCGATGGCACTGATAGACGACATCATCCCTGAGCCCTCACGAGCGAGCCAGATAGAAGCCTTATTGCAAGCCGATAAAAACTGCCTCGCAGCAGGACTAACAACTGTTTCTGATGCGGGACTTGACTTAAATACTATTTTACTGATAGACAGCCTACAGAAAACAGGAGCCCTGAGCATACGCGTATATGCTATGGCAAATCCTAATAAAGAAAATTTTTCATACTTCGAAAAAAATGGGGCCATATCTACTGATAAATTGCAGGTCTCCTCTTTTAAAATATATGCTGACGGAGCATTGGGCAGTCGCGGGGCTAAAATGAAACAGGCCTACTGTGACCACCCAAATCATACAGGTGTATGGGTTACTAAACCCGAGCAGATAGACGCACTGTGTGAACGCATCTTTGCTATGGATTTTCAAGCCAATACCCACTGTATAGGCGATAGTGCTAATAGACTAACCTTAGATACTTACGCCAAATACCTCAAAGGCAAAAACGACAAACGCTGGCGAATAGAACACGCTCAAGTGGTTACCCCTGCTGACAGAGCATTATTTACACAATATAACATCCTACCAAGTGTACAACCTACCCACGCCACCAGCGATATGAACTGGGCCGCAGATAGACTATGTAATACCCGAATGGATGGTGCGTATGCATACAAAAGTTTACTTGCCTTGAACGGCTATTTACCATTGGGAACTGACTTCCCCGTAGAGGAGATTTACCCCTTACACACGTTTCACGCAGCGGTATATAGACAAGACTTGAATATGAAACCCCTTGGTGGATTTATGCCCAAGGAGGCACTGTCTACCCAACAGGCACTTATGGGAATGACCCTTTGGGCGGCCAAAGCCAATCGTATGGAGGACAAAGTGGGGAGTTTAGAATCTGGCAAACTGGCTGACTATGTCGTGCTGGATACAGACATTGTATATGAGAAATATATGCTCAAGACTAAAGTATTAACCACTGCTTTGGCAGAGTAGCCATTACTCTAATTTCTTGATGCCCTCTATTTGCCACTGATGCATGCGAGACATTTCGTTTAATAATAATTGAGCTTGCTCTGAAGCTACTTGGGGTAACTCACTGTCCAATGCCACTTGGCGTATAGTCTCAGTACATTGCTTTTGTATTGCGTTAAAATCATCGTTATTGAACTTATTAAAGATGCCATTTTCGAGGTTGTAATACTTAATATCTGGACTCAAACTAAGGATGTGAGGTTCTGGAGCTTGAAGTAAAACTATTTTGCCATTAGCTTCATCTATGTCCCACTTCATCTTACTAAAGTCGTAACCCATCTGTACGTGGGCTTTTACGATCACAAGAGCTTTCTTAGTGCTTGGTAAAATGCTCAATCGCTGTTTGGTATCTGCAAAATCTACAATCTCCGTAAATTGCCCTTCTGCAGTTACTACTTTAAAAACACGCTTGAGTGCTTCTACCACTACTACGCTATTGATCTCGGTAACGCTTTTTGAACGTGGTACATTGACCCGATATTTGAACCAAAGCAACAAACTAGCTAGAATGAGAATTCCCAATCCTGCTACTAAAAATAAGACACCTACTAAAGAGCTATTGCCCAGGGTGCTATAAATAAAAATGGACGATAACAGGGCTAAAATCCCTCCTATCGTCCATAATATTTTTTTCAGTTTCCCCATGTTGGGTAAAAAAGTTTACCCTCTTTTATCCATAGGCACGAAGTCTCTGCTTACTGGGCCTGTGTATATTTGGCGTGGTCGGCCAATAGGATGTTTGTCTTCCATCATTTCTTTCCACTGTGCTATCCATCCTGGTAAGCGGCCTAATGCAAATAGTACTGTGAACATTTCTACCGGGAATCCCATTGCTCTGTATATGATTCCTGAGTAGAAATCTACGTTAGGGAATAACTTACGCTCTACAAAATAAGGATCACTGAGTGCCGCTTGCTCTAGTTTCTTAGCTATTTCAAGTGTCGGGTCATTTACTCCTAATTTCTCTAATACCTCATCTGCTGATTTTTTGATAATCTTGGCACGTGGGTCAAAGTTTTTGTAAACTCTGTGTCCGAAGCCCATAAGTCTGAATGGATCATTCCTATCCTTAGCCTTATCAATATATTTTTGAGCATCGCCACCATCTGCTTGTATTGCTTCTAGCATTTCTATCACTTTTTGGTTTGCACCACCGTGAAGCGGACCCCAAAGTGCAGCAACACCGGCCGATACACTTGCATAAAGATTGGCATGACTACTACCTACTAAACGTACTGTAGAAGCTGAGCAATTCTGCTCGTGATCAGCGTGTAGTATCATTAACTTATTCATAGCTCTTACGAGTACAGGATCTAGGTCGTAATCCTCAGTTACGTGCTTGAATGTCATATTCAAGTAGTTCTCTACGTACGTAAGGTTATTTTGCGGATAAATGAGTGGATGACCGATTCTGTTTTTGGAAATCATTGCACAGATAGTAGGCATCTTGGCCAGTAATCGTGTGATAGTTCTCATACGTGCCTCTTCTCCTGCATTGGGATCTAGGCTCTCTGGATAAAAAGAAGAAAGCGAAGAAATCATCGCTATCAACTGACCCATTGGATGACTGCCCGTAGGCCAAGCATCAAATATATTTTGGATATCACCGTTTACTAGCGTATGTCTTCTTATCTCATTATCCCACGTAGCATACTCCTCTTTGGTAGGTAACTCTCCGTGTATGAGTAGGTAAGCTACTTCTAAGAATTCCGCTTTATCTGCCAATTCTTCTATAGAATATCCTCTATGACGAAGGATACCTTGCTCACCGTCTAGGTAAGTAATACCTGAGGTAGTTGCACCTGTATTTTTATACCCAAAATCAAGGGTAACAGCACCCGTAGAACCACGTAGTTTACTAATATCTATACCTACTTCGCTTTCAGTACCTACCACTAGAGGAAGTTCGGTTTCTTGGCCCTGAATATTAATTTTTGCTGTTTCTAACATTGGTTTATTCCTGTTTGTTTCCTGATAAATGGATGATTGTTGCAAATTTATCGCTTTTGCCACACTATCAAAGGATAAACAATGCTTTAATTGCCTTATTAGAATAATTTCTCAGAAAAAAAATAAAACTCTCAGTCTAAACCGCATAATCAAGTCGCCTAATTACTTTTTTACCTCAAAAAAAAGCAGTGTATGTGAAAATTTATGTTGATTTGTCTCTCCTTACAAAAAAGAATAAACATGTCTGAAGATATAGTAAACATCATAGGAGGGTTAAATAATAAAGCCGCATTAAAACAACACGTGTATCGTAATACGCTTACCGTTTTTGAGCAATTGAAAAAATGTGCAACTGAAATAGCAGAGCATCTAACACCTCAGGTGGTGGAACAGGATGAATCATTAGAGGTAGAACTCGTAGAAGTAAGTGATTTTGAATTTCATCTCAAATTCAGTGGTGATACCATATCATTCATTATGCATACCAATGTATTTAGTTTTCCGCCTGAGCACGAAATAAGCAAAAGCCCTTACGTACTAGAGGCTCCCACTCGCGGCTATTGTGGTATGATACAAGCTTACAATTTCCTTTCAGACTCACTCAAGTATCAACGCCTTGCAGATGTAGGTTATCTCCTTGCACGATTATTTATCAATGCTGAAGGACATTTTTATGTGGATGGACAACGCCAGTTGGATTTTCTCTACAAAGACTTTACCACGCAAGAAATAGAAACCGAGGCAATCGTAAAGATTATAGAACAAACCATGCTTTACGCATTAGACTTTGACTTATATGTGCCGCCTATGGAAGCCATGAGCGAAATCACGCTGCAGCAGAAAAAAGTATTCAATAACCCCAGTGGACTAGCTACAGGCAAGCGATTGGGTTTCAAGAGCTAATTGTTTGTATTTTTCGAGTCGGCTCAGTATTTAGACTCAGCTTCTTATATTCGATTATGGAAAACGAATTTATAGAGGTAATGCGGTTAAAAACCAACGCTCAATTATTTCTAATACTAAGAAATAATAAAGACTATAATCTGCTGGCGATAGAGGCCGTAAAAATCATTATTAATGAGCGAAATCTATCCGACTATGAACTTCAACAAGAACAAGATCACATTGATGATTTAGGACAGGTAAAGGAACTCAAAGCTCAAGAAACACTCGAGTCTCATAGGAAAGTACTCAATTTATCTATCCTCTATCTGGGCTGATACAACTCGTTAGTTTCGACACAGCAGATGGATATGAACGCAAAGTGAAGGAGGCTAATACGTGGGCCAAAAGAGGGTGCTTATTTTATATCGGTATATTTATACTACTTATGCTCCTTACAGCTATAGTATCTTAGGTATTCGTTTCCATCCATTCTATCCCGTTGGCGGTGGCTTTAAACGAGCTTTCTCTCATCTTGTCACTATCATACACCCAAGTAAGACTCACAGCTTCATTGGCCGCTACTAGCAGTTTGAAGTGTATCAAATTTTTAATCGCATCAGCAATGATACCTTCCTTCTCCTCGGTTGTGCATTCGCAAATTATGGACTCAAAGCTTTCAGCAAATATGCATAATCTCAGCACTTCAGCTTCCAATTCTGGCAGTTCTATTAACGCTGTTTTCGTTCTTTCCATTGATATTTTAATACTTGAGATAAAGGAGGTATGAGAGCCATATAAAGTATGTGAAACGGCTGACCCAACAGAATGTTTGTAAACCAAAAAGAGATATCAAAAAAGTCTACAAACTTGCTATAGAATCGGTCTTCGGCAAGTACTTTTAGTATCACCAAAAAGGCTGCAGCGGTGCAACCTATGGCAGAGAAAGACAGTAAGGAAGTCAAGATAAGTACATTATACAGCCACACTGCTATAAGTATCCACCGATTGGTGGCAATATCGTACTCCCCATTTTTGCTCGCCCATCGCAATCGCTGATTCCAAAACGCACGAAAACTCGATGGTCCATCCGTAGTAACAATGGCTAATTTGTTCTTTACAAAGGCAATACCTCCAGGATGAGCATGATAAGCACTCTGCAATAAAAATATATCATCTCCGCTCGCTGCAGATTCATTCAAATCGACATTAGCAATGAGTGGTCTGCGGTACGCTAAGTTGGCAGCATTGCATATCATAGGCATTCTCCACCTTATATGTGCAGCACCTATAGCAATGAGTCCTGCGAAATCGAGAGAGACTATATGTTGCCAAAAATTAGAAGCTGGACTAAATTTCACTGGACCACAGGCTAAGGAGATCCTATCTTCCTGAAACGGATTTAGCATTGCCAAGAGCCAAGTAGAAGACAATCTACAATCTGCGTCTGTTTGTATGATAATATCTCCTGTACACACCTCCCAACCGCATTTGATTGCTGCTTTTTTGCCTACACCGGTGTTAAGTACGCATTCTACATCTAATTTCCCTTGATAGCTTGTTACTATCTCGGCTCCTCTGTCGGTGGAGTGGTCGTTTACGAATACCACTTGTACGTCACTATTTCCTATTTCTAAATTTTCTAAATCACGTATCAAATGATGAACGTTGCCTTCCTCATTTCTAAATGGGATGAGAATACTCACTAGGTATTTCCCTTCGGACAGGGCTTCCGTGTCTGAAATATCCGACCATAATATGGCATACTTGCTGAGTAATGATACGTAACCTACTCCCGCTAACAATATGACGAATATATATACAATCATCGTTGCCTGATGGTACTAATCAACAAATAAATGGTCCCTAATAGTCCTGGCAATATAAGATTGATAAACCACAAGCAGGTTACTGCCTGCACCATAGCATAATCCATAAGATACGCTCCAAAAAGCAATTGAGATACTGCGACTCTCACGCCTACATCAGAAACCGCAGGCACCGGCACCAAACTCTGCATAAGATAAGCAATAGGAACAAAAAGCAATGCACTCATAGGCATAGCAAAGTCCGAAAACAACTGCAAAAAGAGATAGAACTGAAGAGTGAATGCAACATATCGAATAAATGCAAGCAGTACCACTTTGCTGTACAAGGTGCTATCGTATTTTTTTATTAGGTTTAGAGTCTTGGCAATTTTGCGTGGTAACAGCTGCAATACCCAAGGCAGTATACGTTTTATATTTAGTACAAAGAGTACAATAACCACAGACGAAATTAGCACATACACCAACTTAGATGTATCTGCTAAGTCTCCACCGAAATCGGTAAAAAGCACCGCAATGCCAATACACGATAAGCCCAAGCTGTAAGTCATTAGCACTTGTGCAATATTGCCACCTACGGTAGCTATCACTACTTTTAGCGGATGTAGTTTTTTGAGTAATAGCCCACGACCAATATACTCTCCCGTGCGAGCAGGGGTGAAATTACTAATAGCCATTCCACCTAGTATAGTCAAAAATGCTCTGAGATTAGATAATTTCACTTCTCCAGCTATCAACAACTTAAATTTTTGGGCTTCAGAATTCCAGTTGACTAGTGCTAACAAGACAATAGCAACAAAAAGTAGAATATTTTCGCTGAGGTGTAGAGATACATCCCTCAGCAGGTTTCCTTCTAAGCCCTGAATTTGCCGTACAAAAAAGTACACCGACAAGGCACTGAATACCCACTTTAGCAACGGGTTTAGGCGTTTATATCCTTTAAGTTGGTCTGTTTTACTCACGTGTGCAAATGATATACTGTACCTTTGTGCTAAGCGTGGCGAAAGATAACAATTACGACAAGATAATACTGGGTATAGACCCCGGCACCAATATAGCTGGCTATGGCGTGATAGGTATTAGTAAAGACAACATGAAACTTATCAGCATGGGTATTTTTGATATGCGTAAAGAGAAGAATCACGCGATGAAGTTGCAAAGCATCTTTGAGCAATGCACCAGGCTCATAGACACCTACCTGCCCGACGAGGTGGCACTTGAGGCTCCATTTATGGGTAAGAATCCTCAGAGTATGTTGAAACTAGGTAGGGCTCAAGGCGTAAGTATGGCCGCCGCATTGAATCGTAAGCTTCCTGTTTTTGAATATGCTCCTAAGCGAGTGAAGCAGAGTGTAACTGGGCGTGGTACCGCTACCAAAGAACAAGTAGCGAGTATGGTTATGGCTCTACTCAAACTCAAAACACAACATAGTAAACTAGATGCAAGTGATGCTGTTGCTGTGGCTATATGCCACCATTTTATGTATAAACCAGGAATGGAACAATCCACTGAGCACTATGGGGGGTGGGGTAGTTTTATTTCTAAAAACCCCGATAAACTTAAATAAGGCTACAGCTTAACTTTAGCAGCAATTTGTGCTGCGATCTCTTTCATTCGTTCTTCTGCCACTCTTATTTTGGGGCTTGCAAAATTGATGTCTGCTACCGAATTGATGGGAACTAAGTGTATGTGTGTGTGCGGAACTTCTAAGCCAATTACGGCCACTCCTATTCGTTCACACGGAATTACTTGTTCTATGGCCTTGGCTACTTTTTTAGCAAATACATTCAATCGAGCTAAGGTGTCATCATCTAAATCATAGATGTAATCTAACGCCTGCTTAGGTATTACCAATGTATGTCCTTCTTTGAGCGGAAATACGTCTAAAAAAGCTAGGAAATCGTCAGTCTCTGCTACCTTGTAACTGGGTATCTCACCTGCTACTATTTTTTCGAAAATGGTCACGGAAGACTTACTTCTAATATTTCGAACTGAATGGTCCCAGCCGGAACCTGAATTTCTGCTATTTCACCTATTTTCTTACCCATTAGGCCCTCTCCGATGGGTGACTTTACGGATATCTTACCTTCACGCAAGTTTGCCTCGCTCTCCCCTACGATATAGTAAATAACTTCTTTATTGAATTTTTTATTAAGCAGCCTAACCTTCGTCTGAATGTTCACCTTACTCAAGTCTAGATCTGCTGGATTGATCACGCGAGAAGTCGCAAGGGTATTCTTGAGTTTTGAGATTTTCATCTCGAGCAGTCCTTGTGCTTCTTTGGCTGCATCATACTCCGCATTTTCAGACAAATCTCCTTTGTCTCTAGCGTCTGCTATTTGGCCACTTATTCGTTTTCGCTCCACTTTTTCTAGGTGTGCTATTTGCTCTTTTAGTGAGTCAAAACCTTCTTGAGATACGTAGTTTATTGACATAATTTTTAAATGTATATAAAAACAACAATGTTGCACCTCTATGAGAAATGCAACATTGCAAAGTTAATTTTTCTTTATGGAAAACCGTAGGTTACTCTCCTATGTTTAGTCTCACACCAAAAGTATGTGACCCACCAAAAGGATTAGAGTGGCGGTATGAATAGTCTAAACCGAATGTAGTTTCAGAATCTTTTCTTACGGGTACTTCAAATGTAAATCCGCCCATAATTCCTGTAAATGCATTGGTACGTGTGGCATACTCCAAAATACCGTCTTCGTAGGCATAAGCAGCACGTAACTGGAACATTTCCTTGTAACTATACTCGGTACCCAATGTAAATTGGTTGGCAGAGAAAGCGTTATTGGTAAATGTGAATGCTGGTGTCAATCGGTGAAAATAGGTTTCGCTATTTTTATCCATTCTCAAGTCGTATGAAGCACTAATATTCAAAAGAGTTGGCAGATTAAACTTGGCTGCTCTTTGATTGATTGTGTAATCTACTTCATTATCAGGATTCTCGTACTTCGCCGATAGACCATCACCCGCATAGCGTGCATCAGGGCCTATGTTCTTAAGTGATATACCAAATTTGATATCATCCTTCTTTAGCTTTTCATCTTTTTTAAAGGTTGATATATATTGAATACCTGCATCAATAGCAACTCCTTGTGCCTTTACGTTAGTAATAGACTCAGAGAATACTTTGAATCCTATACCACCAGATATTTCTTGCGTAAAACGCTTGGAATACCCTGCAGTAATATTCGTAAAACGCGGTTTATAAGTACCAATACCTCCATCTGGCTGTTCTACCGTGGTGATAGGGATATCGCCCATGTCGTAGCTCATTACGCTAACACCCAAAGCTCCTCCGCCTACATTTTGCGAAAAACCAAAGGTGTTGATACTGATATCACTCCCCATAAGCCACGCCGTGCGTGAGAATATGATTTCTGTATTGTCTGTATAGGCTAATCCTCCTAAGTTATTATACAACGACTCCAGGCCTTGGCTACTACTCACTGCTGCCCATCCCCAGCCAGAGCTCCTGCCCCATCCGTTTATGTTCAGTTGCGTAGCTCCCGCTTGGCCTATTCTATCTGGGTTACCAGCGAACACTGAGCTAGCTGCCGATAGTATAATCGATAATATGATTATTTTTTTCATTACTTTCTTTCTTTTAATTATTGATAAATACTACTAGAATGAATCTAGGTCAAGCTCTCTCATTACTCCCATCCACTTAAGTATCTTCTCGCCTAACTCGCCAGCGTCTATATGTATGATATACATCCCACTTGCTACCGGCACGCCAGCATTGTTTTTCAGGTTCCAATCTACGTAAGTAGTTTCATCATCTTTATCTATTCTTCTCACCAATGATCCATCTAGTGTATAAATAGATATCTGTACCTTCTCTGGTAAGTTGGTAAACTTCACACGATTATCAATCGGGCTACCCTCATATCCTGAGTATGCATAGTATGGATTAGGAACGATATTAGCCGTTTCTAGAGCTGCTATACCGTTATCAACACTGATATCATTATAGATATCCTCTGTTCCAAACTTATACTTTGGTAATCCTGCATTTTCTATAGCTGCAGTTTTACCGTAAGGCTTATCTACGCGTAGTCTAATTCTCATTTCATTAGGTGGTACAGGTATTCCATCTTCATTCTCCTTCATTATTTTACCCAAAGCCATATACGATGGTATAACCCAATCACAGTTTTGGTATACATAAGTCATCAACTGTATTTTTTGAGAATTTGAAGTAATAGGTGTTATAGAGCTAAATATCTCCTGGTAGTTTCTTCCCTCTACCGTAGTATTTCCACCGTCAGCTGCTCCAGGGAATGTTCCTCCGTATATCGGCCCCTTAGGATGTCTAGACGCTGCCAAGCCAGTATGAGAACCCATCACGTAGATGAAGTGTCTACCTCCAAATTGAGCATAGTTTCCAGAAATAAACCCAGCGTTATCCGTCGGATTCCATTTCATATCTCTACCGTTTTCTCCTCGCTGACGAGAATCTTCACCTACGATGATATTCAATCGCTCACCCGTATTTACATCAATAGCATACCCAGGGAATATGGTCATTCCTCTCGGTAGGGTTCGCCCTTTATATGTAAGTGTTCCTGATCTCATTTGGAATTTCTCTACTCCATCTTCGTTCAATGCAGGATCTTCACCCATTTCTATCATCACACACTCAGACCATTTAGTCTCATCTGGTGTAATTACAAGGTCTACATTGCTCAAGTTTTCTAATCCAAGACCTTGCATTGCAGAGAATCCGTAAGTAAATGGTTGTACAAACTCATAAGGTCTCTCAGCTGCATTATCAGACTGACTCGATGTATTCGAGACCAATCTGTTAGGTGCTATTCTTCCATCCCATATTTTTTCGTAAACTCCGTTTCTATCCAATGCCCCTTGACTAGAGGAATGATCGTGCCAAGACGGATCATTAAATCCAGTAGACTGCCCTTGTGGTCCAGAACGAATCCAATCAAACACCCCAAATTGGGTTGCAGTAGAAGCATCTACATCCGTAACAGCTGTTAGCCATTCATTACTAGCGTCAGAAAAATCAACTGACCAGTTTATAAATCCATTATCATCTATTTCCTGAGAATTAGTTCCAGGAGCGGCTACTTGCTCTATGGTAACTGCTAATCCCCAATCTTGGATAGCCTTACCTGTGGTAGACTCCAATATCACTTGCTCGTTGCTATAATTAATCGAAGTATCGGCAAATACGGTATCATTTGCTGTAGTACCATCGCCTAGTTTCACAAGTACCCAAGTGGTGCCATCTGCAGCTAAACTATCGTCATCGCTACCTTCTGAACCGGTCGCCTTTGGTATCATACTGAGTTCAAACTGTCCAAGAGGCACTTTCAATGGATCAACCACAGAAACATTCACTGGACCCATACCATTTTCGTATATAAGCTTACTAGCTTTATTGTTAGCCAATATATCAGCAACTACTTCTTCTTTAAGTTCCAGCTCATTATTACCGTTACCTTTACCTTCTATCACCTCTAGTTCCGGCCCATCACCATAGAAAGATGGTACTCCTGACCCACTAAATTTAGGCTCCAAATTATGAGGCACTGCAGAGAACTTCTGAACCTTACGTCCCTCAAGATACAAGTCTCTTGCCGCATCAGCAGCTGCATACGAAAGAACAATGTAATCATAGGTCTTAAAGTTCACTAATGTTTTATCCGAACCTGTAGCAAATTGATCTTCTGTAATTTTTACGGTATGTCGTAACCCTTTGTTTTCTGCTCTTACACGTAATTTCAATACATCTTCGTCTACATCTACATCGTATTCTTCTTCGAAAAGATCTACCAATTCATCATTGTAATCACATTGGAACACTTCACGTGCTAATGATTGATCATCTAAATCAGATAAACTTACAGATGCGTTCTTCAATTGGTATACTCTGTACCCTTGGAATTGGTAGCTAATCGCTTGTCCTGCATCATTAAAAATAGAATCGCTATACAACTCAACTCTTTCGTTATCTGTATCACCAAAAGACAATACAATCTGACGATCTTGCTCGTGTACTTCTACCTCTGGGGCATCTGGACCATCTATGAGGTCAAAACAAGAATTAAATAAGTCTTGAGCTTTTCTACTTGCTTGTTTTAAAAGTCTGAGTGAGCCATCAGCACCACCAAAATTGGTACGTGCCCAAACTACTCCTACCGTAAGACGCTGTACTGCTCCTGGCTCCAATACAAAAGGACCAGATGACTGAATAAATCTTCTATCTGCGGGAGAGTTTCCTGCCTCTTTCTCATTCCAGTTTTTACCAGGATGATTGGGATCGGTATCAAATGGGAACATATAGTCTGCCTTTGTACCATCCGTACCTGTGATACCATCACCGCCAAACTGAATTTCAGTTCCTGTTCTCCATTTTCCACTTAAATAATTATAAAAATCAGTTGCAATAAATGGATTTCCATTTATCGAATTGGCATTGTTATTATAATAAACAAACTTAGACATACCAAGCTCTTGCTGGGTACCATCATCCAAAGTAATAGTAGGACCTTCAAAGAAATCTACCCCTACTGAAGGAGGATTCAGACCGTATCCTAAAATACCTTCGTCATTGTCATCACCATTATAGCAAAAACCTAATGATAGACCAACATCACAACCTACGTAATCGTCTGAGTAGTTACCCAAATCAGCATCTACCCACTGACCAAAGTAGGTGTTTTCCAAGTTATTGAATCCTCTGTTGATTAGACGCGTGGTGTAAAACGTCATATCATTGATCTCATCATTGGTAGAGAAGGCGAATGCGGTGGTTTGCATTTCTATACCAATAGCTTCACCTTGTGTTTCTGAGTGTATATTTCCTTTATCATTGTATATCCACCATAGCATTTGGTCTGGTTGATCTTCAGGAGCATTGGTTTGCACTACCCCTTTACATTCATTTTGTAAGATAGGGTAATCACCTACTTGCGGGTTATAAGTACCATCACCATCCACATCTTTGAACGGTGCGTAATCCCCCGGCCATTCAGCTATTGATTGATCTACATTACCTGTGAAATTATTTACATGATCAATAATGGTTTCACCATTCACCTTGTAAATATCATCCCATTTACTACATTCAGATTTGCTCGTATTAGCAGTAGCTGGATCTAACGGCCCTGGCCAGAAATCTGAACCACGCTGACGATACGTCATTGCGGCTAATTTTAGCGTTCCGTTATCTTCTCCACCTATCCATATCGCACCTGAAAACAAACTGTGCTTTCTTACTTCATTGGTTTCCGAAGGCAGTTTTGGTATCTCATATTTGGCATTATTCAGATCCCACCACATATCTCCACCATTGAGTATTTTGGTTCGTACGTTGTTAATATCCAAATCTGCACTTTGAGTCGCAGGATCACAATCCGAGCCAAATTTCATTTTGGTAGTTAGCTGCCCATCTCTTATGGTACGGCGTTCCTCCGTATCTACGTTTTCTTTCGCTACTACCGCCACTGTGCCAAAGAGCACTGCCAATAGCATTATTTTTCTCATTTCTCTTTTCATATCTTCTATTCCTTTATACCGCGTTATTCTTCTTATCTGTTTATCTTAGAAATATACTCTTACTCCTAAACGTGTTAATCTAGGAATGCTATAAAAGTATGGGCTTTCTACCTTAGCATTATATAATGCAATGTATGACTGCGTATTAACCTCATTATTTGCTTCTTGTATACCTTGTGGTGAGCTCAACCATCCGTCATCATTAGACAAACGTGAGTATCCGTATACACGTTGTATATTCTGGGTATTAAACAAGTTCTGCACCCATAAAAATGCCTGCAACTGCAAACTTTGACGTCTGTAATCATCCTTTGGATTTTTCTTTTTGATACTAAAGTTCTTATTGAAGTTAGCATCTACTTTAAACTGCCAAGGCAATCGAGAACCGAATGGGTTACCGTCTAACTGTTGTCTAGTTGCTGTTCCAATAGAAGCACTTGCTACAGGGTTAATATACGCACTGTAAGGCTCTCCAGATGTGGTAGATACTATAAAATTAGCACCTGCATTAGCTAACACCTTTTTGTCAAATAATATCGGCCCAGTATAATCATTACCACCTTTGAATCTATAATCAAGTATGGCTGATATTTGGTGACGTATATCACGCTCCGTAGGGTATAACGACCTCAAGTTAGGCAAACCAGCTTGTATAAGTGCCGATGCAGAATTAATATTAGATCCTGTACCGTCAGCAAATAGTAATGAATAATTAAGAGTAAGCGACGTTCTGCCAGCACCTCTTAATTCATACTCAGCTCTGAAATTCTTCACTGTTTCAAAATCTAAATTTTGGTAACTACTATATGATATAGGCCAAGCTTGATTAATTTGAACAAGAGCATAATCTCCTCTTGTCTCTCTATATGCTGCAATAAGGCTTAATGCCGAATTCTTACTCAATGTTTGCTTGAAACCAAGCTCGTAACTTGTAGTAACACGAGGTTGCAAGTTTGCATTAGGTAGAACCCCACCCTGATTGGCTTCTAGGTAAGCATATCTATTCACTGGGGCGAAAATGGCTCCATTTTGTGGACGTTGTGCGAGCTTATCATAGTTAGCAAAGAACTGTGCTTCTGAGTTGATAGGGAATGAGAACCATACACGTGGCAATACATTGATCACCGGCTCATAATCCTGAAATGCTTCCTCATCAAACTCACCATCCGTATTCAGTAAAAATGGTTGTATTCTACCATTACGTGTAGACTGGGTTATTAGCTCCGGATTGGCCAATTCTGAACCATCACTGCCGTACCACGTATTACCGTTTCTATATCCTACGATTTCCGAAGGATCTTCCATATCGTCTACGTATACTACGTAATCATCTCCTATATTAGACGGAATACTATAATCTACCAACAAGTTTCCTCCTGTACCATTAGGGTCCAAGCTTGCAATTTCGCCAGCTGAACGTGTAGAATATAACGAGTATTGGTCTTTAAGTCCGCGTTGGTCAGCATCATAACGCTCTACACGTAGACCTAATCTAAGAACTAAGTCCTTGAACTGAAACTTATCCTGCAGCCACAACGCACTGTATACTGGCGTGAATGAACCAATTGGCTTTTCTAAATCGTCATTGATAAAAGACAAGAAGGAAGGTTTACTTCGATCTCGATTACCTAAGTAATCATACCCAAAATAACCAATAACCGAATTACCATTATTCCAAAGATCACCTGCACTAAACATATCTAAGCTAAAGGTGCTAGGGTCTAAACTATTTACATCTATAAATGAAGTTTCGGTAATTAGATTACCACTTGCATCTCTGTAGCCCTGATCCATCAGCTTTGTTCTAAGTCGTTGGTCAAAAACTTTTTGTTGGTCTTCGTCAATTCTAATATTGTAACCTACAGTATCTGTAAATGTACCAAACTCATCATACGAGTGAATACCACCGATGATATAACCATTCTCATCTACTTGATCCAATGCTGAAATATGCACATTAGCCAATTGAGGCATGAGTGTCCATAGATTAGATGCCCCTATACTCCAACTACTAAATAACGTTTGCTCCCAGTACATACCAAATTGTAAATCGTGCGTATTTTCTAAGTTTAAGATGGCTTCACCTTGTGCGAATACAGCCATACGCTCATTTTGAGATTTGGAATAACCAGTAGCTCCAGACCCTGGATTACTCCAGAGCGAGTACGTAAGGTTAGGAGCAAATCCGTTTAATAGACCTAAGTTTTGTTGAACTTGTGCACTATTAAAAACAGGTATGCCCGCTGACTCGTAGTAATCAAATATGCTTTGTGTATAACTGGCACGTTGTGGGTTTTTATCACTTGCTTCAAACTCCAAACCTCTATTACCGTATCCCGCAAGATTGAAATACCCTTGACGCGTTACTGTATCACCATTTTGATCAATGTGCTGTACCGCATCATTTTCGTAATTATATATAGCTTGCCTATCCGAAGTAAACTTACCTATATAGCCGTAGTCAAACAAATTTTCACCGTGTAACGGGTTTACATTTTCGTTCCAGTTACTCTGATAATCCAAACGCACGTTATAAAACGCATCTGAGAAGAGTGCTTTCTTCTTCTCTTTATCCGATTCAGAAGTACTACCTAGTCTCTGAGTAAACTTCACATAAGTTCTCAGAGTTTGGCTAGTAGAATTAGAATACTCTCTAAAGTTCATTAAACTTTGGGTATAGTTCCAGTTGTTACCTTGATTTTGGTTAAATGACCCAAACAATGTGATGGTAGAATTTTTATTTGGCTGAAACTCCAACTTACCTTGCACATTGCCAAAGTAACGAGCTACATTTTTACGTGCTTGTGTAACTTCTAAATCATCAGCATCGAGCAATAAAGAGCGGTATACAAAGCCCGGACCGTTTGGATTTTCGATGATTGGATTTTGTTCTAAGTCATCTAACACATCTTCTTTCAAAGAGTAAAAACCGCCATAACCTGGACTTGCATCATCGGCATAATTTAAGTTGGCCACCAATTGGTATCCTAAAGCCACATATTCCTTGGCTCCTCCTCCTTTGTTTTTAACCCATAAAGGGCCAACCGAAGAAAATTCAACTTGGTTATAATTATACGAATCAAATGGCGATGAAGAAATCATCTCAAAACTTCGTGACTTAGAACGCGAAGGTCCTTTGGTAGTGATACTAATCGCACCACCAGTAAAATCACCAAACTGAGCTGGAACACCAGATTGTATGATATCTATCTGACCTTGAGCCGACTGAGGAACACTGCCGCTTCCTAATACACGAACACCATCCACGAAGTAAGCCGTAGCGTCTGTTCTACTTCCTAAGAAGGAAATACCACCGTTGCTTCCTTGATTTGCCCCAGATGTTGTACCCGCAATAGCATTCAAGTTACGCGTAGGTAGTTTGGCAATATCTTTACTGCTTAATGTTTTAGAGTTTTTATCTTTCTCAATAAGTGGCTTACCCGCTCTTACCACTACTGGCCCAAGCTGCTCACTATTCTCAGATGATTTTTGAGAAATCTCGATATTGAGGTACTTGGTACTGTTAGCACTCACCTCTACTCCTGTTACTTTCTTTTCAGAATAATCAACATAAGTCACTGTAACGCTATACGTTCCTGGGTCTAGTGCATTGATGACATATTTACCATTCTCATCTGTATACGCTCCTCCTTTTCTGATTCCATCTTTTTGGATCATTAGGGTTGCGTATGCGATTGGAGCCTTTGTTTTCGCATCAGATACCTTACCCTGCAATTTTCCAAAATTGGACTGGGCATAGGCGGCTGAGGCCAACATACAAGCTACTAAAACTGTAAGTGTTTTCTTCATATACTTTGCTTTTTACACGTTAATTCGTACTTCAATATTTGCTATAAAAATGCAATTATTCAAATTAATTTTACCTAAGGTTGAGTTTCGGTTCATAAATGGTCAGTTATCCATCCAACGCAAAAGTTTTTTGGCGATAACTTCTGCTAACTTTCTGTTTGAATCTTTTGTAATTCCTCCTACATGCGGAGTCAGTATAACATTCTTATTTTCAGACAGATAAATCAACTCTTCTCTTTGCTTCGGCGTAAGTGTATCCATACGCTCATTGGGCAATACATCTATTGCAGCACCTCTTATTTTACCAGATTCTAAGCCGTTTATTAATTCCGAAATTTTTACCACCAATCCTCTCGCCAAATTGAGTATAAAAAAAGACTTATTCATACGCTGTATAAATAAGTGGTCTATTATCTCATACGACGAATCATTGAGCGAAACATGAAGCGTAATAATATCTGCTTCATTTTGGAGGTATTCCAAGGAAACTTCCTTTACCCATTCATTGCCAAAATCACTTTTGTATTTGTCATACGCAAGTACTTTGCACCCAAAGGGACGAAGCAGCTCGGCTAATCGCGACCCTACGTGACCAAAGCCTATAATACCCACCACGAGGTTCTGGAGCTCTATTCCTTCATTGCTTTTCCTGTCCCAAATAAATTGCCTTACCTCGGCAGAAGCCCTGGGCACGTTGGAAAGTAAGCTCAACAGCATACCCAATGTTTGCTCCGCTACGGCATTTTTGTTTCCTTCGGGAGCATTATGGCACACTATGCCCTTGCTCTCGGCGTACTCCACGTCTATATTATCCATCCCAGAGCCTAGTCGCCCTACGAATTTTAAGTTAGGAGCCTTGTCTATCCACTCATTGGTGAGCTGCAGCTTGGTTCGCATAAGCAATACCGTTACATCCTCAAGTGCCTCTGCCAGTGTATCCACTGTAATGTCTGGCCGATAGTCTACTTCATAATCTTTGAGTAGTTCTTGTAATACGGGATGTACTTGGTCTATAATTAAGATGCGGTGGTGAGTGGGCATAACTATAATGCTGCAAATATCTTTTTTTGAGTCGTATCACGTAATTCTTAAAATCTTGTGCGAATAGATAATGTTATGGTTCTCGGACTGCCAAAGTTTTGTGGGTTATTCTGTTTGAGGCTATAATAGTTTGCAAACGCCGCCGCATTGAGTTCGTTACGCAATTGCTGCTGTCCTTGTGCAGATGCTAAGTATCCGTCATCATTTGCTTGGGATGAGAATGGATACACACTAAATACATTCTGAATATTTAGCACATTCAGAGCATTCAGCTGAACAATTACAGCACGTTTCTTCACGATAAACGCTTTGCTTATGCTCGCATCTATGGTATAATTCCAAGGCATACGCGAACCAAAGGGGTTGCCCTTAATCTGACTTCGGTTGGCACTCCCCAGCGTAACCGCCTCTGGCAATGCTACAGCATAAGCAGTGTAAGGGGTGCCAGAGAGTGTATTCGCAAAAATATTAGCTCTCATCCTCCGAAAGACTCCATTAGGCTTACGTGCAAAACTGTCCATCACCACACTTAAGTTGGCATTGAGCTTGTGACGTATATCATATTCCAACGGGTACAAACTACGCAAGTTGGGTTGTCCTGATTGTATCAATGCGGATGCCGAGTTCACATTACTTCCCGTACCGTCGGCATACTGCAAGACATAATTGGTACGAATCGATACATTTTTGAGTTGCGTGCTAAAATCTAGATTGAATGACTTTACCGTCGAAAAATCAATATTATCATATGTAATATAGCTACGCGGATAAGCCTGATCTGCATTTACCAAGTTAATGTCATCTCTTATCTCGGCATATCCTACCCTAAAGTTAAGTAATCCTCTCTCTCCCACACGCTGCTTGAAACCTACTTGATAATCCGTACGTTTAGCAGGTTTTAACCCTGGATTGGGCAGTAAGGTGTTGCTTCCAATGGCCAGGTAGTAGTACGTATTAATAGGAGCAAAGGACTGTCCAAAATTGGGTCGTTGGGCAAATTTGTCGTAATAGGCATAAAACATTGCCGAACCATTGAGTGGAAATGATAATGACAGCCTTGGCAAAAGCAGTATTTGCGGGTCATAGTCCTCAAATGAGTTTTGGCTCAACTGCTGCGTACGCGGGTTTGCAAGCAACGGCTGGATCACTCCACTTGTAGCTGCTATTCGCAGCGACTCTCCACTTTGCAATTCCTTGCCCTCGGCATTGTACCACGCTCTACCCTCTCGGTAGCCCACTATCTTGCTTGGGTTGAGCATATCATCCACGTATACTACTGCATCCTTAGATATCACTTCAGGGTGTGTCACACTTTGTCCACCTAACACGGCAACCTCTCCTACCGTTTGAGTAGGGTACAATACAAATTGATCTTTGAGCACTTGCTGATTAGCATCAAATCGTTCCGCTCTCAGGCCTGCTCTTATTTTGATTTTCTTAATCACAAATTTGTCTTGCAACCAGACGGCACTGTAGTTGGGATTATAAGCACCTATCTCCCTTTTATCGCTATTGTTTAAAAAATCACCAATACTCTTATTCCCTCTTGATAATTCACCTGTATAATCATATCCTGCGTATCCCACGTAACTATTCCCATTATTCCAAAGTTCATCGGCACTAAACATCGACAGACTAAGCAAACTTGGGTCTACAGCATTCACATCTATAAATTGTGCCCCACCGGTGGTGTGGCCATTCTGAGCATCTACCAGGCTCCTAAGATTTTGATCAAAGGTGGTTTGGCTGGCTGGGTTTACAGCATAGTTGTATCGCACGGTGTCTGTAAACATTCCCTCGCTGTCATAACTAAGTGTGGCTGATGTAGGGTCTAACTCGCCAAATTGCCTATTGAGCAATTGCGGCATGAGTTGCCATAAGCTATTGGCATTGAGCGAATAGTATGAGCGTCTCTGCTGCTCAAATAGAACGCCAAACTGAAAATCATGCTGCTCCTTCAAACTTCTTGTAGGATTTACCGAAAAGTTGAGCAAGGTGCTAATGGTTGTCTTTTGCCAATCTGATTTACTATAATTACTCAATACTGTACCAGGAGCGTACCACATACCATTTATGGAGGATGGATTTCTCCCGTTTAGTATGCCTTGTACTTGAGATAGCTCTCCAAGATTAGCTATGTCATTATTCTCCAATACGTGATCTGTAAATGCTGCTCGTTGACCATTTGCGGCGTTGGCTGAAAACAGAACCGCTGTATCTTGATAACCAGCTAGACTGTAATAGCCTTGTATTACTTGCTCTTTACCGTGCTGATCTACAATGGTTTTGGCCTCATCTACAAAATCATAAACCTCCTGTCCGTGGGTAGTAAATTGCCCTACGTGTCCATAACCAAAAACATCATCTCCGTGTATAGGGTCTACTGTTTTGGTATTGAGTCGTTGGTAATCTGCGGTTACCGTATAGCTTATTTTACTCACCAAGCTACTGTCATACACGTACTTGCCGTCGGAGCTATACGGACTTTTCAGTACGTGCTCTACTTGTGCATTGAGCTTAGTGGTGAGCGAGGTGTTGAGTGGGTTATGGGCAGCATTAAGTAGACTATTGCTAAATGACCATTGGTTTCTTCTGCGATATTGTACCGTAGGCTCAATTCTAAATATAACATCGTCAGATGGTTTCCACTCTAATTTCAAACTCGTAAATGCTTCATTAGACGCTGCATTGGCTCGAGCGGAAATTTGCTCAAAATCCTCTACCAAAAACTGATTGGGCACACTAACCTCACCTATATCGCCTATAGAAACAAGTGGTTGCTCTAATATCTCGGCATACGTTTCAGGTTTAAGTTGGGACAAATCTACCGCCGCTGGCGAACGATCCTTTTGATAATCGAGAAAGAAGCTATGTGAAATAGCTAAAGATGTTTTGCCATTTCTCTTTTGCAGTGGCTTGTACCAAAATGTCTCTACTGCGTTTTGATGGTAAGCATTAAAAGGGCTACTACTGCGTATCATTATACGATTTTGAGCAGTGGTGTCTAAAATGGTTTTGGGTGTAAACTCAATTGCTGCCCCCAAAAAGTCCCCGTACATAGCCGGTACACCAACGGTAAGCACTTTCACTTGGGCAAGGCCAAAAGTAATAGGTACTGTGGGACCAATCTGGTTAAGCCCATTTTTCAAAATAGCCAATTGCTCTGGTCTAGCTATTCCTGCTTGTATCTTTTCTCCGCGTTTTATCAATGCGGGGTCGTTAGTAGCTGCTATGAGCCCATTATTATACGGACCAGACTCTATTTCTTCTACTACGGGCCTATCTTCATCTATTTTTACGTAGGTGATTTTTATTACATCCTTTACTTCTGTGTTCGTGCTGAGTATAACGGTCTTATAAAGCGATTGGTCGGGTTGCAAGCTGATAGTCAGCTTAGCATCGGCAAACCCCAGGTAGGTGACGATTAATTCATACTTTCCGGAGGGTAATCCTGAGAATATAAAGCCCCCATCTGGAGCTACCACCCGAGCATTTACTCTTACGTTGTCTTTTTTTAGTTCTACGATTGCACCACTTAGGGGTGACTGACTCTGATCTACCACTTCGCCACGTATGTCGGAACTCTGAGCAAGAGCATTGACCAGTAGTGCGAGTAATAAGGTAGTAATAATGTACTTTTTTAGCATAATTCTGAATTTGATTTACGCTAAGTTCGAGTAACATAATGGATATCAACACGGCCTATTGACCAACGAGACTTTTGACAAAAGGAGAGTATTGTAATAATTGATAAGCGAGACGTGCTCCGCTTCTTGCTTGAGAGTTTCCGTTAGTGAATTAACGGTAAGGGCGTTCGCTGAAAAGCCACTTCTTTTTCTAAAAAGAACGCAGCACTACGCACAAAGTCGTCTGTGACGTCGCTAAGATGGTATATATCCTGAGTAACACTACCTATTGACGTATTACGCAGTCCCAAAGCCATAAGTCTTTTCTCTGCATACTCGGCCACTATCTTGGGTGTATGAAGTACTTTCAACGAGTGCTGAAAATATGCTTCTATCTGCTTATACAGCATAGGATAGTGTGTACACGCAGGGATAATCAGTTTACACTTCTCAAAACCATCAAAATAGCGATCAAAAACGGGATACAGAATATTCTCGTCTACAAAGCCTTCTTCTATAAGTGGTACAAGCAATGGTGTTGCTCTGGCTACGATATCCAAAGAGTGGTTGCGAGCAGTTAGAGCATCATTAAACATTCCTGAACCTATCGTCTTACGAGTGCCTATTACGCCTATATGGGCATACTTGGTTTGAGTTGCAATGAGATCTACAATAGGGCTGATGACCTCTATAATATTTTCTTTGGGAAATGGGAGTTCGGGTATTTTACTTATGACAGTAGCGGCACTGTTACAGGCTACTACCACCAGTTTGCATTGCTTCTCTTTGAGAAACATCATTATGGCCAAGACATAACTCTTCAGAGCCTCCTCGCTTTTATCGCCATAAGGCAAATGAGCAGTATCTCCATAATAGATGAACTGCTCATTTGGAAGTTTTTGCTGCAGGGCTTTTAGTACGGTAAGACCACCGAGCCCTGAGTCAAATACGCCTATAGGTTGAGACGTGTTGATAATCTTTTGGGTTTTAAAGGCCTAATTTAGCCTTTACAAGAGGCATGAGGTCAAACTTAGCATCACTAAATATAATGCCGCTACCTTCGGTAGTGTCAATTACATAAGCATATCCGTTTGCTTTAGCCACGTCAGCTATAGTTGTTTTTACTCGCTCCAATAGTGGTGCCAATAATTCTTGTTGTTTTTTCTGAAGCACATCATTAGCAGTTTGTTGCAATTCTTGATATTGCTGCTGAAGATTCTGAACCTCTTGTTGCTTGATTTCTTTTACCGCAATACTTACGTTAGGATCATCTTTTATTGTCATAAAAGCCGTGTACTTAGCCTCTAGCTCGATTCCCTTCTCTTCTACAATTCCTTTCCACGATTCTTGCTCTTTGGCTAACCTAGCAGAAATACTATCTGCCTCAGGCATTGATTCTATCAACTCACTGCTATTAATATGAGCTACTTTGGTTTGTGCTTGTGATACAATGGCTGCGCACAATATTGTTAAAATTATGAGTACTTTTTTCATTTTGGTTTAGTTTAATATATGTTGTTGTATTTTTATTTTTAATAATTCTACTCGGTTTTATCTAGGTGGTAAGTCTTCATCGTCATACGAATCATTCGGCAAATTGTTACCATCGCCTTTGGTCACCACTACCCCTAGCTCCTCTAGCACTTCTCCACTTCTGTCATATTTTGGGTTAGACACTAGCATTAGCATATCGCCACTCTTGTCAAATATGAAGTCTAGGCCATTTACCTTAGCTACTTTATTGATAGCCTTATACACCTTGTCTTGTATCGGCTTTATGAGTTCTGCTCTTTTCTTGAACAAATCACCTTCGTATCCAAACTTTTGATTTTGGAACTCCTTGGCTAAACGCTCTTTTTCTATAATCTCATTTTCGCGTTTCACCTGCATATCCTTCGTAAGCAGAACTTTCTCTGCTTGATATTGCTTATAAAGCTTATCTATCTCCTCAAACTTGGTATCTACTTCTTGTTGCCACTCTTTGCTCAACACGTCCAATTGTTTTTGTGCTGACTTATAGGAAGGCATCTGTGAAAGAATGTACTCGGAGTCTACATAGGCAAACTTCTGTGCAGAAACTATGTTCGAGGTGAACATTAGTATGGCAAACGCCATTGTTATTTTAACTATTGATTTCATACTGATCTATTTTGTTCATTAATAGTCTTACACAAACCGTGCTTCATTCTGTAAAAAGTGCTACAAACATATAAAAAATCGGAGCTAAGGCTATTTTTAATGCTTTTTATGTTAGGTCGGCAACCGTACTAAATTAAATACACTAGTGTGTTAACTGCAATACTTCTGTCGTTATTGTATTGCTAAGATTAAGATTACGGTCTATTAGTCGTATCTCAAAGTACACCTCAGCTGGCTTTTCGAATGCTGGATTTGCAGACAGGTTTACTACTATTTCTCCATTTATAGCTTTGTATTTTCCAGTTGGTGTAATAATAGGTATGCGTTCGTGTTCATTACCGTAGGGTTGGCCATTGTTAGATTTTAGCAACTCGGTGTAGCCTCCATTTTCATCGGGAACCATATATGTAATGGGTAAATTGTGGGCATACGGACTACCTATGTTATAAGGAGCAAGGGTATCTGCATCGGTCAAGCCAATATCACCATCTCCATCTTGATACGAGATAGTGACTTGTATGATACTATCTTTTTGAGCAGCATTTTTTATTTGGGTAACACTAATCAAACTTATTTCGGGCACGACACTATAATCTAGTGTTTCTGGCTTACACGAGCATAAAGCCAATATTAGACTTACGGTGATTACCTTTGCACTTTGTATGATTAGCCTGCCTAGCATAGAGTCTGTATGGAATATTACTGAGAGCAACTTTAACGTATTGTGCCTTCAGATATTTCAATACCAAGCCAAAAATAATACGGTATTTGCTGAATACCTACAACTAATTGACAAAGACCCCAATTCTATTCATCATTACACCCAAATACCCTTCTTACCTATTTCGTTTTTCAAAACACACAAAGTGGTAAGTTCAGATTTTAGCCCGCATAAGATTTTTGAGAGTAGCAGCACAACGGGGAGAGGGACATCTCAACATTGGGTGAAACAATTGGATGATTATCATACCAACTGCAGAAAGATCATATCACAACGCTTGGGGAGCTTGAAAGAATACAATATTAGTGCACTCCTACCCAACTACCTAGAACGCGAAAATTCATCGCTGGTGAGTATGGTATCGCACCTTATGAAACACAACGAACAAGCAGAACAATTTTATTTATATAATCATTCAGACTTATATGATAGGCTCAGTTCATCTTCTAAAAAACAACTTTTATTTGGAGTAAGTTTTGCCTTGCTTGATTTTGCAGAGCAGTATCACTTGGCCAGCGACAACCTTACGATAATAGAGACTGGTGGGATGAAGGGTCGTAAAAAAGAGCTAACCAAGGCAGAGGTATACCAGCAGTTAAAGTCAGCATTCCCTGAGGCCACCATTCGCTCGGAGTATGGGATGACCGAATTGCTAAGTCAGGCGTACAGTGATGAGAACGCCATTTACTCATGTCCACCCTGGATGAAGGTGCTCCCAAGAGCCGACAATGACCCATTGAGTAATAAGAGCAACGGTAAAACAGCAGCACTTAACATCATAGATCTTGCTAATTTGCACTCGTGCAGCTTTATAGCAACGGATGACTTGGGTTCGGTATATGCCGACGGCACTTTTGAAGTAACAGGTAGATTAGACCACAGCGACATACGAGGATGCAGCCTTATGGTCGTTTAACCATTGCTTCAAGCTATATTTGCTAGCAATGAAAAAGTCTCTTTACCTTATTGCCTTGCTATTAGCAGCGTGTTCATCTGAGCAAGAAACATTTACCCATACGCTAAACCACCATACTGGACTAACAACTGGAACTATATTTTATATACAAGAAGCAACAGGAATAGGTGCAACGGGAGCCCTTGACCTGATGGAGGCATCTGAACCCATACTCATGATATCATTAGACTCTACATCCGTAAATCTAACAGAAGTAGAAACAGGCAACTATACCATTTCCTTGAAAAACGAAAGTGGTGTATCTTCATTCACCGAGATACCTGAAAAATATTTAAATATGAATGCCGGTGTGTACTTTTCTCGCAAAGTGTACGAATCTAACTTCCCGCAAGAATGGGCTCCTATGAAAGGGACAGACTACACCACACTCTATATCAGTAGTGCACAAGACAACCAAGTTTTCTATATTCAAGTAGTCGCCACTGGAACGAATAAAAAAATCGCCATGCACTCGGAAGATTATTAAGCTTTTAGCATACAGCAATCTAAGATTATCTCCTTTTTGAGTGTTATGTATTAAGTTGCTTGCACCCTGAGTAATTGATATATTTTGGGTAATGGATTCGCTAAAAATCCATTGACGATACGTTTCGTGTCATTATTGTTTTTGTAGGGCTGTATACAATCTTGTAAATCGTCCGCATTATGCACTAGCTCTTGTTCTACAAAACCAAAACCGGTGTAGTCACCCTCATTGATCTGGACCACTGCTCTCTCCTGCTTGGTTCTCCCGGGGCCAATGATGAAAGCTGACATCTTCTCGTCTTTATTATCTGCGGCCTCCATTACACGAAGGTTATACTCAGCCTTGGTTTCATCACCCGAGCATACAGCACAACCACTCCCTAGGTAACACGCTCCCTTAGTCCGTTCTAAGCCAGTGTACTTAGGACAAAGTTTATGTTGCTCAACTAAGCGATATAAGTGATCCTTAGCCATCGTCATAGACGTAAAGCTACGAATACTGTTTTTAGCATATTTTTTCAAGAATACTTCAAATCGCAATACGCCATCCTGCCCTTCGTAGTAACACACATGATAATCGTGGCTCTTGTTTTTCTGAGCTTTATTATATGGAGGGTAATGTTTTTTTATCTCGTCACTCTCTAGCAATAAGGCTACAAGCTCGTTGCCGGTCTCTACACAACTCACGTGATGTATCTCTCGCAATAGTTCGCTTTTCTTGCGGCTTTTTTCCGTAAAATGTGTGGTGATACGTTTTTTTATATCCTTGGCCTTGCCTACATACAGTATGTCCATACTTTCTCCTATGAGATAGTATACTCCTGCAGTATTGGGCAGATCCTCAAATTCTTTTTTCTCCAAGTTGGGAGGCAGCATCGCCTCTCTGTTCAGCTGATTGAGCGAATAGTAAATGAAATCTTCTTTATCCTTAGTGACCAAAAGATGGAACAACTCCACCGTAGCCATCGTATCTCCCATAGCTCGGTGTCTGCTATGATTTTCTATACCCAATGCCGGACAAATTTTGCCTAAAGAATACGACGGGTGTCCCGGTATGATGCCGCGTGATAAACGCACGGTACACAGTTTCTTTTTGTTAAACGTAATTCCGAGATCGTCAAAGTGATTTTTGATAATACCGTAATCAAAACTGACATTATGGGCTATGAACACCGTATCCTCCAAAAATGCTAGCAGGTCTTGAGCCACATCCTCAAATCTAGGAGCATCCTCTACCATAGCATTGGTTATACCAGTAAGCAGTGTAATAGACTTAGGAATAAAAACTTCGGGGTTTATGAGTGTCTCGTAAGACCCTAGTACTTTTTCTCCATCTGTTTTTACGGCGGCTATTTCGGTAATCCTATTACCGTGGGACCCTCCCGTGGTCTCTATATCTACTACGGTATAGATCAATTAAAAGATGCTTTCGATAATACTATCGGCACTTACTCCTTCTGCCTCGGCTTTGTAGTTTCTTACCACTCGGTGTCTGAGCACCATTTTAGCTACGGCCTGTACATCTTCGATATCTGGCGAATATTTACCATTCATAAGAGCATTAGCCTTGGCTCCTACGATCAAGTATTGCGATGCACGAGGACCTGCTCCGAAATCTACATACTCGTTTATTTTATCGGTTGCGAGTTCTCTCCCTTTTCTGGTTTTACCTACTAACCTTACTGCGTATTCATATACATTATCTGCTACTGGCACTTTACGTACTAAGTTTTGGAAACCGATTATCTCGTCTTGACTTACTACACTATTAATAGTTACACTCTTATATGTTGTTGTTGCCTTCACGATATCTATCTCCTCCTGAGTCGTGGGATAGTCTAGCACCATATTAAACATAAAACGGTCTAATTGAGCCTCAGGGAGTGGGTAAGTTCCCTCTTGCTCTATGGGATTTTGTGTTGCCAATACAAAAAATGGTTTGGGCAAGGGATGGTTTACCCCACCTACCGTTACATTTTTTTCCTGCATAGCCTCCAGCAGAGCAGCTTGTGTTTTGGGTGGTGTACGGTTTATCTCATCTGCCAACACTATATTGGCAAATACTGGTCCTTTGTTAAACTTAAAGTTTCTGCTTTTGTCCAAAATCTCAGACCCAACAATATCACTTGGCATAAGATCTGGAGTAAACTGTACACGGTTAAAACTCATATCCAAGGCTTCACTAATTGTTTTTATCAGCAATGTTTTTGCTAAGCCTGGCACACCAATAAGGAGTGCGTGACCATTACTAATTATACTCGTAATGACACCATTTACCACTTCCTCTTGACCGATAATTACTTTACCAATCTCTTTTTTCAGCTCCTGCACCTTTAATACGAGGCTATCAGCAGCTTTTCTGTCGTCGCTAAAATCTATCATCTAATTATTGCTCAACCCTTTCCATCCCTCTAATTCTGAGCAGTTTACATACTTTTCATCTATCCATACGTATACTTCTCCTTTAAATCCTTCCACCCAGTCGTTAATTACTGTTTCTTGCTTTTTTTCGGTAGCTAAGGTTTGAATTTTTTGGTAATCATCTTTTAGATTAGCCTTGTGGGCGGGTACTACCTTACGCAGGTAAAAGAAACGATATCCTTCACTTCCGTCTACATCGGAAAATTTGGCTGGTTGCGAAAAATCACCCGGCTGCATAGACTCTGCTTTTGCCGCAATCAACGGAGGCAAAGCTGCTACAGGGACTTGTTGAGAACCGGTACTAGGGTCTGCATAAAAACCACAGTTATCCTTAGTCTGAGCATCTGAGCTATACTTCCTCGCCACTTGGCACAGTGTCAAACTATCATTTTGCACGGCACTTATAAGCGTAGTCATTTGTTCCTTGAGTGCTACTAAATCACTCGGCACTATGAGTGGCTTTATCAATATATGGCGTGCGTTTACTTTCTCACCTTTTCTGTCTATCACCTGTATGATATGGTAACCAAATTCCGTTTCTATTATTTCAGAAATCGAGTCCTTTTTGAGTTTGAATGCTGTCCGTTCAAAGGCACTTACCATTTGTCCACGAGCAAAATAACCAAGCTCGCCTCCATTCACCGAAGTCCCCTTGTCATCACTGTTACTTTTAGCAGCAAAGTCAAACGAGTAACGTCCGCTTATGATGTCCTCCCTTAGTTTTTCCAAGGTTTCATAAGCATACTGCTTTGCAAATTCACTTGGCTTTGGCTTCATAGAAACGAGGGCAAATTCCACTTCTTTTCCGAAATTTGGCAGACTATCCATCGGTATATCTGCAAAAAATAATCTTACATCTGTAGGTGATGCTTTTACATCTGCTACCAAGCCTTGCTGCACTTTCTGTGTTATAATTTGCTCCTCAATCTTAGGCCTCATTTGTGCTTTGTACTCATCTACACTTTTCCCAAGATATTGTTCTAATCTAGCCTCTCCACCTATCTGTGATGCATAGTATTGGATACGTCTATTCACCTCCTCATCTACTCGTGCTGCTTCGGCATAGGTACTATCTACTTCTCCCTTGTGTAGATAAAGTTTCTGAATAACAAGCTGATTTAAAATCTCACACTTCAAATCACCTTCATAAAAGTTCATCTGTTTTTTAGCTTGAGCATACTCAGTCTCTAGCTCAGACTTGAGTATCACATTTTCTCCTACTACAGCTACTACTTCATCCAGTATCTGTAAATCTTTGGTCTGTGCTTGGGCTGCTATACTTGCTAGTAGCAGTAGCCATCCTATTGTTTTTTTCAAAATATCTTTATCTCTTTATTGCTATACGCATCTTGCAGCAGTTTTGTTTCTATGGTTTTCACCAATTCTTGTTGCCGCTTTACGTAAAGTATTTCTTTTATGTTTGCCTTCTCCATCTCATAAGGAGAGGTTGCACTTCTGATCTTAAAATCAATAATTCGAATAAAATACTCGAAACCTCCGTCTACCAATCGTATGCGTTTATTGTTATTCAAAAAGTGCTCTTGGTTATAGGTATTAATCGGTATCTCTTTGAGTATATCGTCAAAAAACACCCAGCTATCCTTATCGTCAAAATAATTTCCACTATCCGCGGCTAACTCTCTCAATGTTCCAAAGACACTCTCATCTCCCGACTTAAAACTAGACCATAACAGATCTATATCATCTGTTGTACTTGGGATTTTAAAAAAAATGATTTTGATAATGTTTTGGCTCAGTTCAAATTCGTCTGAATGATTATCATAATAAGCCTGAAGCTCACCCTCGTCAAAGGTCGTATCAGCAGACTGTAGAGCAAGCTTATTGAGTACTTCGTAGGTTAATAAATCCATCCTATATTGCTCTAGTTCTGCAGACTTATCTTTCTCCTCGCTAGTTAGTTCTGTCTCCGCTTGATTCAGCAATATTTGTTTAGCTATCCATACGTTTATGTATTCCTTCACTAAGAACACACTATCCTCTACTGTAGCATCATCAGGCACCAATCTACTCAATTCCGTATCGTATAGTTTAGCACCATACGCTTCAGCAAGCACAGTCCTATGCTCTTCTGCAGTGCAGGACCACATAAGACTCAACGACAATATGAACACAAGTACTTTATTCAAAAGTATTATTTAGCGTAAAGACGTTGCACGTTTTCACTGTAAATTTCCACCGGATACTTGGCTTTAAGTTGTTCAATCCAATTTTTTTCCAAATAGTTTTGATAATCGCTTGTAGCCTGCCCCATATTCTCTTTAAGCGGCTTGGTAGCGGGAGGCAGTATATTGTTTATCCGTATAAATTTCACCCTATCATTAGCTGCCGGCAGGTCATATACTCCTTGTTTCCAATCAACTTCTGACAAAATCTCATTTTCTGCTTTTTCTGCAACTACCGTTTCTGTAGTTATGGTCAAGGCATCTTTGGTGTTGAATTTTTCTATTAGAGCACTTACGTCTTTACCTTTTTTTACTTTCTTTTTGAGTGCTTTAGCCACTTTAGCATTATTGCAACTATATATGGTAGCATCTGCTCGCTCTTCCCACATGTAAGCAGAGGCATTCTCAGCATAAAATTCTTCGAGTCCTGTCGTATCCTTCACGGCCTTGCTCCATACCTCTTTATCTGTTAGTTCAAATAACAAGATGCCATCTTTATACTCCTGCATTATATACTTAAAATCTTCATACTTTAACTCAAGTTGAGACTCTTCGTAGTCTAGGTTTATTTGCTTGATGAAGTTAGCGTACATGTCAGCCACCGCGTTGTCGAGTGCCTTGTTGCTTCGGGTTTGGTTAGTTGCTACATACTTATAAAAATCACCATCGGTATAATCTTTATCTGATATCTCGCACAGCACTGCTCCCGAACCCTTATCCGCTTTATACTTACCTTCTAAGAGTGATTTGTCAAAATTGTTTTTCACCGCATCATAACCGGCCACTTCTCTAAAATTGTTTTCTTTCTTTACTCTGCGTACGACTACCTCTTTATTTAGTTCACTACGACTATCTCGCTCCACCTTTCTTCTCAAAAATTCTTTAGAATCATCATATGAAGGTTTTGCTTTCAACTCTATACGTTTTACGATATGCCAGCTAAACTTAGTACGAATAGGCTTACTGTAATCACCATCATTCTCCAACGTGTAGGCTAAATTTTTAAACTCGATAGGAATTCCCGCAGTTGTCCTATTGAACCAATTTAACTCCCCCCCTTTCGAATTACTATTGAAATCCTGAGAGAATTCGTCTACTAAATCATTCCAATCGGCTCCATCTTGTAATTTTTGGTATACTGCGTCAATAAGGCTTTTTGTACTATCCACCTGACCTTCGTTATAAAACTTGATGGCTATGTGAGCTACCTTAATATCTCCCAATGTTTCTCTTTTGTCTTTAACATACACAAGGTGATAGCCAAACTGCGTGCGTATCGGCATACTTACCTCACCCACTTGGCTATTAAAAGCAGCATTTTCGAACGGATAAATCATTTGGAAAGCAGTAAAGTATCCCAAATCACCCTTGTTTGTTTTAGCTGAAGGGTCTTCAGAGTATTGACTTGCTACAGAACCGAAACTTTCACCGTTAACAATTCTATTGCGTAATCCCATTATTTTTTGGTAGGCGGCTAGAGAGTCCAGTGGTTTAGCATCTGCAGCACAATTAATGAGTAGGTGAGCAGCGTTCACTTCCATTTGTCTCCTGTCATAAGCCTCCTTTATCAGTCTTTCGGTGACCGTTTTATCGGTAAGATAAGGTTGAGCTAGTTGTTTTCGGTAGCCTGCCAGCTCTTGAATAAAGGCAGGAACGGTATCCATCTGAAGAGAGTACGCCTCCTTTACCTTCAATTTAAATTTCACATACAAGTCTAGGTATTCCTCTATTTCTGACTGAGTAGGAGCCAATTGGTCTCTCTTATTTTTATTAAACACACGAAGGAACTCATCACTTTGCACCATCTCATCTCCAAAACTAAAAATCGGGAAAGGCGTCTCATCCTTCGAAGAACTGTTGGTCTTCGCTATTTTTATTTGAGCTTGAGCAAACAAGACGTTGCACAGTAGTATTATTGCTGTTAATGATTTAATAAATTTTGTCATTGATAAAATTGATATTACAAATAGAACGCGAATTTAACGATTTATGACCTTTGAAACTATCCGATCTTTAAATAATGGGCAATTGGAACATCTTAGTACAGAAAGATAAATACTTTTGAAAGAAAATAGCCAAAATTTGACACATTTCCGTGCATCATACGACCCTGATTTCAAAGAAAAAGCATTCGTAGAAAAAACTATAGCCGCGTGGCAACAAGGCTGCAAGGCATTCACCTTGTATACGTCTGGCAGCACAGGAACTCCAAAGTCCATAGTGCTGAGCCGAGCCTTGTTAGAGTGGTCTATCAAAAACACACAGTTGTCCCTAGGGTTAACAGAGGCTCAAAATCAAATTTACGTATTGTGCTGTCTTCCCGTACAAAAAACTGGCGGATTTATGCAACTAATTAGAGCATTACATCTCAATTGGCATATTCACTTTACTAATCCGACATCAAAGCCCAACTTAGATTTACTTATGGGGCACCAACAAATCGACTTAGTTTCTTTAACTCCAATGCAGCTAGAATATGTCATCCAGAATACGGTAGACTACTTTCAGAATATTAAACACGTACTGATAGGCGGAGCGGCAATAAGTTCAACGCTAAACTCTCAAATTTACCAACTGAGAAGTACCTCTAAAACCCTTTTTTGGGAAACTTACGGGATGACTGAAACTGCTAGCCACATAGCTCTAAGACAAATAGGAAAAGACACTTATTTCAAACCCCAAAAAGGCGTGCGTTTAAGCACAGATGCCAATGAACAATTAATAATATCTATTCCTGAACTAAACATTATCGTCGGTACAAATGACGTCGTAGAGAAACATACCGATGGATTTGCACTTTTAGGCAGAACAGACGATGTAATCAATAGCGGCGGTTTGAAGTTGCATCCAGCTATGCTTGAACCCCAAATCAAGAAAGTATTAAATGGCTTAGGCATCACCTATAACTTTTACTTAGGCAAGCAAATGGATAAGATCTTTGGCGAAATGGCAGTGCTAGTATTAGAAGGCAAAAGAGGCTTAATAGACGACCAACTTTTAATGACTCTAAAAGAGCAACTTCCTCCTTATCAGCATCCAAAAAAAATAGTTTGGGTAGAAAAAATAAGCTATACAGACACGGGAAAAGTGAAACGTCTACCGCTATAATCACTACAATTTTGCTACACGTACTTATTGTTCATTCACGTACTTTTGCACAGTGGGAAAAGTAGGTAAACTTCAAAAATTTGCAGAAGTAACATCGTTCGAAAACTGCTATGAGCGTGCACCCGAGCTTAAAGGTAAGTGGAAGTCAGATATATTTAAAAACGATAATCCAATAACAGTAGAACTGGCGTGCGGCAAAGGAGAATATACCATTGGGCTTGCTGAGCGTTTTCCAAACAGAAATTTCATAGGCATAGATGTAAAGGGAAATCGCATATGGAAGGGGGCCAAGTATGCATTAGAAAATAAGATAACCAATGTAGCTTTTCATCGCCTGATGATAGGAAATATAGAGGAGTATTTTGCTATGGGAGAGATTGACGAATTTTGGATTACCTTCCCAGACCCTCAGCATGCAAAAAAACGTAAACGACTTACCAACGGTATGTTTCTGAACCGCTATCGTGCTATCTCAAAACCAGGAGCTATTATGAATCTAAAAAGCGACTCCACCCGTTTTTACGAATTTACCAAGGAGATAATTGCCGAGCAAAATCTAGAAGTATTACAAGATTCTGACGACATTTATGCGTGGGATGATATTCCTGAATACTTGGCTAATATTCAAACTTTTTACGAGAAAATGTGGCTGGCAGATGGTAAGAAGATAAAATATTTAAGATATATTCTTTAACCTCATAAGTTACGTTCCACGTAATCTATCAGGGAGTGTATTACCTTGATATGAATCTCTTGTGCTCTATCTGCAAAATCACTTTTTGGTGCACGTATCTCTACATCACACATCCCGGCCATTTTGCCGCCGTCTTTGCCTGTAAGACCTATAACTTTCATACCTTTTTCTTTAGCCGCATTTATGGCATTTATTACGTTCTGACTATTACCACTGGTACTGATACCAAGTAGTAAATCACCCTTACGACCTACACCTTCTACGTAACGAGAAAACACATAGTCATACCCATAATCATTGCCCACGCACGCCAAGTGGCTCGCATCGGCTATTGCTATAGCACCTATGGCAGGTCTATTCTCACGGTACCTACCTGTTAGCTCTTCGGCAAAATGCATAGCATCACAAAGGCTGCCTCCGTTGCCACAGCTGAGTACTTTACCCTCATTTTGAAAACTCTCCACAAGTAGTTTTCCTGCGGCTTCTATATTTTTAAAATTTTGCTCATTGGCCAAAAATGCTGCTAGCACTTCTTGTGCTTCTGTAAAGTGTTGTTTGATGCTCATTTTATTTAGCGTAAAAAGCCTTTTTACCTTTATCTAAAAACTTAATGTATTTTGGTGCATTATTCTCATAACCTGAGAATGTAGATAAAACTTTCTCGTTATGATCAATGACATAATAAAATGGCTGACCATTTGAGCCAAACTGATCAATCTGTAGCTGAGAATTTACCTCACCCAAAGATTTAAGAACATCACCGTCACCGTCCTTACCCCATTCAGCATCAGGCAACTCTATACCCCAAGCATCACAATATAGACTAGCTATCACAAAATCATTTTTCAAACGACTCAGAACACCTGAATCTGGCCACACATTTTCTTCCATTTTTCTGCAATTTGCACAACTCTTACCGGTAAAGTCTACGAAAAGAGGCTTTCCTTGTTTTTTGGCTTCAGCCAACGCTTCGTCCAAAGTAAAGTAGCCTGTAAGCCCTTGAGGAACGTGTAGTTCATCAGAGAAACGTATACCAGAGCTTTCTGAATGTCCTGCGGAGACACCTCCACTAGTCACAACATAATCTTGCGTAGTTAGGGGTGGTAATAATCCTGCCAAAGGCTTGAGAGGTGCACCCCACATGCCTGGGAGCATCCACAAACCAAACGAAAACACAATAACCGCAAATAAGAATCTAAGCACTGGAATTCTTGGTAAATCACTATCGTGAGGAAACTTAATCTTACCTAATAAGTAGAGCCCGAGGAGCATTGCCAACACTACCCAAATTGCTATGAATACATCTCTATCTAGTATCCCCCAATTATATACTAAATCCGCTTGAGATAAAAACTTCAATGCTAGAGCCAATTCTACAAATCCGAGAACAACTTTTACTGAGTTTAACCAACCACCTGACTTAGGCAAACCATTTAACCAAGCAGGGAACACTGCAAAAAGTACAAATGGGAAAGCAAATGTCAATGCAAATCCTAGCATAGCTATCAACGGTCTTAGTGTCTCTCCTCCGGCAGCCAATATAGAAACGGAACCTACTATTGGCACGGTACAAGAAAAAGACACCAATACAAGGGTAAAGGCAATAAAAAATATACCTATATAACCTCCTTTATCTCCTTTTGCATCCATTTTATTGACAAAGCTAGACGGTAGTGTTAACTCAAACATTCCAAAGAATGATAGAGCAAAAAACACAAATATTCCGAAGAAAAGAATATTCGGCAACCAATGTGTGCTCAGCATATAAGTGAATTTCTCATCAAATACTTTAGCCAAGATTAATCCCAACACTAAGTAGATGCCGACGATGCTTGCCCCATAAAATAACCCTTTGAGAATACCTTTTTTTCTGTCAGTTTCTTTTGTAAAAAACGCAACTGTCATAGGGATCATAGGAAAAACACAAGGTGTTACTAATGCCAATAATCCTCCACCAACTCCTAATAAAAACAAAGCCCATAAAGACATTGATTTTAAATCATCTTTGTTATCCGCTTCCTTAAGCTCCTCAGCAACATTGTCTAAACTATCCTTCGCTGAAGAAGGCAGTACTTCTGAACCTATGGTGTCTTTAGCAGCAATACCTTCCTGCGTTGTTTCTTTAGTGGACACATCTGTTTTTCCTGTCTCTGTTGGATTAACTTGCGTGCCTTGTGGATTATCATTTGTGATTTTATTCGGTTTTTCGTTAGGTACTACAGTACTTGGAGTGACAACCTTTGGAGGTTCACTTACTAACAAATTATCAATGGAAAACTTGTGTTTGAACGTAACACACATGCCATCTTCGGTACACATTTGATAGTCCAACCTTCCCTTTATAATCGGCTCATTGCTAAGGATTTTTATCTTTTGTCGAAACTCACCTTTATTTTTGAAATCCGCAATTTCGCCTTCTCCACATACCATCTCCCAAAGTTCGTCTGAGTGAAAATGGGCTCCAATTGCCTCTGCCTCCCCTATCAAACTTGCACCAGTCAAATCAAATTGAAATCTTGCCTTTTGAGGTCCACAATCGACATAATCGAACTTATTAGAATAAATATTATAGCCATCTGGTATATCCGTCTTAAAAGTTACATCTATGACTTCACCTACGCTAACCTTACTTTTGTCTACAGACTGGTTCCAATTCGCCTCAGGTATTTGCCCAAATACTACAGATGCCATTAGCATCGTTAATCCTAAAATCAGGAAGTTCTTCATAAATATTGATTTAATTACTTCAAATAAAACGCTTTGCAATACAAAACATTACATCAGATGTAGATAAGTGCATAAAAGTTGTATTAGCCGCAAGTAGCACACCACTAACTTTGACCCATAAAAACAACAGAATGAAATTGGTTTTCTCCCTATTTTTAGCTTCAGTAGCCTCACTATCCCTTGCTCAAAAAAAGCAAACACCACAAGAGTATATTGACAAATATAAAGAATTGGCTATTATAGAAATGCACAGGGGCGGCGTGCCCGCTAGCATCACGCTTGCTCAAGGTATACTAGAAAGTAGCAGCGGTAATAGTAGACTCGCCAAACTAGCCAACAATCACTTTGGGATAAAGTGCAAAGGCGGATGGACAGGAATGTCAGTAAGGGCTGATGACGATGCTCCGGATGAATGCTTTAGAGCATACGAAAGTGTCCTTGAATCTTACAAGAACCACTCGGAGTTTCTGAGGGCAAATTGGAGATATCACGAGCTGTTCGAACTAGATCGTACCGACTACAAAGGATGGTGCCACGGGCTACGCAAAGCTGGATATGCTACCAATAAGCAGTATGGCAATATCCTCATAAGCCTGATAGAACGCTATGAACTATACCAATATGATACGGAAGACGTACCAAGGAACACAGAAACAGGTGAAACAATAAATGATATCCCCGTAAAAATTGCTACCGAAGGTGAAACTGTAGCCACGATAGCCTCCGCTAATGATGTAAAAGACCGACACATCCGCAAATGGAATGACCTACCTGAAGATTCCGAAATACAAGCAGGGGATGTGGTGTATCTTAAGCCAAAGCGTAGACGCGGGTCTGAAGAGAAGCACGTGGTGTCTTCTGGTGAAGATATGCGTGAAATATCTCAACTGTACGGCATTAAGCTAAAACAACTCTACAAGAAAAACCGCATGGAGATGGGCACACAACCGCAAGAAGGCGAGGTGTTGTATATGCAATATAAACGTGCTAAGGAAGATAGCATTGCATTAGAAACTGCTACTCCTGCGTGGAAAGAAGAACCCGAAGTGTTTGTTAATCCGCATAGTATCGCTAAAAAAGAGGAGGAAAATGCAGAAAAACTACCACCCATCAAAAAATCGGATATTGTGGTGCCTGATTTCCATCTGGTGGTAGCAGGAGATAATATTTACCGAATAGCGGAAAAATACCAAGTACTGGAAGAAGACATTCTAACTTGGAATAAGAACCTGAATCCAAGCACCATGAAAATCGGTCAGAAAATTTATCTCAAAAAGGAGGTTGCTGATAAAAATAATATGAGCACAGACCTCGAAGCAGAGGCGAAAATTGACTCCCCAACTACGAAGAAAGAAATAAAAAAGATAGAGGAAGAAATCACAGTAGATGGTCCAATAACACACATTGTAGCAAAGGGCGACACCTTATACAACATCTGCAGACGTTACAAAATAACGGTAGACGACCTTAAGAAATGGAATGACCTCAGCACTACAAATATTACCATAGGTCAAAAACTTCAAGTATCCGAATAATGACGCATTACCAGATACTCGGCATACTCATTGTTTACTTTCTCGTACTAATACTCTTATCTTGGGTTACCAGTAAAAATGCTGACTCTTCGTCATTTTATTCAGGCAACAAAAAGTCACCTTGGTTTTTGGTAGCCTTCGGGATGATCGGGGCTTCACTATCGGGAGTTACATTTCTGAGTGTTCCCGGTTGGGTAGCGACCACACATTTTGGCTATATGCAAATGGTGATGGGCTATATGGTAGGTTATATCATCATAGCTCAAGTGCTTATTCCTCTATATTACAAACAAAATCTTACGTCTATCTACACCTATCTCGAAAATAGGTTTGGAACAGTGTCCTACAAAACCGGAGCGGCATACTTTTTACTCAGCAGAATAATAGGAGCTTCTTTCAGATTATTTCTAGTAGCCGGGGTATTACACACAGTAGTTTTTGCCCCATTTCAGATACCATACTGGGGAACTGTGGCTATTACTATCTTGCTCATATTTGCCTATACAGCAAAGGGCGGCATCAAAACAGTAGTGTACACCGATGCTTTACAGACTTTTTTCTTAATTACTGCGGTAGTGCTCACAATTGTGTTTATCATACACCAATTAGGGTGGACGTATCAAGAGACATTTGAAAACCTCGTGGCAGACCCCAATACGCAAGTCTTTCATTTTGAGGGGCAAGGTGCCAATCTATTTTGGAAACAATTCTTAGGCGGAGTATTTATAGCCCTAGCTATGACGGGACTAGACCAAGATATGATGCAAAAAAACCTAAGCATCAAGAACATTGCTTCGGCTCAAAGAAATATTTACCTCCAGATGGTCATGTTTATCGTGGTAAACATCGTATTTCTCAGTCTTGGTGTTCTCCTCTATACCTATGCGGCAGAAGCTCAAATTTCAGGCATAGAAAAAAGCGACCAACTTTTTACCATCATCGCTATGCAGCATGCCACTCCGTTTATCGGGGCATTCTTTATCATAGGGCTCATAGCAGCTGCATATAGCAGTGCCGATAGTGCACTTACTGCACTTACCACTAGTTTTTGTATCGATTTCTTGGGCTTTGAACGCACAAAACCTACCAATCTCGCCACACGAAGAATAGTACACATAGCGTTTGCAGTCATATTATTCTTTACCATCCTCATTTTCGAATCACTAAATAATGATGCTGTAGTAGCAGAACTTTTTAGAGCTGCAGGTTTTACTTATGGACCATTATTGGGTCTATTTTCTTTTGGCATACTGACCAAGCATAAAATTATAGACAAGGCCGTAATAGCAATAACGCTATTCTCTATTGCACTAACCGTGGTATACTATTACCAAATGCCCATTTGGGTACAAGGCTTCAAACCGGGCTTTGAACTAATACTCATAAACGGCACAATAACCTTTATTTTACTCTATATTACCGCCCTATTAAATCAACGAAAAGCATAACACCATAAAGATGACAGACAAATCAAACGAAAGAATAAAACAGGCTTTTCAAAACAAAGATTGGCCAGAGATCAAAAGTTCTAATAGTTGGAACATATTCAAGGTAATGGCCGAATTTGTAGATGGGTATGATACCCTCGCAAAAATAGGCCCGTGTGTATCCGTATTTGGCTCAGCCAGAACCAAACCGGGCACTAAATATTACAAAATGGCCGTAGACATAGGTAAAAAACTTGCTGCCGCAGGACTAGGAGTAATCACTGGTGGAGGACCCGGCATTATGGAAGCAGGTAATAAGGGTGCCAGTCAAGAAAAAGGAGCTTCTGTAGGACTAAATATTGAGTTGCCCTTTGAGCAGAATAACAACCCCTACATAGACCCAGATAAAAGCATTGATTTTCATTTCTTCTTTGTACGCAAAGTGATGTTTATGAAATATGCTCAAGGATTCATCGTATTACCAGGAGGATTTGGCACATTGGATGAGCTTTTTGAAGCACTCACCCTTATTCAAACCAAAAAAGCTGCTGGCTTCCCAATCATATTAGTAGGTTCAGATTTTTGGACTGGAATGATAGATTGGATCAAAACAACTATGCTAGAGCAAGAAGGCAACATTAGTCCGGATGATTTACACCTATTTAAAGTAGTAGATACGGCAGATGAAGCCGTGAATGAGATTTTTGACTTCTATAGCAAGTACAGTATGAGTCTAAATTTCTAAATTCGCAGTACAATGAAAAAAATATTATTCTTTTTAGGATTTGCCATAGCCCTTGCAGGCTGTAGCGAAGACCCGGCAACACCAGCAGAAAACGGAACAGAATCAACTCAAGTATCGCTTGTAGGTACTTGGAATTTAGAAAAACTAGTACAGGAAAACGGTAAGATCAGTTTGATGGGCACCGTGCTATCTACCTTTACTTCAGAAAGCAGCGAAGAAACGGGAACTGTACAGTTTACCGAGGATGGAAATTTTGGATCAAATTTTGGATATAAGAGTGCAATGACGATAGTCACGGCAGGTCAACCAATCAACAGTGAACAAGATGTACCACCTACTCCGATAGGCGGAACTTATACGCACGATGCTGCTGCTAATACTTTTACCGTAACGCAATTTGATGGTACGGTTGCTGTAGCAAACATCACTTCACTCACTGCAAATGAGCTCATTTACACAACTCAGATAAATACAGTAGTAGAAAATGGCGGCTTTAGTAACATAGTGACTGCGGATGTTACCACAACCTTAAGTCGATAACATAACACGCCCACTTATGAAGGAGGGTCATAGAACAACATTCCAAAAGCATTTGCCATCGGCAAGTGCTTTTGTGTTTTTATTACGTTTCTCGCGTTGCGTAACAATAGGATTCGTCGTGTACATATTGACATTGTTCGTTCCGCCTTCTGACATTTTCGGTCATGCAAACAGTTATCAAATTAGCAACAACACTTCATACTACTCCGTATACTTCCCTACCAAGCTCATAGAACATTATAACTTCTGTGAAGGAGAAGTACAGACTTATGACTACCTGTTCAAAAATGCAGGGCAATTACCCCTTGTGATTTCATCCGTAAGATCAGGTTGTGGGTGCTATGCCGCTAGTTGGCCTAAAGATGCTATCCAAGCCGGAGATACAGGGGTAATCCGGGAGGTACTATAGCCGAGGTAGGCCGGGAAAATTCCATCGTACGCTTACCGTTATTTTTAAGGATGACATAATTCCACGGCAAATGCTCCACGTAAAAGGGTACACTGTACCCAAGGATAAATGCCAAAGTAAGAAGTGAAGAGTTGGTCGGTTTGAAAATATAGGTGCAACTTTGCACTTCTAAAATCTGCTAATGACCAATTTACAAGATACCATAACCGCACCGGCTACTCCAGCTGGCGTTTCTGCATTAGCCGTCGTGAGAGTTTCTGGCCCCGACGCTATCGCGATAGTAGACAAATGCTTTACTAAAAACATAACAAATGCGGATGGTTATACCATACACTACGGCCATATTATAGATGGCGATATACATGTAGACGAGGTACTAGCGAGTGTATTCAGAAATCCACAGTCTTACACAGGAGAAGATTCGGTAGAAATATCCGGACACGGTTCTCCATACATTACCAAACGAATCATAGAAACCTTGCTCAAAAATGGTGCTCGAATGGCTGAACCGGGTGAGTTTACCATGCGTGCTTTTCTGAATGGTAAGCTAGATTTAGCCCAAGCCGAAGCCGTGGCAGATATGATAAGCAGCAGTAGCGAGGCAAGTTTGCAAATGGCTCTTAGTCAGATGCGTGGTGGTTTCAGTAGCGATATAGCGACCCTACGTCAGGAGTTGATAGACTTTGCAGCCCTCATTGAGCTAGAAAATGATTTTGGAGAAGAGGATGTAGAATTTGCAGATAGAGATGGATTGAAAAATCTCATCGCTAAACTGCTCACGCAAATAGAAAAACTACGGAGCTCCTTTGCATCAGGTAACGTGCTTAAGAACGGGATAAACACCGTGATAGCTGGCAAGCCCAACGCAGGGAAAAGCACAATGCTAAATGCCCTGCTCAACGAAGATCGAGCAATCGTATCTCACATAGCCGGAACCACTAGAGACACCATAGAAGAAGTTTTTACGCTCAATGGCATACAATTTAGGCTGATAGACACTGCAGGCTTGAGAGAAAGCTCCGATACCATAGAGCAAATAGGTGTAGGTAAGACCAAAGAAAGTATGAGTAAAGCAGAACTGCTAGTTTATCTGTTTGATATTAGCATCAGCTCTCCTAGCGAATTGGTTGCCGAGTTAAAATCACTACCTCACATGGAACAAACCATTTTAGTAGCCAACAAAGCAGACGAAACTTCGTACAAAAAAGAAGACTGGCCTGAGAATACGATCTTTGTCTCTGCTAAGAATAAGGACATAGGACCACTGATACTCGAACTGGAAAGAGTAGCTAGCCACTATGAGTTAGGCAATGAAACCGTGGTAAATAATGCTCGTCACGCAGATGCACTTGCCAAGAGTTCACAAGCTCTGCAAAAAGTACTCAGTGGACTTGACACGGGACTCACCAGCGATATGGTAGCTCTTGATATACGCAATGCTCTATACCAACTGGGACTTATCACTGGTGAAGTTGCTAACGACGAAATATTAGACTCCATTTTCACAAGGTTTTGTATTGGGAAGTAAAGTTACTTTCTTATAATTAGCTTATGCCTTCTGTTTGTTGACTTTAAGCCACAAATTAAGTAAACAACTTCTAATCACTCCTACTCAATTGAAGCTTATTTAGCATCCACCGTAGCTTACATTTCCCTCAAACTCTCCTTAACACCTATAAGTAATAATTACTATATTCGTTCTAATTTACCAGTAGATGTCAAAGTTCATGTTTCTAGGTATTTCAACCATTGGAAGGGATTTGCCGGAAGAGTTTGTTAATGTACTTTTAATGGTTGCCCTGTTAGCTTATGTTTCAGTGATAAAAAAGGTCTTTAATATCTATGAGAAGGAAGACTAAGTTTCTTCCGATACTGATATTTTCTCTTCACCCTTGCCCTCTTCTCTGGCTATGTGAAAACCATGTATTCTGCCTACGTAATACGACAGTGCCATCAAGCCCATAATTAACAATACTGCCCAATCAGGAATGCCAAAATCTAGGTTAATACTTGGTGTACCTAAAATAATCATACACTACAGACGAAAAGGAGGCGTAAAATGTTGCCTCCTTAGTTCTTTTTGATATCTAACTTATTTCAACTCACAAGTCCGATGACCATAATGCCAGGTCTCTTACATTCTTCTGTACAGCTACTGCCGCAAAAAGGCTGAGCACAAATGACATGCTATAAAATCCTTTTTCGCTGAGGAGTAAATCTGCGTTCCACAGACCAACTGTAAGTAACACTAAAGATGCGATAGTTGTAAACCAAGATATTCCATAGTACATATCGGTTACGGGGACACCCTCCATCCTATCTCTAACGGCTTTCTGAACAGAAATCACACTAAAAAGCCCAAAGAGCAAGATAGTAAAATAGTATCCCTTCTCGTTGAGCATCATTTCCGCATTCCAAAGTCCTATGCAGTAAGATACCATTCCAACAAGTAAGGCAAACCAAGAGGCACCTATAAATGCTGCCGTCGGCTTGGTGCTGTCGAATTTTGAAACCTCTTTTGTTTCAGGCAAATGCACTGTTTTCTTTTCTTCTAATTGATCCATAACTTTATTTCTTTTGATTGAATAACTTTAAAGTGCAAAGAAGTGTGACCATCAAAACCAAATCAATGAACTTGGGTTAACTAATCGCGTTGCCCTAGCTTAGCTCGTATACGGCTGAGGGCCTGAGGCGTAATACCAATGTAGGAAGCCAAATACTTCTGTGGTATTTCTTGAATGAGTCTCGGTTGCTCCTCAAAGAGGTCAAGATAGCGTTGCGTTGGTGACTTGAGCATAAAAGCATTTTCTCGGTGAGATAAATAAAGAAAAAGCTGTTCGGTAAGTATTCGCCCAAGCTCTTGTCCACAATCTGTTTGCTGATATATTTCCAATAAATCGTGGTGAGTGATGCACAAATATGTGCACGGAGTAAGAGACTCCAGTATAAAATCCGAAGGCATACGAGAAAGATATGAAGTATAACTACTCATAAACGCCATTGGAAACCCAATGTTTATGGTAACGTCTTTAGTTTCCAACTCATAGTACAACCGTAAAGCACCACTCAACAGAAAATAAAGTTTGTTTTCTACCTTACCCAAGGGAGATAAAACAACACCCTTCGTACAATTATCACTTTTAAATTTTCTTTTGATTATATCCCAGTCAGCATCAGATATACTGAGGTGCTTTTCTAGATAAATTCTGAAGTCATTCACTGCATCAAATTAAGCGAATAGTTACTAAAGCTAAAAGCCTAAAACAAGCTCACTCCAAAATAAGCAACACTCCAAACGATAAGCGAGGAAATGGTGATACCTATTGCATTTGCTAAAAACGCTTTTTTATACTCCATTTTAAAAATATAGGCAGCTATAGAACCGGCATATGCTCCTGTGCCAGGTAGCGGTATCATCACAAAAATGGCCAAGCCGACATAGCCATATTTTTGTAATTGTTCTTTAGACCCACGTTTTGCTCGTTGCCCTACCCACACCGCACTCCTTTTATACCAACTCCATTTCATTATGGCACCGTTCAGAGATTTTAAGAAAAACATCATCATAGGGAACACCAAAATATTGGAAGTAATCGCCACAATCAACACCAAAAACGGGTTCAATTCTTTGAACAACCCATAAGGTATACCTACCTTAGCTTCTCCTAGTGGTGAGAGACTCCATAATGCTGTAAAAATATAATGTTTTAGCAAGGCCGCGAATCTAAGTGTAAACACCACAGAAGCACCTTAATTTTTACCTTTTGTGACAAACCCAAGAGATTCAAAAAACCATAAAGCAAAAAACCCACAGAAACACCTGTGGGCATTTGATCACACCATTGCAAGATGCTCTTCCAAGCTTTCTTTTACCTTATCCAAAATCAGGTGATAAAAAGGCTCTGGATTATTGTCTACTTGCACACTTTCCAAAGCTCGGTAGTATGCCATCCTAGACTCATAGTCTCCTTTCAAATTGGCAATGGTATAACCGCTTTTCAGCAATATAAAATTCATAACCAATCTTGAAGTACGACCATTACCATCTATAAATGGATGTATACTTACCAAACGCTCGTGCATTTCTGCCGCTAAAATGACGGGATGCAATACCTGCTTTTGGCGTTGGTAATGAACGAAATAATCTTCCATTAGCTTATCCAACAGATAAGGCAGAGGGGGCTTATGCTCACTACCTCCTAGCATCACCGGAACAGAACGATAAACACCCGCATTATCGGTATCTATAGATTTCAAAATAAGACGATGAATATCGAGCACACTACGGCGAGTAACATCCTCATTACCCCTCACCATATCCTTTAGCCATCCTATAGCTTCGGAGTGGTTCATAGCCTCGAGGTGCTCCACCATGCTCTTTCCTCCAATTGTCAGTCCTTCAGACACCACCAAATGTGTCTCCTGAAAAGTAAGCGTATTTCCCTCTATCCTATTACTTTCGAACGTATATCGGGTATTAAAATACTCTTCCATCTTCTGAAGTTGAACACCTTGCAGTGGCTTGGTGGCTTGCCAGCGTTTATGCCGTTCATCTATTAGCAGTAGTTTTTGCAGCACACCATCACTTAGCTTAGGCTCATAAAGAGCTTTTTGGGAAACGAGATACTCCATTCTGTCCTCGGCTGCCATTAGTATTTCTTGTGGGCGTAATTCATACTGCAACAACCCTACTATTTTATCAACCAAATATTTCGCTCTAAGTTCGGTCACAGGAACCTCCATTGCTATGGCTAGCAATTCAACGTGCTTTTCACTAGGCATACGTTTTCCATTTTCGTATTTGGATACGAGTGCTTGATCTACTCCAGCTTTTTGAGCTAAACTACTTATAGTACAACCATTGATAGCTCTCCACTCTGCTATGTAAGTTCCTAAAACCATCTATTGGACATTATTTGTCTTGACAAAATTGGTCATTCATTTTGGTTTAAAAAATTATTCCCCACCTTTGAAACTCTTTTGACACCAAATCCAGAAATATTGAAACAAATTGCTACCGTAAAAATGCCCTTTGGAAAATTTTCGGGAAGACTCTTATGCGATTTGCCTGTAAGCTACCTCGAGTGGTTTAAGCGTAAGGGTGGATTTCCAAAAGGGAAACTCGGCGTACAACTTGATACGGTATATGAGATAAAACTCAATGGACTAGAAGATATTATTTTTGAACTCAAGAAAAGATACAGGTAATGTTTGACGAAGAAGCAGATCCATTGAAATATCGGTACGACGAACCACTGAAGGACAAAGCTTGGGAGATATTCAAGATTGTAAGGGCTATAAAAGCCGATTTACCCGAGGACAAAGAGATAGAACATATTACTGGATTTATGTTTGCTGACGTAAGCACTATCAATGCCAAGATAGCTGGAGCCAGTGGAGATACGCTCTACTCCATAAAAATGCAAAACGCCGCTCTCATCCGTCAAGCAGCTATGGACTTGTATGTGAGCAAACACGCTTTTGAACAAGAGAAATATCAAAACCTCCACTACTTTGATTTATTGAGGAGTACGTTAGATGAATTTAGAGAAATATTCATTGATTGGGTAGATAGTTTCGACCCTTGGAATTATGTGAAAGACGATTGGGGATTATTTAATCCTCCTGGTGTACACGCTCGTGACAAAGACCCTAAGGATGATATTCCGTTTATCAATCCATTCAAACCAGATGACGATGACGAGTAGTTTTAGCACATACCTTTTCAAAAAAGAGGGAAACGTTTGGGATGTAGCCATCCATGTGCCCAAGGCAGAAGCAGAAAAACTTACTGACCTGATTGACAAGCGAGTACTTTGCACCATCAACAATCAAGTTACCATACATGCTGCGTTAATGCCCCAAGGGAATGGCGACTTTTTCATAAATACGAACAAAGAAATACGTAATAAACTGAGGTTAGCTATAAATGACAAAGCAAAAGTCACTTTAGCTAAAGACGACTCCAAGTACGGAATGCCACTGCCCGAAGAACTCAAAACCGCTTGGGAACTCGACCCTGAGGGTCACCAGGTATTTCATACCCTAACCATTGGCAAGCAGAGAAGCCTAATTCACGTGATTGGTAAGCCCAAATCTACTGAGATACGGATTAGAAAAGCACTGATAGTATTGGAATACTTGAGATCTGTAAACGGCAAATTCGACTTCAAAGAGTTAAATGAAGCTTTCAAACTAAGCAACCAAAAATGAGCAACAAAGAACACTGGGAACGCATATACACTACTAAAACTCCCCAAGAAGTAAGCTGGACGCAAGCCAAACCCGAAACCTCACTTGACCTTATTGCAAAATTTGACCTTCCCAAGTTTGCTAAGATTATAGACATAGGTGGTGGGGACAGTCTACTGGTAGACCACCTCATAGAGCTGGGGTATACCAACATTACAGTTTTAGACATATCAAAAGCAGCAATAACACGAGCCAAAGAGCGACTCGGAGAAGATGCACATAAGGTAAAATGGATAGTAAGTGATATAAGAGATTTTAAACCAACAGAATCGTATGACCTGTGGCACGATAGAGCAACTTTTCATTTCTTAACCTCACCAGAAGATATTGCCAAATACAAACATCGACTTACTCAGATATCTACTCGCCATTTGGTTTTAGGTACATTCTCTACCTCTGGACCTCTCAAGTGCAGTGGATTAGAAATTACGCAATACGACCGTTCCAAAATAGAAGCCACATTTGGAGATTATTTCAACGTCCTGGAATGTATAAATACGGATCACACAACACCATTTGAAACTATCCAAAACTTCACTTTTGCACGAATAAGCAAAAAATAAGCTACTCATTTCGCACTTATTTAAAACGGACTTTTCAAGTTTCAAAAGGGTTTTCGCTAATTTTTAGCATAAAATGAGGCACTTATTCTAAATAAAGCAAATCCTCAAAATTTTGCCGATTCCTTATCTTTAATTAATCTAAATAAAAATAAATTTGCGGCGTAATTAGAAACAAATGAAACACTTATTTACACTTATGCTAATCATCATCTGCTCATTGGCTTTTGCTCAAGACGGAATGGATAGCTTTACGAACTACCACCAGAATGCAGCAAGAACATTGCTAGAAAGCAAGCAAGGCGGCCTTGTAATGGGAGCTTATGGAGAAGTGCACTACGAGCAGCCATTTGGGAATAACACCAAGTACAACGGCGACATGGATGCCGAGCGAATGGTACTACTCTTTGGGTACAAGTTTGACAAGAAAACGTCTTTTATCACAGAGATAGAAATAGAGCACATCAAAGAAGTATTTCTAGAGCAAGCCTACCTCAACTACCAAGCAAAACCTTGGCTAAACATACAAGCCGGCCTTCTGCTCATCCCAATGGGCCTAATGAACGAATACCACGAACCAACCATTTTTAACGGAGTAAACAGACCGACCATAGCCAATGCTTTATATCCCAGTACGTGGAGAGAGATAGGTGCAGGTGTTGCGGGCAACTTACCCAATGCCGCTCTTAGGTATCAACTATACGCCGTAAATGGGCTAATGAGTTATAACAATGGCGAGGCTAAGTTAGATGGCAGCAAACCACTGCGTGGTGCCCGCCAAAAAGGTGCACAAGTAAATATGACCACCCCTGACCTCAGTGCCAAGATAAACTACTATGGCATCAAGGGGATGGATATCGGTCTTGCAGCATATGTCGGCGAAACTGAATCTACACTTTTTGATGGTATAAACAGAGACAGCACTAGCCAAATGGCCACCGCAGATAGCACCATCATAGGTGTACAAATGGTAGGACTAGATTTGAGATACCAAGCAAATAAATTTCAGGCAAAAGGCGAGCTATTTTACTCTAACTTTACCAATACACAAGAATACAATACGTTCACAAGCAAAGACATAGGCTCCAGTATGTTTGGCTACTATGCCGAAGTAGGCTACGATGTTTCTGCCCTATTGAGGATAGATAAAAAAATTGTTCCCTTTGTGCGATACTCGGAGTACAACACGCACAATACCGTAACCGATGATATGACGGCAAACGATCAATATGACCGAACTGTTTTAACTACGGGTATATCATTATTCCTCAACAAATCGTTTGTAGTGAAAGCAGATTACCAAAACTTCTCAAATGCAAACAATCAGACTTTTCATCAGTTCAATACAGGCATAGGCTTTTGGTTTAGATAAAAAAAAAGGTGAAGAAGAGATTTCCTACCATACTCATTGCATTGGGCATTACATTTTCCGCAATGGCTACGTACAGCTACCTGCCCAATTATCTCACCAAAAAAATGACACGTCACTTGGCCAAAATATATGGGAAAGAAACCAACACTAAGGAAGTTACGATAGCCGACTCGCTAGCGATAGATCACCAAATATTTGAAGTCTATAACCAAGACACCATTAGCGGCTACTCTATGATAAGCCGAGCACTGGGATGCAAGATTGGCGGTTGTGACAAACCAAGCAAAGACACCATCGCTTTTGAGGAGTTCTTCTTTCTCACCGCTTTCGACAAACGAAAGAATATCAAGAAAGTACGCGTGCTAGAGTACACCTCAGATCACGGCTACCAAATAGCCAACAAGGGCTGGCTCAAGCAGTTTGAGAAATCAGACAAATTCATCGTAGGGGAAAATATAGACGCCATATCAGGAGCTACAATTTCGGTAAATAGCATTACCAATGGTGTGAATGAGCAGGTGAAGATAATTTCTGGCCAACACTGAAAACTTATATCTTTGAAGGATGTCTTTCACTCCATTTGACATTACATGCTACAATCATCTATACGAGCGATTTCAAAATATCTTTAATGATGAACTGATAAACGAAATATGCTCACAGGGCCAACTGAAAACGTATGGCCAAGATGAAATAATAGTAGACATAGGCGACGAGATGAATCATTTACCGCTTATCGTAACGGGTTCTCTCAAAATACTAACTGAAGACAAGGAAGGCAAAGAGCTCCTTCTCTACTACCTAGAAATGGGCGACACCTGTGCAGTCACTCTCACACTTGATTCGCACGGACAAAAAAGCAAAATAAGGGCTATCACCGAAGAACATACGGAGGTACTATTTCTCCCCGTAACCCACGTAGATCATTGGATGGTGAAGTACAAGGAGTGGAGACATTTCATAATGGAAACATACAACTATCGTATGAATGAAATGCTAGAGGCGATAGACAATCTGGCTTTTCACAATATGGAAGAACGCCTACTCAAGTACCTGCGGGACAAGGCAATGGTGACTGGCGACAAAGAAATACACAACACACACGCTCAAATAGCCAACGACCTACACTCTAGCCGCGTAGTGATTAGCAGAATGCTGGCCAAGCTAGAAAAAGACGGATTAATAGAGCATAGTAGAAATAAGGTGAAGCTACTAAAATTGTAAGCTGGGATGAATGTAACTTGTATTACCCTACAGCATCTTTATTCACACTAAATTTGTACCACCTTTTAGTTCCACCATTTCTTGACAAGATTCGTCAGAATGGTTTACTCAATCGTTATATAAAATCAAAACAGATATGAACATAGAACAGATATACACCGGCTGCCTAGCCCAAGGAGCATACTACATAGAGAGCAATGGCGAAGTAGCTATCATAGATCCACTACGTGAGACGGAACATTACCTAGCTAGAGCAAAACACGACGGTGCAGAAATTAAGTATATTTTCGAAACGCATTTTCACGCAGACTTCGTAAGTGGACACATTACCCTAGCGGCAAAAAGTGGTGCAACTATCGTGTACGGCCCTACGGCTAAAACAGGCTACAAGTCGCATGTTGCCAAAGATGGCGAGGTATTTCAACTAGGAGATATTACCATTACCGCACTGCACACACCGGGGCACACTATGGAGAGTACTACCTACCTGCTCAAAGACAAATACGGGAAGGACCACTGCATATTTTCGGGAGACACCCTATTCCTTGGAGATGTAGGAAGACCAGATCTTGCTCAAAAAGCTGCTACTATGACCCAAGAAGATCTTGCTGGCATTTTGTTTGACAGCCTCAGAAATAAAATAATGCCGCTAGCAGATGATCTAATCGTATATCCTGCACACGGAGCCGGAAGTGCCTGTGGTAAAAATATGATGAAGGAAACCGTAGACACCCTCGGCAACCAAAAGCGAATGAACTACGCCCTCCGTCCAGATATGACGAGAGAAGAATTCATAACTGAAGTGACTGACGGACTAGCTCCACCACCAGTCTATTTCCCGATGAATGTGGCTATGAACAAAGATGGATATGAAAATCTGGATGAGGTAATAAAACAAGGAAGCAGAGCATTAAGTCCTGTAGAATTTGAAGCGGCGGCTAACGAAACTCAGGCCGTTATATTGGACACACGTCACCAGTCTGATTTTGCACATGGCTTTATCCCACAAAGTATTTTTATAGGCATAGACGGTGGATTTGCTCCGTGGGTAGGTGCACTCATACAAGATGTAAAACAACCGATATTGCTAGTGGCCGACGAAGGCAGAGTAGAAGAAGTAATCACCAGACTGAGCCGTGTAGGATTTGACAATACTATAGGCTATCTCGACGGAGGATTTGAAGCTTGGAATGCAGCAAATAGAGAAGTAGATTCGTTACGTTCTATACCAGCAACCGAATTTGAGCAAGAGGTGAACGAAAATAATTTACCCATAATAGACGTACGCAAAAAAGGTGAATGGAGCACCCAACACCTAGCAGATGCCAAGCACGTATGCCTGAGTGCTATAAACGATAGCCTTGCAGAATTTCCAAAAGAGGAAAACTTTTATGTGCACTGTGCAGGCGGATATCGCTCTGTGATAGCAGCGAGCATCTTAAAAATGAGAGGATATCACAACTTCACAGACATAGCGGGCGGATTTGATGCTATTAAAAACACCAATTTAAAAATGGCTGAAGGCGTCACGCTATAGTAAAAACAAGTAACCATAAAAAAGCGTACGTTTCTAATTGAAAGCGTACGCTTTTTTCGTTATTTGTGAATATGCAATTGACCATCACTGCATTTCGTAAAAATATATACCAACTCGTAGCCTGGGTAACAAGCACAGGGCAACCCATTACGCTCAAGCGAAAAGGCAAGACCATAAAAATACTCCTAGAGGAAGAAACCAAAGAAGAGCCGAAGCCGTATAACGATTTGAGCAAGCTCACACCTCATCCCAACACCATGAATGAAGATCCTGAGTATTATGTTAGCATAGATTGGAGTAAAGAATGGAACCCAGACTTGCCTTAGACACCCACGTGGCTTTGTGGTTATTTACAGGCAAGCACGATAATATCTCAAGAACAGGCAAAGACTACTTGGCCAATCACCGATAACTAGTATCACCAATCATAGAAATGGAGCTACAACTGCTTCACGAAATAGGGAGAATCAATTATTCTGGAACCGATATACTACAATCGCTCGAATCAGCAATAGGAATTACCAAAATAGATCTCCCCATAAACGAAGTTATACAAAGCTCGTTAGAACTTTCTTGGACTCGCAATCCTTTTGACCGACTAATAGTGGCTACCTCCGAGGCTACGGGCATTCCGCTTCTCACCAAAGACCAAAACATTTTAACTAATTTTGACCTAGCCGTATGGTAGCAAACTATACGCCACTTTACATCGTTCTATAACCACGATTATACACCAATGAATAAAAATACACTTGTACAGTTTGGCAGAATATTACTCAGTTTCCTCTTTGTATTTGGAGCCGTGAGTAAGCTCGTTTCTATGCCGTTTTTTGATGGTATGGTAGCGGAACTACTATTGGGCAAAGACTACTTCGACAATCCAAGCGGAATGCAATGGGTACAATGGCTCACCCGCATACTCGTAGCTGCAGAATTGGTATTGGGGATTGCTTTGCTCCAAGGCAAATGGTTCAAAAAATTAGTACTCCCAGCTACTTTGGGAATGCTCGTGCTCTTCACCATTCACCTATTCTACGAGGGGTTTCGGCAAGAAAATGGATTCGTAGAAGGCAACTGCGGATGTTTTGGCGATGTGTTGCCTATGACTAATCTAGAGTCCATCATTAAAAATGTTATCGGGATGCTAGCAGGCATATTCATTTGGATAAAATATCAAAAAGAAGACACATTTGCTTCTTGGGTAGCTCCAGCATTTTTGGGGCTCATCACTTTATTTACACTGAGTTTTGGCATAAAAAGCTACGAGACGGTAGCACCTACCGTAGCAGAAGAATTGAGCCTCGCACCTACTGCTCCCACTGAACTTATGGAGCAGCAAACAGACTCCGTACAAACAGACGTTACCGAAACGTTCGAAGCACTAACTGATGATGCCACAAAAGAGTCAACAACCAATACGTCGCCGCCTCCTGCACCAGTGATAGAGCAGCAAGAAACTACCGCCCAAGAACCTATAGAAGTAGTAGAAGAACAAGCCGAAGTAGTACCAGTAGCTCGCAGGACCCCGGGAGAATATACCTTAGGCCTAATAGAAACTTTTGCCCCAGAATCTAAGTTGCAAAATCTCTCATCAACCACCAAATTGATATGTATGTTTAGTATGACATGTAGCCACTGCCAAGAAGTATACCGCGACCTTGTGGCAATGAAAGCCAGCGGTAAACTCCCCAACCTCTACTTGCTCAACTACGGAACAGAATACGAGCAAAATTACTTTTTCAAGCAAGGCGGTGATGTGAAATCACCCCATACACGGGTGGCAGAATACCCAGATTTCAAACGACTACTCGAAGGCAAAACCTACCCACGCTTACTCTATATAAAAGAGGGGAAAGTAACTAAAGAGTGGGACGTAGATACCTACGAAAGAGCTGTTTTTATGCAATACTTTGGTATAGATAAACTAGAAGAGCCCAAAGAAGAAAGTGGCGGTCTGCAACTGCAAGATGGAGCTAGTCCGTGGTAAGGTTATGAAAGATGCTACTTTCAATCGTCTTAAAACCGTTGGCGAAATTTTCTGTTATAGTATTATCTTATTACAATTATTCTGGATCTCTGACCCTCTCCTGTATTCCCATATTTCTGGAGCCTACAAATTGAACAAAAAACCAGTCTTGAGTGGTAAATTAGCTTTGTATACAGATCGATCTTGGAAATGCTTTGGACCTGCATTAAAGGAGAAAATCGAAGGAGGATATCGAAGCTCGGTATCGTACATCGAAGGGACTTGGTCTAAAAATTACTTTAATGACACATTAGAACTTATTGAAAGCATAAATCATCAAGATTCCACCTGGATATTTCTGAAAAATGGGGATTCGCTGAATTATCAGAAAACGGTTTTGAAATGAAAAGACTGTTCAAAGTAGTATCCTACCTCTTCCTTTTCATTCTATTCTCTGCCATCACTCAGATTGGAGGCATTACTCTCTTACTATCGTTGCTAATTTCTAAAAAAATCAAACGAAATTTCAACGGCAAGCGACTGATAATCTTTCTAAGTTCGTATCTTCTAGTGGCAAGCGTATGCTTCTGATCATACGTCTTTAGGCTTTTCAGAACTTTATAATAACCTCCATTCACATAGAGCAGAGCTTCATCTCGCTCTGGCGCATACCTAAGTGCTATGCTACTCATTAGCGGAAAGTATAGTTTGTAGAGTTCGTTTTGCGAACGTCTATCCTGCTTTATACAGCCGTTTATTAGTTGCTCTTCGGTCACTTAGGGTAGGTAGTAAACCGCCAAAACGAAGAGCACAATCGCACTCTTCGTCCTGCTCAGTTATAGGAGTTCATCTACTTTGTCAGATTCACTTTAATATGTTTAACCTGATCTTCCATTTTTATCACTGCAAAATAGATACCTGCTTTTTCTTTACTTAAGTCTGCTGCAAGTGTATTTGCCCCAGTGTTTACCATATATTCCTTTGTACTTATCACTTGCCCCATACTATTCAGAATATCAACGGCTACATCTCCTGCTTTTATCGTATTTAGCTCAATGGTAAACTGTCCACGAGTTGGATTTGGATAAATACTCAAGCCCTGTACAGCAGCAATACGCGTTGTACTTACGAGGTCATCCTCATCTATGACTGTGATACCAAAACCATCTTTTTTCAAGAGATTGCCATTACTGTCTAGCCCAATGCTATCGCAATAAACGCTGTAACAACCTGTAGATGAATCAGATATGGTGAGACACAAATTATACAAGCCAAAGGAGCTATACTGATGTGTTGGATTTTGTACACTAGAACTATTTCCGTCACCAAACGTCCAGTAGTAATCTGTACCCGTAGTAGTACCTGTACTGTTATCTACAATGTACAGATTATAAATATTTGCTGTATCAATAGCGAGATAAAACGATGCTTGGCAAGATAACGCTGTACCTCCAACTGTTACTGTTTGACATACACTATCGCATACCACTGGAAGACCCAAGCTATCATATCCAGATAGTACATATAGGCACGCAGTATACGTTCCTGCACTGGTGTAAGTATGTACTGGGTTTGTTGCTGTATCTGTAGATCCGTCACCAAAATTCCATATGAAGTTTGTCCCAGTAGATGTGTTGTTAAAGTATACCGGGTAAGAGCTTGCACTCGTATTAATAGAATCTGGAGAAGCATAAAATCCCGCAATACAGCCACCCGAAGTATTGGCTATGGTCACACTTTGGCAAAAGGAATCACACAATAACGTATCACCTGTAATCGCAATATCGTACACATATAAGCAAGCAGTATAGGTGCCACTTGTACTGTATGTGTGTATAGGGCTACTGGTTGAACTATATGTCCCATCGCCAAATGACCATTGCAGGACACTAGATGACGAAGTAGAATCATAGAACGAAACCGTATTACCTGATACGGAAGTCCAAAATGTAGCATCACAGCTAGTACTTGAACTTCCGGGCACGTACACCGACTGACATACTGAGTCACAATAGTTGCCAGAACTATCATATGTAGTTAAGCACACAGTGTAATATCCGGCTGAAGCAAAGGTATGACTTGGACTATACTGCGTAGAGCTATTTCCGTTGCCAAACCACCAATAAGCAGATGTCGCATTGGATGAGGTATTATTAAAATTAAGCTTCAGTGGGTTGCTATTATCTACTGTATAGCTAAATGTTGCGTTACAACTCGTGCCCGAAGATAGAATTGTAAATGATTGACAAAATGAATCACATAAAACGGTATCGCCTGTGAATGTAACATCGTATACATATAAGCACGCAGTATATGTCCCACTATTGGCATACGTATGGGTAGGGTTGCTTGAGTAGCCGTATGAACCGTCACCAAACATCCACTCTATGATACTAGATGACGCAGTAGAGTCATAAAAACTTACGGTATTACCAGATACAGAAGCCCAGAAAGTAGCATCACAACCAGAGCTAGTGGCACCTGGCACGTAAACCGACTGACATACAGAATCACAATAATTCGTCAAACTATCATATGTAGTAAGGCAAACAGTATGGTAACCTGCTGTGGCAAACGTATGACTTGGGCTAGTAACTGTAGAAGTATTACTTCCCCCAAACCACCAAGAAGATGAAACTGCATTGGTAGAGGTGTTATTAAAATTAAGTTTGTACGGATTTGCATTATCCACCGAATAGCTAAACGCTGCATTACACGTACTTGTACTAGCACCGCTTATGGTAAGTGTGAAAGAAGTAGAATCACTACAATTAGCAAGGCTATCATATATCTCTAGCACTGCATAGTATGTGCCATTTGAGGTATATGTATGTGTCGCTGGAGTGCCATATCCATAAGATCCATCACCAAAGTACCACATTACATCGTGGCTATAAGTACTATACGAGCTGTCATAAAAAGTAACAGTTGTCCCACTTTGGCTAAGGTAACCATAAGCGGTACATTGTGCCAAAGCACTGTTAGCGAATAAGGCAAAGATGCCCGCGATTAATAGTTGTCTAAATTTCATACTTTTTTGTTGTTATGTACTTCTATATACGCAGCCAAGTTACAAATGGTTGGGTACACTTGAAAAAAAATAAACGATTTGACGTTACTTGTAAGCAAATCAATAACTACCACTATGCCAATACGAATGGTGCCCGATGAAAATAAAGGGTCTAACAATCAAAACAGAATTCCACGCAACAATCAATGCAGCGGAGGCACCGGAGGCTTATTTCGCATACTGGCCACGGCCCTTCCTTTTTTACTCAAAAAACCCAAATTACTCCTCGTACTAATTGTAATAGGTGGGCTTTAGTATTTTATGGGTCATGGTTGTTCTATGATGCCGGTTGCAGACACTACACAGCAGCCTCACTAGAGGAGCAGACCTAAGTCCTGAGGAGTACGACAGAGCTGAGATTTTTGAGCCATTGGCCCAAAAATCAACAAATACCCTTCCTGAGCGAGTAATCTTGGGAAAGTATTGCCCACCACGTAAGAATCAAGGATACCAAGGACGCTGTGTAGGAAGGGTGAGTAGCTATGCTGCACGCACTATACTAGAAGCTCGCAAAACTGGGGCTAATCCGAGTCAATTAGCCTTCAGCCCAAGCAGTCTTTGTAATCAGATAGCTCTAAAAGATTGCCAAGGAGCATACATCAATGAGGCGATGGAAGTCATGAAAAGTATAGGAGTTGCCATACAATGAGTTCCCTTATGATGAAAATACATGTACCAATAAGCCACGTAATGCGAATATTCAGCTATACGTCACCCGTGACTATAACCGACTCACTAACAATAACAATCCGCGGGCGGAGGTAAACATAGACGCCATAAAACAGAATCTGGCTCAAGGTGTTCCTGTAGTCATCGGTATGATGGCAGGTGATATTTTAATGCAGGCCATGCAAGGACAAGAAGTATGGGTGCCTACGCGTAGCGATGAGCAAATGAAAGGCTTTGGTGGATATGAAGACTTCCCAAAAAGTGGTACAATAATAAATTCAAAATAGAGTAGAAAATTGTAACAAGAAAAAGAATGAATAAGTCAAGATTTACAGAGTCGCAAATTATCAAGGCGATCAAAGAGAATGAGAATGGCAAGAGTGTCGAAATTTTTAGCCGTGAGTTAGGGATTAATCCTGGGACATTTTACACCTGTACCACTAAGGGGAAGTCTTCATAGAAAACCTCCAAGTAAAACTGGTTAGCAATCCAAAGGGATTTAATCAGATTGATAAAAGATGGATAGCTACCTACACCTAGATGTGGGAGATACCAGTCCTATTGTAGAACTGCTGAAGAAATATACTGGCGGGGGGGTGAGTCCCACTATTGCCCATCCTAGAGATAAGAGAAGAATGTTTGCCGATGAATTCAATTCAGAAGAAAGCATATCTATAGTAGAATGGCTAGAAGCAAACAAAACGCTGATAATAAGTGACATACTAAAAGGCCGCGGCAAATTTACTACTGAGTGGATGCTCGTAGCCTAAAAAGTAACTACTTCCGCTCGATGGGTTCTCAAACCTATGAACTTTTGTGTAAACTTCTTTTGTAATGAAGCGGTACAAATAACCAAACGTGGAAATTTTAAAATTGGCAAGATCACTATGCAGCGAAAAGGTGGTGACGGAGGCAGAAAAACTGCCCAGATGCTACAATTTAAAATAAATCCTGCGGAGTTATTTGATATTGGATAATTACAATAAAAACAGCTACGTACCGCTAGATCTCATATTTTCACAAGTGTTCACGTTCATTTAGTTTCACTCTCCCAACCCTTGCTGCCATGCCCACGCGTGCTGCATCATATCCTTGATGTCATACTGAGCAGTCCAGCCGAGTACGTCATTCACCTTGGTGGTTTCAGCAAATATTTTTTCGATATCACCACCGCGTCTTGGGCCTATTTTATAGTTCAGTTTTAGATTATTTACTGTTTCAAAAGCTCTGATTACCTCCAACACGGTATTCCCATTTCCTGTCCCTACATTGAATACATCCACACGCTCCGCCATCTTATCACAATAGCTCAATGCTTTTACGTGAGCCTTAGCTAGGTCTAGCACGTGTATGTAATCACGAATACAGGTACCATCTTCGGTATTATAATCATCGCCAAATACGGTAAGCTGCTCACGGATACCCGCGGCTGTTTGAGTAATGTAAGGCACCAAGTTATTGGGGACTCCTAAGGGCAATTCACCTATTTTGGAACTAGGGTGTGCACCTACTGGGTTGAAATAACGCAGCAGTATAGACTTGAAATCTTTATGCTTGGCGTAATCCGTGATGATTTCTTCGCATAATATCTTGGATGTCCCGTACGGGCTTTCGGCCTTTTGTATAGGTGTTTGCTCCGTAACGGGCGGATTTTTGGTTTCGCCATATACGGTACAGCTAGATGAAAATATGAGATTAGATACCGCATGTTTCTCCATAACTCCAAGTAGTGATATGAGTCCAGATACATTGTTTTGGTAGTACATCACCGGATAATCTACCGACTCTCCTACGGCCTTATGTGCCGCAAAGTGTATGACGCCTTCAAAATTATACTTCGCAAAAAGCTCTTCGAGGGCCGCATTGTCATTCACATCGGCAACGGTTAGTTCAAATGATTGCCCCGATATTTCCTCTATGCGTGTCTTCACCTCTTGGGATGAGTTATTCAGATTATCTATGACCACCACATCATAACCCGCTGCCTGTAGCTCTACCACAGTATGACTGCCTATATATCCTAATCCTCCTGTTACTAATATGGTTTTGCTCATTTGTGCTGCAAATTTAATCGTAAAGCTATAATCTAATCTAAGTCTTCATACACCATTTTAAAGTGTTGTATTCCAGCTTCTTCAAAGCGTTCTCCGTGTTTTTTAAACTGATATTTGGCATAAAAATCAACTACCTGCACCTGAGCATGGAGATAGATATAACTGCCTTTATTTTGGGCAATGCAAGCCTGCAAAAGCTTCTCTCCCACTCCTTTGCCTCTATATTCTTGCAGTACCGCAAATCGCTCTAGCTTCACCCCTTTCTCGGTATTGCGATAGCGACACGTGCCGACCACTATATTATTCAGCAAGCACGCCAAGTGCGTGCTACTCGTTTCATATTGATCATACTCTTTCCGTTCATCCACTTTTTGTTCGTGCACAAATACCTCTTTACGCACCGTATAAACCGATTTTAATAACCCTTCGGAATTGGCAGTTTGAATACTCAAATTATTAACCATAAAGGGCAAATGTAGGTATTAAAAAAAATGTATTTTTGCCATGAAACTAGAACATAAAAACGGCCGTATGGTGACACAAATGACTTTTGTTACACGTGTGATCATACTTCGTAAAAATAGATAAAAATGAGTTGGTTTAAGAGAGTAAAAGAAGGAATACTTACCCAAACACAAGATAAAAAACCTACCCCAGACGGGCTTTGGTATAAATGTGTGGAGTGCAAAGAGCCTACCAGCACCAAGGAATTTGAACTAAACTTATGGGTGTGTCCCAAGTGTGATTATCATAGTCGTATTGGCTCACGTGAGTACTTCGATTTATTGTTTGATAATGGCAAATTCAAGGAATTGGATGCAAACTTAAGCTCGGGAGATCCATTGAATTTCGTCGATACTAAGGCCTACCCGCTGCGTATAGAACAATCTAAAAAGAAAAGTGGACTCACCGATGCTGTGCGTACCGCTACGGGTAAAATAAACAACCTACGTGTGAGTATGGCTGTAATGGATTTCGCATTCATAGGAGGCAGTATGGGTAGCGTAGTAGGAGAAAAAATAGCTCGTGCTATCGACGTAGCATTGGAAGAAAAAATCCCGATGATTATCATTTCCAAAAGTGGAGGTGCTCGTATGATGGAAGCCGCTTTTTCGCTTATGCAAATGGCAAAAACAAGTGCCAAACTAGCATTACTCTCCGAGGCTAAGTTACCTTTTATTTCTATCCTCACCGATCCTACCACAGGTGGTATCACCGCATCATTTGCTATGCTGGGAGACATCAATATAGCTGAGCCTAAGGCACTTATAGGCTTTGCAGGACCAAGGGTTATCAAGGAAACTATCGGTAAAGATTTACCAGATGGATTTCAGCGGTCAGAATTTTTACAAGAAAAAGGATTCGTCGATTTTATCGTAGAACGTAAAGATATGAAGCAAAAGCTTTTTGAAGTACTCAATACGTTTGCCGTACACAAACGCAATGCAAAACTGCCTAATCAACCATTATAATTTATACATATAGTAAGCATATGAACTTTCCAGAAAATTTAAAATATACCAAAGAACACGAGTGGGTATCTGTAGATGGCGATATCGCTACAGTAGGTGTTACTGATTTTGCTCAAGGAGAATTGGGTGACATTGTTTTTGTAGAAATAGAAACTGAAGGCGAATCCTTAGACCAAAATGAAGTGTTTGGTACTATTGAGGCGGTAAAAACAGTGTCTGACTTATTTATGCCCGTAAGTGGTGAAATAGTAGAAGTAAATGCGGACCTAGAAGATGCTCCTGAGAGTGTAAACGAAGCTCCTTATGAAGCAGGATGGATGGTAAAAATAAAACTATCCAACCCAGAAGAGGTAGATGCACTTATGGATGCTACGGCATACAATGAACTAACTGGCCGCTAATAGCACTGTGAAAGTAAATAGAGCAATACTTCCTGCAGTATTGTGGACCCTATTTATCGCATCATCGTGTTTATTACCTGCTTCGGCTTTCAAAAAATTCACGTTTGACTCGCTATCCCAACTAGATAAACTCATACACCTTATCTTATACGTTGTGTTTGTTATGCTTTGGGCATTAAGCTTAAAGCGTGTGCTAACCATCAAAGAAAAATTAGTCTTACTCCTTGTAAGTGTTGCATACGGTGTACTTATAGAAGTACTACAAAGTGCTATGGCACTCGGCAGAGCCTATGACATAGATGATATAATTGCGAACACAGTAGGTTGCTTCTTGGGTATATTATTGATGTCGTTTATCGCTCGAAAAATGCCGTTGTTAAAAAATCGTTTACCTTTTCTCCGCTAACTGTATTAAAGGATAAATATTTACATTAAATTTGAATCAATAATTATCATGGAAGTAAAAAAGTATTCTAAGCCAGAAGTAAAGAACAAGCGTCTTGACTTCTTTTTGCTTGGTCTTTCTATGTCCCTAGGTGTTGTTCTTTTTGCATTTACTTACAGACAACCGCCTGTAAAAGTAGCTGAAGTAGAAAACATAATAATAGAAGAAGACCTTGTAGTGATGGAAAACACCGTACAAGAGAAAAAACCACCACCGCCACCACCACCGCCAGAAATTGAGGTAGTAGAGGACGATGAGGAGATAGAAGAAGATCAGCCTGAGATAGAAGATACTGAGATAGATCAGGATACTGAGATAGCTGAATACGAAGAAGAGGAAGAAGAACCTGAAGAAACTAATGAGGTTTTTGAAATCTTTGACGTATCGGAAAAAGCTGCCTTCCCAGGAGGTGATGAAGGTCTTCAACGTTTCATCGCTGAAAACATCACTTATCCGCCCATGGCTCTCGAAAATGATATGCAAGGGACTGTGAACGTAATGTTCGTAGTAGACAAGCAAGGAAGAGTAAAGGATATAGCTATACTCGGAGGCAAGAAAGGATTTGGACTAGAGGATGAAGCTATGCGAGTAATCAAAATGACTTCAGGAAGATGGTCACCTGCCAAGCAACGTGATAAAGCTGTAAACATGCGATTTAGAATACCGGTGAAATTCCAAATATTCTAAACGAGAACATATTCCATAGAAAAAGGACGTTGAGCAATCATCGTCCTTTTTTTTGTGCCTATTGCACAAGGAAGGTTTAATCCAAAAGATTGTCTGGCAGTTGTTTCTGAGTTTTGGCACCTAAGGTTTTGAGTTGTTCCGTTCGTCTTACTAAATTACCTGTGCCTCTCGTGAGTTGACTCATTGCTTTTTCATAATCCTGCTGAGCCCCGTCTATTCGTTTACCTACAGTTTGCAGGGTATCTACAAAACCTGCAAATTTGTCATACAACGCACCGCCTTGTCTCGCTATTTCTAGGGCGTTTTTATTTTGTAAGTCTTGTTTCCAAATGAAGGAAACCGTTTTAAGCGTAGCCAGTAATGTATGGTTGGACACCAACACAATATTCTTGCTCAACGCATACTCAAACAGCTCTGAATCCTCTGTCATAGCCAATCCCAATGCTGCATCAAGTGGCATATACATTAAGACATAATCCGGCGAATTAATTCCCAAAAGCTCACGATAGTTAGTCGCACTTAACTTGGTGATGTGTTCCTTCACGGCTTTCACATGCTTAGCTGCCCATACGCCAGCTTCAGATTCACTTGCTGCATTAAAGTACTGTTCAAAAGCCACAAGACTCACCTTACTGTCTACTACTATATTTTTATCATCAGGCAGGTATACGATAAAATCAGGTCTAAAATTTCTATTCTCATCATCTTTGAGATTCACCTGCTTACGGTAGTGCACCTCTTTCTCTAGCCCTGCTGCTTGTAGTATTCGCTCTAGGCGGTGTTCACCCCAGTCTCCTTGTAATTTCTTGTCTCCTTTTAGTGCGTTTGTCAAGTTTTTTGCCTCTTCCCCTATATGCTGATTGAGCTCCTTCAAGCTACGCAATTGCTCCTTTAGTGCTTCACTATCGCGAGCCGATGCGAGATGAGTTGCTTCCACCTTTTTCTCAAAACTAGCAATACGATCTTTGAATGGATTGAGCATATCTTTCAGTTTTTCTTCGTGAGAAGTTTGCAGTAATTTACCGCTGGTTTGCACTACCTTATTGGCTATATTTTCAAAAGATTGTGTGAGTTGCTCATTGAGTTTTGTTAATTCCGCTTTTTGCTCTTCAAGCCTAATGTGGGTATGATGTAAGTCAGCCTTAGCATCTAGGTAAGCGGCATTAATTTGTTCTCGCTTAGCACGCTCTGTTTGCAATTCCTCCTCCTGCATTGTTAAGCTGGCATTCAGTTCATCCTGAACTCGCTTGTAATTAGGCAATACCAAAAAATAAACTGCACCAACAGCAAGAATAACTCCTACTACAAAAACAATAATAAATACAATGGTGTCTGGCATATACGAAACAAATTTAGTGGATGGATAAAAATACTATCTAATAATGTAAACCCTAATATACGTACTTAGGACCACAATAAGAAAGACTCAGTAAAGTAGTTCCTATTTAATGCGAACGTTTAGAACCTTTTTTTTCTCAATGAAGCCTTCCAAAACATCTCCCGGAGCTACAGGACCTACCCCTGCTGGCGTTCCCGTGAATATCAAATCTCCTATTTTGAGAGTGAAATACTGCGAGCAATGCTCAATCATCTGAGGGATATCATATATCATCAACTTGGTACTTGCATTTTGCACAACCTCACCGTTTTTGTGTAATTCAAAGTGGAGGTCCCTCAAGTCATAATCCTCCACAGGTAAAAAATCGCCTAACACCGCACTCTGGTCAAAGCCTTTTGCTTTTTCCCACGGCAAACCCTGCTTTTTGAGTTTACTCTGTACATCGCGAGCTGTAAAATCTATACCCAATGTAAACTCTGCAAAATACTTATGAGCAAATTTTGGCTCAATGTTTTTCCCTAATCGGTTGATACGCACGACCACCTCAGCCTCATAATGTACATCGTTTGTCCAGTCAGGAATGTAAAACGCATCGCGTTGGCGAAAAACAGCCGAATCTGGTTTCATAAAGATGACCGGCTCCGATGTCATCTCATTGCCCAATTCTTTAATGTGATCCACATAATTTCTACCGATACAGATGATTTTCATTGAGATTAAATTTCTTTTGCAAAGTTAAAAAAATGATAGAACCCACCGAACTTCTCTACGCCTACTCACAGGGCTACTTCCCTATGGCTGTGCCCGAGGACAATAACGAGATTTTTTGGTTCAAGCCAGATATGCGTGGTGTTATTCCATTGGAGGAGTTTCATGTGTCCAAAAACTTGAGGCGGTTGTTCAATAGGCATTATTTTGAATTACGTATCAATGGCGATTTTGAGGGTACGATGCGTGCTTGTGCCGAGCGAGAAGATACGTGGATAAGTGAAGACATTATCCAATCCTACTGCAAGCTTCACGAACTAGGCTATGCCTACAGCTTTGAGACGTGGAGAGAAGGCAAATTGGTAGGCGGCTTATATGGCGTTATCATAGGCAAGGCATATTTCGGAGAGAGCATGTTTCACCGTGAGACCGATGCCAGTAAGATTGCTCTCATATTTCTCGGGCAATTTCTGAAAGAAAATAATTTCAGACTTCTAGACACACAGTACATCAATGATCACCTCTTACAATTCGGAGCCAAGGAGATACCCAATGACGAGTACGAAGAACTGCTTGCCGAAGCGTTGGAGAGTTAGCAGATGATTACAACAACTCCTTTATCGTAGCAATTTTCTTTTCGGTTTCTTCCCACTCGCTGGCGGGTAAGGAGTCTTTGGTGATGCCTGCCCCGGCAAAAAGCTCTACCTTCCCTTCATAAAAACGCATACAGCGGAGATTAACAAAAAATGTCGCACTATTCTTACGCATTACTCCCGTAACTCCAGAGTAAAAACTTCTGTTCATCGTCTCAAATTCTTGAATGAATGCAAAACTCTTATCCCTCGGCAATCCGCATACCGCACTAGTTGGCTGTAGGTGCTTCAGAAGCTCTAGAGCCTTATCTTCTGTGCAGGTGACAGTGTAGGTAGTTTTTAGGTGTTTTATGGTATTGAACAGAGCCTCTGTTGTTTCCGATTTAGTATACCCCGCAATGCCCACGGCTGTAAGTTTATCTTCTATAAAATCACAGACCATCGCTTGCTCTTCTTCCTCCTTGTCAGTAAATGACTCATCGAGAGACTTAGTACCAGCCAAGGCTACCGTATATAGTACACCTTCCTCATAGTGCATAAGCAACTCGGGCGATGCTCCTACCCATTGCTCTGGACCTATATTCACATAATAGCCATAACTCTCGGGATACTTTTTCACGGCATTCTGAAACGCCTGCTGCGAACTGTAATTGCCTTCAAGTATCTCATTACGAGCGAGTACCACTTTATCTATCCCCCCTCTACTCATCGCATCACAAGCCATATATACACTGGTTTCGTACTCAATTTGCGATAGCGAATCATTAGGCGATAAGTCAAATTCCTGCACCTGTTTTTCCACCACATTTTTACCAAAGAAAAATGCTTGCTTACTGCGATCAAATGGATAAAACATAAGGCCTTCTCGCTTCATCCAATAGGCATCTATATCTTCAAATGCCTCCATACAGTCAGCATCATACTTCTCTATTTTTTTTTCGCCAGGCAGATATACCAGAGCTCCTAAGTTTTCTAAATCCATTATGTTCTATCTACTACGGCTAAGGTCATACGGCACACATTGAGCAATGCGTCTTCCTCATTCTTAGTCTCTACCTCCCACACTTGTGTGCTTCTGCCTAAGTGTATAGGACGTGCCGTGGCATATACGTAACCATCTCGTGCACTTTTGAGGTGATTGGTATTAAGCGACAGACCCAAGCAAGCCTTTCCTTGACTATTTACGACTAAATTCCCAGCAAGGCTCGCTACATTCTCGGCCAATGCAGCTACTGCGCCTCCGTGTAGCATACCGAGTGGCTGGTGCACATTACTATTCACAGGCATACGCATAGTGATATAATCTTCGCCTACGGAAGTTACTTCCATGGCTAAATATTGTGCCAATGTATTCCGCCCAATTTCGTTTAATTGAGATATGTTTATAGCTTTGTAGGGTATCAAAATTAGTGTCGTTTAATTTCTAAAAATAAGGTGAGTACAAAGAAAACTATTTATATCATAAGGCACGGCGAAACCGACTACAATAAGCAAGGAATAATACAAGGTAGCGGCATAGATAGCGACCTGAATGACACTGGCCGCAAGCAAGCAAATCAGTTTTACAAGGCGTATCATCATATAACGTTTGACCAGATATATACTAGCGAGCTCAAACGCACACAGCAGAGTGTTGCTGGATTTGTAGCCTATGGACACCGGATAGAAATACTTCCTGAGCTCAATGAAATCAATTGGGGAATTTTTGAAGGATTAAAAGGAACACCAGATAGCCACAAGATATATCAGGCCATGACTGACGATTGGAAAGCAGGCTTACTGGATCGCAGTGTGGAAGGTGGTGAGACGCCAAATGAACTGCAACGCCGACAAAAACGGGGATTAGAAAAAATAATGACTCGCACTAATGAAAACACTGTACTCATCAGTATGCACGGACGAGCGATGCGTAGCTTTCTATGCTTACTTACGGATACACCACTTCATCGTATGGATGAATTCAAACATCATAATCTACGTTTGTATGTATTGGAGTATGCCAATGATACCTTTACCATAAAAGAACGAAACTGCGGCAAACACCTCTGGATATAAGTTGCTGCCTAAGCTACACCCTGTAAACTAGCCATAGACAAATCGGCTACAGGTCGCATAGTCTTGTGTACAAAAACAGCATCCGTGTTTGCATCAAAAGCAGCCTGCATGGCATCTTCTCTGTCTTGACGTGAGTTAAACCAAGCACTCGTAGCGATAAGGTCATCCCAACACGTGCGTATCTCAAATCCATATTGCCCTGCTATATTTTTCCTGCGGGAGAAGTTTGTCTGAAAACGCATGTGCACTCGTAATATATCTACGAATTTTTCGCACTCGCGATACGTCTCAAAGGACTTACTAACCAAAAGTAAAAGGTCATTTTGATCGTGCATTTTTACGTGAAATTTAGCGTTGTTTTCTTGGATGTAAAAAATTGGTCTTTTCATTTCTATACATTAATACATTAAACAATAGCGTAGCTTTTGCTACATTAAAAAGATACTATAATTATCATTACTTTGGTAATATTATTATCTATCGGCTGTATATTAAAGTTATACAATGTATCCATACTTCCAAAAAAATGTCCTGTTATTTGAAACGATTACCTGAGCAGTGTTCACATCTTAATAAATTCACTCATTCACTAGATTACTTTCGCACGTTAACACGATACAACATCTATCACCTTGAGACGGTACACATTCATCTACTTTATACTTTTGACAGGACTGGTTTCTCTATTCGCCACATGCAAACCATCCACCAACACTACTGATACGGAGGAAGAAGATATGCTCCAAGATTCACTAGCGATAGTTATAGATAATGAAGAATTAGAAGAAGATGACGATTGGCAAAAGACCAAAGCCCCAATTTCCGACTACACAAAAATGGCAAACGGTCCTACTTATGTGTTTCAACGTAATAAAAACTCCTACAGCCAATCCTATTTTCGCAATCCCTTTGACCGACCAATATACGTGTCAGGTACTTTTTGTGAATTGAGAGGAAATCATTTTCACGGGGGATTAGATATACGCACTGGAGGTGTACAAGGGTGGAAAGTACTTGCCGCTGCCGATGGATACGTGGAGCGTATAAAGATAAGTACGGGCGGATACGGCAAGGCCATCTACATCCGTCACCCTAATGGTTTCACTACGGTATACGGGCACCTCCAAAAATTCACAGGAGAACTTGCCAATTATGTAAAAGAAGCCCAATACAAACAACGTAAGTTTGAGATAGAATTGTTTCCTAAACGCGGAGAACTAAAACTTACCAAAGGACAAGCATTTGCCCTAAGCGGAAATACCGGCGGAAGTGGCGGACCACACCTTCACTTTGAAATACGCAACCCAAGTGGACAAAGCACCAACCCTTTATTACACGGACTTAATGTTACCGACAAACTAAACCCCGAAATCAAACGGATAAGCATTTACCACAAAGACAAAGAATCCCTTTATGCCGAAGGAACTTATCCGTATACCACTTTTAGCAAGTGGAGCGATTATGCTAAAAACATAAAAACACTGAATGTAAAACCTGGCAAGTACGGCTTCGGGCTACTTACTGACGACTATTTCACAGATAAAAAAAATGTACTCGGCATTAATTATTGTTGGCTTACGGCCAATGGTCAATTGCTATACGAATACCAAATCGAAAAATTCAACTTTAACCAAGGCAGATATATTAATACCCATACCGATCCATACCTCAAATGGAAGGATAAGAAAACCTACTTTAGACTGTTCAAAGAACGATTTAACCCATTACCGTATTACAAACAACGCAATAATGGAGAGATAAACGTAGCTCACGGAGATACGGTATTAATGAAACTTCACATACAAGATTACGTGGGCAATGAGGACAGTGTTCAATGGACTGTGGTAGGCGATACATCAGGCAAACAACTGCAAGTTCCGCAAAAGACAATATTCAAAGAAAAACATCGTATCAGCGGAGGCCAATCCTTCAAATTTTACGAATGGGATGTTCATGTTCCCAAAAAAGCCATCTATCACCCACTGGATTTAAAACTTAAAACCTCAGCCACAAAGCCTAACATGCTAAGCAAAACACTGCAAATGCATTACGGCTATACTCCGTTGCACTCATACATCAGTGTAAGATATACCGTACCAGCCAAATGGCTCAGTTACGGAGACAAATTATGTGCAGTAAGTTTTGATGGAGCTAAAACGTACTACGAAGGCGGTACGCTGAAGGGCAACATTCTTAGTTTCAAAACTCGTTCATTAGGTCAGTACGCCATTGGCTATGACAATGAGCAGCCCAAGTTGACCCTGAAAAACTTAGGTCGGAAATTTAAATTTAACGCAAGAGATAACCTAAGTGGAATAAAAACCATCATTTGCTCGGTAGACGACAAATGGATATTGGCCGAGTATGAGCCTAAAACGAACACCATATTTGGTGAAATTCCAGCTTGGATAAAAAATGGATCTCTTGAATTTAAGCTAGTTGTTATTGACCATAAAAACAACCGTAGCGAATTTAAGCAGCAGGTTAATTTGTAATTTAATCTTACAATCACCTACATTCACCGCTATCAAAAAATTATTAATTCAATATGAATCAGACACTTTCGATCCAAAAACATCTTAAAACACTAGCGATAACAACCTTGAGCTTGAGTTTTGCCTTACTCTCCGCGTGTAGCGATGATGCCGAACCTACACAACCAACAACAGAAGAAGAGACAACTGCCGAAACAACATATACTGCTGATGTGAAATCCATACTAAACGGGAGCTGTGCTTTTTCGGGATGTCATACTACGGGTGCAGGAATAGGTGGATTAGCAACTTATAACGATGCCAAAACGTATACTGAAAGCGGCAAAGTAGTGGGAGCTATCAAACACGAGAGTGGCTTCTCAGCCATGCCAAAAAACGGAAGCAAACTGAGTGACGAAAAAATAGCGACCATCGAGAAGTGGATCACTGACGGGTATAAAGAATAAAGCAAGAGCCTAAAAGCTAGATTTTAACAAAATAGTACTTGCTTAAAAATGGTGACAACCATTTTTAGGCAAGTGTGTTTAAATTATATGGCAATACCACAAATAGGAGACAAAGCTCCTGCCTTTTCAGGAAGAAATCAAAAAGGAGATACAATATCACTAGCAGACTATGCTGGTAAAAAACTCGTACTCTATTTTTACCCAAAAGATGATACTCCCGGATGTACCGCACAAGCGTGCAACCTAACCGATAACCACAAAGCCTTAAAAGAACAAGGCTATGAGATATTAGGAGTAAGTCCTGATACCGAAAAGAAGCACCAAAAATTCATAGATAAGTACAACCTCACTTTTGACCTACTGGCAGATACAGAGAAAGAGACTATACAAGCTTATGGTGTATGGGTAGAGAAAAGTATGTATGGCCGCCAGTATATGGGTGTAGCACGCACTACATTTATTATAGACGAGAATGGCCTTATTGCTGATGTGATAGAAAAGGTAAAAACCAAAGAACACACGGCACAAATTTTGGGCTAAATATGAATAACAACTTTAATTAGACACCTAAAAAAACCATCCTAAGAATTCATTCCACGACAAAAGCCACCCACAAGTGTGGATGGCTTTACTTACTTAACTGAAATTACTGGTTTCTTATAAGGTAGTAACTTCATTAAGCATGTAATGTTACTCGCCATTTACCAATGACGTGTTGCAATTTAGCAACGGGAACACCGCCTAAAACGGCAGGTCCCCTTCTTGCTTTTTTGCGTCGCGAGTCATTAGCAGAAATTCGCTTGCCACAACCTCTGTGATGTATCGCTTATTGCCTTCTTTGTCGTCCCAGCTTCTGCTTGTTAGTTTGCCTTCTACCATTACTTCTTTGCCTTTGGCCAATAGTTCACCCATAAGCTCAGCTGTTTTGCCCCAAGCTACTACATTATGCCATTGGGTATCATCTACCCGCTCACCTTTCTTATTTACGTAGCTCTCGTTAGTTGCCATCGTAAATTTCGCTACGCTGCTACCACTATCCAGCTTGCGTAGTTCTGGGTTCATTCCTAGGTTACCGATCAATTGTACTTTGTTTCTTAATGCGTTCATAATAATTTAATCTGTTAAAATGTTTGTTTGTTAATGTGTCTGTTGTGCGTCGGCCTAAGCCGACAATTATTATACTTTATGTTTTTTCGCTGTTTTGAGCAATCGCCTGTATGGTTCTTATATCCTACTAAGACATCTGCGTTTTTATTTTTTCGTTCTTCATATAACGACGTCAGGCACAGTTGGTCCGTTCGAGTAATCTCCATTTGGGTGATTGTTTCGATAACAACACTGCAAATAGAATGGAGCGACCAAGCTCATAACGAATTTTAAGCACTTACTTACGTTTATAAGCATTTGTAAACGATTACAAATTATTTAAAATATTCACTATCAAATGTTTAAATACATTTTATCAAAAATTAAAATTCTGCTCCATATGAGAAAATATTAGTGATTTTCGCTCTACCACTATCTCTTGTCACTCTAAATCCCACATTAAATGAGTTAAAATAGGCCGACTTCGACTTACCTTAACACGCAATTCTGCTCATAAACTGACGGTAAAATTTAACACACATCACATAAGGCGTGTATCTTTGAAACTTAGTAAAAATACAATGAACACAAGTCGTCCAATTTTAGCAGCCTCCTTACTAATAGGAAGTTTATTTACTAATGCTCAAGTAGTATTAGAAGCACAAGGCAACAACTCCACTTATGCTGATATAAACGCGATACTGGCTCCAGATGGCAATGTGGTAGAAGTACCCGATTGTGGCCACGAAAGTTTTGGTGACCACATAGACGAAGTATTCGACAATATGCTCGATAAGTACGTATTCCGTTTTTACGCTCACCGAGATGAAGATGATGATCGTTGTAAGAACTTTGACCGCCAACGAACCGAGATAAAAACATATGATAAATCTCCAGACAATCTGCTAGGATTGGTTGGCGAAGAAGTAGAGTATAAATGGCTTTTTAAGCTAAGTAGTAATTTCAGACCTTCATCTAAATTTACTCACCTGCACCAAATAAAAGCAGTAGGCGGCAGCCAAGATGCTATGCCACTCATTACCCTTACTGCTCGAAAAGGGAGTCCTGATAAACTTGAATTACGTTATGCCGCAGCTTTGGACCAGTCGACTATACATGAGATTAACCTAAATGACTTAAAAGGCGAATGGGTAAGAGCAACCGAAGTTATCACCTACGGAGAGGCTGGGAAAGGCAAATACACTATCAATATCACTCGACTAAGTGATGATAGCGTGCTTATGAACTACACCAACAATGCACTACGTATGTGGAAGACGGATGCCGATTTTCAACGACCTAAGTGGGGAATATACCGCAGTCTATTAGATGCTTCTAGTCTACAAGATGAAGAAGTACTATTTGCGGATATCAGCATTACGGAGCTCACTACCATAAGCGTCCCTAAGCTTAATGAGGCGACTTACACCGTTTATCCAAATCCAGCGAATACACGCTTAAACTTAGATAAGGCAATCATTACAGATTTCGAGAAATATACGCTAGCAGTCATATATGGCAAGGTGCTAACTACAGGTGATGTTTCACGCTCTATTGACGTGAGTTCATTGCCACATGGCGTATATATAATGCAGTTAGTAAATAGTCAGAACGCTACGAGCGTCACCAAGAAAATACTTATCCAGTAAGTTTACTACGTTCGGATATATCCGCAAGATGCCTTGTCATCATCTCAGCAGCCTCATCTGCATTTCCTTGCTTGATATATTCTAAGATATTTCGGTGTTCTGTGACACGTTGATCATTTTTGGCCTTATCACATACTTCCAATTGCTTAAAATTGGCTAACAGATCTGGAGTAATTACAATCATAAGAGAACGCAGCACAGAATTTTTACTCGCTTCGGCAATACGCAAATGGAACATAAAATCTTCATCCAACGCTACATCGTTCAATAGACGTTTGTCTTCATATCTTTTGAGTGATCGTTCCAAACGACGAATATCGCTGTCTGTCCTGCGTAATGCCGCAAGATAAGCAGCCTCTCTCTCTAGAATAACTCTTGCCTCTATAAGTGAACCAAAGTCTTTAGCTTCAAGCTCTAGTACGTCACTTATAAGCCCCTCTAAGGCTACGATACCTAGTCCAGCTACCATAGTGCCACTTTGCGGTAAGGTCTTCAAAATTCCATAAAACTCAAGCTTACTAATCGCTTCTCTCACCTGGCCACGGCTTACGCCTAAATGGTCCGCTAGTTTACGTTCAGAAGGAAGTTTGTCACCCGGCTTAAGTTTCCCGCTTGAAATAAGCGACCTAATCTGATCAATGATAAGATCAACTGCTCTTTCGAACACTATGGGTTTCAAACTATCTAACATATCCTTCATTATTATTTCTTTATTTCTAAGCTTTGGGTTCTCGTCTGAATAGGCTTTAGGTTTGCACTAGAGCATCTCCCCAATGATGCCTATATTGAAAAATTAACATACAAATTAAATTGTATTTTTTTGACTTACACGAATTATGCATCATAAGTTCACTGAAAGGGGATATTTCTGAATTGAATGTGCTTAGCAAGGATTATATTATTCTTTTACAACTCTTTCTGTTCCCTTTCTCAAACAAGTATTCAATGTTTATTCTATTGGATAAATGAAAGTGCAAGTTCTCTGATCCATCCTGTACTTTCATCACATTCCTCACATAAAGAAGCAGCAATATTCTCATATTGCTGCTCAAATTATTTAAAAGAACTCTGCCCTTAGTACATCAACTTCAACGCAAGGTTTTGCTGAACTTCTATGCTGCCTGAGTTGGTAAGCTTATTACCTGACTCATGATTGTCTTTAGCTCCCCAAAGTATAGATACGCGTTTCACGCGATTATTAGCAAAGGTGTTATTGTCTATATTTACATGGATGATGCCTCTATGATTGAGCAATATCCCATTAGCCTCAGCACTACCACAAGATGTGAAAGTAGAATTAGAGACACGTAAATTACCTCCTATGGTAGACTCATCATACCCTCCTCGGTAGTAGTCTATCACATTGGCTTTCACATTATTAAACGCACAGCTATCAATGGTCAAAAACTCCACATTGTAATCTCCACGGTTGTTAGTCTCTTCTGAAAGTTCTATGCCGTTAGCACAATTGGCAATGGTAGTTCCTGTAAAGGTGATTTCTTGTGCCATCGACTCTTTGTACGCTCTATGCACGTATCCAAAATTACTGATATCACAATTGGTTACCGAAAGGTTGTAATGGCGATTCATATTTTCTTTGAGCGTAGCAAAGGCGTAGTTGCTCCCGTTGCCCACGAGCTTCACTCCTTCTAGCGTCAACTCTCCGTATCCTTGCATTTGGAACAATGGAGATTCTGCTGCACCAGTGTAGTCTAATACTACTAATCCATTTTCCTCAACTGGCTTTATTGTTAAACCTTTATTAACAACAACTGGTTTATGTATTTGATATTTGCCTGCTACAATTTCTAAAATGTCACCAGATTTTGCAGCTGCAGCCTTTGTTGCTAACTCTTCAGATGAAGAAATTCTATGCACCTCTGGTGTTCTTTCTTCCACCTCATTGCTGTACCAAGAGGCTCCGTACTTAGACTTGTCTAATACCCCAGGGTCAGTGGCAATAGCACCTTTACTGAAAGCACCTATCTGGTTGCTCCCGTCTCTGACTCTTCCTATTACATCCGTGCTTATCGTTTCAAACTCAAAGCCATTATATACCGAATCATAATTTTCTACGGTAGGCACTTTCAGGTACTCGTTTACAGAATTTACACTCGTTTTTTGAGCTTGGAAAGCATACGCATATGGGAAACTTTGACCTTGATTATCTATGCTGTTATTGATGAATGAAATTCCATCTAAACTATCGTGAGCCATTATCGGGCGTGCATCTGCCGCCTCGTTGTATATTACATTATTGGCCACTACTACCCTATCGGGACGGGCAGAGCGAATTTCTGACTTAGGTAATACCGCCGCCTCACTCACATTACTCCCAACACCAAAGTGCCACGGAGACTCACAATTTACATACGTATTGTATGCCACTACAGCATCCGTTACTTGTAAGTATCTGTTTAGCGGCGATTTTGGAATTCCGTTCATTACAGCCAACGGGCTTCTAAACTGTTTTCCCTTGAGATTGTAGAAATAATTATTTACCACCCAGTGTCCTGAGTTGATGAGTCGCACACCACCTACGTTCTCTGAGCCGTCGCCTATGAAAAAGTTACCATCTATGCGGCAGTAGCTTCCGTGACGTGTCACCAGTGAACCTTCACTTTTGTAAAACACATTACCCGTAAACTCATTAAAATTAGTTTTGCTAGAGATCACCTCTACTTCACCATTACACGCTTCGAAAAGATTATTGGCCACCGTCATATTACACGGAGCCATAGATGTATAACTGTCGCCTATCTGCATAGTCTCGCCACGCGGCCCACCTTTTCGGGGACGAGGCCCAAAGTGATTGTTGGTCACCTTGTGGAAGTTTTTTATACTCTCGTTTCCTTTAAGAAATACGCGTAGTGTAGGACCATCGTTAGACTTACCAGCTATATAGCAATGGTCTATTTCGTTGTATCTACCCCAAAGCTCTATCCAGTGATCTTTTTTGTCACGATGTGGTTGGCTATAGTTTTCTATCACACATTCCGTCACACGGCAGTGATTGGCTAGGGTTTCTTTGTCTTTCTTAAAATTGATTACCGCCTTACTTGGGGTGTATCCATTCTTGAAATAAAGTCCCTTCACTACGAGGTACTCGCCACCCAGTTTGATGCACGACTGTCCTTCCAGGGTCACTTCCCCCATTGTTTCTGCTTGTAGGGTAATGGGTTTGTCTTCCGTGCCATACGACACAAATTTGATTTCGGCGTCTTCCCAAGTACCATTTGCCATGATAATGTTATCACCTGGCTGGGCTTCTTTTATGGCTATTTTTAGTTCGTCTAGGTTGGTTACCTTAGTGCCGCTTATGCTTGCATTTTGGGAGCATCCTGCAAGTGCTAATGTGAGTATATATATGAATTGTTTCATTGTGTATTGTTAATCTTCTTTTTGTTGAATTTGTATACTAATAAGTGACTTGTAATGTGTCCAGTTCAATTGTTTCCGAAGTGCGGACTGAATTGATTCTACCTCCAAATTTCTTAAAATAATTTTGACCCGTTTCAGCATTCATTAGTTTATTAAAACTCTATCTTCGGGGTTAATGGTAGTATTCTTAGCTTTACCATCCTTTCCAATTATCATTACATCTATAGAATTATCGTTCAGAGAAACCAGTTCATATTTACCGTTCTGCGATTTCACATACCCATCAAAATAAGAGGTAAATACAACAAGTACTCCTTTAATGATTAGCTTCTCCACCCCAAACAAATACGCCTCATCACCCTTACTCAATGTCTTTAAATTTTCTCCCTTGGCATCAAAGCTGAGTTCGTTTACCTTCCAATCCCCGACTTTATTCTTAGATGGATTGATGCCTTTATCGTAGCCGTGATAAGGATAGATTACAGTCACAAAGTCAAAGTCCTTTTGACCCTTTTTGCTTACTACATTCCATTGTTTGCCGTGTGCACCACCACTTGATACGGTGTCTACCACATTAAGCTGATAGATGTCGCATCCCTTGGCGTCTTCAAAACTACTCTGCAACAGATTGGGGCTTCCTTCTGGAGTATAATGCCCTTGCCATACTTGTTTGTAGGTATGTGTGCTGTCAGAAGTGAAATTATCTTTTACGATCCAAAATTCATCTTTCACATAGATGACTTGGCGTGTATAGTTCACTCCTACATTTTCGAATCCATCGTGGCTTCCTGCATAGAAATCGAATGTATCATTCGTTTCCCAAGCTTTGGTTGTAGGATTGGGCAATTCTTTGAATTTACCAAATCCGCTTCCACCTTTATTGCCTTTGTATCGTTTACCTTGAAGCTCATCATCTACCAAGGCTACATTCTTAACCATTGAGTTTTTGAAAAAACCGTAGTCAGGCAAGGAGTAACGCACTTGATAGTTAGGCAAAATGATTTTACCATTTGCACTTGCCTGTATACCTAGCATATCGCCGTGTTGATGGTCGGGTTTTTGGGAATCTAAACCGGCACTGATAATGAGCATATTATCACCCTTGTCATAACCGTCTCGCATTATATAATACTTGGTGTCTGGGAAGTAAAACGAGCTGTACGTTGGTTTTTTACCGTTTACATTTTGCAATGAGTTGAGCTGCTCTTGGCTAGCAAACCAATACATTTTCGGAGTGAGCTTGTCTTTTGTAAAATAGCCTGTTTCTTCATCTTGAAACAAAAGATATCCTAAGGTCAACGCTCCGCGAATGTCGTTTCGTTCTGCCCACGGTTCGTCGGTATCATCTTGTAAAACGGGAGCTGTTTTGTCGGGATAGGCGATTTTCACCAAGGTAGTAAAAAGCGATTTTAGGCGTGTTTCCCAAACCTCACTAATGGGCATTTTATTGATCTTAGCCAACTGATAGACATAATAATAATTGTTTATGTCGCTCATATGGTAATGCACCGATCGCTCAAATTGGAAACCATCCTTATTTATTTCTTTATCCAAATGTTCGCCAAGTCTCTTCATAGCGAGATTGTACCATTCTTCCGTTCCTTCGAAGTCTTGCAAAATGATAGACAGCATGGCTAGGGCAGACACACCGCGTGTCTGGTGATTACCCGACTTAAACTTTTGATTGTCTTCATACAAATGCTGCCCGTGCTGTAGCAGTGTGGCTATGGTCGTCAACTGGTCATCATCTGTATAGGCTTCTTCATCTAGGAAAAGACTGTGAATCTTCAGCCAATTGAGCACTCGGTATCCTGACCGAAATGCTTCATACACTCCGTTTCCATCTCGTATTTTTTCATATTCACCAGACTGCAGAGCCGTATTAAGCGACTGCATTTGGCCAGTAAAATAGCCTACGTAGTCCGCAGGATTTTCCTCCAGCTTCTGCAGCATAGCAATGTCTATCATCTTATGCTGGCGAGCTAGGTGACGCAGAGCGTATGCATTTACAGGTTTACCGTTTTGATTATTGAACGGCAGTTTCCATTGAGTTCTTGCGGGATACTTATCCATGTGATCCTTTGCTCTCGCAATGTGCTTTTCGGCTCCTCCGTATAGCGATTTGTATTCGGCTACTCTCGTATCGTTATTTTTCCAGTCATAGAAGTACCGTTCAGAAAACACTTCTCTGAAATGTGCAGCCAGTGAAG
>JABIUV010000054.1 GCA_018700895.1 Bacteroidota bacterium
CTGGCTCCAGACGCACCCAATGGATGACCTAACGAAACTGCACCACCATTGATATTTACTTTTTGTGCATCTATTCCGAGTAAGCGTGTGTTTACTATTCCTACAACTGAGAATGCCTCATTGAGTTCAAAAGCATCAACATCAGCAAGAGTGCATCCTGCTCTCTCTAAAGCCTTGGGCACGGCCAATGCAGGTGCTGTAGTAAAAAACTCAGGCTCGTGTGCTGCATCTGCAAAAGATGCTACTTCTGCAATGGGAATTAAACCTAGTTCTTTCACCTTACGTTCGCTTGCTAGTATGATACACGCTGCTCCATCATTTATGGTACTAGCATTTGCTGCTGTTACCGTACCGTCTTTTTCAAATACGGGCCGTATTGATGGAATCTTGTCAAAACGGACATTCTTATATTCTTCGTCCTCATTCATAACGATAGGGTCTCCCTTTCGTTGTGGAATTTCTACAGGTATTATCTCATCTTTAAATTTACCTGCTTCCCAACTTGCCGCAGAGGTCTTGTATGAATTAATCGCGAAAGCATCTTGTTCCTCTCTGCTTATATGGTGAACTTTTGCCGTATTATCTGCGGCACTTCCCATCATATACTCATTGTACACATCTCGCAGCCCGTCGTGAGCTAGACCGTCTACGGCAGTGAAATTACCGTACTTATAACCGCCACGCGAACCCGGAAGATAATGAGGAACTTGACTCATATTTTCCATTCCACCAGTAATTACTATATCATTGTGACCAAGCATAATAGATGACGCTCCTAGAGCAACAGATTTCATACCACTTGCACATACCTTATTCACAGTAGTGCACGGTGTAGTATTTGACAATCCTGCAAACATTGCTGCCTGTCGAGCAGGTGCTTGGCCTACCCCTGCTTGAAGTACATTGCCAAAATACACTTCGTCTACTTCAGCGGCTTTGATGCCTGCTTTTTCCAACGCACCTTTTATCGCTATGGATCCTAGCTTAGGTGCAGGAATACTGCTAAGTTTACCATTAAAACTGCCCATTGGGGTCCTTACTGCGGCTACAATATAAACTTTACTCATATAAGGCAAAGGTAGATGAATAAGGAGTATGGAATTGTTCTAAAACAAGTGTTGCTTAAAGCCTACTTGTATACCCGTATTAAATTGATTTTGGGTAATTGGATAAGAGTTATTGAAGGTAGAAGTCACATTATATCTGAACTGGGGAGCGATGTATACTTCAAAACGTTCAACCACATATTGAGAAAATGCAACACTTAAACTACCGCCTAAACCGTACTGGCTATAAAGCTCCTCCTTATTATTCATCCAATAATAATAATCTGTATTAAAATCATAAGCCAGTGCATTTACCTTGTCTAATTTTTGAAAAACTACCGCAGCATTTACTGCTATTTTGGAGTTCTTAAAGGTCTTTGCATCATAAGTTAATCCGATTGGCACTTCGAAGTAACGATACTTATTGGTATACGGTATGGTAGCTTCATCTTCATCCACAGAGCGTTCGTAAGTAGGTTCCTTATCCATAAATGAAGACACTACACGGTTTGGATTCTCTAGGTCTAAGTGCTTTACTACCATTTGCTCACCCAACTGTGTATAGTGTATACCCGAGAATAACGAAAGACGAGGTGAAAGCCTCCTGCCAAAATCTAATCCTATGGCATACGTTGTAATACCTCTGTCGGTTTTGTTACGTTCATCCTCCGTAGGGCCAAAGGTATATTGTGTATTTTCCTCATAGGCTGCACCGGGTGTGGCGTAAGTGTTATAACCGAAGCGTCTATAACTTACTCCCGGTAAAAAATTTAGTCCTATGTACCACTTACCGCGATGGGGAATCAACCCTGGAGAGATTAAGTATTCGTTTTGTAACCTATTGATGTAATTCAAACGTCTTTTATCTCCAAAATTGGCCGAAATTCTATTGGCAACAATTTCCTCTGTTGAGATAAATCCACTTGGTTTGTCCTCCCTATTCACCTCAAGTTTTGGCACTGTATTAAGCTTAGCTTCTTTGCGTTTCACCACAGGAAGTGGTGCATTTTCAATAAGGCTGGTAACATTAACATCTATTTCCAACTCCTTTTTTATGTTCTTGAGCAAATTGATTTTAGTGTTAGATGCACTTTCTACTTGTCTAACCGGCTCGTCGGTAGACCATAGTTTTCCAATACCAAAATCCAAGTCAGAAATAGATTTACCCGAAATTAGACTATACGTTTGAAATCCAACCAAGGCTATTCCTGCTACTATGGCGGGAGTGAGTAACCATGTGGCCAAAAGCGACTTAGACGTTAATCGTTCTTTGATATTTTCGTGTTGCGAACCCACGTTTATTGAAAGTCAAACAAAATTAAGAAACTCCAAAGGATAATAACGTAGGGGCTCATCCTTTGACTAAAAGATGAGACTACGGTTGCAATCGTGTAATAGACCATCCGTCGGATTCACGTGTATACAGAATTCGGTCGTGTAGCCTATTAGGTCGGCCTTGCCAAAATTCTATTTGATAAGGAACGATACCATAACCACCCCAATGTGGTGGCTTGGGAGGTTCATTGTCAGCGTACTTTTCTGTATAAGACAAAAGCTGCTCTTCGAGCTCTGCCCTACTCTGTATTACCGAGCTTTGTGAACTTGCCCAAGCCCCTATCCTACTGCTTTGGGGTCTGGAATTAAAGTATGCAGTTGATTCTTCTTCCGATACTTTAGTGGCCTTCCCTCTAACTATTACTTGTCTTTCGATATTTACCCAAGGAAATAATAAGGTACATGCAGGGTTAGCGTTTAGCTGTTGACCTTTGTTACTGGTATAGTTAGTATAAAACACAAAAGCTTCGTTTCTTAAATCTTTGAGCAGAACAATCCGTGAATCTGGCGACCCTTCAGATGTTACAGTAGAAAGCGACATCGCGTTAGGTTCTAGTATGCCCTCAGCAGAGCTTGCATCTTCAAACCATTGCGTAAATAAATCAAAGGGATTTTGAGGAATTTGGTCTTCTACCAGCTGTCCCCTTTCGTAGTTTCGACGTAGGTCTTGCATATCATTATCTCCTGAATAGACTCTTAGCAGCTCTACCTCCTTTACCGCTATTTATTACCTTCATCATTTTACGCATTTCATCAAACTGTTTTACGAGTTTATTCACCTCGGTAACAGATGTTCCACTTCCGGTTGCGATACGTTTTTTTCTACTTCCATCTAGTATTTGTGGATTTTGACGCTCATAGGTGGTCATACTTTTTATGATAGCCTCTATTCCTTTAAAACTATCATCGTCTATATCTACATCTTTTATAGCCTTGCCAACACCTGGTATCATCCCCATCAGATCTTTGATATTACCCATTTTTTTAATCTGATTGAGTTGTTTTAAGAAATCGTCAAAATCAAATTGATTTTTACGCATCTTCTTTTGCAGAGCAAAAGCCTCTTCTTGGTCAAAAGTTTGTTGAGCTTTCTCTACGAAAGATACAATATCGCCCATCCCGAGTATTCTGTTTGCCATACGATCGGGATGAAAAACATCCAAGGCATCCATTTTTTCGCCAGTACTTACGAACTTTATAGGCTTATTAACTACAGTCTTGATAGATATAGCAGCACCACCACGGGTGTCACCGTCCATTTTGGTGAGAACCACACCATCAAAGTTTAGTTTATCGTTAAAGGCTTTTGCCGTATTAACTGCATCTTGCCCTGTCATAGCGTCTACTACGAACAAAATCTCTTGAGGCTTGAGGTCTTCTTTCAGATTACCTATTTCAATCATCATCGCCTCATCCACACTGAGTCTACCTGCTGTATCTACTATGACAACATTGTTTTGATGGGCTTTTGCGTGCTTTATAGCTTCTTGAGCTATGCTTACTGGATTCTTATTCTCTTCATTAGCAAAAACAGGCACACCTACTTGCTCACCCAACACTTTAATCTGATTAATGGCAGCCGGTCTGTATACATCACAAGCTACTAATAACGGGCTTCTCCCTTTTGACTTGAGGTGAGCCGCTAGTTTACCAGAAAAAGTAGTCTTACCTGAACCTTGGAGTCCTGCTATAAGTATAATACTCGGATTACCTGTTAGGTTTATCGGCTTAGTCTCACCTCCTAATAGTTCTTTGAGCTCATCATTTACAATTTTGGTCATCAACTGACCTGGAGACACACTCGTAAGTACGTCTTGACCTATCGCCTTCTCCTTTATGGTAGCGGTAAAGTCTTTCGCGATTTTGTAACTAACATCCGCATCTACTAATGCTCGTCTGATCTCTTTTACCGTCTCGGCAATATTCAGCTCAGTAAGTGTAGAGTGCCCTTTTAGGGTTTGAAAAGCTTTGTCTAATCTTCCGGATAAATTTTCGAACATGTACGTATCTTATTTACTCGCAAATTTACGATAAATATAAGGCCCTGAAAAGAAGATAAATTGTTAAATGACAATAAGGTTGGAGCCTTCTTACGTCCCTAAAGGTACGTATGCTTAAATTCAAGATAATATCGCATAAAGCAAAATGCTTGATTACCAAAGGCATGAAGCCAATCTTGAAACACTCGCACGTTCAATTTACACGTAAAACGCAGACAGATTTGTTTGGGGTATTATTAGTGTCAAACACAGAATATTTGAAAGGTGTCTCCTAACATTTTTCTGAACAGCATCCTCGATAATTTAAGATGGAAGTAATTAATATCTCAGAATCTTATTCCACAGAGGGAATTGAAACAACTGATAGTATCTCCCTGCTAATGAAACATCCTTAAACCCTAGAACTACTCCTCTTTGAATAAGTATTGCAGTATCTAAAACAAGAATAAAATAAGCTTATTAAAACCATATATGAATTAAAAGAATGGCTGATCAAATTTTCATAAGGCAAATGACTCAAGGAGGCGATATAGTCAACCATCATTATTCTAAAGCATATAATGTACTAAATATAATACTTTTAGTGTCAAATATTTGAGCCATAAACGTAAAAATAGCATCTAAACTCTCACGTAAAAGACAACGTACCACATCGACATACAATGGCTATTAATAGCAGAAGCTTACATTCAACTCTCAGACGTTTCTTTTTACAATACCAAGAATTAGTAATAGTATGCTATCTTGATGGTGCAATAGTACCGTTTACAAAGATACTGAAAGAAGAAATAACGCTCTTGATATCTCCTGTCTAAATTCCATACTTAGAAAAAGTATATTTCAAAAAGAAATAAATGTAGTCGCCTATAAAATAAATATCCCAGAAACTATAAAATATTTTCCGAAAATAGAATTATGTAATCGAATAGAAAAAACAATACTTTCGTGGCTTCATGAATAAAATACACTCCATATTACTATTTTCAACTTTTTTATTAGCAATCACAGCTTGTAATAAAGACAACTCTATTCAACGTGCATCAGATCTATATCAGCAAGCTCTAACCAACAAAGACGCGAGCACCGCAAAATTCGCATTGAACCAGCTTGTTATGTTAGACAGCACCAATTTAGAGTATCAAGATTCACTATCACGTATCTATATGAGAAATGGAAATTTTGACGCTGGAATTGGGTATGCTGAGGAAGTATACAATGCAGGCAAAGCGAATCAAAAACTACAAGAAAATATGGCGTTAGCTTACCAGCAAGTAGGCGAGACGGAAAAAGCCGAGGCGTTTCTAGAAAAACTACTTATGGAAACAAATGACTATAAGTACCTCTATCAAAAATTGGTAATACACTATGAGAACGGAAATCAAATGATGTTTGATAGTCTTAGTTCCTCTATCCTTACTCAATTAGAAACGGATTCTGTGTTAATGGCAACTACTGTACCTATGCCAGGACCTTATTCTGGCGTGCAGCAATCTGTACCAATGGAGGCAGCGACATTATTCCTAATAGGTAATAACGCCCTAGAGCGTAAGCAAGATGTACAAACTGGAGTGGCTTTCTTACAAAAAAGTATTCAAAAATTTGAGCAGTTTGAGTACCCAAGATATGTACTCCAAGAGCTAGAAAAAATGATATACCAACAAAGAAAGTAACGTAAGTTATTCGTCTTTTTGCCAAATAACTTCTTCTATTTGTTCTAGGCGGAGGTAGTCTCTGCTTAGAACAAATAAATAGTCACTTAGTCTGTTCAAATATTGGATATGAATCTGATAGTCATTGTCTTGCAGGTCCACTACACGACGCTCAGACCTCCGACAAATGCATCTGGCCATGTGCGTGTACGCACTCACTACTGAGCCACCTGGAAGGATGAAATTTTTTAGCTTGGGTAATCCGCTGGTCAGCTTGTCTATTTCTTGTTCTAATAATTCTATATCAGTGATAGACACATTTGGAAGCTCAAATTCTAAATTCGGCTCTGCTGCTAGGATACTGCCTATGTTAAATAGCTTATGTTGTATTGATTTTAGAAAACCTCGGTGTGCTTCGTGAGCCGCTGCTACTACACCTATTGCTGAGTTAAGCTCATCTACTGTGCCATAGGCTTCTATCTTAATGTCGGACTTACTTACTCTTGTGCCGCCTACTAGTGAGGTATGCCCCTTATCGCCTGATTTTGTATAAATCTTCATCCTTCGCTTTTGTTCTGATGTTTATGTAACACCTAACTGCGTAGCAAGTTTTCCATCTATCATTCTGATGGTTCGTTTGGCGTATTCTGCAATGTCCTCTTCGTGAGTCACCATCACTACCGTATTCCCTTCGGCGTGTATCTCGTCAAACAATTGCATTATCTCGTAGCTACTCTTGCTATCCAAGTTCCCAGTAGGCTCATCAGCCAACACAATACTTGGATTATTGATTAGTGCTCTGGCTATGGCAACACGCTGTCGTTGTCCACCACTCAATTCATTGGGCTTATGATCTCCCCTATCTCCTAACCCTACTTTTTCGAGTACCACTTGTGCTCGTTCTAGGCGTTCCTTTTTACCAACTCCTGCATATACAAGCGGTAGTGCAACATTTTCCAATGCGGAGGTGCGTGGTAGTAGGTTGAATGATTGGAATACAAATCCTATTTCAATATTTCTTACTTGAGCAAGAGCGTCATCACTCATCGTACTTACGTCTTTGCCATTCAGAGAGTACTCTCCTGCGGTAGGCGAATCTAGGCAACCGATTACATTCATAAGCGTAGACTTACCCGATCCAGAAGGCCCCATAAGTGCTACATACTCGCCTTCTTCTATATCACAGTTTAGGCCATTCAAGGCATTAATCTGTGTCGTACCCATCTGATAGGTCTTATAAATGTCTGTTAAATTTATGAGTGCCATTATTTCTTAATTACCTTAGGTACTTTGAAATAATCTGAATTGGCTAATGGAGCATTCTTCAAAGCTGCTTCTTTGTCTAATGGTTTTTGGACTACATCTTCTCTAAGCACATTCATCTCATTGCTCAGGTAGATGAGGGGTTCAACGTGGACAGTATCTACCTCGGCTAACTTGTCGCAGAAAGCAATAATACTGGTCACATCCTTCTTGATATTCACCTTCTCATTGCTTGTAAATTCCAGCCTTGCTAAGTGTGCTAGGTCATCTATTTTTTTGTCAGTGATGCTCATAAACCATTCATTTCTTTAAATTTCTGTTCAATAATAGCATAAACCTCTTCTGCTAGCCGCACTTCATCCCCCGGTTTTAGATTTTTAGTTGGTATAGGTCGATGAACATACATTCTCATCTTCCCTGGACTTCCTGCCGGAATGGTTTCAACGCACGGCATTCGTTTCCAGTTATCGGGCAGTGTGACGGGCACAATATCTAATCCATATTCCATAGCTAACTTAAAAGGACCCAGTTTAAACTTACGCATCTCAGGAACCTGAGGCCCTATTCCACCCTCTGGGAAATTGAGCAGACTAATTCCATCTTGTAATTTCTTATGAGCTAAATAATATGCTTTTCTTGCTCCCTCTTTACTACTCCTGTCTACAGGCATATCTATTGTTCTGAAAAATATGCGAAATAGCGGAAATTTAGTCAGTTCTTTCTTAGCCATAAAACTAAAGAAATGAGACATCTGTGTATTTACACTTACAATATCAAAATACGAAAAATGATTGGGGGTAAAGATATAAGTAGCCTTGGAATCTAGGGGTACTTCGTACTCTGTTTTGCCATAAAGTCCCGTAATAGGCATCAGCAGTCTACCCCAAAAGCGACGTAGTGCGTGAGCTTTTGGATACCATTCCTTACGTGTAAGAAGAATTACAAATCCAGGATAAAGAATTAAAAATAAAATGAGGAAACAGATGAAGAAATAGAGGGTCCAAATCTTTTTTAAAAGTCTCATATTAAATGCTTACAACTGCTGTGTTAGCTTGTGCACTTGCACATCCAAAAAGTCCTTTAATAAACCCTCAGCCATCATTTTCATCATTAAGTTTAGGTCAGCGTTGATAACTGCCTGCACCTCAGTATTATCTCCTTGCTCTGTGAGATTCCAAATGAGGTCAAACTTAAAAGGAACTTTGTTTTGAGGAAGCATCACGATACGTGAATACTCAGCTCGTTCTGTGATAGCTAACTCTACTTTCCCGATTCCTTCTATATCGAGTGTGGCAGCATCTTCTGTCGCCTCAAAACTTCTCACTTTACTTGGCATTAACACCTCATAATTAGCAGGAACAGCTAGATAGGCGTACACCTCTACTATCGGCTTCTCTATAACTTTTTTATTACTTTCTATTTTGGTCATAACTATTCTTTGATTTCGTTATACATCATATTGGTACCTATAAATGCTGCAACTAGGATAGATAACACTAATCCAGTAACTAAACTGCCGCCCACAGTTATCATTGAATAGCCCTTGGGCTCATACAAAGCTCCTATTTGCTCTTTTATTATTTCCAACTCCATAGGCTTGTCTGCCGGTTTAGTTTTATCATCGGCCTCCATCGCTTTTTCTGCTTGTGACCAAGCTTCCTGCTTTCTGTGCTCGTAAAAATCGCCATTGGGTACATATAAAAATCCAAAAGCGATAACCATAACAAGTGCTCTTACTAAAGCTATAAGTGAACCTGATAATATGGTTCGAGCTATACTTATTACCCCACCAGAAAGTTTCTTGATTAAAATAAGCCCTGCAATAATGCAGATAGATAGTACTGCTATCTTGGTAGCGAACATTACATTAGCACTACCTGTAGTACCCATAAAAAACACATACTCCAGAAAAGCACAGATGAGCCCTGCAACTATTCCAAAAATCCAAACTGATTTTTGCATATACTCTTAGTTGTGTATCGAGTTATTAACCTTCCGAATCGTCTTGATCTCTGCGAGTGAATTCATCAAAGTCATACTCAGGCATCAAGTCACTTTTTACGTAATTCACTGTTTCTGTGAAAGCCTCCGAGAATTTATTAAAATCTTCTTTGTACAAAAAGATTTTACTTTTCATATATCCACCATCTTCGAAGCGTTTTTTACTCTCGGTAATCGTGATATAAAAATCATCTTTCATTGTAGTTTTTACATCAAAAAAATACGTACGCTTGCCAGCTCTTACTTTCTTAGAAAACACCTCTTCTCTGTCATAGTTTGACTCTCCCATCGTTCTTTTTTGTTTTAAATAATAAGTTACAAATATCGCAATTTTTATGATTTAGTTAATGTGGCGATAACTTCCCAGAAGTTAATCCATCACCATCATTTGTTTTTCGAACAAAGCAGCATATACTCCACGCTTAGCAATCAGTTCATCATGATTTCCTTTTTCTATAATTTTCCCTGCATCCATAAAAACTAGATCTTTGCAATCCTGTACGGATGATATACGGTGACTTATATTAATAAATGTTTGATCTTTATTCCAATCTCTGAGTCTATTCTTTATCGTTACTTCGGTCTTTGTATCTACGGCAGATAGCCCATCGTCTATCAATAATATTTTCGGATTTTTTACCAATGCTCGGGCTATAGCAGTACGCTGCTTCTGTCCTCCACTCAGCGTAATTCCGCGTTCACCCAGCATTGTTTCTAATCCATTGGGAAAAGTATCCACCTCCCGACTCAAGGCTGCGGTGGCTATAGCTTGATTTAGGTTAGTATCATCGTCTTCATTAGCACTACCAAAAAGGATATTATCCCTTAAGGTCTCCGAAAACAAGAAAATATCTTGCGAAACATAACCAAATAGAGCATTCAGCGTACTTTTTCGATACTGCTCTATGGGTAGTCCGTCTACTAATATTGTTCCTTTGGTCGGTCTATAAACTCCTACCAATAATTTTGCTATTGTACTCTTACCACTTCCTGTTGTTCCTATGATTCCGAATTTAGTACCGGTTCCTATAGTAAAGGATATATCCTCTAGCACCCAAACTTCTGTCTCAGGGTATTGGAACCATACATTTTTAAATTCTATACTGCTCGTAAGGGTCTCTATTTGTTCTTGCCCGAGGTCTTCTTCCGGTTCTACATTCATAAACTCGTCAATCCTTTTTTGAGAAGCCGATGCACGCTGTACCAAGGAGGTGACGTAACCTAAACTAGCTACAGGCCAAGTCAACATATTGACATAAATAATATACTCTACAATATTACCTAAGGTGAATTTACCGTCGACCACCGCATTTCCTCCCACGTAAATAGTGATCAAGATACTCAAACCTACTAAGGCAATTACTGATGGCATAAAAATTCCATTAATTTTGACCAAATCAATATTATCATCTTTATACTCAGCATTCATCGATTCAAACTCACGAGAGAAGTCAGCTTCAGCTGCGTATGATTTAACCACGTGTATACCCGCAAATGTCTCTTGTACGTAACTTGTAAGGCTAGACAATTTCTTTTGGATAAGATCACTCTTTTTATTCATCGCATCACTTACCAAATATATGGTAACTGCCAGTATAGGAAGCGGAATAAGCACATAAAGTGTAATCTCAGCATTGACATAAAACATCAAACCCACTACCATAAGAATCATACACGACAAGTTGAGAGTGTACATAATGGCAGGGCCCGTAAACATTCGCACCTTGCTTACATCATCACTTATTCTGTTCATTAAGTCACCGGTATAATTACGACCATAAAACCCTTGACCTAATTTTTGATAATGTTTAAAAATATCGTTTTTCTGCTCGTACTCAATATGACGTGACATAATGATAATGGTCATACGCATAAAAAACATACACAACCCTTTGAGCAATGCAAAACCTAATATTAGCAGCCCAGCGAATAAAGCTAACCCCGATTTACTCTTGAAACTCGAAGGTATTTGGTCAATGTAAGAAGGGAATTCTCCCGTGTCCAAAACTATCTTTACCCCATCTATACTTTCTCTGACAATAGGCGGAAGAAGCACCGCAAAAAGATTGGAAAGCAGTATGAATATAAATCCGAGGAACAAATAGCGTTTGTGCCTAATGATGTAATTACGTAGCGTAAGCAGCGACTTCAAAGGATAGAATTTATTGAGTTAATATTAATAATACTTTTGCTGCAAAGTTAGTATTTATACCAAGTTGAAATTTTACATTCACCTCAACACACATATCTGCATACGGACGGTAATTAAAACAATATGAAACAGGAATAGTTGAGGGTTAGAATTAAAAATTCTGACCATAGTTGTTAACTAACGATATTATAGAAAAGATTGAGCATCACTTCACAATATACCAACAGAATTTTCACTGATAAACTAGAGAAATGGGCTCTAGCACTTCTTAGTTTAGTCGTGCTGGGAGTCATTGCTTACCTCTCACACCTCTCACCGGGATTGGAAGGCGGAATGGACTCCTATAATCATTATCTTATAGCACGATATACGTGGGAGTATCCTTATTTATTTTTAGACCAATGGGGTAAGCCACTTTATAATTTATTGGCATCCCCCTTTGTTCAGTTTGGTATAAATGGTGCCATCGTGCTTAACTGTGTAAGCTTAATAGGATGCTCTATTCTCGTGTACCGCATTCTCCTAAAAATAGGCATAAACAATGCTTGGCTTGGATATATACTCACACTCTTATCTCCTATATTCTTAGACAATACCATCTCATCACTCACCGAACCGCTATGTGCCTTGTTGGTGTTGCTTACACTCTATTTTTATATAGACAAGAGATATGTACTCTCAGCTGTGATGGCGGGTTTCTTACCCTTTGCTCGATCAGAAGGTTTCATTATCCTCTTTGTAGTGTTCGTATTTATTGTAATTATACAGCGTGAGTACAAAGCAATATTGTACACGGCGGTAGGTAGCATACTATTCAACTTGCTTGGCTGGTATATAGAGGGAGAACCACTTTGGATATTTACCTCTAACCCCTACATCAAATTTGAGATGTCGGGAATCAACATTTGCGGTAGAGGGGACATTTATCATTACTTTAGAGCAGGCCATTATACTTTCGGTAAAATTGCTTCGTGGCTGTTGGTGGTGGGTGCAATAGTATATGTCATACGATGGCTGCGGGTAAGTAGAATTGCCGATCACGCTATTGGTATAATTCTATGCAGCTTTACCCTGTACTTTGCCAGTCACGCTGCTATATGGTGGTTAGGCAAAATGGGCAGTTGCGGGTACGTTCGTGTTATGGTTGTAATTGCACCGCTCGCAAGTATTATAATGACGTATGGCCTCCATCATCTATTCCTACAGCTGGAACAAAAATTAGGCGATAAATTAGTCCTAATCCAACGCGGCTTTATGCTTTTCGTATTGCTAAATGCCATATACACACCATACCGTTATTACGCATACAAGTATCCCATGCAGGTATCTGCTGAGCAGCAAGAGTATCACAAGCTAGTAGATTGGATGAAATCCCAACCTCTTGACGATAGAAGAAAAATATACTTATACCCTTATTTCTCCATGATAGCTGATATCAATCCATACAATCAAGAGGAGCATTATGATTTTTGGGCAAGTAGCCTGCAGTTTGCAGAGGATGGTGATATTTTGATATGGGATGGACACTTTGGCCCACACGAAAGTGGCACGCCATTACTAAGCTTGGAGCAAGATAGTACGTGGAAAAAAATACACGCTATAGTACCTAAGGAGAAGATTGTAACGCTCAATGATAAAGCGTTTGAAATACACGTATTTGAAAAAATAAAATAGTACAAAAAAGTAGCGGTATAGCTCGATAAAATATGTAGGTTTGCCCCCTAAATTCTTTGAAATTATTAGATGTTAAACAGAAGGTTAATACGCATTAAAACGTTCCAGGCTCTCTTTGGAGAACTTGGCCAAACTAAGAGCAACCCTACCACGGTTGCCAATAATGTAAAAAAATCAATGCACGGGATGGGTAACAACCTGCTTGCAGTGCTCAATTTCCTGCCAACATTTATGCACTACATGGAAACGGAGCATAATCCTACGGACTATAAGTACCGGACATCTGATGATGACCTCAAACATTTCAATCTTATTACTCAAAATACATTCGTCGCCAAATTGATGGAGATAGGTGAGATGGATGCTCAATCTCAACGTCCTACTATCGACTGGCACTTGGATAAGGACACGATGTTTGTAATATACAAAGCCATAAAACAAACAGATTTCTACGCCCTAGCATTCTCACTCTCACTCCCACTATCTGACAGAACCTTCTTAGAATTTTCTCGTTCATTTTACAAGTACCTATTGCTAGATTCTGTAGAATTTGAGCAGCTGATAGAAGACAAGAATATCTATTGGTATGACGAGAAAATACCCATACTGAAAGCAATAGAAAAGATTTTTGACGGTTACGAGCAAAATGGAATCATCGAAATACCAAAGCTTTTCAAAAATGAGCCAGAAGATTTGCAAATGGCCGACGATTTGGTAGAAGTATATTTTGCACACAAAGCAGAAATAGACGAAAGCATTAGCAAATACACACCAGGATGGGATAGTGAGCGAATTACCAAGATAGATTATATGCTCATTACGATGGCTCTACTTGAGTTTAAATATATGCCATTAATTCCTGTAAAAGTTACACTAAATGAGTACATCGAAATTGCCAAAATGTACAGCACACCCAAGAGTAGCAAGTTCGTAAACGGTACGCTTGATAAGATTTTGTCTGACTGGAAAGAACAAAAAATAATACAGAAAAAAGGACGTGGTTTAATTGGATAAAAACTTATCCTTTACATTTGTCTCATTAAAAGAATTAAAACAGCAACTCAATACAATATACACAATGAAAAACATACTTTACATACTTATAGCTGCAAGCTCTATGGCGGCTTGTGGAAACGGACCTAAAGATAGTAATACGATCGATGCTTCTGTACTCGAAACAGATAACAACACCACCAAAGAGCCAAAGATGACCTTTGAGGAAATGAAATGGGATTTTGGTACTATTACTGAGGGTGAACGCGTAGAGCATACATTCAAATTTGTGAATGACGGAGCGAGTGATTTAGTAGTAAGTAGTGCAACAGCGAGCTGTGGATGTACTATTCCAGACAAACCAAAAGAGCCAGTAGCACCGGGTGAAACAGGAGAGATTCGCGTAGAATTTAACAGTACAGGGAAAAGTGATATGGTAACCAAGGATATCACCATCTTGGCAAATACTAATCCCGTAAAAACTGTTCTTCAAATCAAGGTTTTCGTAGAGAAAAAAGACCAATAAGATGTTTGAAAATCCCAATTTAATAATCACACTGCTCTTTTTCGTGGTGATGTATATATTTTTCTTCTTACCACAAATTAGAAAAAACAAAAAACAAAAGCAATTTATAGCCGAACTCAAAAAAGGCGACAAAATAGTAACCTCTGGAGGTATCCATGGCAAAATAGCCGAGCTAAAAGATCTTACTTGTATAATAGACACCGGAGGAGGAGCGAAGCTAAAAATAAATAGAGGTGCCATAAATATGGAGGCATCGGCACTCTTAGCTGACAGCCCTTCTGAAGATTAAGAAAGGAAATATCACATGCAGCATCTCAGAATAGGTATCACAGGCGGTATAGGTGCAGGTAAATCTACTATCTGCAAAATATTTGGCAGATTGGGTGTGCCAATATATGATGCCGATACCCGAGCCAAATGGCTTATGCATAATGACAAGGATATAAAACAAGCTATTACCGATAGTTTTGGATGGGATAGCTATACACGTAAGGATGAACTGAATAAAGAATATCTAGCCAAGGTTGTTTTCAATAATGAGGAAAAGCTGAAGGTGCTAAACGGTATTGTTCACCCCGCTGTAAAAAATGATTATCAGACTTGGACGCTAGAGTATAAAGAAGAACCTTATTCCATAAAAGAGGCTGCTTTATTATTCGAGAGTGATGCTTATCTAAATTTGCATAAGGTAATTGTAGTAAATAGCCCTATAGAAACGCGTATAGAACGTATTATGAAGCGTGATCACGTAAAGCGTGAAGACATTCTGAAACGCATAGAAAATCAAACTACGGATAGAGAACGCATGAGTAGAGCCGACTGGGTCATATATAATGACGGGGTAAATTCCCTCATTTCTCAAGCAATGGACGTTCATCACAACATCCTAAAAATGAGAGAATCAGGCGTAATACAATTCAAAGGATAATTCGTTATGCAAAAGTCGCTCATCCTATCTCACTCCGAAATCTCCCTAAAGCTCGATCGTATTGCTTGGCAAATACTGGAACAACATTATGGTGAACAACTGATAGTATTGGTAGGATTGGTTGATAGAGGAACAGCCGTTGCTCAAAAAATAAAATCTCGACTGGAGCAGAATGGCAATGCTAAGGTAGAGCTCGTCACATTAAGCTTAGACAAAACAAATCCATTTGAGGCGGACATTACGCTGGAAAATTCAGCAATAATTAGCCGAAATGCGATAATACTCGTAGACGATGTACTCAATTCCGGAATAACTTTGGCTGCTGCACTCAAAGAAGTGCTGAACCATAATCCGAAGAGCGTGCGAACAGCAGTACTAGCAAATCGTGACCATCACAAATTCCCCATACAGGCTAATTACGTGGGTATATCACTCGCTACTACGGTGAAGGAACACATAAACTACGAGGAAAAAGATGACGAAATGTCTATCTGGCTAAGCTAGATAAGCTCTCTTATCGACTGCTATTCTCGCTAAATTCATTAATTCTAAATACCTTTGCAACATAACGCAATGACTGAATTAAAAAACACCATTTTAGAGGCATGGGAGAATAGAGAACTATTAACTCAAGACCACGTAATAAACGCCATAAACGAAGTATTAGAACTGGTAGACAAAGGCCAATTGAGATGTGCCGAACCTACTGAAGATGGCTGGCAAGTAAATGATTGGGTTAAAAAGGCTGTTATCCTTTACTTCCCCATTCGTAAGATGGAAACGATAGAAGTAGGTCCTTTCGAATTTCACGATAAAATGGCTCTCAAAAAAGACTATGCTGCTCAAGGAATACGTGTAGTGCCTCACGCTGTGGCTCGCTACGGTGCTCATATAGCTCGTGGAGTAGTAATGATGCCTAGTTATGTCAACATAGGTGCTTATGTAGATAGTGGAACCATGGTAGACACTTGGGCCACCGTAGGCAGTTGTGCACAGATAGGTAAAAATGTTCACCTAAGTGGTGGTGTAGGAATAGGCGGTGTATTAGAACCTGTGCAAGCTGCTCCTGTAATTATAGAAGATAATTGCTTCATCGGCAGTAGATGTATCATAGTAGAAGGAGTACACGTAGAATCAGAAGCAGTAATAGGTGCAGGTGTAACCCTCACGATGAGCACAAAGATCATTGACGTATCGGGTAAAGAACCGGTAGAGTATAAAGGTAGAGTTCCAGCTCGCAGTGTTGTGATACCAGGGAGTATCCAAAAAGAGTTTGCCGCAGGAAGCTATGGTGTAAACTGTGCCCTAATCATAGGCACTCGCAAAGAATCTACCGATAAAAAGACCTCGCTAAATGATGTACTACGCGATTTTCAAGTAGCTGTATAACCTATTTCACGCCTCTGATGAAAATTGGTTTTGATGCAAAACGCTATTTTAACAATAGCACAGGACTGGGCAATTATGCTCGTTGGCTAGTAGACGGTTTAGCCCAACGTAACGCCTACGAATACCACCTGTATCAACCCAATGAAATATCACAAACAGTAAACTTACCCGTACACTCACCTATTGGTATTAGTAAGGCCTCTCCAAGCCTATGGCGTTCGCGATTTGTGTGTTCGCGATTAGAGGCGGATGGTATTGATATTTTTCATGGCTTGAGCAACGAGATACCCTTTGGCATTCATAAGACCAATATTAAAGCGGTCGTTACCATTCATGACCTTATCAACAAGCGGTATCCCCAAAACTATCGCAGTATTGATAAAATCATTTACAACCGTAAACTGCATTATGCTCAAAAACATGCAACTAAAATCATCACACCGAGCGAGCAGACTAAAGCTGATCTTATACATTACTTTGGTACAGATAAAAACAAGGTAGATGTTATCCCCCTTAGTGTTCAGCCAAGGAAGCACGCAGAGCATACTAACCAAGTAGAAGGGCCGTATATGTTGTGTGTAAGTGGTTTTAGTAAGCGTAAAAATATTCCAACACTCATCAAGTCGTATTTAGGGTTATACACGAACGTAAAGCTCGTACTTGCTGGGCAAAAAGGAGATACGTATAAGGAGGTAAAAGCACTTGCAAAGCATAATCCCAATATTATAATCAAAACCAATGTAAGCAACGCAGAACTGGATTCACTTTATCAACATAGTTTGTTTTGTGTGTATCCATCTTTGTTCGAAGGTTTTGGGATTCCAATTTTGGAGGCTTTTTCTTACGGCAAAACCGTCGCTACATCCAACCTCAGTAGTATGCCTGAGGTAGGTGGTTATGCAGCTTTGTATTTCAACCCTCTTGATGTGGATGAAATCACAAAGACACTAAGGTTAATGCTCCAGCAAGACAATAGAGCAGGATTGGAAAGCCTTATAATTAGCAGATTATCACATTTTGATTCCGAAAAACTTCTTGCTCGATACGAAGCCTTATACCAATCACTTTAGTCATATTTATGTCTTACTTATCTGATATGACTACGGTATGACAAATTTTCTTGAGCCACGTGTTTAGCTTTGTGTAGAATATTGTTTTAAAACATTTAACAATATACTATTTCAGTTTTAGTTTTTGGTTTCAAAAAGAGGGTTTTTACCCTCTTTTTGTGTTTCTAATCCGCTCATTTTCAAATCTATTTGTAGGCAGTCTAAAAAAAAATTAGAATGTGCATTATTTGTGTTTGGTGTGTTATTTATATAAGAGAGAAAAAGTATTTTTGCCTCACCAAATTTGAACTCAATAAAACAGAGTATAGATGTCTAACAAATTCAAACAACAAACCAAGTGGTTATTCCTAGTCTTAGGATTATTATTCGTTCAACATTCATTCGCCTACAAAAGCACACTTACCCGTCAGATTGCTGGAGAGGACGGTACCGATGCTCGCATAGAAGAAGGCAGTAAACTTTTTGCAGCTAATTGTGCTTCTTGTCACAAATTGAAAGGAAAACTTGTAGGTCCCGGACTGGAAGGAGTGGTAGATAAGTATGAAGAAGATTGGACTTGGCTCAACGCTTGGATCAAAAACAATCAAAAATTAATTAAATCGGGTGACGAAAGAGCGAACGCTATTTATACAGAATACAACAAGTCTGCTATGAATATCTTCGAAAATCTGAGCGATAAGCAGATTACATCTATACTGATGTGGATAGATAATGGCGGTGATGGTCCAAGTGAAGGTGGTGGTGGACCTATTGATACTCTTGAACCACCAGAGGTACCAAATTCACTATTCAACAATATCAATTGGGCAGTTGTAGTAATGTGTCTTCTTGTTTTTGTGATACTATTGATGCTCTTCGGGATCTTAGAATTGGTATCTAACGTCACAGGAAAAGAAATCATCAATTGGAATAATATCAATGCTTACATGATGTTGGTATTCTTGGTAGGTTTCTTCGGACTTGTACTCTACGAATATAGCGTTCACAAGGATTTCTTATTACCACAGAGTGCATCGGAGCACGGAGTAGATATGGACAGAATGATGCAATGGACATTTGCAGCAACTTTGCCGGTATTCTTCATTACACAATTTTTGTTATTCTTCTTTTCGTTCAAATACAGACAAAAACCAGGAAGAAAAGCATACTTCTTATCACATAACAACAATCTGGAATTAGTTTGGACAATAATACCAGCCATAGTACTTGCCATCCTCGTATCAGGCGGTTTCAAGATGTGGAACAAAATATTGAGAAGCGATGCGGGTAAAGATGCATTACAGATAGAAGTATTTGCTTATCAATTTGGTTGGAACGCACGTTATCCAGGAGAAGACAATAAACTAGGTAAAGCAAATTATAACCTTATAAACGGTGTTAATCCACTTGGAGTAGCTAACAGAGAGCACGCTACTGGATTGATTACCGAGCTAGAAGAGGAAATCGTTTCACTCAATGAAGCGATTAGCAGATTGCCACAAGAAGAAGCCAAACTAAGGTCAACACTAGGTGGTTTGGTAGGTGATGATCGAGATGCACATCTTAGAGAAATTCACTCGTATGAAAGCGGTGACGTACTCAATGACCTCAAGCTGACCATAAGAGCACGCAATACGCAGATAGAACGTCTCAAAGGAGCCTTAGCTGCGGCCAAAGGCAGTATGTTTACAGGCGAAGGAGATGATGACCGAGTAGTACAAGAGATACACTTAGTAAAAGATCAACCCATCACACTCAAGTTTAGAGCAAGAGATGTAATACACTCCGCGTACTTACCTTACTTCCGTGCACAAATGAACGTAGTACCGGGATTACCTACAGAGTTTACTTTTAAGCCTATCTTATCTACAGGAGATATGAGAGAAATAAAGGGAGACCCAGAGTTTGATTACTACTTAGTATGTAACAAGATATGCGGTAACGCTCACTTTAATATGAAAATGAAGGTAGTTGTAGAAGAAAATCAAGCAGCTTACGATAAATGGATGAACGAACAGGCAGCATTGTTTGTTAAGAAAGAAGAAACTAAGAACGCGGAAACAGAAAGTACTGAAGAGGGTACTGAAACAGTAGCATCAAATTAATTTATAGATAAGAATTAAAAGAATGAGTACAGCAGTAGCACACGCACACACAGACGATCATCACCACCACGAGGAGTCCTTCATCTCGAAGTACATCTTTAGTATGGATCACAAGATGATCTCAAAACAATTTTTGATAACAGGTATTATAATGGGGCTTATTGGTATGGGAATGTCTATTGCATTTCGTTTACAATTGGCATACCCAGATACTTCTTTTCCTATATTAGAATGGCTTTTTGGTAGCAAATGGGCTCCAGATGGTAAATTAGACGCAGGATATTATATGGCCCTTGTAACCATGCACGGTACTATTATGGTATTTTATGTACTTACAGCAGGACTTAGTGGTACGTTTGCCAATTTATTGCTTCCTTTACAGATAGGAGCAAGAGATATGGCTTCGCCCTTTATGAATATGTTATCCTACTGGTTCTTTTTCCTGAGTAGCGTAGTTTTACTTTCTTCATTATTTGTAGAAACAGGACCAGCCTCTGGAGGATGGACTATTTACCCACCGCTTAGTGCATTACCCAAAGCAATGCCTGGTTCGGGAATGGGTATGACATTGTGGTTAGTAGCCATTATTTTATTCATCGCATCATCATTACTTGGTGGTATCAACTACATAAGTACAGTGCTTAATATGAGAACAAAAGGTATGTCTATGACGAGACTACCTCTTACTGTTTGGGCGTTGTTCCTTACGGCTGTTCTTGGTTTATTATCTTTCCCTGTATTACTCGGAGGAGGATTACTATTAATGTTTGATAGAGGATTTGGAACAAGTTTTTACTTATCTGACATATACCTTGGTTCGGCAGGTGCTCTAGAACACACGGGTGGTAGCCCTGTCTTGTTCCAGCATTTATTCTGGTTCTTAGGTCACCCTGAGGTATATATTATCATTATGCCAGCACTCGGTATCACTTCTGAGATTATAGCTGTAAACTCTCGTAAACCAATATTTGGTTACACAGCAATGGTTATATCACTACTCGGTATTGCATTCCTTTCATTTATCGTATGGGGACACCATATGTTTATTACAGGAATGAATCCTTTACTAGGAGCAGTATTCTTGGTAACTACCTTGATAATTGCTGTACCTTCTGCCGTAAAGACATTCAATTACCTCGCTACATTGTGGAGAGGTAACATTCGATTCACAAATGCAATGATGTTTGCTATCGGACTGGTTTCGTTCTTTATATCGGGTGGTCTTACCGGTATTTTCTTAGGAAATGCTACGCTTGACATTCAATTACACGATACATACTTCGTAGTAGGTCACTTCCATATTGTAATGGGTTGTGCCGCAATATTTGGTATGTTAGCTGGTATTTATCACTGGTTCCCAAAAATGTTTGGTAGATTAATGAATAAGCCTTTAGGTTACATTCACTTCTGGTTAACATTTGCATCAGCATACTTGGTATTTTTTCCGATGCACTTCATTGGTTTGGCAGGTGTACCACGTAGATACTATGCATTTACATTATTGCCTGAGTACGGACAGTGGGCAGATGTAAACGTATTGATGACACTAGCGGCTATACTCGGTGGTATTGCTCAGTTAGTTTTTATTTACAATTTCTTCTCTAGCATATTCATCGGTAAAAAATCTACGGAAAACCCTTGGGAGGCTAATACATTAGAGTGGACTACTCCAGTAGAACGTATTCACGGTAACTGGCCAGGTGCTATTCCTACCGTATATCGTTGGGCGTATGATTACAGTAACCCAGCTTACGATGAAGATTTCAAAATGCAAAATGTTCCTGACGAAAGTCACGTAGTAGAGTTGTTTGAAACCAACACAGGCACTGCACCATCTACCAAAGATAAACCAGAGACTGAAACAGTTAGTTTCTTCACCCTCATACGAAATTGGTTTAAACCACGCACTGTCTAAGCAGTGCACCAAAAGCCGCCTTGTATCATAATTCGAGGCGGCTTTTTTTTGCCAAAAAGAAACAATAAACATGGGACACACACGCTACCTGAAACTGAATTGGTTATCTACCTTTTTCATTTTCATGTTATTTGTAATCGGCGGTTTGGTGCGTAGTACCGGAAGTGGTATGGGTTGCCCCGACTGGCCCAAGTGTTTTGGAGAATACGTTCCTCCTACTTCTGTCGCTGAACTTCCATTGGAATACGAAGATTTCTTTAAGGTTCAACGTATCAAAAAAACCAAACGTTTTGCAGCATTGCTGCGTAGCTTTGGAATGGAGGATAAGGCGGAACAAATCTTAAACAACTCGGTCTTAGAAGAAACTCATCAGTTCAACGTAGTAAAAGCCTATGTAGAATACATCAACAGATTGTGGGGAGCGATAACAGGGATAATTGTTTTAATGTGTTTTCTGTTTAGCTTAAAGTATATACGGCAAAATCCGAAGGTATTTTGGCTTACGCTGTTGGGATTAGTATTTGTGTTTTTCAATGCACTACTAGGTGCAGTAGTTGTGAATAGTAATCTCATAGGCGGGATCGTAACGGTACATTTCATTGCTGCCTTTGCCAGTATTTGTTTTTTTATACTCGCTCGAAGATATGCTGCAGGAATAGATTACGGCACCATCGATTCTAAACTCAAAACAGTCAGCATATTGCTTTTGGCTTTGAGCAGCATTCAAGTTATACTGGGTGCAGAGGTACGCGAGCTGTATGACTTGCTACCCGTGTTATCACAGATCAATGAAAAAATAGAAGCGATGTATCCTACTTTTCAGTGGCACGCTGTATTAGGTGCTGTGATACTAGCTGCTAGTATTTATCAATTCATCTACGCTGGTAAGAGTACTTTTTGGGGTAAAAATTCACGATGGATAATGGTGATGGCTATGGCTCAAATTATTTGGGGACCGTTGGCATTGATAGAGGCTACTGCATCTACTTCAAAACTTTTCCATATTAGCTTAGGTGCCGGTATATTTGTGTTACAATTTTATATTTGCACTTCGTTTCTAAAATCAGCAAAACAAGCAACATAATCCGTTGAAAACAGCCACCATGCAAACTGAATCTATTGGTCTCAAAGCCAAGCTTCAAGACTATAGCCAACTGATCAAATTCAGATTGACATTTACGGTTGTATTGTCATCTATCTTCGGCTATCTCATAGGTTACACAGGTGAATTAAACTGGACAGAACTCGTTGCACTAATCATTGGTGGTTTTCTAGTAGTTGCTTCATCCAATGGATTAAACCAAATTGTAGAAAAAGACTTTGATATCTTGATGACCCGTACCGAAAACCGTCCGCTCGCTCAACGAAGGATGGCCTTACTAGAAGCAGCGATTTTCTGTGTGATTACAGGTACTGTTGGGATTTACTTATTAGGTCACTACCTCAATACATATGCAGCTATATTGGGTATCGGTTCGCTGATTAGTTACGCTTTTATATACACACCACTCAAGCGAGTATCGAGTATTGCTGTTTACATAGGAGCTGTACCGGGAGCTATTCCTCCTTTATTAGGATGGGTGGCAGCAACAGGACGTTTTTCTGCAGCAGCAGGTATACTTTTTCTTATCCAGTTCGTATGGCAGTTCCCTCATTTTTGGGCCATTGCTTGGGTGCTAGATGATGATTACAAAAAAGCAGGTTACAGATTGCTTCCTCTACGCTCTGGGAAATCAAAAAAAACGGCTATGGTTATACTTATTTCAACCATTTTGTTGATACCCATAAGTGTACTGCCGTATCTTATCAATATGAGTGGGGTACTAAGCGTTACACTCTTATTGGGTGGCTCACTTGCTCTAATGTATATGGCAATTAAACTTTACAAATCACTATCCATAAAAGATGCAAAAAGTTTGATGTTTGCATCCATATTGTACAACCCTTTTGTTCTCGTAGTGTTACTAATAGACAAGATATAATGAATATGGCACAAGAAGTAGAATACACAGGAAGAGTTCACCCTAAAAAATTTAGCCTTTGGCTATTACTCCTCGGAATATTAATGCTATTCTCAGGACTCACAAGTGCTTACATCGTAAGAAAAGGAGATGGGAATTGGTATGATTTTGAATTACCTACCCTATTTTTATACTCAACTATCATCGTACTTGTAAGTTCCATTACCATGTTATATGCCTACCGAAGTGCCAAAAAAGATGAGTTGGGTGGCGTAAAAATTGGACTTATTCTTACCATACTCCTAGGTTTAGGCTTTGGGTACACTCAATACTTGGGTTGGGTAGAATTATCAGATAATGGACTACACTTTGTAAATCCTAAATATGGCGATAGAGTTTCGGCTTCATTTTTAATTGCTATTGCAGCTATTCATTTAGCACATATCATAGGCGGCATAATATACCTATCTGTTATTTTAGGAAAGACTTTTAACCTGCAGGTACATAAGAAAAATACCTTACAAATAAGCATGTGCAATACTTATTGGCACTTTGTAGGCTTGTTGTGGGTTTATTTGTATTTGTTTTTATATTTTGCACCCGATTTTTAACCAATGTCAACACAAACTATATCAAAATCAAGCACTTGGGGCGGAGGTAACTCCCCTTTCAATGTAAGTTACGGAAAGCTAATGATGTGGGTCTTTCTGCTCTCAGATGCATTTACATTTTCATCGCTACTTATAGCCTACGGTGCTATACGCTATAGCTATGATTCCACTCCGATAGAGCAAATAGACGCTCTTGAATTAAAGTTTGCTGAGAATGTACAAGAAAAATTTGCTCCAGATGTAGCCGAAACAGCATCTCATGCTGCCACTACTTTAGAGCACGGAGCAGAACACGCTGCCGAGCACGCAGAGCATTTCATCCCTGCACTTAGAGAATTAGGTGTGTTTACCGAAGCTCAATGGCCTTCACCAGACTTGGTTTTCAACCACTTCCCCTTTGCTCACGGGCTACACCTACCGCTTATATTCGTTAGTTTGATGACACTTATTTTGATTTTGAGTAGTGTAACGATGGTATTGGGCGTAGAAGCAGGACAACAAGGGAACCAAAAAGCTGTATCCAAATGGATGTTACTCACTATCATTGGTGGTTTTATGTTCTTGGGCTGTCAAGCTTGGGAATGGACAAACTTTATCTCTGCAGGTGCAAGAATGTGGTCAAATCCTTATGGTCCGCCAGCATTTGCTGCTTTATTCTTTGGAGTAACAGGATTTCACGGTTTCCACGTATTTTCAGGAGTAGTACTCAATATAATCATCTATATCAATAACCTTAAAGGAACTTACGCCAAGCGTGGACATTATGAAATGGTAGAAAAGGTAGGTCTGTACTGGCACTTTGTTGATTTGGTATGGGTATTCGTATTCACCTTCTTCTATTTGATCTAAGTATATTTTTCATTAACCATTAAAGAATTACAGTAACATGTCTTCACATACAAATAATAACGTAGATATACACGATACAGAGAATTACGACCCTACGACTTGGGTTCCCAAGGTAGAAAGTCACGGTACTAAAGATATTTGGGGCAGATTTTGGATTCTTTCCTTCTTGACCATTGCAGATATCGTTGCATACTTTGTATGGCCTCCAAGTATGAGTAGAAATATATTCTTCATCGTAATGGGAGTGCTCAAAGCGTGGTTTATCGTAGGGACATTTATGCACATGAAGCACGAGCACAAAAAGCTTGGCTATATGATCATACTTCCTATGGCTTTCATCATCTTCTTCCTATTCTGGATGATGTACGAAGGAAACTTTTGGGGAACAATTTAAGGAGTTAATCCTTATACCTATATGAAACAATCTACTGGCAGACGTATTCTAGTAGTATCCGTAATCTCTGTGATATTGGGATTACCTGTATTATTTGCCCTTTTACTCAAAAAATCCGAAACTGGATATTACGAACTTCCTGTTTTTACAACCGATGAAATGGGTAAAGAAGTGCCTTACATCATTGATGAGTTTGAGCTAACTGATCAAAACGGAAAACCTTTTAGTCGCGACAGCATTGGGGATAAAGTTTTTATTGCCAACTTCTTTTTTGCATCGTGTCCAGATGTATGTCCCACGATCAATGGGCATATGAAAATTGCTTCGCAAAAATTAGAAAATAGTACGGATGTATTATTCTTATCACACACGGTAGACCCATACAATGACAGTGTGCCTATATTACGAGCGTATGCAGACAAGTTTGAGGTGAACGACAAGCAGTGGAAATTTTTAACCGGCAAAAAAAGTACGATATACCACCTGGCAAAGGATAGTTATAAAGCGGTAATACAAGAAGTGCCAGACACCAACAACTTTATCCATAGTGAAAAAATTATGTTGGTAGACAAAGATTTCCATGTAAGAGGTATATACGACGGGCTAAAAATCACTGAGGTTATGGAAATGATAAAAGATGCTCGATTTTTACTGAAAGTATACAAAGATGAAGAAGCCATAAAAGAAGATGAATAAAATAAGCGACAAGACATTTTTCAGAATAGCATTAGTACTGAGTATTGTGGTATTCGTACTAGTAGTATTACTCAACAAGCGTGTACTCAATCCACCTACTGAATTCCCAGACTTTATCTATAGATTGCCATTGCTTCACGCCATTATCAATGGTACATGTGCTGTTTTGCTTGTCTTATCACTCCGAGCCATCAAGGCGAAAAATATAGCACGTCACAAAGCGTTGAACATTACCACATTTGGTTTATCAGCACTTTTTTTGATCAGTTATGTCGTGTATCACTTTTTTGTGCCGGAAACTACATTCGGAGGTGAGGGAATTATACGTTATGTGTATTACATTATCCTCACCACACACATCATTCTAGCCGCTGTGGTGTTACCACTTATATTATTATCTTTCTGGTACGCACTTAATCAAAAAATAGATAAGCATCGTAAGATTGTGCGATTTACTTTTCCTATATGGCTTTATGTAGCCGTAACAGGTGTAATTGTGTATCTCATGATATCTCCTTACTACTCTTTCTGAGTTACCCTTTGAAAGCATTTATACAGCGATCTCTGCAGCGTATTTTCGGGTATGATACCTACTTATGGTATTTCACCCTTTACAAGCTCAAAATACTCAAAAGTGATAAAAATGAAAATGACTTTTTTCATTTCCTTAGTTTGATTCAGCCTGATGGTGTGGCCTTGGATATTGGGGCTAATTTAGGTCTAATGAGTTACTACCTCGCTAAGCAAACTAAAGAGACTATCGCCTTTGAACCGATGCCTAACAACTATCGTGTAGTACAAAAGGTAAAGCAACGCTATGCATTGAACAATCTCACCTTATTAACCAACGCCTTGGGAAATGAGAATAAGACCATCCAATTGGTATTACCTATTGTAGACGGTGTAAAAAAACAAGGCCTCTCGCACGTGGTAGACGACAAGATGGAGGAATTCAATGATGGTAGCTTATTTGAAACTGATTGTAAGCGACTCGATGATATGGCCGCATTTGCGAATAAGCAAATTGATGCAATAAAAATTGACGTAGAAAACTTTGAGTACGAAGTGTTTTTAGGAGCAGAAAATCTACTAAAACGCTGTAAGCCGATCATTTACTGTGAACTATGGGACAATCAAAATAGACAAGACTGTTTTCAATATTTAAACGGATTAGGATATAACACTATGGTTTTGCAAAATGGCAAGTTGGAAACGATACAAAGTAACCCAAGTCACATTCAAAACTTCTTCTTTCTTCCAACCGAATAGTATCTTTGAACCAATGAAAAAAATTCTAATAGCATTCAGCATCATCACCACGGCTAGTCTTATTTCATTAGATGCCAACGCACAATGCCCTATGTGTAAGGCATCGGTAGAGAGTGGTATGGAAGGAGAAGATGCCAAAGGGAAAGGGCTTAATGATGGTATACTCTACTTACTTGCAACACCCTATTTGGCCATTGCCGTAGTAGGCACCGCTTGGTACTACAAACGTAAAAAGTAAGATGAGTGGACTGCTAGCTTTTTTTAGAGGCAAATGCCCTCAATGCCGTAAGGGCAATGTATTTACACACACAGTTTGGAATCTCAAGCGATTTAGAGATATGAATGAGCACTGCCCATCGTGTCAGGTCAAGTTTGAGAGTGAGCCGGGATTCTTTTGGGGTGCTATGTATTTTAGTTATGCTTATACTGTAGCCTTTCTCATTATCATTGGTTTTTTCTACTTCTCTTACTTTGAGGAGTATAGTCTTGGTTGGTACATCGGAGCGATTATTGGTTTTTCCTTGCTTACCGCACCAGCAAGCTTCAGAATGAGCCGATTACTAATGATGTACCTCGCTGCACCCTACCGCAAGTACCGAGGCAACTATAAAGGAACACGGTAATTTTTATGCTATGACTTGTACCTATTGTCCCTCTTGGTGTAAATACAAGGTTTAGTTAATCTATACCAACTTGAGTTCGCATCTAGCAATATAAAAAAAGCCTCACCACCAAATGGCAGCGAGGCTTGAATTGTTCGTTCTCTGAATAAGGGGTTATTCGGCTACTGCTTGTGCTACTTCATCTTCGTCCCCGTTAATGATTTTGAAAATCTTACCTTCTATTTCGTCCATCATTTCTGGGTTGTCTAGTAAGAGTTGTTTTACAGAGTCTCGTCCTTGTCCGAGGCGTGTTTCGTCATAGCTAAACCAGCTACCGCTTTTCTGAATCACATTATTCTCTACTCCTAGGTCTATCACCTCTCCCACTTTAGATATTCCTTGACCATACATAATGTCAAATTCTACCACACGGAACGGAGGAGCTACTTTGTTTTTGGCTACTTTCACCTTCACTCTGTTGCCTATGATGTCTACACCATCCTTTATACTTCCTATTCTACGTATATCTAATCGTACCGAAGCATAAAACTTCAAGGCATTACCACCCGTAGTGGTTTCAGGATTACCAAACATTACGCCTATTTTTTCACGCAACTGATTGATAAAGATACAGATACAACCAGTCTTGTTGATAGTTCCCGTAAGTTTACGAAGTGCCTGAGACATCAGTCTGGCATGCAGACCCATTTTAGAATCTCCCATATCGCCTTCTAGCTCGGCACGTGGTACAAGAGCTGCTACAGAGTCTATCACGATTACATCAATAGCCCCAGAACGTATGAGATTGTCGGCTATCTCCAGTGCTTGCTCACCATCATCGGGCTGCGAGATTAGTAACTCATTGGTATCTATACCTATTTTTTCACCATAGAACTTATCAAATGCATGCTCCGCATCTACGAAAGCACATATTCCACCTTTTTTCTGAGCTTCGGCAATACAGTGCATCGCTAAGGTTGTTTTACCCGAAGATTCAGGGCCATATATTTCAATGACTCTACCCTTAGGGAAACCACCCACTCCTAATCCAATATCCAGACCCAAAGAACCCGTAGAGATAGAATCTACCTTTACGATGTTATCGTCATCCATTTTCATTACTACACCCTTACCATAAGACTTTTCCAATTTGTCAATGGTCATCTTTAGTGCTTTCAGCTTATCGTCGTTTTGCTTCTTTGACATTATTATTATCCAAACTATTTTAACCAAATATATACTAAACCATGCTACTTCACAACTATTGGAAAATGTGTTGATATATATACCAAATACCACCTCTTGATGTACTACACTAGCCTTAAATTCGTTCAAATAATTAATCGTGGGACACATACACTTCACATATACATTGAGCTTATTGTTACTCTTGAGTACTACTCAACTCTTGGCTCAACGCGACACTACACTGGCAGATGTAACGGTAAACACACGGTATAAGCCCGATATGGCGGAATCAGTAAAGATTGACATACAGCCTACATTAGAAGAACCTAAAGTGAAAGCACCTGTATATAAGTACACCTTTCCCAATGTGGCCTACAAACCCAAAGCGGTGTACTCGCCTATCAATCCAGTGTTCATCAAACCTGAGAAACCAGAAGATCTTTTTGATAACTATATAGAAATAGGTGGGGGAAACTACCTTACCTCCTACCTAGATGCGAGCATACACAATACACAAGACAAGTATTATACCTACGGGCTAAAGGTGAAACACCACGCGGCTAATGCCTCTAATAATCCACGCCAAGGACTATTTAGTGAAAATAGAATAAAAGCGTATGGGCTGCGTGAAAAAGGTAATAACCTGTACGGTGAAATAGATTATAACCGTAATGTGGTGCATTACTATGGTTACTTAGAAGATACGGCAAACGTACTAGAGCTGGGCGATATCAATCAGATATACAATGACATTGGCTCAAAATTAAATTGGACGATTAATAAGTCAAAGGCGAAAAATGATTTTGATATTGGGTTTAACCTTTTTGATAAACTAGGCGAAAACGAAATTACCGTTTATCTCACCAACAACACCACTATGAAACTGGGCTCTGGTGATTTGCACCTGGACCTAGGTGGTACTTTTACCCAACTTACTGATTTGGCCGATTACAGCAGACTATTTATTGATGTAAAGCCACATTACGAGTTTGAGTTTAAGAAATGGACCATAGACATGGGTCTTAATATGAACTACATAGGTATTTTGGATTCTACTATTAGTGAGATTAAAGCTGCTCCACACCTGAGAGCGGAGACTTACCTAGTCCCGAAAAAATTGCGTTTTTATGCGGGAGTAACCGGTGATTTGCAAAAGAATACATTGCGAAGCATTAGTTATGAGAATTTGTTTTTGGGAAATAATGTGAACCTATCTAATCCTTACGTATGGACGCTTCACGCTGGGATGAATGGCGGATTCAAAAACTTTGTGTCGTATGGCATTCAGATGAAACAAGAAATCATTTCGGATCAATACTTATTTGTTAATGATACCAATCAATTGCGTAATTTCACTACTGTGGTAGATGATATGAATAAGTTTACCTTCTCTGGCGAACTAAAATTTGATGTAAATCAAAATGTAGATATCGGATTTAGAGGTAATTTTTACTCGTACAGTCTGAGAGCGGAGCAAGCAGCTTGGCATTTACCTACGTATGATGCGGCACTATTTGCAACCGTGCGTATGGCTGATAAAATATACATCAATGGTGGATACTTTGCTACCAGTACACGCGAAGCTCGTGATTTGGCAGGCAACACAGCTACACTTGCCGCCATCAATGATTTAAACCTTGGCATAGAGTATCGTTATAAGAAAAATATTAGTGGATTTATAAACGTGCACAACTTATTGAACCAAGATTACGAGTTATGGAACAACTACCAAGCACAAGGATTTAATGTGCTGGCTGGGATTACTTTCTCATTGTAATTGCAGAGCATATTTTACTTCTGTAAAAAAGCATAGACGCAGGAGAATGTGCAAGTACGAAAGTAAAGGTTGAAACGCACACACGAGGCTTAATACCTAAAACGTGTTGTTTCTGATTATTTTCACGTTTTTAAAGTCGTATTTTCTTAATATTGCATTAGAATGGATTTGACAAAAGAAATATCATTTTTACTGTATAAGCACAACTGTGTTATACTACCAAAGTTTGGTGCTTTTTTACTTCATGAAAAAGAGGCAGAGATTAATAGTGTAGCAAATTACTGTACCCCTAAGCAAAAGACGGTAACCTTCAATAAGCAAATCACCAACAACGACGGATTGCTCGCTAACCGTGTAAGTACGCTCAATCAGAGTGCTTATGAACAAGGACTAAAAATGGTAGAAACCTACGTAACTAATCTGTGGGCAACGCTACGCGACAAAAGAAACTGTGAATTAAAAGGTATTGGTACTTTTTATTATACCAAAGAAGCTAAGGTGGTGTTCGTGCCGCATCATGCTGTTAACTTTGAATCGGCATCTTACGGACTACCCAAGCTGCGATTAACGACACTACCCCGAGGAACTGAGGTCGTAATCCCTGAGACATCAATTTCTACTCCAGAACCTAAAGTGGAGAAACTCGTTGCTCAAAAAGAAGTGGCTAGGACCAAGACCAAACGTAAGAACGCAGCTGTTCAACAAAAGAAATTAGATAAAAACACAGCGACTAAGAAACAAAAGTCGCGTATAAGTGCCATTGGAATGGCAAATGCATTTTGTGTGGTACTATTGGTAGGATTATGTATTTCTATCTTCCAATATGAGTCTAATCCTTCATATTTTGCTCAAGGCGATGAGCAAACCGCGTCTGTACTCGATATCCCAAGTGTAAATACTACTGCTAGTATCCCAAGTGGATATGGCGTATATGCTGAGGTAAGCAATACCAAAGAGGCGATTCAGTTCACTCAAAAAATCAGAACGCACTATGAAGAAGCGTGCATTCTTCAGACAGAAAACAATACACGTGTTTTCATCATTGCTTTTGATAATCCTGAAGTCGCAAAAGAATATAAAGTGCTGCTTCAAAATAAATTAGACCAAAAACTAGTTATAAAACAGAAATAATATGAGCATACTACTTCAATTGGTAGAAGGCGGAAACGCAGTTGCTGACACTACAGCCTCAGGTGGCGGTGGAGCAATGGACATACTTGGCCTAATATGGAAGGGCGGTGTTGTAATGATACCTATTGGTATTCTAAGTGTAATAGCAGTGTACCTTACCTTTGAGCGATACTTCACCATAAAAAAAGCTGGTGTATTGGACTCTCAGTTTATGAGTGACATAAAAGAAATGGTACAAGGCGGTGACCTCAAAAGTGCTCAACGTTTGTGCCACGACAAAGGAACACCCATCGGGCTAATGATAGAAAAAGGACTATCGCGAATAGGGAAACCGCTCAAAGACATTAGCGTAGCAGTAGAAAACGTAGGTAAACTAGAGGTGTACAAATTGGAAAAAGGAATGGCCATACTCGCAACTATCTCGGGAGCAGCACCTATGCTTGGTTTCTTGGGAACGGTGACAGGTATGATACGTACCTTCAACCAAATGCAAGATAGTGGCCAACAAATAACTGCCGACCTACTAAGTGGTGGTATTGGTGAAGCAATGATGACTACCGTAGCCGGTTTAGTAGTAGGTATATTTGCTTACATCTCCTACAACTTGTTGAGCAATATGGTTAACAAAGTAGTTTATAAAATGGAGGCTACATCAGTAGAGTTTTTAGATATAATGCACGAACCCGCCTAATATGAATTTTAGAAAAAATAGCAAGGTTAATACAGAATTCAATGCGTCGAGTATGACGGATATTGTATTCTTATTGCTCATTTTCTTTATTATCATAAGCTCTGTGGTAAAAGATCCCGCACTCAAATTGGTACTTCCCAAGGGTGTAAATAATGTTAATCCTGTCAACAAGGTGGTAATTGTTTCGGTAGATAAAGACCTAAATTACGCCATAGATGACAAAAAAATATCAAAAGGTCGTTTACCTTCTGAGCTACGAGCGGTATTAAGTAAAACACCAGAAGCTACAGTGAGTGTGCGTGGGGACAAGAATATTCGTTATGAAGACGTAATGGATCTTGTGATGACCGCAGACAAACTTGGGGCTAAGGTAGTATTAGCATTAGACGGAGGTAAGTAACCGATACATCAATACATGGTAGATTTAAATAGAGAAGAAGACAAACAAGCACTGGTAGGCACTATCATGTTATATGCCTTTCTGTTTATTACATTTATCATACTTGCTATGCTCAATGCGTGTGGTGATGCCAAGGCTGATTTTGATCCAGGAGGAGGTGTAACCGTAAGTATGGGTGAACCCGACAACGGAGGACCGGACAACAGTGCTGCTGAGCAACAAGAGGAAGAATACACGCCACCAGTAGTAGAAGAATATGTCCCTGAAAGTCAACTTACGAGTGATGTGGACGAAGCTCCTGCGGTACAAGAAACTAAGCCGACTACAAAACCTCCCGCCAAAGCTCAAGGTAAACCAGTAACAGAACCGCAACAGAAAGAAACGCCAAAGGAGACTACTAAACCAGTCAGAAAACTAAATGAGAAAAGTCTATTTGGTAAAGATAAAACAGGCAGTGGAAAAGGCGGCACGAGCGATAAAGGAGGATATAAAGGTAGTCCTGACGGCAAACCAGATGGAAGCCCTGATGGCACAGGAGGACAAGGAAATATGGGTGACGGTACAGGAAGTGGCCCAGCTATAGGACCTGGTATAGACGGTGGTATCGGAGGATTTAAGGTAAAAAATTATGTTAAACCACAAGGCGGTGTGCAGAAATCGGGAGTGGTAAGTTTAAGGGTATGTGTAGACAAGAATGGAAATGTAAAGGATGTTTCTAAAAATCCTAAGTTCCGCAATATCAATATGACAAATGACCCTGAGTTGGTCGCACGAGCTAAGGCTGCCCTTCGTAAGTTTAAATTTACCAACGTAACGGGAGCACAAAGTGGATGTGGATACGTCAACTTCACCTTCAAGGTAAACTAAGACCTAAAAATGCTTACCGTGACCTACGAGCAAACGCTTGATTACTTGTACACCAAGCTGCCTATGTATCAACGTATTGGCACTGTCGCTTTCAAAAAAGATTTAACCAATATTATTAAGCTATGCGATGCCATTGGCAATCCGCAACGTGATTTTAAGAGTATACACATAGCTGGTACCAACGGAAAAGGATCTACAAGTCACATTCTATCCGCCGTATATCAAGAGAACGGGTACAAGGTAGGCTTATATACATCGCCACACTTAGTCGATTTCAGGGAACGAATTAAGATAAATGGACAACTGTGTTCAGAGGAGTTTGTGATATCATTCGTACAGCAGATAAGTGAGTACGTGGATGAAATAAGCCCTTCTTTTTTTGAAATAACGGTAGCAATGGCATTTGCTTATTTTGCAGAGAAAAAGGTAGATATTGCTATCATAGAAACCGGATTAGGTGGCCGACTAGACAGTACGAATATCATTCACCCCATAGCGAGTATCATTACGTCTATAGGTTATGACCACGTTGACATGCTTGGTGATACTCTAGAAAAGATAGCTACCGAAAAAGCAGGTATTATAAAGACCATTACTCCGCTAGTAGTAGGAAACATCGCTCTAGAACCTATGGAAGTCATAACCAACAAGGCTAAAGAGATGAATGCCCCGCTCCACTCCTATTTGCATAAGACATTTGAAACGGATCTCGCAGGTGAGCATCAGCAGTGGAATATAGGATGTGCCTTGCGATGCGTTGAGCTGGCAAATAAGATCCTACCAACGGAGGATAAAAACAATAGAGAAGCACTAAAACATGTACGTAAAATTTCCAACTTTGTTGGCAGATGGCAAATTTTACAAAGGACACCCCTAGTAATATGCGATGTTGGTCATAATGAAGAAGGATTTAGGCTCATAGCTCAGCAGCTCAAAGAACTCAACAAGCC
>JABIUV010000047.1 GCA_018700895.1 Bacteroidota bacterium
AGACTGTCGTTGGGTATAACAGATCGAGCACCAATAGTCTGTGCTGTCGTGCTAAGTATCAAACACAAAAAGAAACCTAAGACACTTGTTCTATGCGTAAGGGGTATATGTTTAATTATGCTCATATGTATTTAAGGCTTAGAACCATACTTTCTTAGTGTATTTCGGGCTTCCTTCACTCGTTATCTGCACTATGTAAAAACCGGACAACGATTCCAATGGGATTCTATTTTCTCCTTTATCCAATTTTTGAACGTATACCTGTTGAGCATTTGCATTATAAATACTCACTGTCTGTGGCTTATTCGTGTTATTTATGTTGGAAAAATACAGCGTTTTGTTATGCACGTATATGTTGTAGTCTACAAGTGATTGTTGTTTTACAGCGTTGGTTTCCCTCTCCCAATCAGACCCTACATCGCTTGCCGATAGTGGTGTAATCAGAACTCCTTGCTCCGAGAATTCATCTGCTCCAATGTCTGGCCTATCGTCTCTACTTTGTCCATCTACGTCCTTAGTCACATAGCTATATGTACTTATAGCTGCATTTTCTGTTGGTCCTTGCTGCTGTGTACGCCACATTCCATCAGAAAAAACCAGTTCAGGGTTCGTTATACTTAAGCCCGGGTCTGAAATACTTAGACTCGTAGAATTGATGAAATTGGATGAATACGAAATATTGATTGGGTTGTCTGTATATACGATTGGTGACGTTCCCGTAAATTTATCTGCCACATTATTGGCTACGATACAGTCGATAGGCGGAAGCGATAATTCCGTGCTTTTACCAACCCCAAAAGCAAATGCCTGTCGGCAAGAGACGATAGTATTATGTACAATCTGTGCTTCTTTTACCTGAAAATACCTGTTGAGTGGTGAGTTAGGAACGCCGTTCATCACACTGATTGCTGCTCTTGTACTGGTTCCTTCTAAGTCTTGAAAGTAGTTGTTGTACACCCGATGTCTCTCGCCTATGATACGAACACCTCCACACGATTTGCCCGATGCTCCAAAAAAGAAATTCCCGTACACCTCACAATCATTTCCATGCCGTAAGGTCAGTCCTCCATCATTATTGATAAAGGTGTTATATCGGTAAATATTGAAGTTTGATTTATTGGAGATAATCTCCAGTTCTCCGTCGCACTTTTCGAACACATTATGCTCTACTACAGTCCTCGACTCCGTCATACTATTGGTACTCGTACCTATGCGGATAGTTTCAGCTCCATTACGGTTTAGCCGTGGAATGTCTGAAAAATAGTTGTGGTCTATGCGGTGATAGTTTGCTTGGCCATTTAGCCAGACAACGAGCAGTGCTCCTTCGTTATTTTTTCCTGTGAATGTGCAGTGGTCTACTCTATTATTTTTACCAAATATAGAAACCCATTTGTACGCTGTAGCATCGCTGGCTGGGTTATAATTAAGCACTCTACAATTGGTCAATCGGCAGTTTTCTGCTAACTCACTCGAACTTTTCCTAAACTCAATTAAATCACTTCCTGTAGACGCACCATTTTTAAAATCGAGGTTCTGCACTTGCAGATATTTTCCATAAATTTTTAGTCGAGAATTCCCTGTTAGTATCACTTCTCCAGCAGTTTCTGCCGTCATTACTATAGCGTCGGCCTCTGTCCCCTCTGCGTAAAATTCGAATACTATATTGTTCCACGTTCCATTTTTTAAGATAATAGTATCTCCAGCTGTTGCATTTTCTACCGCATTGTCATACTCAGACTCATTGCTTACTAGGGTATTGGAAGCCATCGCAGTTGGTAAACTTAGCAGTACCCATAGAACGTAAATAAATATTTTTTTCATATGTTTTTTCTTAGTCATTTTTAAGGAAATATCCTTGATTTGAAATAGCGGAGTCGCTTATCATCAATGTGGCCTCTTTGAACCATACCTCGGCATAGTTGCCTGTTTCATATTGTTTTTGGATGTCTCCATCAAAGGTTTGTGCTCCTGAGCACCAGTTTTTGTTTACCTCCGGCGATTTGCCATTGGTTTGGTTATACGCTCCTAGTTTAAAAAATAATCCTTCATCTGCATACGCATTTGCACGTTCTACTCCATCTTGCCCTATCGGCAAAAATAGGTCACGTGTTTGCTGCGGCATATCTTCTGATGTTGTGTACTCAGATTCTATTAGACTTTTGGTGAAAGTTTTCGTCGGGTGACCATCACTGCTAAAAGTGAGGTACATCGTCCCATTTCGGACCTCTATTTCATAGCTAAACTCCTCATCTATTGCTATACCTTCTTTAGGTTCGGCAGGATAACTGCTATCGCCATCGCCTACCACCGCAAAATCATTGCCCCATACGGCAGTCGAAAAATCCCACCTTCCGGCATTGTCATCACCTTCAGTATTGATTTCGTAATGCCAAAATACAGAGCCTTTTTCGTGGCCCGGAAATTTCTTATAAAAAATCTTGAGTGGTTCGTTTTCGTGACCGTCGGCACTATGTATTTGACCTACTACCACACAATACGATGCTGCTACTCGTGCATCTCCGCTGTTCGATACGCCTTTTACTTTGAGCGTTGCCGATAGCTTATTGTGCGTGAGTGCTGACCATTTTTTGAGTTGAGCCAACTCTGTACGTGTATTGTTAGACGTGCCGTGGGTGTTTCCTGCATTTGGTGTTTTGAACACTACCCCATCCCCAGCCTCATCCGTGGTAGTATAAAAAAAGTCTTGATGTACTAATTCAGAAGCATCTCCCACATTAGACCCATCGCCTAAAATCAAATTCCATTTATCAAAAAACGGTATTACTTCTCTTGCTTTGGGTGAAGTTGCGACTTCTTGCTTTTCTTCTTTATTAGATGAAGAATTGCATCCGCCTAGTAAGAACAAGGTGCACACAGCGAGTACTCCAAAAAGCTGAAATGAGGCTTTCAGTACAACTTGTTTGGTCGCAAGATCTAAAAGCCTCCTATTCATTATCTTATCTCTTTTATAAGTGCCAAAGCATCAGAGACTGCTGTTTGTAATTCTGCATATTTCTCTCCGTTTACGATGTCTTTAGAAATGAGTTTAGACCCCATACCTACGCACGTTACTCCAGCTTTGAACCATCCTTCGAGGTTTTCTCTCGTAGGTGATACTCCACCCGTAGGCATTATTCTAGTCCACGGTTGTGGGCCTTTTATAGCCGCTACAAAACCAGGTCCATAAGTTCCTCCTGGGAATAACTTTACGATTTCGCATCCCAATTCTTCTGCTTTGCAAATCTCGGTAAGTGAGGCACACCCTGGAGACCATAGTACTTTTTTGCGGTTACAACTGATTGCTATGTCCTCTCTCATTACTGGGGTTACCACAAAATTGGCACCCAATTGCATGTACAAAGATGCTGCACCAGCATCGGTTACAGAACCTACGCCCATTATCATTTCAGGTAGTTCTGCTTCACAGTATTTGTTTAGTTCTCTGAAAACCTCGTGAGCGTAGTCGCCTCTATTGGTAAATTCCATCAAACGTGAGCCGCCATCGTAGCAGGCTTTTAGTATTTTTTTTCCTAACTCTATGTTGGGGTGATAAAACAATGGAACCATTCCTTGCTCTTCCATTTTTTGAGCTACTTCTATACGGGTAAATCTTGCCATTTTTATTTTTTATGTATGTGTTTTAAGAACAAAAGGGTAATCCCTGCTTATCTAATTGCTTAAACAGTGGATTACCCTCATATAGTTATTTGATAATATTATCGAGCTACTCGTCCACTTGCGTCTCCGCCCATAAGTTTATCTACTTCTGCTACAGTCACCAAGTTAGCATCTCCTTTGATGGTATGCTTGAGGCACGAAGCTGCTACCGCAAAGTCTAATGCATTTTGATCATCTTCTGGATACTTAAGCAAACCATAGATAAGACCACCCATAAATGAGTCGCCACCACCTACACGGTCTACGATATCTGTAATCTGATATTCTCTTGTTTTGTAAAGTGTGCTACCATCATACAATACCCCTGCCCACGTGTTGTGCGAAGCAGATATAGACCCACGAAGTGTAGTAATTACTTTTTTAGCCTTTGGGAACTTGGCCATCATTTGCTCACATACAGAAAGGAATGCCTCTGCTTTCACGTGCTCTCCTTGTGTGGTGATGTCTAGTCCTTCTGGCTTTATACCGAAGTGTTTTTCTGCATCTTCCTCGTTACCTAATATGATATCGCAGTATGAAGTAAGCTCACTCATTATTTTTTCGCGATGAGCATCATCACAAAAATTCCAAAGTTTTGCTCTGTAGTTAAGGTCAGTAGAAATAGTAATTCCCATTTCGCTAGCCACTTTCACAGCTTCTATACACGCATCTGCTGCACCTTGCGATATAGCAGGCGTGATCCCCGTCCAGTGAAACCACTCTACATCTTTGAATACTGATTTCCAGTCAACCATTCCTGGTTCTATTTCAGACATGGCAGAGTGTGCTCTATCGTACACTACCTTACTACCACGGCTTACAGCACCAGTCTCTAGGAAGTAAATTCCTAAACGGTCACCACCGTATACTATCTTGTCTACACCTACACCACGCTTACGCATTTCCATCATTGCACATTCTCCTATGTCATTTTTAGGCAAACGCGTTACAAAATCTACAGGCACACCATAGTTGGCAAGTGATACAGCCACGTTAGACTCTCCACCACCATATACTACATCAAAATTGTTAGCTTGTGAAAACCTCAAAAATCCTTGAGGTGCCAAGCGTAGCATTATTTCTCCAAATGTTACTACTTTTTTCATCGGTCTGTTCTATATTTAATTATTCAGTTATACAGTAAAGCATTCGCACCTATGCGACTCAGTAGCCGCCATTGACACGAATGCACTTGCTTAAATGTTATATATATTCTTGTAAACCTTATATACCTAGAGCTTGTCCACCACCTACTTGTAATGTTTCTGCTGTGATAAATGAAGCATCTTTACTTGCCAAAAATGCAACTGCACCGGCAACATCCTCCGGCTGACCAAGTCTACCTAGCATAATATTGTTAGCCCACGAAGCGAAAACCTCTGGCTTAGTTGCTTTTATCTGTGCGTGGAAAGGAGTATCAATAGTACCTGGTGATACTGCATTTACTCGGATACCATCAGGAGCTAAATCCTTAGCCAATGCTCTGGTGATAGCGTGTACACCTGCTTTAGAAGTACCGTATATACCAGCACCTGGTCCACCTGCATTCCACCCTGCATTAGATGTGAAGTTTACGATATTTGAATTCTCACCTTTCTTTAAGTAAGGGATAGCCGCTCTAGATACGAAGAATGTAGAATCTAAGTTAAGAGCCATTACGCTTCTATAAAACTCAGTAGTCATTTCTTCAAATCTAGATCTTCCACCTAGTCCTCCTGCATTATTTACTACTGCATCTAGTTTACCGTATTTGTCACCTATGGTTTTCATAGCTGCGTTTACTTGGTCTTCATTTGTTACGTCAAAGTTGTAGTACTCCGCAGTGTATCCCATTGAGGTAAGCTCTGCTACTTTTTCTGCACCTGCAGCTTCATCTATTCCGTTTAGAACAAGGGTATATCCATCCTTGCCAAATCGTTTTGCTATTTCAAATCCGATTCCTCCAGTAGCTCCAGTTATTACGGCTACTCTTCCGTTGTTTGTACTCATATTAATTGTTTTGTTTTTCTGTTTCTATTGTTTGTGATTTTTTCAATTCGCTGCTGCTGTATCTACTAATTTTACTTTTCTTATGAAAAAGAAAATCGCCAATACACCCAATGCTACCGAAATAGTAATTGTTATAAATGCGGGGTTATATGATCCATCACCGGTTATACGACCAATGAACCAGTTCATTATCATAGGAGAAACTGCTGCAACGGTACCTGCTAGTCCAGCAAGAGTTCCTACCGAAGGGCCTCTCAACAAATCGCTCGATAAAGTCTGGATATTCCCTATTGCAAATTGGAACCCAAAAAGAGCAACACCTGCTAAATAGATAAATATCATATAGTTAGATTCTGTAACCATAGTAATGATACCAATAAATGCAAATATGATAAGTGCACTTCCTACTACTATACTGGTTTTTCGTCCCGTATCTACACTGTAACGTTTGATTACTTCCTGGGTAAAGAATCCGCCTATAATGCTACCCGTTGCAGCCATCAAGTAAGAAATCCACATCGTATTTCCTATTTCTTCTATACTCAACCCAAATTTTCCGTTTAAGTATATTGGCATCCACCCGGCAAAGAACCACCAAATAGGCTCTATGAAGAATCTACACATAAGGACACCCCAAGACTCTTTGAACGAGAGTATCTTAGGAAGACTTAAGCTCTTTTCTTTGGGAGCATCATTATCTTCTTTAGCTCTATCCCCTAATATCAGGCTTCTTTCTTCTTCTGTTATCCAAGAATGGCTTTCAGGTCCTGTCTTATTGATAAATAGCCAAGGAATAACCCATAGCATACCCAATGCTCCAAGTATAATGTAAGTAGACTTCCAACCAAACTGTGCATATAAGAAAACGATGATAACCGGAGCTATCACATTTCCGATCGATGCCCCTGAGTTAAAAATACCTTGTGCCAATGCTCTCTCCTTGGCAGGAAACCACTCGCCATTACTCTTCACTGCTCCTGGCCACAATCCAGCCTCTCCGAGACCAAGCAAACCACGTACTACAGATAGACTAACAATCCCCCTCGCAAACGCGTGAAACGCAGCTGCTGCTGACCAAACTACTATCGAAACTGTAAAGCCTATTCGCGTACCAATTTGATCATACAAACGTCCAGACAAAAACTTACTTGCTGCATAGGTTGCCATAAATATGTTTAGCATTAATGCATAGTCAGATTTATCCATACCCAAGTCTTTGCCCATCTCAGGCCAAAGTAATGCAAAGGCAGTTCTATCGATATAGTTGATAACCGTGGCTACGAAAATAAGCCCAATAATCCACCACCTAAGTCCTTTCCACTTCATGCTTCTTTAGGCTTTAAAAAATCTTCTCTAGCGGGGCTAAATACGTCTATAAGTACTCCTGGAGAAGTACACGTACATCCGTGCAAGACGTGAGGTAAAATATAGAATGCGTCGCCACCTTTTAGTGTTCTTACCTCATCACCTATGGTCATTTTGAACTCACCGCTTTCCACGTACGTTACTTGAGAGTGAAAATGCTCGTGCATATAGCCTTCAGCTCCTTCTTCAAATTTTACTTTCACAAGCATGATTTTGTCATCATAGCCCATGATTTGTCTTTTGATGCCTGGTGCAGCATCTTCCCACGGATTTTCTGCTCCTATGAAATATGCGTCTGTTGGTTTTATTTCCATTTCTTTAGTTTATGATTAATTTGTGATGTGTTCCAGTCCAAGTATACGTTTGTCCTGCAAGTTTAGTAGAATGATTCTGAGTTTCATGGTTTTTTTCGTTACTGATAAATACTAGCATCTTAGTCTCCGTAATATTCACTATTTGCACTACCGTATATTTCGTAGTTTTCACCAATACTTCTATGCTCTTGATTTGAGATGTTGGTGTGTTTGGGATCTCTGACACGTAGCTATAAGTCCCGTGCGGCTCAATTATAGCTGCAAAAAGAGCATCCTTTTGTTTTTTGGTCTCGTGCAGATAAAATGCGTCACTTCTGATGTTGAAGTTAATATCGTTAGCACCCATTCGAGCTAGAACTAATTTGTCACCTGGCTGAGACACGCCTGTAATCGTGTAAAATTTCTTGTGGTTATACCAATTGAAAGAGTATCCCGATTGAGATATCTCTGCCTCAGCTTCTTGATATACGTGCTGATAGCCGTGTTTCTTACCCATCACGATAGGCATAGGTTGTGCCTGCATTTTGGGATCACTGGTCATGTACCTATCGGCAAATTGATAAGGCATTTGGTACGTATGCTCCTCCTCAGAAATTGCCCCGAACAAATCCAACACAAAAGGACTCCCAAACGCTGGTTCATTGATTAAGGCTACCGTTCGATGTAAGTTTACACCTGGATACGCATTAGTATCAGCTGCTATGGCTAATTGCATACTTGGGTCTGACACATCAAAAACGAGTGGGTCTGAATGTTTGCCTGTTGCATTTTTATATTTTCCTTCAAAATGTGACTTACCATCTACAATGATGGTGTTGTGGGCCAAAGTCTGTTTGGCCCAAGATTTATTTTCGGGTAAGTACCGTCCTCCTTGTTTCTGGTCCATATTTACCCAGCGGGCAGATCCATAGTCTTGTAATACTTCGTCGCTTCCACTATATAGTAGGATGCCTAGCTTATCGAAGTGACCGTGGCCAAGACCTTGCCCCGTAGATTTAAACACGAGTGTCAAGTCATTATCTCCATTTTCTGTACGCAACACTGTAAGTGCTCCTTGTTTACCATCTTTACCATCACCAAGTTGTACTGATTTTTTACTGGTGTTTGATATATCTCCTTTTGAGATACCCAATGCTACACGATATCCGTATTGGTCGAGCAATACCTGATCTTGAATTACCGCTAATCCAAGTAATCCTTTATCTTCATTGAGTGAATATGCAATATCCACCGCGGATATAACCGAAAGGGAGCGAATACTCATACCTTTTTGAGCATCATTGATTGGAAAAAATTCTCCCGCCTCATTAGTCTGATAGATGAGAGCATATACTGCTTTGAGCAACACACTATCTCTATGAGCAAAAATGTTAAGTTTGGGTCTATTATTTTGTAATGCCGATGCGAATAGCATGAATGGTGTCATAGCATATCTCTGATAGTAAGGGCCTTCTTCGTAATAACCATCCGGAGAGAATGCATTATCTATTTGAGCAAAAAAGCCAGCTTTGGCTTGTCCATTTTCATATATAAAGCCACCATCATTATCATAAGCTAAATTTTCTTTATCGTCCTTGGGCAAGCCATACAACGCTCGTTCTACGAGTTCATCATCGTTTATCGCCAAACCAATCATTCCTACCGCTGCATTACCCCACGTACTGTGGTTATGTACTCTGTTAAAGAATTTTGGATTTTCTACTGAGATGTAATCGGCATAAGGCCGTAGTAGATTGTCCTCTATTTTTTTTCTTTCTGTTTTGCTAAGGTAGTCGTAAACTGCATCATATGCTTGAGCAGTATACACAAGCCAATTGGCATCATTGAGGCATTGCCAAAATAACTTGCCGCGTGAGTATGACTTTTCAGCAGGATGTTTTCCCAAGGTTGGGAATATTTCCTCATATTTAAGGAGTGTTTGCTTCACATAGTCGGCGTATTTGTCCTCTTTGGTGATCTGGTAGAGGGCACCAGCTAAGCTCATATGCTTATAATTTCTTTTGTGCTGTTCGTGTGTATATCCACCAGCCATATCCTTGGGTACAGGCACATCTATCCCAGTGGCTATTGCTGCATCTACTATGTTCTTAGCATCATTTACAGCTTTATCAAAAAGGGGCAACTTAGGCCCCGTAGTTATCTCTTTAACCCCATCTGCAGTAAGCACCAGGCAAGGACGCTCTTTGGCTAAGCTAGGAGCTACATATACCAATAAGCATACTAATGTAGAGATAATAAATTTCAATTTTTTTATATTTTTTTTTGAATTGGACTAGTAATATAAGTCCATAAAAGTTTGTATTAACTAGTGGCTAACTTCTAAGGCGTAGTATTTCACATTCCCAAAAGAACCAGCTTCTTTAGCCTGCAAATAATTGCCTGCTTTGAAATAGTTTTCAAAAACACCCCATCTTTTGATGTGAATATCGTCAAAAACCATAGACTCGTCGTCATTCAGAATAACCTCCATGCGTCCATCACTTACGATGACCTCTAAGGTAAATTCATCAAAACCTACCGTTTTGTTGAATGAGATAGCTTTATCTGTCCAAGAGTCTGTTCTCAACACATCAATGTCGTTCATTGTTGTGTCAGTTAATATTTTAGTGTACAATCTAATTTTACCAGATTGCCAACTGAGTTTAAGTATAGGTGGAGCATTATTATCGCTAGCCCCAATGAGAGCTTTCTGCTCATCTGTGAGTCTACCGTGTATTTGCATCACGATAGTTCTATCATAACCATTATCTCCTACAGACATTTCGCCTATTTTCAATCTACCTTTTAGTCTCCCTCCATCTGCGAAGGTCCAATTAACTTTACCGGTAGGTTCCAATAGTTCTCTTAACTCGGTACGCGAGTAAGAGGTATTAGTCGTAGTAGATCCTGGTCTGGTATAAAACACGATAGAGCCGTCTGTGCTATCGTTGTACATAAACGGCTCCAGTGTTTTATTAGTTGCATAATCTAATATTGCTGGTGGATACACTTCTGTAGGCGAACCTATAGGAAGTGTTACTTTCCAATTATTGAGGTCTATCTGAGGAAGAAAATAATCTACACCTTCTACAAGGTCTTTCTTCTCTATATACTTATAGTTCGGAGTTTCTTCCTCATCTGCTTTACAACCGTTCAATAAACATAAACATAAAGCTAAAAGGCTGATAAACAGAATAGACTTCTTTATCATTATATTAAATTATTTAACTGATATAGACCAAGTATCAATTCTTGACTCTACATTCTCGTTCGTGAAGTAGATTGCTACCTTAGTAGAAGGACCTGAGTTAAATTCAAGTGTTGCTCTTGTATATAAGTTAGCATCAGTTTGATCATTTAAATCTACAGAAGCAATCGTACGAGCAGGAATAGTAGCTGGGTCTGTTACTGGTCCATCAAGTACTGCCACAGTAAGAGTACCTGCAGGACTTGTTTTCATGGTATACCAGAATTCTAAAATGTAATCTACATCTTCTTCTACTGTGAATTCTTGATAACCAATTCTATCACCGCCAGAAGGTAATTTCGCAGCTTTTTCACCTTCGTGTACAGGGCTACTTGTAATCTGGATTACCCCTCCAAGGTCACCGTTTCTCCAATTATCTCTGTATGAATCATCTCCTACGATATCATAACCTGGATTAAGTATAACCGGCTGGAAAGTACTCGTAGGCTTAACAATGATTACCGAATCAGAGTAAGTGCTTGTCTTGTTTAACTTATCACTTGATGTAAGCGTAACAAGATATCTACCATCTGGGTAAGTAACTACTGGATTTTTCTCTGTAGACGTTTGTCCATTACCTAGATCCCATACGTAATCTGTAGAGCTAGTTGAGAAATTGTTAAACGTAATTTCTTGATAATTCCCTTCGTTAGGCGTAGCAGAAAATGCTGCATTAGGTGGAGTCTTATCTTCTATAGACCCAGCTTCTGGGTATTCTAATTCGTTACACGCCATAAAGCCTGTAACAGCTAATAAGCTAAATAAAAATATTGATATTTTTTTCATTTTAATATTTCTTTAAAGTGTTAAAAAAGATTAGTAACCAGGGTTTTGTGTTAATTTACCTGCACTAATGTTTATCTCTGCTTGAGGTATTGGCAATAACAAGTCTGTTGGCTCAAAAGCGTTGCCAGTAGCTGCAGCGTGAGCAGCTAGTACAGAAGTAGCGTTACCAAATCTTATAAGGTCATAAAGTCTATGATTTTCAAAAGCAAGCTCGAATCTTCTTTCGTCAGCTAATGCTTCCTTTGTAAGAGCATCACCTCCCGTTACTTCTGATTGACCAGCTCTTTTTCTTACCGCATTGTAAGCAGCGATAGCATTGGCATCAGCAGTTTGAGTAGAAGTCCCCATAACTGCCTCAGCATACATCAATAATACATCTGCGTGACGTAGTACAATCCAGTCATTACCGCATCTTCTTACATCTGCAGAAGTAGTTAAGTATTTACCAGTTTCGTTCGCATTATTAGAACTAACTATAACTGGAGCTCTAAGTGTGTCATCTGGGCTCATACTATTCTTAAAATCATCAGTAAGATAATTTAAACCTGCACGTACACCAAAAGCTGTCATCTCATAAGAGAAATCTTGACTTTCGTTTACATCATCGTTTACATAAGGAATAGCAAATAAAATCTCATTGTTTCCTTCTTGATAAAACACATCACTGTAGTCTGACATTAAACTGTATGTAGAACCATTAACTAAAGGAGCCAGCACAGAAGCTGCACCTGCGTGATCGCCCGCTGTAAGTCTCACCTTTCCTAACAACCCGTTAGCAGCTCCACTTGTGGCACGGCCAAATTCATTAGACTCTGGAAGTAAAGAAGCTGCAGATGCTAAATCCGCATCTATAAACGCTAGTACACTTGCAGCAGCATCTCTATCAAAATAATCTTCATCCGTTTGGATGATTACTTGATCAATGATAGGTACATCACCAAAGGCTCTAACGAGGTTAAAATGAGCTAATGCTCTAGCAAATTTTGCTTCGCCTTCGAATTGCTTTCTATCCGCATCTACTGATACTGAATCAAGATTCTCAAGTACAACGTTTGCTCTGAAGATCACGTTATAGTTTGCTGCCCAGTACTGACCAACAGCTTGGTTAGTTGGGGCTACTGTATTTGCTTCAAACTGAGCCCAATCTCCTTCACGAGACTTAGACTTAGCGTTATCAGATCTCATTTCCGTAAGTGCAAACTCACGTAATGGAAGTGTTTGTAATCCATCATAGATGGCTATTACCGCTCCTTCTACCTCATCGGCACTGGTATAAAAACCATTATCTCCTACGGCAGAAAGCGGTGCTAAATCAAGCTGCTCCTCGCAACTTGTAAATGCTGTAGCTAATGCTAAAACTATTATTATATTTTTTAATTTCATTTTGTTCTTATTATTAAAGTTTAACGTTAACACCTACAGATAATGTTCTGAATATAGGTGCTGGTCCTCTTTGGTAACCATAAGTAAGTGGATTTCCTAAACCTTGGTCGATACCTTCTGGGTTATATCCTTCGTAGTTATCAGCCATTTTGTATATAAGGTTTTGACCACCTACGTATACTCTAAGACCACCTAGTCCTATTTTATTCAAAGAAGCTTTCTTAAAGGTATAACCTATGTTCAGGTTTCTAAGTGCAAAGTAATCAGCGTCTTGGATATCATCACTGGTAAAGATTCTTTGTACTACCAAGTCCGCATCTTCGAAACCAGCTATATAATCTTGGTTACTAGAGAACTCGTTTCGGATATACTGAGATGATATATTTCTGACTTCAGCACCTTGTGAACCTTGGAACATTAAAGTAACATCAAATCCTAAGAAAGACACAGTGTTATTCCAGCTATAGATAAAGTCTGGATATGGAGAACCAAGTACTGTTCTGTCATCTGTATCGATAACACCATCACCATTAAGATCCTTCACGTAGATATCTTGAGACTGTCCACCAATTGGGTAGAATGGATTCTTAAGATACTCAGGGGCTATTTCTTGCCCACTCACTACATAACCATAGTAAGAAGATATAGGGCTTCCTTCTAGTGCTATCCACTCAGCTGGTCTTTTTGAATCTACCGTAGAGATAAGTCCGCTAGCTCCAGCAAAGTCTACCAACGTATTCTCGTTGTGCGTTAATAATGCAGAAGTTCTCCATTTTACTATTTTACTCTTAAGTGGGTTAGCAAATACTTCAAGTTCAAAACCTTTGTTTTCCACTATACCTCTGTTCACTAGTGCAGTTTGGAAACCAGTTACTGCAGGAACAGGCAAATCTAATAATAGGTCAGAAGAAGTTCTGTTATAGAAATCAACAGAAGCTCCAAATCTTCCCTTTAGTAATGCTAGGTCAAAACCTACGTTCACTTCTTTTAGTTTCTCCCATCTTAGTTCGCTGTTAGAGATATTAGTGGCATTATAACCGTTACTTTCTCCGCCTATGGCAGTTCCTACTGGAGAGATAAGACCGATATAATCATACTCACCAATACCAGAATTACTACCAGAAACACCATAACTCGCTCTTGCTTTTAAGTCGGATACTGCTTTCAAGTTATTCATAAACTCTTCTTTAGCGATATTCCATCCTACAGATGCTGCAGGGAAGAAACCATACTTATTATCCGGACCAAACTTAGAACTACCGTCCCATCTAGCACTTATTGATACTAAATACTTGTCTGCGTAAGCATAATTAACTCTTGAAAGGAGAGAAGCTAGTGCTTCTTCAGATGCTGTCGTGTACGCCCCAATTACGTTCGCCGCAGGAATAGTTCTGATTAAGTCATTTGTATAACCAGAAGCGTCTATCTGACCATCTTGTCTTTTCCAGCTCTCGTAAGCAAAACCACCTACTGCATTCACTTCGTGATTTTCGCCTATTGTCTTGCTAAAGTTTAATGTACTTTCAGAAATTGTGTGATAGTTTTCTTGATTTCTTCTACGTGCAGAAGAACCAGCAGCACCGTTTCTAGAAGAAAGTACACCATTGTAATCTTCATATTTTGTAAATCGAACGTCACCACCTAAGCTTTGTTTAAAGTACAGGTTGTCTGTCAAGTTCACATTTACAAATGCGTTTGTGAATATTTTTGTTTGGTACTTGCGTCTGTCTCTTTCCAATACCTTAGCTAGTGCACTTTGATTAGAAGTAGAACTAATATCCGTACCTGAGTTTCCTGGGTCTGGAGCACCTGTGGTTAAATCAAAATCATCAAACATACGCTCCATTGCGTAATCCCCTACTTGAGCATCAGCCCAACGACCGTTTTCTCTTGTTCTGTTTACATACTGAATGTTGTCTTCAGTAAGGTAAAGTGGCAACCAAGGATTTTGTCTCAATGCATCGTGAACACCTATTGGGAATCTTCTTTGCTCTGTTCTAGATGGGTTTAACACCACACCAAAAGAAACTCTATCACTTACCTTAGTATTTAAGTTAAGTCTGAAGTTTAATTTTTCGTAGTTATCAGTAAGTAACACCCCTTGATCATTCAGGTAACTTAGAGAAGTCATAAACTTAGTATTTTTAGTACCACCACGAGCAGAAAGTGAATGGTTAGTAATAAGACCTCCGTCAAACATTACTTTTTCCCAATCTGTTCCCTCTCCAAACTTCTCAATGTATGCACGCTTATCAGCGATACCACTCTCATCGGCAGTTGCAGCCAACCAATCATCAAGATTCCCTAATACGTCTCTAGACTGAACAGACTTAGAACCCACGAAAGAGTTGTAAGAAAACTGAGTAGGACCTTCAACACCTTCTTTAGTAGTTATCATAATGATGCCGTTTGCACCCCTAGAACCGTAGATAGAAGCCGAAGCAGCGTCTTTCAACACTTCTATAGAAGCTACATCATTCATATCAACACTTGAAAGGTAATCGGGATCCGAACCCACAGCGATACCGTCTATTACGATAAGTGGAGCAGACTCAAAAGATATAGAACCTTGACCCCTTACTTTAATCACCGGAGCCTCACCTGCCGCTGGGTTAGTCATTTGAATGTTTACACCTGTAATTTGTCCTACAAGAGCGTCATCCACACGACCGATTGGAATTTGATCCAACGTTTTGTTTTCTACCTTAGAGATAGAACCTGTAAGGTGCGACTTCTTTTGCTTACCATAACCAATAGCTACTACACCATCTAACGCTTCAGAGTTGTCCTCCAAAGTGATCGTGAATACAGTCTGATTCCCTACGGTAATGTCTTGTGTTTTAAACCCAAGATAAGAAACTTGAAGCATTTCGTTTGCTGCTGCTGTGATGGTAAAACCACCTTTAGCATCGGTGATAGCACCTCGCGTAGAACCTTTTACCACAACAGTAGCTCCTTGTATGGCAGCTCCGTCTTTTCCTTTTACAGTACCCGATACCTGAGACTGTGCCCAAGCCGATGTACTAATTAGAATTGCCATACATACTGTAGCAAAGGTCTTGAGTGACCTTCTGCCAGTAGCAGACATACTTTTAATTAAATTGCTTTTATTCATATATTATAATTCAGTTAGTTAAACTCATCTTAAATTTACGCAATATTGGTTGACCAATTTTGGTTAACCAATTCCACAGTTCAAATATAAACAAGATTTTGAAAGATGGTAACCCGCTATTAAAAAAAATACAGGCAGTGTAGTGGGCACTCAAATATCTTTAAATCAGACTTCTACGAACCAAAAAAATCTCTTTTCCGAAAACATATGGCAGAAATAAAAACAGTTCTGTCGCTTACATAGCGTCATTTGCACGCTATATCTTTTTAAAAGCATCGCAATTTGGTCTACCAAAAGAGAATACTGTATATATACAAAATCACATTAGCATTAAAAATTATAAAACCCGTCAAATTCAATATTCAGATTTGATTAATAATGATCTTAGCAACACAGCTTTTCACGCGTCGTAAAGCAGAAAGGCCCTATCCTGTGGAATGATCGCTACGGACATTTAAACCCGCATTAAGTAGTAAATTATCATCTGGCGTACAGAAATTTCTTCAAAATAAAAGCGTGTGAAGGTTCACCTAATCATTTAGGTAAAGACTAGCTATTCTACATCGCCATATTTGTATGTAACTCAAAACTTGAGAAACGTCCAATATTGGCTACCGATATCTATAATAACATGGGCAATACGATTATAGATGCATAAAATTGAGTAAATCGTAAGCTTTAACGACTTTAGGGTATTCATAGATTGAACCCTTCAAATTTAGTTTGAATTATTATTGCCAGCATATCCTTATTTTTGACTAATACATGCAGCAAGTACTAGATACGCAAAGAGATTTTTTTTGTTCCGGGCGAACAAAAGATTTAGATTCAAGAAAAAAAGTCTTAATCAAGCTAAAGAACATACTTAAGTTGAACGAACAAGCATTGTATGAAGCCATATACCAAGATTTTAAAAAATCTGAATTCGATACATACTCTTCTGAACTCGCACTTATATATCACGACATAGAAGATGCTATATCTAACCTCAAAAGGTGGGCGAAACCGCAAAAAATAAAAACCAACTGGGCCAATATGCCTGCCAAAAGTAGAATATACAAAGAACCTCTTGGATGTAGCCTAATAATAGGAGCTTGGAACTACCCTTACCAACTATCACTATGCCCAGCAATAGCTGCTATTGCTGCCGGCTGTACGGTTGTGATAAAACCAAGTGAACTTCCTAAAAACACGAGTGCCGTTATGGCTAAATTGATAAATAACAACTTTGACCCTGGTTTTTTGTACGTGGCAGAAGGAGGAATTCCAGAAACGACAGAGTTGCTTAACCTGAAATGGGACAAAATATTTTTTACGGGGAGTGTACCCGTAGGTAAGATAGTGTACGCCGCCGCTGCCAAAAACCTAACCCCCGTCACTCTTGAATTAGGCGGGAAAAGCCCCGCTATCATTAGTCAACACTGCAAACTAGACATCACCGCCAAACGACTCTCCTGGGCAAAATTTCTAAATGCGGGACAAACCTGCATAGCCCCCGATTATGTTATAGTTCACTCATCTATAGCCGATAAACTTGTAGCAGCCATTCAATCCGAAATAGAAAAATCCTCCTACCATACAGATAATCAAAATTATGTACAGATAATTGACCAAAAAAACTTTGATAGAGTATCACGTCTTATAGACAATAATAAGTTAGCACTTGGTGGTATATGTGATATCCAGAATAGAACTATATCTCCTACACTCCTCTACCCCGCTTCGTGGGAAGATAAGAGTATGCAAGACGAAATTTTTGGCCCTATCTTACCCATTCTTGTCTATGACAAATTGGATGATGCTTTGAAACGAATCAAAACACTTACCCATCCTCTATCGGCATATATTTTTACGGAAAAAAGCAGCGAAAAAAGATCTTTTCTGAAACAACTATCTTTTGGTGGCGGAAGTATAAATGATGCAGTCATGCACATTGCAAATTCCAATCTTCCTTTTGGGGGAGTAGGAAATAGCGGCATAGGTAGCTACCACGGCAAGGCGGGCTTTGATGCCTTTAGCCATAGTAAGAGTATACTACACAAGGGAACACTCTTTGAACCTAATCTAAAATACTCACCTATCAGTAATACTAAGCTTACATGGATAAAACGACTACTTAAACTTGGCTAGGCATCACCACCTAATTTGGCAAATCAAAATATCTCAATTATTCACCATTACCTTTGAACCTATGCCTAGTATTACCAAAAGACAATTTTGGATAGACTTACTCAAAAACGTAATAAAAAGTTGGGCTAAGGATCAAGGTATTCGCACCTCGCCCAAAACAGGAAACCAACACGTAGTGCCGCACGAAAAAGGATCGGCAATACGTGGAGAAGGCAACACACGCTTAACTGACACTTTCAGAAAGCAAAGTACCGCCATACGCCGAGCAAAACGCATTGCCAAAAATCAAAAGGGTGATGTTATCATTCATCGTCAAGATGGGACTATGAAAGACCGCATAAGTTATGACTAGAAAAAAGATTCAAGACCACTGGAGTGAGTATAAATGGTTACTCTCCGATATCCGATTTTGGATCGGAGTTTTTTTTATGCTCAGACTTATAGGCATCATCAATGCCCCCCTGGAAATGGGGCATAACTGGCGACAGTCACTTACGGCTATGATTGCCCGTAATTTTTGGGAAAACGGAGCAAATCTCTTATACCCTGCAATAGATCTTGCTGGCGAAAAAACAGGTATTATAGGCTCTGAATTCCCGCTCTTCAATTACCTAATATACATCGTCGCCGAAGTTTTTGGCTACCAACACTGGTACGGCAGACTTATCAACCTAGTAGTCACCACCATCGGTACATTTTATTTTTACAAAAGCACCAAGGCTATCTTATCTCACAAAGTGGCCTACTACGCTACGCTGATACTAACGGTCTCCGTATGGTTTGGGTTTAGCAGGAAGATAATGCCCGACACCTTTAGTATGTCGCTTATGCTAATTGGCCTTTATCACGCTCATCAATTTCTCTCGCAGACAAACAAAGGTCTGTCATTGCTCTGGTTTTTCATCTTTTGTACGCTTGGCATGCTTTGTAAGATTCCTGCCCTCAGTTTATTGAGTGTATTAGGCGTGGCGGTTTTTATGCCTAGTGTAAAACGGAGTAGAACTGTAAGGATGCTGCTTGTGGGCAGTTTAGGCTTCGCTATAACGTGCATCTGGTATTTTTATTGGGTTCCGTACTTAGTGACCACCTACGGTTACGAGCTGTACTTTCCTCGCACTATGTCTGAAGGTTTGAGAGAAATTATGGAATTATGGCCTCAACTACTCGAAAAATTTTATTTTGTAGCCTTTAGCTCCTTTATAGGTTTTGCTTGTTTTATAACAGGTTGTTTTGCGATTTTTCGCACTCGGCACACACTGAAATGGCACCTACTCGGATTTGGTATTGTCTCTATAGTTTTTGGATTATTCATTATCAAAACCGGCTTGGTATTTCCGCTACACAGTTACTACATAGTGCCCTATGTGCCTATTATGGCCTTGATTGCTGGTTATTTCTTAGCTCATATCAAACCTAAATACGCCACGTGGCTTATGGTAATAATTAGCATAGAAGCTATAGGCAATCATCAAGACGATTTTTTCATAAAAGAAAGAGAAAAATACAAACTCAACTTAGAGAGAATAACAGAAAAATACATACCTAAATCGCAGCGTATTATCATCAATGGAGGCCCTTCTCCCCAACTCATTTATTTTGCTCACCGCAAAGGTTGGACAGAAGAAAGTACTGTTTTACTCCAGCACGGTCATATAGATTCGCTGCACCACTTAGGTGCGACCCATTTGATATGGCACCGAAGAAACAATGAACAACCACCCGCAGTAGGGCTTACGTTGTATCAGGACCAATATTTTCACATACAACGCATTACTCCGTAATACCATATACTGATTCAACCTTCGCAAAAAGCTATAAAAAAAGTCGCTAACCTAGAGGGTCGGCGACTTCATTTTTTTGATTTGGCCTGTTTTATTTAGCTTAGTTTTTCTTGTATTACGTAGTAGGCACAAAAAAAGTGCGGATTGGTCGATTTAGAATTGTAGGGTCATCAGTGTTCTTCGAAAGTAGCCCCTAGCCCCCTGAAGTCGAGCATTTTCCAAGCCCAATTGGCTTCTCTATCTTCCCGATAGCTTTCAGTACATTTCAAAATGCCCAAATATTGGTAAGCTACTTACGAAAAACCTGTTCGGATTAACGAACACCATTTATTGAATGAAAATGGATTCCCCAATATTTCCATTTATCCGAACCCCTTTGATAAGGAATTTAACATTGATTTAGGTAAAATAGCTTCTAATGCTAAGGTTGAAATTTACAATCACTTGGGAGAACTTATTTATAGGGATTACAACATTTCTTCTAGCCTTATAAATATCAATATAGATGCACCACAAGGCGTTTATATACTTAGGATAGTAAATGAGAATGGCGAACAAAAAGAACTAAAGATTATAAAAAGTAATCTCTAGGAGATATTTTTTAAATCCTTAAATATCATCTAATTCCAGTAAGATGAATTGGAATTAGGCTGCTAACGAAGAGCATTAATCGTATAAATAAATTCCAGCAAACAAAAACTGAATCACTTGAAATCATTCCATTTATTGAAAACGATCACTATACTATTCAACATAATAATGTGTGTGGGGTCAAGCTTTTCTTGTTTGTAGCCCCACTCACACTATATATTCTTGCATCCTTGCGGATCAATCCAGATTATAGCATTAGAGACTAGACCTTAAATTTCATTTATTTTGTTAAAGGATCAGCTTGAGAGCAGCAGTGCTAACTTATAAAGTACTCTTCCAAAAAGGATTCTGAAAAATAGGGGTATTGCATTTTTTCACTTAGCCGATCATATGCTCTCTTTATGCTTGCCTTTTTACTTGAAGACTTAGTATCAGCATATAAATATACGTTGTATAATAAGAGAATAAATTCTTCGTAACTATTTCGGACATAACTTAACTCGAAAAGAGATGCATATTCCTTTTGCCTAGTGAGATTACCTGTCCATTTGTAGTAGTACATGCACATTAGGTTGAAAGAATTAAGATAATGTTTTTGGTAATGGAAAAGAATGCTGTCATTTAGACTTCTTATTAAATAACTCATAAGAAGGCTATTCTTAGTCAATATTGCGATTAAGAAAAGCTCAAAAGAATAATCGATCTGTATCAACTTATTTGGTGAGTGAATTTTATAATATTTATCCAAAAGGGCAGTTGTCTCATCCTTGTTATGAACTAAAAGTTTAATAGCCATCAAACGACTACAGAGAATAGGATGCACGTTTTTGCTAAACGCTAGATTCCCAAATTGATCATTAATTTCTCGGTTATTCAAGAAATTTTTAAACTCCAAGATAGCAGCGGTGAAGGTATTGATTTCTTGAGTCCTGCTTTTAGCAAATACTTGATCTGCCCACGCTCCATAATAGCCATTTAGACTAGAATAGTCCACAAAAGTGAGGTAAACGCAACGTAAAAAATTAGTGTTGATGATTAATAAATCTTCTTTTATCTTGACCTTCCTCAGTAGAAGACCTATGGAGTTTCCAAGTTCTAAAATCTCGGAATAGGTGAAGTTGTTGCAGTTCAGTTCTTTCAGCCTGTAAACTGTGTCTAAAATCAGAAATTGGTTATTATAGAGTAACTCTCTGGTTAGATTTATAAGAAAACCAATGAAATCAGGTGAGCTTTTTTTTATATTTTTTACTAAGTCAATAATTTCGGCAGTGTCACTGACATAAACTGCCTTATAGACCAATTGGGAAATGTCGCTCTTTTTTTCGTAAATATGTGTTTGTGTGAAATGAGTGAAATTTTTATAGTCACAAAACTTTGCTATTATGTTCAGTGTATTGACGCTAGGCTTCACTGCCGGAGCCAGACCATACAACCTTCTGATTGTATTATAACTTAAATCCACATCAAGAATCTCAAATATGGCATTTGAGAGTAATTCACAATCCCCTCGTGTTTTCATCTCTCTGCCGATCTTAGCTCCTGCCTTTTGCAATAAAATGTCGATCATGAATGTATCAAGTGTGTATCAAGTGTGTATCAAATTTAGTTTTTAATTTTCACTTCTTTCGTACTTATTTGCTTATGCATCTAAGCTGCTCTCGATTTTAAGAGTGGCGTATGTATGATACTGAAAAATATTGAATAAAATTAATCGACAAATAATTGATTTCTATTTGGGAAAGAAAGGCTTAAAAAAGCAGTTTGTTCCCATGTTCTATGAAAACCCTTCAAAGGAGCAGGTCATATTAACTTTGGGATTGAATCCATCGCTTACGACCGAATTCAAAAGTGAATTAAATGCTAGAGGGTTAGAACTAGAGCTTTTTGAAAAAGCCTCTACAGCCGAACAGAATAAAAAAATTACGGATACGATTAATTACCAGAAAGAACTTAAGTATGGGGATGATTCAATACAATATTTTAACCTTCAGAAACGATTTTTTGAAGATATTGGGGTTGATATGGAGAAAAATGTTTTTCACTATGATTTATATCAGAATAGAGAAACAAACTCTAAAAATGTAATTAAGGATCTCAAAAACGACAAGGATCTTACTACTGAACTCATAAGGCAACTGAAAGAAGTAATTGTACTGGTGAATCCAAAGCTTATACTTGTCTTTAATGCCTCTGTATCAAAAATATTAAAGGATTCTGATGTGTTTTTCGATAATATTCACCTAGAACTAGACCCAGAAAAGGGCTGTTACTATTATTATGAAACACCCTTAGTACTGGCAAACCAATTGTCTGGAGGGGCTACCTCTATAGTGTATAGGGATATTCTCGTTTGGCTAACAAAAAGAATTTTAAAGAAAACAAAATGAAAGATAACAAATGGCACTGTAAGATAAAGTACTCATACACAAATCTGACTCTAAATATAAAAGGAGCTAAACCATCCGTCCTAGAGGCTTCTATTAAACTCTGTTTTGACTACGAGCCTTCTGATTATGAAATTGAAAGAAAAGTGATAAGGTGGGTAGAAGGACTGGATAGGGAAATCGACTTTGCTAAATTAGAGTTTCAGGAAATTTTAAGCTGGAGACGCCTCAAGGTAGTAAAGGCTGTTAGTGATCATGAATTAAAGGAAATGGGTTATTTTATATAGTACGGTCGCAAGGAATGAGCGAGCAATAATCATTTTTTGCAGTCTATTAGAGTTTTGTATCATTGTTTGTCATTACCATGAAATAGCGACTGTTTAAAGTAGTCCTAAGCAAAAATACTTGCAAAGTCGTCTATATACTGATAATACTCCTTTCCTTTTTTCTTTAGTATCTCTACATTCACGTGCAGCAGCAGTAGATTACAATTTAATTCTGTATTAATAAAATTGGTAGCGTGATTTTGACCAGGATTACCTACCGTGCCATGCTTGAGTACTTTTTTATTATAGTTTTTTGCTATCATATCTGCTTTGGCAAATAGACTGTTTAATTTCTCCTTATCAGAGAAGAAGTTCCCATTCTCAAAGCTGTCATCACCGATCTCACCGCCTATGTTAAACTGCATCAAATTTTCGTTTCTAGCGGCATTGATCATGAAAACACAAGTCCCATCTGCACCTATGAGCTCCTTTAAGTTCTCTTTAAATTCCGTTAAAGCAGCGTGTGAATCTGGAACACCATTATAACTTTCATTATGCACCAAATCAAGTTGATTACTCTCTAAAAATGAAAGTGAGCTGAAGACTTCATTCGAAATGTAATTAGCCTGCAACTTATCCGCCATTCCCATGGAAAAATGACCGAAGTACGGCTGTATAGACGCATATAGATTTACTATGGTCAGCTTAGACTTTCTGTCCAGACACTGCCCATAGGTCGTGTTTAGGTTTATATATTCTAAGCCCGCATTGTCTACACCATCGGTCTTCACGTTTCGCAGTCTGAAAAGATTAGAAGAATCTACCACTTTCATTACAGAACTTTCCGTCAAGCCTATTTTATATTTTATATCATTTAGACTCAGCCACCTTCTTGGAATATGGGATAAGCCTACTTTTTTCTTTATGTTCTTCACAGGCCCAAAATATTCTATAAAAAATGCGTGCTTTAGCTGAGATTCCTTTACAAGTAGCTCTTTTCTTAACTTCTCTTTTTCGATTTCCTCTATAAAACCAGAAGCAATAATACCTGCTGGTAACGCAAACATACCTACTCCGAGAATCGCTATAAAACCGCTTATAAATTTCCCTACAGGAGTTATAGGATAAACATCTCCACCAAGAGTAGTGAGGTACTTATCTATGCCCCACCACATAGAAGTTTGAATGTCAGGAAACGCCTGAGGCTGGGCATTGTGCTCCAGATAATACATCAAAATCGATGCAATAATTACTAGAAACAAAACCATGCCTAATGAGGCAAGAAGTTCGTATTTTTTGTTCTTTATGGCCTTAAGCATGTTTGAAAAATTTGCACAAATTTAGCCATTATAAATTAGCCTCAAGGTGAGCGTGAGGTAACTTATGAAGCCATCCTTACACTAAAACAGCCCGTAAGGGCGCCATAACTTTGGGTTAAAGTTTAGTCGTAATTGTCTATTAGAAATTGAGTTTCTAATGTTCTTTAGTCCTAATTATCAGAAATTAAAAGTTTAAATATTTTTCGTAAAAGAAAATGTGTATGTATCAAATGTGTATCAATTTATTGGAGCTTGATTATATTTATTTGCTGTAAGTGAAGTATAATAACTCACTAAAAAAAGGAGTAATCTGAAAATCCTTAAGAGTAAGATCAAACCAAGAATAAATAATAATGGCAACAATTAAAGTAACTAAAGCAAGTACGGTAAAAAGTATCAAAAGACAATTCGAAAAAGAATTCAACTGCAACATTCGTATGTACAACGGAATAAGATTTGCAGACGAAAAAATGAAAATTAGCGACTTATCCAAAACGGACGATCCAGGAGGAAGTTTAGAGCTTGGAGCAAGAAGCCGTGTTGAAAACGTAGAGAAGTATTTCAAAAATACTTTTGGAATAAAAGTTCAAATTTCTAATGCTGACGATACAAAGTTGGCGGATAATTCAATGACGCTCACTCAAGCAGGGAAACTGTAAAACACTTAAATAAATGCAAGAGTCTTATATTTAATACTCTTGCATTTAATTTTTTACGAAAAAAAATATAAAAATGGCAAGAGAAGTAACAACGACTGGCAGCAAGAAGATAAAGACACTGATGAAACAGTTCAATGAACATTTCCCCTACTTAAGAATAAAGTTAATTTCCTCAAAAATGGCTGCTAACGCCAAAAAAGGAGAAACAATCTCCGGATTAGATAAGGAAAAGACACTTTCAGAGGTAAGAGAAAAAACGGGTTCAGGTAAAATATCTTTCACCGGTCGTAAAAATGTGAAAACAATTGAAAGAGAATTTGATGAAATCTTCGGTCTTTACGCTCAAATATGTTACACAGAGTCCAATGGGAAACGTTATTATACGTCGGGTTCAGAGGATTCAAAAACACTAACTGTTTTAAATAGAGAAAAAGAAGCAGCGGGCTGTGTAAAAGGAGCTTGGGAATAATTAAACCTCATAAACATACTTTCACCAACAAAATCAATAACACACCTAAAAAATGGGAATTTTAAACTCAATAACCGATCACTTTAATAAATCAGATTTCTCTGTAGCTCCGAATAAAAAATTAAAAACACTTTCTAAAGATTTTAAGGAGGCATTTAACCTCTCTTTGGTGTTTTACAAAGGAAACATGATTGCTGAGGACAGTCTTACGCTCACTGGACTCAATAAGAAAACGAGTAAAACCGTGACTACTTCTTCCAAAAAAGAACTTAAGATAAAAGCAAGTATGAAGGTAGGGAAAGTGGAAGATTTATTTGAATCCACATTTGGTGTAAAAGTTCAGATTAAAGATGCTCCAGGGAAAACATTAATAGATAATGATCTGACCTTAGGGAAAGCTTCTCGCTTGTAGTATCGTGTACTGCTCAAACTGTGGAGGAGAGATCAATAAGACTCACCGCTTTTGTTTACACTGTGGACAGAAATTAAAATCCACTTCGCCCTCCAAACCAGTTTCTAAATCGTTTAATTACAGTTTTACCTCTAAACTTTTACTCGGCGGTAATTTTCTTACGCCAGATAAGCTGCTTTTAGACGAAAATGGAGTAACCTACCAGAAAAGAAACAAATACCTCGTCGGTGTAGACGAGTCATTTTTAGCTTATAGCTCTATCTCCTATGTAAAAATAGACAGAGGTATAATTAATGCTACTATCATCATTTCCAGCAAGGGTTCGCAGGCTATACGAGCAGCCAATTTCTCTCTGTCAGATGCCAGAAAAATTGAAAAAATAATAAAATTTAATCTTTGAAAATGAAAATGCATGTTTGACTCCAAGACCATAACTGAACTGAAATGCTACGTCTACTTATTGGTAGACCCTGTAACTAAAACGCCATTTTATGTCGGAAAAGGAACAGGAAACAGGGTTTTTAATCATTTGCAAAATGCCAAAGATGGTAAGGTGGGGACTGAAAAATTAAAGGAAATACGACTCATACTAGAGCAAAACTTAGAGGTAGAGCACATCATAGTACGCCACGGCTTAAATGATAAAACGGCATTTATTATAGAAGCAGCACTAATCGACACTTTTAAGTACATACCCGATTTCAAAACTTTCGTAAGAGGCAATATCCAGGGAGGGGTCAACAGCATAGAAAGGGGCCTTATGAGCTCTCAAGAAATAATAAGAAAATATAATGCAGAACCACTTGACAGTATGGAGGAGGATTGCGTAATTATTAACATAAACACTTCCTATAAAAAAGCTTCGGGTGAAGATCGACTTTATCAGGCCACTAAGCAGATCTGGAAGATGGCTGACCCACGAAAAAGTGGCCTGAAATACGCACTCAGCGAG
>JABIUV010000022.1 GCA_018700895.1 Bacteroidota bacterium
TACGCAATATATGCATTGAAGAGTGGAAGAGACGGCAAACCAGCATTAGCAGGTGATGTAATTACGGATGCTCGACCTACACGTCAGAATGATTTGAGTTTAGCCGTAAGCATGCAAATGAACCAAGAAGGTACCTCAGTATGGAAACGCCTCACGAGAGAAGCATCTAGCGCTAATCCAAAAGAGTGTGTAGCGGTAGTGCTTGACAATCAAGTATACAGTGCTCCTACGGTACAAGGTGAGATTCCAAACGGCAGCTCTGTAATTACAGGAAATTACGAAATAGAAGAAGCAACAGACCTTGCTAATATACTGAAAGCAGGTAAGCTTCCTGCTCCAGCCAAAATTACAGGAGAAACTACAGTAGGTCCTACACTAGGTGCCAAAGCAATACGCGATGGACTAATGTCATTGGTAGTAGGTTTCTTATTGGTAATTGTATTTATGGTAGTATACTACGGTAAGGCTGGATTATATGCAGACATTGCATTGTTAGTAAACCTCATTTTCATTGTAGGTATATTAGCTGGATTACACGCCGCACTTACTTTGCCAGGTATGGCAGGTTTAGTACTTACTATTGGTATGGCGGTAGATGCCAACGTACTTATTTTTGAGCGTGTACGTGAAGAGCTTACGGCAGGTAAATCACTCAAAGGAGCTGTGAAAGACGGTTACTCTGGTGCATACTCATCTATTATAGATGCGAATATTACCACCATCATAGCAGGTGTTATACTTTGGGTATTAGGTAAAGGACCAGTTATGGGCTTTGCAGTAATACTTGTTATAGGTATCTTATCTTCGTTATTTACTTCTATATTCTTAACGCGTATGTTTATCGATACGGACATCAAAAAAGGAAGAGAAACTTCTTTCTATACAGGTATGTCGGAGAAACTGGGTAAGCGATTGAATACCATCAACCTAGACTTTATCGGAAAGCGTAAGGTGTTTTATCTGATTTCTGGCCTTATCATAGCAGCAGGTATCGCTTCATTATCTATCAAAGGATTATCTACGGGTGTAGATTTCAAAGGTGGATGGAGTTATGTGGTAAATGTGGAAGATGCAAACTCAACAGACTTAAAAGCTGCTTTAGTGAGCACATTTAAAGATGCTAATACAGAAGTGAAGACGTATGGAGCAGATGATGTATTTAAAGTAACTACTTCATTTAATATAGATAGCAAAGAGGCTGACGCAGGAAAAACTGTAGAAGCGGCACTTGTTAAGGGTTTGTCAAAGTACGGATTTACTAAGGACAATATAATGTCTACGAGTAAAGTAGGACCTACTATAGCAAAAGACATCAAGGTGAGATCTGGCTTGGCGATTATGTTCGCTATTATCGGTATGTTCATTTATATCTTGGCTCGTTTCCGTAATATCGGATTTAGTTTGGGTGCGACTACAGCGATTTTCCACGATGTCTTAATTGTGTTCTCACTCTACTCTATCCTTTGGGGTATTGTACCATTCGAATTGTCAATAGACCAAGCATTTATAGCAGCAATACTTACGGTAGTAGGTTACTCTATCAATGATACCGTGGTAGTGTTTGACCGTGTGCGGGAGTTCCTAGGATTGAATAAGCACGACAAAGACTTTGGTGGCGTGATTAACAAAGCAATCAATACAACACTAAGTAGAACATTGATAACATCATTGACTACACTTATTGTTATCCTTATACTCTTCATCTTTGGCGGTGAAGGATTGAAAGGATTTACTTTCGCACTTCTTGTAGGTGTGGCTGTAGGTACATACTCATCGGTATGCATTGCAACGCCTATCGTAGTAGATTATATGAAAAAATTTGGTAAGTAAGATTACCTTCTCACAATATCAAAAAGCCGCAATCATACGATTGTGGCTTTTTTTTGTGGCTATCTTTTAGCATCATTACAATAGAAGAGGGAGTTATCTTTGTGGTATGAATAACGTACTGAAGTATATTGGGATTTTACTCTTGTTTGTTGCTGCTGGATTTTACGGTATGATATTACTTTCACCATCCGAGATCAACTTTAGGGTAAATGAAGATGTTCAAGCTCCTATAGCTGAGGTGTATGATGCTATTGCCAATCCTAGTCGCTGGAAGAAGTGGATGATGAACATTCAGAAAATAGAACAGGTGAAAGGCGATGGACTATTGCAGGGAAGTGTTACTGAGGTGCACTATCCTCAGGAAATGGTAATCACCCGCACGTTGACCTTAGCAGAACCCAATCAACAAGTGGTGCTGGACGGTATAGTGAAAGACTTTTATCAGAAAGTAGAATCGTACAAACTGGAGGCACTAGATAGCAATACCACTCGAATATCGTGTAACGTGAAAATGGTCGCCCTTAAAACGCGAAGTAAGATGGTGCTGCAGGTAGAAGAAACCCATATCAAAAATATGGCAGAAGCACTCACTTCTCTCAAAACATACTTGGTGCATTAGTTACGCTATCTTCTCCCAGTCTTTATAACCACTTTTGTTTTTCATAAAGTGCTTCAAACTCTGGTGATGGGTATAATCCGGGTCATTGGTAAGCAACTCTACAATAGCCTTACGTGCTTCATCAGCTATATGTGCATCACTTGATAATGAGGCTAGTTTTAGCTGGTCTAACCCACTTTGGCGTGTGCCTGCTATGTCACCAAAACCACGCAGCTGCATATCAATCTCACTAAGTTCAAAACCGCTTGTGGTATTCACCATGGCTTTCAGTCGAGTTTTGCCATTCTCACTGAGTTTTTTACTGCTCAATAGTATGCAGTAGCTTTGCTCAGCACCTCTACCTACTCTTCCTCGCAACTGATGCAGCTGTGAAAGTCCAAATTTTTCAGCACTTTCTATAATCATAATACTCGCATTAGGCACGTTAATACCTACTTCTATCACCGTAGTACTCACGAGTATATTGGTTTTGCCTGCGGCAAAATCTCGCATTTTTGCTTCTTTGTCGGCAGGTTTCATCTTACCGTGCAGCATCTCTACTTGATACTCTGGCCGTGGGAAGAAATGAAGTAACTCGTCGTATCCATTATTCAGGTCTTTATAGTGTAGAGTTTCACTCTCCTCTATTAGTGGATATACCACATAAGCCTGCCTGCCACGAGCAATCTCTTCTTTCATAAACTGCCACACCTTTTCTCTAGCAAATCCAAAACGATGTGCGGTTTTAATGGCTTTACGTCCTGCGGGCATTTCGTCTATCACACTATAATCCAAATCTCCATACACGCTCATAGCAAGCGTACGAGGTATAGGCGTAGCGGTCATTACCAGCACGTGAGGACTCTCCTTACCTTTGTCTTGCAACTTGGCTCGCTGTGCTACCCCAAAACGATGTTGCTCATCTATGATTACCAAACCGAGGTTTTGGAACTGAACCACATTTTCTATTAATGCGTGAGTGCCAACTAATAGTTTTATCTCTCCGTTTTGGAGTTTTTCGTGCAGTATCCTACGTTGTTTGGTGGTGGTACTCCCGGTGAGTAGTCCTATCTCCAAATCTATTTTTTCGGCTAATTCCTTTAGGCCAATGTAGTGTTGTATTGCCAAAATTTCTGTGGGTGCCATAAGACTGGCTTGGTAGCCATTGTCTACGGCCATCATTACATTCAGAAAGGCTACGATGGTTTTTCCGCTGCCCACGTCCCCTTGGAGCAGTCTATTCATTTGTTGACCAGAGCAAAGGTCAGTTTTGATCTCTCGCAACACCCGCTCTTGAGCTCCGGTGAGTGAAAAGGGAAGGTGATTCGTAACAAAATCTTCAAACTTGGGATTCTTCGAACTAAATGATATTCCTGTGGCAGCTTCTTTACGATTTACCTTCTGATTGATAAAGGGAAGCTGTAAAAAGAATAGTTCCTCAAACTTAAAACGATATTGTGCCGCCTCTATGTGCCTGTGGCTAGGTGGCTGATGGATATACTTGAATGCCTTGGCCCGCGGAATGAGTTTGTACTTTTGGCACATTTCCTCACTGAATATTTCAGGTACGTTGTAGTTCGTGTGGTTTACCAAGTTGGTCATTACCTGCCGTATGGCTTTACTTTCTACCCTACGTGTTTTCATCATTTCGGTAGTATGGTATACCGCTTCTAGTGGTGCACTCTTTTGCCTATTGGCCACCGTATCCAGTTCTGGATGACTCATATTGGCCTTGCCTCTATAAAAACTAGGCTTCCCAAAGATGACAATCTCCTCGCCAATTTTAATATTACTTTTAATCCACTTAATGCCTTTGAACCAGAGTAACTCCAACTGTTGCTCTCCATCTGAAAATGTAGCTAAGAGTCGTCTACTGCGTTTGTCTCCTAGCTCTTGCAGGCGTATAATTTTGCCTTTTAATTGAATGTAGCTGGACTCGTGGTCTATCTCTCGTATTTTATAAAATTTACTGCGGTCTACGTATCGGAAGGGGAAGTGGTGTAATAAATCTTCAAATGTAAATAACCCCAACTCCTTGTTCAAGATTTCGGCACGTACAGGACCCAGACCTTTTAAGAATTTTATGTCTGAAGATAAAAACTCGTTCACTTGAAAAAATACTTGCTTATAAATGCCCCAATTTCCATCATATAGGCAATGCCAACGTGTACGATAATACCACCTACTATACTGCGACTGTAATAGGCTACGATACCCAAAAGACTCCCCCCCAAAAACGAACTAATAAGCTCACCCATAGGCTTGTTCCAGTGAATAACCACATAGATATAAGCCATTGGTAAAATGGCACGTGGTCCTACCATACCTACAAAGGCGAGGATAAGAAATCCTCTAAAGAAAAACTCAATACTAAAAAAATCGAGTCCATACAAGAATTCGTATAATGCAAAATGCTTCCAATGTTCGGCATTGGTTATATCCAGTGACGTAAATTTCTGAACACGCGGGTAGGAGGTCAAAAAATCGGCCTGTGTGCTAGCCGCTGCAATAAGCGGTAGCATAAATAGGAGCATAATAAAGTAAGGTTTAGTTTTATAATTCTTTAGCGTAAAGCCATAAAACGGCTGTGTTTTTCGGTCGGTGTAGTACCAATAGACCCAGATGGTAATGAATAGAAATAGCCCTTTGCATATCGTGCCGACTATGCTAGTAAGCCATTGAAAATGCTCGTATGAACGAAAGTCTGATAATGCGTCACTAATGTAAGTCCCCATAGTACTTCGGAATGAGAACATGGCTACGCCAAAAAATATCAATGCCCAAAATCGGGGCATTCGCCAAAAGTGCCACTCGTGATGAAACAAACTACTTACTAAGTACCCCAGAAGTAGTGGAGTGCTATACAGTGCCATATGAAAACTCCATCTATAATCGGCAAAGTAGGCCGTGTACCACCATTGCGTAAGCAGTGACTGCTCACCCCATTGGCTTGGTAGGTATTTGTAATATTTAAAAAAACAGAACCCCGTAACAAATATCACGGCTACTACTAGCTCACCCCACTTAAAATGGTTGTAATAAAAATCCTTGAGATAACGCAGAATCTTGCGTATACCCAGAAAGTCCACCAACCAATGAAGAATTTTCATCACCATAGATTGACGTGTGGGTTGTACTAGTATCTCTGTCTGTTGTTCTATCACGTTTGGGTAATGAGAGACAATAATAAAACAAAGAAATGTAATGCCTTATTCCTATGGTGGGAATTCATGGATTCTTAGGGATTTGTGCAGGTAATAGATTGTCTATTGCATAATGTTGGTTTAATCTTTGAAGGGATAATTCTTTAGCTCTTTACCCATTAGTTAAAAGAATTAAACCAATCGGATATAACGTGGAGTTCTGAATTTTGAAGATTCAAAAAAGAGATGTCTATAGTAAGACCATTCTCTCCTTTGTAGTTTTTTCATTAAGAATCAAACCTACAAAAAAATCCCTTCAACTTTAGTCAAAGAGATTCCATATTTTGCAAAGCAAAATTTAGTCTTACATCTTGAGTCCTAAATCTTAGTTCAGTTTTGTCCGAAACTCAATATCGTCTCCTCTATTATATCACAGGCAGCGTTCAGCTCTTCCTCTGTTATTACAAGCGGCGGAGCAAATCGAATTATATGATCGTGTGTTGGTTTGGCAAGTAGGCCATTATCTCTTAGCTTGAGGCATACATCCATCGCTGTTTTCTTTTTGCCTTCGTGCTCAAAAGGATTGATTACCACAGCATTTAGCAAGCCTTTCCCTCTGTAGGTTTCTAAAATAGGAGAGTCTATTTTGCCCATTCGTTCTCTGAATATTTTGCCCAGTTGGTATGCGTTTTCTGCCAGATTTTCATCGCGTATTACTTCTAGAGCCGCTATCGCTACTTTGTTCGCTAGCGGGTTGCCGCCAAATGTACTTCCGTGCTCTCCTGGTTGTATGCATAGCATCACTTCATCATCGGCCAATACGGCACTTACAGGGAATACGCCACCACTCACCGCTTTACCGAGTATGAGGATGTCAGGCTTTACCTCAGGAGTACCAGAGCAATTCTTCTCTGGGCAATTGCAGTTGCCGCACGTGGCAAGCAGCCTACCTGTTCTCGCTATACCTGTCTGTACTTCATCCGCTATGAATAGGGCATTGTATTGCTTACATAGTTCTGCAGCTTTTTTGAGGTATCCTTCGTCGGGTACCATTACTCCAGCTTCACCTTGTATGGGCTCTACTATGAATCCAGCAATGTTTGGGTTCGCCTTTAGTGCTGCTTCTAGAGCATAAGTATTGTTATAATCTATGACTTGTATACCAGGTAGGTATGGTCCAAAACCGCCACTACTATCGGGGTCGGTACTTGCTGATATGATGGCTATTGTTCTTCCATGAAAATTTTCCGTAGCAAATAGTATCACAGCTTCGTTTTCTGCAATTCCCTTCTTTCTATACGCCCACTTTCGGCATAGTTTGAGTGCTGTTTCTACAGCCTCTGCACCCGTATTCATCGGCAGCACTTTGTCAAATTTGAAAAACTCAGTAATGAACTTCTCGTATTCTCCTAGGGAGTCATTGTAAAATGCCCTTGACGTAAGTGTTAGTGTTTGTGCTTGGTCTGTGAGTGCTTTTACTATCTTGGGATGACAATGTCCTTGATTTACAGCACTATATGCACTTAAAAAATCATAGTACCTCTTACCATCTGTGTCCCATACGTAGATGCCTTTTCCTTTAGCAAGTACTACAGGTAGTGGGTGATAGTTATGAGCTCCGTGCTTGTCCTCTAATGCTATATAATGTTCTTGAGACTGTGTCATCGGGGCAAAACAACGTATTTTTTTTTATGTGTGCTAATTGCTAGTCCTTAGTTTAGAGCTCCTCTCTCGTATATGATGTGTAAATTAAACTACACGCCATATTCGTCGGTTTAATGATTGTCCTATTTTATTTATATTGCACGACTCTTGAAAGGTCGCAGCTTACTGATACTAACCCTTATTTTTATGCTATGTAAATTAATGCATGGGCAAACTTTGGTGCAAGAGACCAGCGATTTTAGACTTTATTTTCAACCCAACGATAGTGCTAAGGTGAATCATATTATCGACTTACTTACACGAAATTTAGTAAGTATGCAGCGTGAGCTTAACTATTACACAAATAATACTATTGATGTTTATTTCGAAAACAGTGATACAAAAAATGCAGCTCCTATTCATATTGGAGCGGGAGTGGTAAAAATAAAGTCAGACGTCATTCGATTAGAGTTTCGCAGTAATATTCAACAATTAACATATTCCTTCCGATCTCAGTTAGGCCAAATCTTGGTAGAAGAAATGATGTATGGTGGCAATTTGAATGATAGATTCAAAAGTGTCAACCTCATGCATCTGCCCGATTGGCTTCTTCCAGGGTTATACCATTACTTGGGTTCTGGTTGGTCTATTGCAGATGATAATGATTGGCGAGCAGCCTACGAACGCTACGGATTTAATGATTTTAATGCTTTGCCCGTTTATTATAACCAAGTAAAAGGAGCCTCGTTTTGGCGGTTTATTCACTCTGAGTTTGGTCCTTCGGGCTTACCGTCATATCTCTATATGCTTCGCCTAACTCGTAAAATGAGTGCAGGTTTATATTATGCATTCCAACTTAAAACAAAAGAAGTCCATCGAAAATGGGCTGCCTATTATAATAACTTATATGAGCAAGAACAGAATAGGTTAAGCCCGGTTCAAGGGATAACGCTGGCCGGTAAATCTCTTATCGATGTGGCGGTAATAAATGACACATTATTTTACACCTTGGAACGAACATTTCTTGGATGTACTATTAATAAGTATTCTGGCTCAAAACATCGCAAGCTGAAGTTAAACGAAAAGCGATTCTGTCACCAAGATTCCAAACCATTCTTCTTTATGTCCTCTTGTAATGATTCTGTCAGTTGGGGGTGGAGTCTGTCGGATACTCAATTTGTTATATCAGTTTATTCTGCTGCTACACAAAGTACAGTGTCAGAAGGGTATAAAACCCCATCGCGTGTTAGTCAGGGATGTATTTACAATGGTGAACAATACGTTTTGTGTCAAGGTTGGAACAGCTCTACCATTTATAATCTTAACGATATTGATTTTGATAAAATTAGGGTTCAAGGTAGCGTTACAAGTTTTGATGTATCAAGAGCTGGTGTTGTTTTAATAACAGAATTGGATGATCAGTTTCAGCTTAAGGTTATTCCAAATAATAGTAAATCAGAATCGACTATTCATGCTTCCTTCAAGGAGCTTTTAGATGTGATATGGGTAAATGACAGTGTAGTTATTTTTAATTCGGCTTCCAATGGGATAATAAATGGTAAGGTGGTAAATATCGCTTCTGGGAAAGTACGTAGTGTAACAAATTATAGATTCAATATTTGGTCTCACCAATATAATAATAAGGTGTTCGCAGAGGTGCTTGCCAAGGGAGAAGATGCTGAGTTATTCATTGCAAATTATTTGCCTTTGAGTGATTTCTACTACTATGATAAACTAATAGCGACTGTAAGTGACTTGTCATTCAACACGCGAGTTGCGACCTCAATTACTAAGGTGAAGGCAGATAGTATAGACTCACTTTTGACGTATACATTTCAAATTCCCGTAAATCCGGCGGCAGATTATATGGAGCACAGTCCTGACTCTTTGCTTATCAAAGACCTTAATAGTTCAAGTGCCAGTATTAAACCTTGGAAAGAAGAACCGGAATTGTTACCTACAGAAATGCATTTTGGTCTTCGAAATAGTGGTGAATACATAAATGAGTATGGTCAAATAGATGCGTTTAATCTTCAAGGTCCGCAGCGATTTAATATAGACGGAGGAGTTGAATTTTCTAATTTGTTAGGTACGCGAAAATTAACCTTTGGACTCACTGGGTTTATACAACGTGGTGCTTTTGACGCTTATGGTGCCTACTCTTATATTACTAAGTCAGATTGGCGTTACGATGTGTTATGGCTTCGTCGCAAGCGTGAGCAGTATACGCAGCAGGCAACTCATAAGTTTTTAACTAATATTGCTCAGGTAAACTTTCGTAAGCCTCTAGCTTTGAAAGGTCTCGTTATCAAGAATCAGTTATCCTTGAGGTTAGATAACAATTCTGAATTGGTAAGTACGTTTGAGTCTTTACAATCAATAGAGAATCGAGATATAACGGGTATTATTCGCGGGCAGTCAGAGATATCATTTCATAAAAGTGAGACATTCTATTCTTTGGAATTGTCGGCCGCCATCCAACCAGGTGTCAGCCTAATATCAAAAGGGTACAATATTGGCACAAACGTCAATTTGAACTATGAATATAAGCTCAGGCCTAATGTACTTATAAAGACGCGGGGAGCGTTTCATAATTCATTTGGGAGTAGTCCCGTTTTTTATCTGTTAGGCGGTAGTCAATCAGACGTCTTATCTCGTTTCGCTAGTACCTCATTTGCAGATTATAAAGAACCTATTCTCTACCAAAATATCGCAGGGGTAAGAGGTTTTCCTCTAAATTTCAGAAATGGTAATACTGTATTGTATCAAAATGCACAGGTAGATTTTCATTTCATAAAGGCTCTATTTAGTAGGCCTATATCTTCTGAAACATTGTCGCGTTTACACTTACGCACATTTATAGACTATGGTACAACTTATTACGGTAAGAATATTTATGACAAGGCTAATGTCCTTAGCCGAACACAGCTTGTAACTGAGACAGGCAGTGTTAGTGTCTTAGTAAATGGATTTCGTAATCCATTTATCGCCAGCTCAGGAGTAGGACTTGGCTCCCAGTTGTATGGTTATCACCTAAGTCTAGATTTTGCCGTAGGCATTGAGAATCAAGTACTGCAGCCTTACGCCACTCACTTTAGTATCGGACTTCATTTCTAATCCGATTAGTACATGTGTTCTGATAAATGTTCAAAATATGTCCGAATGTATTTACAATGCCTAATATGAACATATCTAGTTAATATACTTTTGCCATATCTATATTAATAACAAACCAATGACAATAAAATCAGCACTCATTTCAGTGTACAGCAAAGAAGGTATCGATGAACTAGCATTAGCGTTGGCGGCCAACAATGTTGCTATCTACTCTACCGGAGGAACTAAAAAGTATTTAGAAAATCTGGGATTAGATATTTTAGCAGTGGAGGATTATACCAATTACCCCGAAGTTTTTGGAGGTAGAGTAAAAACACTACACCCGGCCATTTTTGGAGGGATATTGTACCGTAGAGACAATGTGAGTGATCTTCAAGAATTAACCCGACATAACATCCCTGCTATCGATTTGGTGGTGGTTGATTTATATCCTTTTGAAGACACTGTAGACTCAGGTGCCAACCATCAAGACATTATAGAAAAAATAGATATAGGAGGCATATCGCTTATAAGGGCTGCTGCCAAAAACTATAAGCACACATGTATTATAAGTAATAGGAGCCAATATGCTCCATTTACCTCAGCATACAAAGCAAATAATGGGCACACAACCATAGAGTATCGCAAAGAGTTAGCTGGGGCGGCGTTCAAAGAGACTAGACGTTATGATACAGCCATTGCTGGTTATTTTGCTAATGAACAAAAAATAGGTTTAAGATATGGTGAGAATCCGCACCAAAAAGCTCATTTTGAAGGGGATTTGGACGCTTTGTTTACTAAAATCAGTGGTAAAGAGTTGTCTTACAATAACCTATTAGATATAGATGCAGCAGTTTCTCTAATACAAGATGTCAGCGAAGAAGGTAAATGCTCTTTCGCAGTACTAAAGCACAATAATGCTTGCGGATGTGCTAAGGCTGAATCAATTTCAGAAGCTTTCAGTGACGCGTTAGCTGCTGACCCTGTTTCAGCATTTGGAGGAATTCTAATATCAGACAGCGAAATAGACTTAGCTACAGCACAGGAAATTGATAAGATCTTCTATGAGGTCTGCATAGCGCCGTCTTTTTCTGCAGAAGCAAAAAATCTTCTTACTAAAAAAGCCAAACGTATACTGTTAGAATGGAGTAAAGAAGAGTACAGCCAGCCAATAGTTCGATCGTGCTTAAATGGAGTCCTTTGGCAGGAGCGAGATACAAAAAATGTTACCATTGATGAATTGACGTACCCAACTGAAGCAAAGCCAGCCGAATCTCAAATTAAAGATTTACTGTTGGCTGATAGACTGGTGAAGAATACCAAGTCTAATGCAATAATTCTTGTCAAAGAAGGTAAGCTTATTTCAAGCGGCACTGGGCAAACCTCTCGGGTAGACGCACTTAGACAAGCGATTGTGAAAGCTAATGCATTTAACTTGTCATTGGAGGGAGCGGTAATGGCATCAGATGCATTCTTCCCCTTCCCCGATTGTGTTGAGATTGCAGCAGAGGCAGGCATTGTCGCTGTAATACAACCAGGTGGGAGTATTAAGGATAATCTATCTATAGCGAAATGTAATGAACTAAACGTTGCTATGGCAATGACTAGCATACGACATTTCAAGCACTAGAGGAATTCATTTACGCTGACTATCAGAGTTTTGCGATTGTTATTGCAAATAATATCAAATAAAGTAAAGATAGGTGTTGTGGGTTAAGAATAAGGGTTTAAATTTGCAGCCGCTTTAGCAGGGAGTA
>JABIUV010000058.1 GCA_018700895.1 Bacteroidota bacterium
CTAGGGATTAGTGGCAGTACACAAGAGGAATATTCTGCCACTGTGAAATATGTAACTGGCAAGAAAAAATGGTACTACGGAATAAGCGGTATCGCTACACAGTCTGAAAATGTGGTGGATCTTGACCACTATAATATGCCAGATGTACAGCCTAATACCGATTTTAAAAGAGCGAGCATACTACAAACCGTAGGGTACAAATGGGCCAGAAGTCAATGGACCAATACGTTATATCTGCAAGGGGCTGAGCGTGGTATTCCTCCTCCTTTTTATCAGATAAATAAAAGTAGACAGCAGGATGCTAATGCTATGATGGTGAATAAGTTTCGTCATAGATCTCGGAATTACTGGGTGTGGGAAATAGCAAATCAGCTATGGGCAGAACAGATTGTTTTTGATAATTGGAAAAGCGGAGAGACCACCGATAGCCGAGTACTCAATGTGAATAATACTGCATCAGTAAGCAAGTATTTTAAAAGAACGTGGTCTGCCAGACTTGGAGCAGCACTGGATATGGCCAACTATGAGTCAGAAGCGTTAGTAGCAAATGCAACTTGGAATAGACCACGAGTGTTTTTTGATATAGCTAAGCGATTCAAAAAAGTGAAACTAGAGCTGCACCAAAACACCATAGCCTATGAAGGAAAGTTAGCAACGAGCGGTGGGTTAACGGCAAATGGTGGGTTTGCTAAAATATACCAATGGACTGCAAGTGTACAGCGTGTATATCGACTACCTGTGCTCAATGAGCTTTACTGGTATAACCCTGGGAAGGAAATGGGCAACGACTCCTTACTACCAGAACAAGGCTACAAAGCAGAAGCAAAGTTAAGCCGCTACGGAAAAAATATGCAGGTAACGATAAATCCGCATATTGGTACTTTTGAAAACTGGATACAATGGACAGGAGCTACTGAAATCTCACCCGTAAATATTCACAGTGTAATGGTTTATGGTGCCGTACTTACGGCGAATCACGAGAAGAAATTTAAGGGGATACGACTACTTACTCAGGCAAATATAAATTATGTACGTGCCACTTATCAGTATGAAGATGAGAATGATACACGAAATGGAAAGCAGCTCATATTCACCCCGCAGCTTACGGGTAACCTAACATTTACAGTAGTTCACAGCAATTTGGGTCTATATGCCAATGCACACATGGTGAGTAATAATTATTACTCATCCGATAATATAAGCTCATTAGATCCTTACCAACTTTATGAACTAGGAGGCTACTACGAATGGCCACAAATCAGAATAGGAGCGGTAGCCAGCAATGTGCTAAATACACCCTACTTTACGCAACCACGCACACCGTTGCTGGGCAGAAATTTTAAAATCAACATTAATTATACCATCAAATCATAACCATCATGAAAAGAAATCTACTCCTAATTTTCACAGCATTTTTGGTGCAAGCCACCTTCGCTCAGATTACCCACCCACGTGTGTATTCTACCTTTGATAACCTACCGTTGGCTAAAGCGGATACCTTTAATAATGGAGTAGACGGTAGTGCTGGGTTTACCCATTACGGAAGAACGTGGAACAATGCTTACAATGATGCTTGGGGAAGTTGGAGTGGATGGGCACTTAGCAATATGACCGATACGGTTACTGCTGGGTTTATCAATCAGTATAGTGCTATCACTGGTAGTGGTGTTAGTGGAACTCCAAATTATATGGTCAGCACCGGAAATGGAGCATATATCAAGCTAGATGAGGCTACGCCAATAAGTGGAGCATATTTTACAAATGCTACCTATACAGCTCGTGATATGGAGCAAGGAAGTGGATTTAGTAAAAAGTTTGGTGGAGATGATGGTAATGATGAAGACTATCTGCGAGTTATCATTAGGTCGTACGTGGATGATACTTTTGTGGACAGCACGATTTTTTACTTAGCAGACTTTCGTTTTGCGGATAATAGCCAAGATTATATAGTGAAGGATTGGACGTTTGTAGATTTTAATGAGGATGTTACGACAGATATAGAAGTAGATAGTATTTCGTTCAGATACGAAGGGAGCGATGTTGGTGAGTTTGGCTTGAATACGCCAAAATACTTTTGTATGGATGATTTTAATGCAATAAGCGAAGGAAAAGTCTTTGGTGATAGATTCACACTGGCAGCAGATACATTTTATAATGGAAATGATAATTCTGGGGGATTCGTCTTAGACCAAATGTTTTTCCCAAATAGTTTTAATTCGACGTGGAATAGTTGGAGTGGATGGAGTATGAGCACGATGTATGATACTGTGACACCTGCTTACGGAAATCAGTACTCAAGTATGATGATGCCCTTAAGTACTTTGCCAAGTTCTAACGATGTAGTACATCAGCAGTGTTTTATTAGTGGGGGAGTGACCAATGAAATACGTGGGCCATATTTAGACGGTAATGACCCTTCACTATTTGGCTTGTTTGTACCACCTGCACCTATTGCATTGTACCTTACAAACACGACGTATGCTTACAGAGATATGGAGCAGGGGAGTGGCTTTAGTAAGAAATTTGGAGGAGCAGGCGGTAACGACCCTGATTATTTTAGGTTACTGATACATAGTATTTCTGTGCAAGGAGATATCCTGGATACCGATACGGTATACCTTGCAGATTTTAGATTTGAAGATAACTCGAAAGACTACATCCTGAAGGAATGGAAAGAAGCAAAAATATCACAGTGCCATAAGATTGGATTTGAATTGCAGTCATCTGATAATGGAAGTTTTGGGATGAATACGCCAGCTTATTTTAGTCTGAGCCTTATTCAGCTACGCCCGGCATCTATTGCGACTCAGAATGCTATAATACGGTTAAAAGCTTTTCCAAATCCTGCTATAAATAAACTAAATCTGCAGGCAGATGAGATGATACTAGAAGTGAAAATACAGGGCTTGGATGGTAGAGTATTAATGCATATTGATAATAGGGTGTTATCAAAAAAAGTGGAGGTAAGTACAACATCTCTAACGTCAGGTATTTACTTCGCTACCGTAACCACCGCAAAAGGCACAGCTACCAAACGATTTATAAAACAATGAGATTAGTTACGCTAATATTTACTGTAATTTCACTTGCTGCTCAAGCTCAGTTTGATGGGCCGGGAGGCCAATCGGGCAGCATGTCGATAGATAAAGATCACGCAAGTATTACAGCATGGGCGACGTCAGCTGATTTGCAAGTAGGCCCTTTGCAAAATAGTGACTCATCGCTTGGTTATCCTACCCTAGGCACAGTAGCAAGTGCCTTGGGAGCTTTTGATGGCGACTTAGTAAGCCTAGGCGATGGAGGTACTATTACTTTAAGCTTTGCACGGCCTATACAAAATGGCGACGGGTATGATTTTGCGGTTTTCGAAAATGGATTTAACGTTGGACTCTCATATTACCTAGAGTTAGCCTTCGTAGAGGTAAGTGAAAATGGAACTGACTTTGTGCGTTTTCCGAATGAGAGTGTGATAGATACGGGTTTTCAAACGGATAATTTCGGATATACCGACCCAACTAAAATATATAATTTGGCGGGAAAGCATCAAGCACCTTATGGTACGTTGTTCGATTTGGAAGAAGTGGGTATGAACGAAGTAAACTACGTGCGACTGATAGATGTGGTGGGGAGCGTAAACGATAGCTTCGGCTCCCGAGATAGCAAGGGTAGGATTATAAACGACCCTTGGCCTACACCTTTTGCCAGTAGCGGTTTTGACCTAGACGCTGTGGCAGTGGTGAATGGCACATTGTTAAAGCGTGAAGAGCACGTATTAACAGGTGTAAATATTTATCCAACCCGTGCAAATGTATACCAGTACATAACTGTAGAGTCACCTCAAGATGCCAGAGTAGAACTGATGGATATGCAGGGGAAAATCATCTTGGAAACTATCGAAAGACAATTTTCGGTAGATCAACTAGGAATTTATTTGGTAAGGGTGATTCAAGCGGATAAGGTGTACACACAGAAGATTGTGGTAGAATGAAGTGCGTTAGACTAGTTACTTTTTTACTCGTATCGAGTTTAATTTTACACGGCTGTAGCGACGAACAACCCACGCCCGAAGTAACCGTAAATGGAGGAGAGGTACTCATTGCCAATCAAGGTAACTTTGGCTGGGGAGAAGGCACACTCAGTGCTTATAATCCTGCAAGTAAGGAGATACAAAACGATGTTTTTAAGTCTAAGAACAACGAGGCATTGGGCAATGTGTTTCAGTCTATAACCAAGATTGACAATCGCTACTTTATGGTGATGAATAACTCCGGCAAAGTAGTGGTCACCGATACCAATTTTGTAAAAACAGGCGAAATCACAGGATTGATCTCACCGCGATACATTTACGAAGTAGCGGAAGGTAAGGCTTATCTTACAGACATTTACGCAGATGTTATTTCGGTAGTGGACCTGAATACACTAACCGTTACCAGTACTATCACTACCAATGGTTGGTCGGAGCGTGGTGTGGTGGTAGACGGACTGTTTTGGTTTGCTGCACCCGAAACAGATAAGGTCTTTCGCATAGACATATCACGTGACAAGATGTATGATAGCATTCAAGTAACATATGCCCCGATAGACTTGGTGATAGACCAAAATGAGACGGTATGGGTAGCCTGCCAAGGAGACGAAACCAAAGATGTGAAGCCTATAATCTCACGTATAGATAAAACCTTGACATCTGTGCAGGATGTAGCTGTACAGATAAACGGAACTCCGTCTAAACTGGTTTTTCACCCGCAGAATAACTCCGTACTTTATCTCGGAGACGGCGTGTGGGAAATAGAAGATTTGGGTTTTACCCAAAGTCAATTGTTACCACAAAGCGATGAGGTGTTCTTCACCATGGGTGTAGATCCTCGTAATGGGGACGTGTACGTTGCCGATGTGGTAGATTACGTTTCTAGAAGCAGAATAACCCGACTGGATGGTCAAGGAGCACTGCTCGACGAGTTTTCGGCGGGTATTATCGCAGGTGATTTCTTTTTTCCGTAGGATAAAATTGCTACGATTATCTTCGTAGCCTTGATTAAGTTTAAAGATATATTCAAGCTAGCCAAGCCCTACAGGCCGCAGCTATTTAAGTTTTTAGGGTTTAACATACTTACGGCTATTTTTAATGTGCTGAGTATTGGGATGGTTATACCCTTCCTCAAAGTACTTTTCAGAAAAAATCCAGAGGTAATTCCAGTTGCTTTTTCTTATAATCCTACGGACTTTATCGCATTTTTAGATTATTGGATTAGCTACAAGATTCAGGAGTTGGGTCAGTTCAATGCTCTTATTTACTTTTCGCTGGGTATAATTATTGCTTTTTTTCTCAAGAATATCTCGTTGTACTTCTCATTTTTTAATCTGGCCTACGTGCGAAGTGCCGTAGTGCGAGACATCAGAGAACGAGTGTATAATCATATCTTAAAGTTGCCACTTAGCTACTTTAATAAGGAGAAGCGAGGAGATACCATTAGCAGATTTACCAATGATGTAAAAGAGGTGGAATGGAGCCTGCTGGGTGTGATTGAGCTTTATTTCAAGCATCCAATATCTATTCTTATTCCTTTTATCGCCTTGTTTATTATCAGTTGGCAGCTCACACTATTTGTGCTTATAGTATTACCACTGAGTGGGTATCTGATAAGTAGAGTAGGTAAAAGACTGAAAAACGCCGCACAAGCAGGACAGGAGAAAATGGCAGAAGTTCTTTCTCACTTAGAAGAAAGCCTTCACGGTATTAAGATTATTAAAGCATTCAACGCGGGAAAGGATAAAGAAGAAAAATTTAAATCGCTAAATGATGATCACTTTGTTCAAATGGTAAAACTCCACAGAAAGGAGTTTTTAGCATCACCATTGAGTGAGTTTATGGCAAGTATCGTGATGAGTGCGATATTAATCTTTAGCGGATACCTTATTATCAAAACAGATTCACCGCTAGACCCGGAGTTTTTGATCGGATACATTGCGATGTTTTCTCAGCTCATTCCACCCGCCAAAGCCATATCTGAAGCCTTCTTTAGACTCAAAAAAGGAGCTGCATCACTCGATAGAATAAACGACGTACTTAAGGCAGAAGTGGAGATAGACAAAAATGGTGTCCCCGCACCAGAGTTCAGCGAAGAAATAAAATTGACCAACGTAAACTTCTCGTATGGAGATGGCCCTCTGGTGCTCCAAAACATCAATCTGAGCATCAAAAAAGGTGAAACTGTAGCCTTGGTAGGAGCTAGTGGAGGAGGTAAGTCTACGCTTGCGGATTTGATACCACGTTTTCATGAATTGAATAGCGGAAGCATTAGCATAGATGGTCAAGACATAAGCAATATACAGCTCCACTCACTGCGTAGGATGATGGGCATCGTAACCCAAGATGCCATATTGTTTAACGATACGGCAGCCAACAATATTAAGATGGGGGACTTTTACCTAAGTGGAGACCAACTGATGACTGCCGCCAAGGTAGCCAATGCCCACGAGTTTGTAAGAAACTTGCCTAAAAGCTATAACACCAACCTAGGCGAGAAAGGCATGAACCTCAGTGGTGGCCAACGTCAGCGTATGAGTATAGCACGAGCGGTAGCCAAAGAGCCACCAATTCTTATCTTGGACGAGGCAACTAGTGCCTTGGATACCGAAAGCGAAAAAATGGTGCAAGATGCCTTGGAAAAGGTAATGCAAAATCGCACGAGTATCGTGATAGCCCATAGACTCAGCACTATACAGAATGCCGATAAAATTGTGGTCCTAGACAAAGGTCAAATAGCTGAGCAAGGAAGTCACGCAGAGCTCATTGCAAAAGGCGGTATTTATAAAAAATTGGTCGATTTGCAGACGTTTGAATAACGTGAAACGTTTTTGTATAAACACGCCACTAAGGCGTGTTCATACAGAAAAAAACATAAATTTGTCGCCACATAAACATAAAGAACGCATATGAGTCATAACATCACACCAGGAGTAGCCACTGGAGACGAAGTACAAGCAATATTTGCACACGCTAAAGCAAACAACTACGCATTACCAGCAGTAAACGTAACGAGTAGTAGTACTGTAAACGGTGTGTTGGAGGCAGCAGCAAAGCTAAACTCGCCTGTTATTATACAATTCAGTAACGGAGGAGCACAGTTTTTTGCAGGCAAGGGACTAAGCAACGAAAATGAGAAAGCAGCGATTGCTGGTGGTGTAGCAGGTGCAAAGTATGTACACGCTATGGCCGAAGCCTATGGGGTAAGTGTGATATTACACACCGACCACGCAGCGAAAAAATTACTTCCCTGGATAGACGGTTTGTTAGACGCAAGTGAGAAACATTTTGCAGAGACAGGAAAGTCACTTTACAGCTCACATATGATTGACCTCTCAGAAGAGCCTATAGAGGAGAATATCGAAATATGTAAGACCTATCTAGAGCGTATGTCTAAGATGAATATGACACTAGAAATAGAGCTAGGAATCACAGGTGGAGAAGAAGACGGAGTAGATAATACAGACGTAGATAGCAGCAAACTGTATACACAACCAAGTGAGGTAGCTTATGCCTACGAAGAGTTGATGAAAGTAAGTCCTAGATTTACAGTAGCAGCGGCATTTGGCAATGTGCACGGCGTGTACAAGCCAGGAAACGTAAAACTGACTCCTATTATCTTGAAAAACTCTCAAGATCACGTTCAGGAAAAATATAATACTGGTGCTAACCCAATTGATTTCGTATTTCACGGTGGGTCAGGTTCTACGCTAGAAGAAATAAGAGAAGGAATCTCTTACGGTGTAATCAAAATGAACATTGATACCGATACGCAATATGCATTTACCGAAGGAGTAAGAGATTATATGCTAGAGAAGAAAGAATATGTGAGTCGTCAGATTGGTAACCCAGACGGAGATGATATTCCAAATAAGAAATACTACGATCCACGTAAGTGGGTAAGAGAAGGTGAGTTGACATTCATCACTCGTTTAGAAAAAGCGTTCGCTGATCTTAACAATGTAGAGACACTATAAGCTTAAAATATAAAGGTCCATTTGCAGAGCAAATGGACCTTTTTTTTTGTTTCTTTGGAATTATGAAAATCAAGTATGCTGTAATCTTATTACTGTTTTTGGGAAGTTGTAGCAAGGTAGATTTGCCTACACAAGAATCGGGAAAAATAGTGGGTGAGTGGGAATGGGTAGAAAGTAGAGGTGGTTTATCTGGAGATGATGTACTTACTCCAGAGACTCAAAGCGAAACACGTGAGCTAGAATTCAAAGAAAATGGTAAATATAGAGATTGTATAGATGGTGATACGGAAAGAGGCAAGTATTCACTCGAGGTCAAATCCAATTCACAAGGAGACTATTTGTCAATATACCTAGACGGTAAGTCCTTTGCAGCTAAGTCTAGGCTCACTTTTTCAGGTCAAGACACCATGTCTCTATTCCCGGAGGATTGTGCAGACTGCTTTGTAACTACTTATGCGAGAAAGTAAGTTCCACTTGCTTTTTTTACAGACCCCTGTGATATTTTGAAAAGTTCCAGGCTTGTCTTCAAGAGTTATTCTTTAAACTTAAACTTTGCTCCGTAACTTTATCCAATCTTCTGCGTAGTGCATCCATAGGATGCGTACACTTTTATGGCTGCTTACTTTATTTGTGATGATGACTGCTGTGGCTCAACATACACTTTACCTTTTCCCGGGGCAGGGTTCAGACTCGGCTATCTTCGGCAAGATGGATTTTCCAGGTACGTTTGAGCTGAAGTATATGACTTTGCCAACTCCCGATAAAGGGGAGATGATGCCTGAGTATGCTCAGCGTTTTGTGAGTCAGATAGATACGACCCAGCCATATAGTCTTATCGGTGTTTCGCTCGGAGGTATGATATGCTCAGAGCTGGCAGATGTGCTACAGCCCGATAAGGTGATTCTCATCTCTAGTGCTAAGTGTGTGGCAGAATTGCCTGTTAAATATCGATTTCAACAAAAAATTCCTTTGAATAAAATGATTCCTGCAAGTTGGTATAGAGGCGGAGCGTTACTTCTTCAACCCATCGTGGAGCCAGACCGAAACAAAGAAAAAGATACCTTCAAGCGAATGTTGAAAAGCAAGGACAAGGTATATATGAAACGAGCGGTGAATATGATTGTCAATTGGCAGAAACAGACTTTCAACTCTAACATTATTCACATACACGGAGATAAGGATAATACCATTCCAATCAAAAATGTAAGACCAACTGTAACCATAGAACAAGGAAGCCACATGATGGCACTCACAAAGGGTGAAGAAATAGGTAAACTCATCGTGGATCGGTTGTCACACTGAGTGTTATTCGACGAAAGGAGAATAACACTCAGCGGCGGCTCTAACAAGGGGTGATTGAAGTTACATTTATAGTGAGCTTTACACATATTAGTCGTGCTACTTTTAGGGTGGGTCCACTCTTGCCTGTAAGATACTTACTCCCAATAGTTTAGAAAGTTTTATCAGTTTTTTGTGTCGAATTTCAAATCTCTTAACTAGAAAGAGCCCCAATCAAATCATACTTCGTCAAGATATGCACCGTGCCGCTGAGTTCTTTTACAAGTACAGCTGGGTTTTCTTTATTGATAAGGCTTGATACTTGTTCTGTGCTTGCGGAAGCTGCTACCATTGGAAAAGGTGCTTGCATGACTTCACTTATCTTATGGTCTGCTAGGCTAGGGTTTTTGAGCAATTGGCTCAATAGGTTATTGTCATTTATACTTCCTACAAACTCACCCGCGGCATTGGTCACAGGTAGTTGGCTTATGCCGTGCTTCTCCATTAAGTCAAAAGCAGCTTTCACGTGGTCTGTATCGTGTACCGTGAGCATAGGTAGGTGTCTGTGTGCCGAAATCATATCCTCTGCCGTTTTGGGTGTGCTGTCTAAGAAACCGCGTTCTTTCATCCACTCATCATTAAACGCCTTGCCCATGTAGCGAGTAGCGTGGTCGTGAAAGAGTACCACTACTACGTCCGTTGGTTTGAGCATATGAGCACATTGTAATATTCCTTTTACAGCACTTCCCGCACTATTTCCCACGAGCATTCCTTCCTCCTTAGCGAGCTTACGCTGCCATAGCAGTCCGTCTTTGTCTGTCACCTTCTCAAAGTGATCTATGATGTCAAAGTCTACATTCTCTGGCAATATATCTTCACCTATACCTTCGGTTATGTATGGGTAGATTTCCTTCTCGTCAAATTCTCCTGTTTCCTTATACTTCTTAAAAACGGAGCCGTAGGTATCTATTCCCCAGCATTTTATATCGGGATTTTTTTCTTTTAGGTATTTACCCACGCCGCTTATTGTTCCGCCAGTTCCTACACCTACTACAAAGTGTGTGATTTTGCCTTCGGTTTGTTCCCATATCTCAGGGCCGGTACTTTCGTAATGAGCTATGGCATTACTCGGATTGTCATATTGGTTTACGTACCACGCGTTGGGTATCTCGCTGCCCAGTCGTTTACTTACCGAGTAGTAGGAGCGAGGGTCTTTGGGGTCTACATCTGTAGGGCACACAATGACATCTGCACCTACTGCTTTTAGAGCATCTACTTTTTCCTTACTTTGCTTATCAGTCGTCACAAAGATGCACTTGTACCCCTTCACAACGGCTGCTATCGCTAGACCCATACCCGTGTTACCACTTGTACCTTCCACTAGGGTGCCACCTGGCTTTAGTCTACCGTCTGCCTCGGCATCTTCTATCATTTTCAGAGCCATACGGTCCTTTACAGAGTTCCCAGGATTGGTTGTTTCTATTTTGGCTAGTACCAAACACGGAAGACTCTCTACCGTTTTATTGAGTTTTACAAGGGGAGTATTTCCGATAGTTTCGAGTATGTCGTTGTAATACATAGGTGCAAAACAACATAATTTTTGTGAGGTACGTGTGCGATTATTGATTTGGAACAGGAATAAAGTTGAGTTGCTAATGCACTAAGACTAAAGACTTGAGAATAAAGGAGCAAGAGACTTTTGTATTTCCAACTATTACTGCGAATATTGAATCCTTTCAATTACTTGTATGCCGCGTTTCACCATCCATAGCGTTATGAAGAATTATCACTTTTGGGTAGTCTTATGTTTTGCAATTTCTTTACTATTTGTCTGCGTTGCCCGCTTTAATCATCCTGTACACAAGCATAATGTGGTGATAGAAGATGCTAAAGGCTATTACGCCCATTTGCCTGGCATTTTCATATATGATGATCTCAATTTTAAGTTTAACCAAGATATAGAATATCATAAGCACAAGGAAACCCGATATACGGATTATAGATACAAGCTAGATAAGCAGCGGATTTTTACAAAATATTATGTAGGCACAGCTATTGCTTATGCTCCGTTTTTTCTGATAGCCCACGGCACGAGTAGGGCTATGGGATGGGATAGTGATGGATACACGGCGTGGTACCACGGATGGATAGTGATAGCCGCCTTATGCTATTTACTTATTGCTATGTTTTTTATAGGCAAAGTGCTTGATTTTTTTGGCATAAAGCAATGGGCGAAAATTTTTGTGGTTGTTGCTTCGTTTTTTGGGACCAATTGGTTTTACTATACTACGTGGGAGAGTGGTATGTCGCACATCTATTCGACCGCAGTTATAGCTGCTTTTTTGTATTTCTTTATCCGATTTAAGCACGACAGTAATTGGCGACAAGCCATAGTGCTTGGTTTCTTGCTTGGGTTCATTGTCTTACTTAGACCTAGCAATTTATTTGTTATGGTATTCTTGCCGTTATTTTTTAACTCTTGGTCAGCATTTTGGGAATTTGTAAAGTCAAAATTACTCAAATTTAAAGTGTTATTGAGTGTTCTGCTCGCTTTTGTCGCTGTAGTCTCCATCCAATTTATTATCTATAAAATTCAATTGGGTCAGTGGTTTATTTATGGGTATATAGGTGAAACTTTTTATCTATCAAAGCCTCACATATCGGAGTTTCTATTTAGCATACGCAAAGGATTTTTTATCTATACGCCCTTATACGTGTTTAGTATTATTGGACTTAAGTTTTGGTACGGACAAAGCAGATTTCAAGCTATATGGTGGATAGTCGCAATGTTTGTGCACATTTATGTCTTATCCTCGTGGCATATGTGGTGGTATGGCGGTACATTGGGGACACGTGTTATGGTTGAGTATTACGTTTTTTGGATGATACCGCTCGCTTATTTACTGCAATCCATTAAGCGAACGCACTTATTTTGGGTTATTCCACTTAGTATATGTTTTGTGCTAAATGGTGTCTTACAACAGTACCAATACCGCCTCGGCATATTGCATTGGGATAGTATGACATGGGATATGTACAAGGATATCTTTCTGTTCCCTATAGTCAAATAGCTGTAGTTGATTTAAAACCTATCTGTTTATCAGAGGTTTTTATCCAAAAGGGTTTCATAGTTTCCCAAAAATTAGAGATTTGTGCCAGTTAAAAAATAATAATGAAAAAAGTATATACATTTATTTTAGGAATTGCTGCCGTATTTAGCAGCTTCTTTGCCAAGGCAGACGAGGGTATGTGGATACCAGCATTGCTTACTGATAACTATGCTCAAATGGAGCAAATGGGTCTCAAACTCACTGCCGAGCAACTTTATAGTATCAATAATAGCAGTATGAAAGATGCTATTGTAAGACTAGGAAGCGGTTTCTGTACAGGAGAGATTATCTCTAGCCAAGGACTTATCCTTACCAATCACCATTGTGGATATAGTGCTATTCAAAAATTAAGTACTACTACTGCAAATCATCTAAAAAATGGTTTTTGGGCTAAGGATCATTCTGAAGAGCTAGATGCTGGTTTCTCAGTATCATTCTTGGTACGTATAGATGATATCACCACCAAAGTACTAGATGGTATAGCAGATGGTGCTACCTCAGATGAACGCAACAAGATGGTTGCTGAAAACTCTTCTGCCATTAAAAAAGAACTTTCTATGGATGATACATACTCGGTAGATATCAAAGAGATGTTTAGTGGTAATAAATATTATGCTTATGTATATGAAGTGTTTGGCGACGTAAGATTGGTAGGAACCCCACCAGAGAGTGTAGGTAAGTATGGAGGTGACACAGATAACTGGATGTGGCCACGTCATACAGGTGATTTTTCTATGTTCAGAGTATATGCTGATAAGAACAATAAAGCTACGGTAGGATATAGCGAGGATAATATACCTTATACTCCTAAGCATCACTTGCCAGTAAGTGTAAAAGGTGTAGAGCAGGGAGATTTTGCCATGATATGGGGTTTCCCGGGGAGTACAGATAGATACTTATCATCGTATGGGGTGAAAAATGCCACAGATATAGACCAGCCTGCACGTGTAAAAATACGTAGAACTAAACTAGACGTTTACGAAAAGTACCAAACACAAGATGAAGCTGTAGATCTTATGTACGCTGCAAAACATGCTCAAGTAGCCAACTACTGGAAATACTTTATGGGTCAAACCAGAGGACTCAAAAGACTAGATGTAGAAGGAAAGAAAAAAGGGGAAGAAGATGCCTTTGTTGCTTGGGTAAATAAAGGAGACGCTGCTCGCAAATCTAAGTATGGCAATGTGATCACTATGTACCAAGATGCATACAAAGTATACGATGAGAAAGTTTTAGCTCAGACCTACTGGATGGAAGCCATTTATGGAATTGAGTTTACCAAGTATGGTTTTGGATTTCACCGTTTGAATGGCATGTATCAAATGCTTGGAGCGGAGAAAGACAAAGAGAAAAAAGCTAAAATTCAAGAAAAGATAGACGGAATGGTGAAGCGATTAGAAGGTTCTACTCCGGCTAACTTCAAAGATTATTATGCACCTATAGACAGAGAAGTAGCAGAAGCTATGATCAATTACTATGTGAATGACATACCTGCAGATCAACGCCCAAAAGAGTTTAACACGATGCTCACCAAGAGCAAAGGCAGTATTGCTAAACTAGTAGATTACATTTTTGCAAAATCAATATTAGTGGACCAATCCAAAGCAGAAGCTTTTTTGGCTAGTCCGAGTGCTAAAAAATTGAAAAAAGATCCTGGAGTGAAATTCAGTGGTATTATGCTCGATTTCTATTTGCAAGATCTACAAGGAATGTTTGCTGAGGCAGAACAAAACAGAGCGACAGCAGACCGACTGTACAAAGCAGCTTTATTCGAAATGCATCCAGACAAACTATTTGCTCCAGATGCAAATAGCTCTATGCGATTCACCTATGGACAAGTATTGGATTACTCACCGGGTGATGCTATGATGTATAAGCACTTCACCACTATGAAAGGTGTGTTAGAAAAATATCAACCGGGAGATCACGAGTTTGATTTGCCTAAGGGCTATCTCGCAAAAGCCAAAGAAGGTGATTTTGGTGAGTATGCTAAAGAAGGAGAAGATCTACGTATCTGTTTTCTTACCAATCACGATATTACAGGTGGTAACTCAGGAAGCCCCGTAATTAATGGTAATGGCGAACTTATTGGTCTTGCTTTTGATGGTAACTGGGAGGCAATGAGTGGAGATATCGCTTTTGAGCCAGAGTTGCAGCGTACTATCTCAGTAGATATACGCTATGTACTGTGGTGCATAGATAAGTTAGCAGGAGCTAAACACATTGTAGACGAAATGACATTGGCAAGATAATTCATTGATTGCCAAGTAAATATATTGAGCCACTCTTAGGAGTGGCTTTTTTTTTGAATATATTGTAACTTTATTCAAACCTTAGCGTAATATCAACACTACCTACCAATGACCACGGCAGAATACAATGAATGTGTGAAGAACTATTCTGATGGAATATTTCGCTTTATTGTAAAAAATATCCGTGATGAATTTGAAGCAGAAAATATTGTTCAAAATACTTTTGAAAAGCTTTGGATACGCCTTGATAAAGTAGAAATGAAGACGGCAAAGTCATATCTCTTCAAAATAGCATACAATAATATGATAGATGTGATACGTAAAAATAAAAAACATACCGACATAGAAAGTGCTCGCCATGTTGCTTCGGAATTGTATGAGTATGACAATCTGATGGAGTATGTAAATAAGGCCGTAAGTCAACTCCCCGAAAAACAACGAAGTGCAATTACACTGCGTGATTTTGAAGGTCACGATTATAGAAGCATAGGTGAGATTACTGGAATGAGCGAAAGCCAAGTGAAGGTGAATATTTTTAGAGCTCGAAAGTTTATAAAGGAATATGTACGTAAACTTGAAATAATGCTGTTTTAGGTTCTAATGATGCAGGAATGGCTGCATCATTAGAATTAACAATAGGAGATAGAAGAAATAAAATGAAATTGAATAAACATAATTATGAGTTGGTCATGTTTGACTTGTTAGAGGACAACCTCAGCCAGTCGGATGAGCTACGTGTAATGAAGCAAATAGAGGAAGATGAATTTTTTTTCAAAGAGTGGAAGTTATTTAAATCAACAATCTTAGTAGCCGACAGTGATATAGTATATTCTAATAAGTCTGCTTTGCTCAAAAAAGAGAACGCAATAGTGTTGATTTACAAACCGTGGATGGCAGTAGCAGCAGGAGTTACTCTATTAGCTATGGTATTTGTACTTTGGCCAAGTGCGGCACCTAGTGAGTTAGCAGATATGCCCACCAATAAGCCAGAGGAAGCTACACCATTGGTATCCTTACCTGCTATTGATGATCTAACACAAAATGAAGAGGTGACAACCTTATTGACCGATAATACACCCAATATGAAAGAGCAAGAACCTAACAATGTAGGTGCTAAAAGTAGTGACGAGTCTTCAAAGATTAGGCTTGAGCAAGTTGTGCATGATGCACCCGCCAGTGCTGAGCAAGAGGCTATAATAACTCCCGAAAGCAGCAAAACACTCATAGCTGGGAGGCAAGAAATAGATAATGCCCGTAAGGCCGTGGATGAGCGACAGTTGGATAAACACTATAACGATGAACACAAAAAAGAAGAAGAGACTCCTGCCTCACAGCAAATAGCAAAGGGAGACGATGTTAAGCTAAATATAGAAATGACACCTATCCCTGAGGCTAAACTATTAGAAGAGAACTCCCGTAATGAAGCTATAGCGTCTACAGAAAATCAGACATCTAAAGAAAAGATATCAGCTTTTGTAACTAATAGCCCCTTAGAGCGTATTACATCTATAACACTAGCAGTGGCAGCTAAAGCAAGACATCCTAAGGTGAGATTAAAACCGAATTTTAAGAGAGATAGCCGGCCAAGTCTGGATATCGAATTTGAATCAGACGGATACCAAGCCATAGCAAGTTTGCAACCATTTAAAAAATAAGAACAAATAAATCAGCATAACAATGAAACGTATACTTAAGCACACGGTGGCATTTGCCTTCATTTGTATCTCGTCGTTGGCATTTGCACAGACAGATAGTACTGCTAATAACGAGAAAGAAACGGTATTTGAAACCAATAAAGTAAAGGTAGTTATAAAAGAGAAAGTAATCGTAACCAACGATGGAAAAGATACTATCGTAGAGCGGACCAAAGAAATAGTAGATGGTTCGTTGGACTATCTAAAAAATGAAATTGAGAAAGAAATAGAAGAAGAGGTAGTTGAGGATTTTGAAGTCGTAGAAGGACCAGAATTTATTGAGACAAGATGGAATAAATTCCACCTTGGGCTTAACAACCTGATGAATACAGACGGAAAATTAGAGACGGATGCCAATTATGGCAAAATGGAAGTTTCTCTTGCTAATTCGGTTAATTTTCGATGGGATGTTGTGACCCAAGCGATGAATCTATACAAAGGCAAGGTTCGGTTGGTATATGGTATAGGTATAGATTATAACAACTATCGCTTCAAAAATGATATTTCTTTAATGCCTGATTCCATTCCGCTTATGGTCCTAGAAGATGGTATAAATTATGATAAAAATAAGTTGGTCACTCAGCACCTAAATATTCCTGTGATGATTAACTTTAAGCTAGCTCCCAAAAATGCAAAAGAGGTAGTATATGTTTCTGCAGGGGCAAATTTGGGTTACCTGATAAGAAGCCACCAAAAACAAGTTTGGGATGTTAAGGGTAAAAAGAAAAATAAAATACGAGATGACTATAACCTAGAGCAATTTAGAATTGGATATGAAGTGCAGTTTGGGTACAAAAACATAGTACTCTTCGGCAAATATTTTCCAAAGAGCATCTTCAAAGCAAATCAAGGTCCAGAGTTACGTACTGTATCTGCCGGGATATTGATAGGCAAGGTTTAAGAATTCATATATTTAGCTTTTATACAAAGGGCCTCGGTTGCATAGCAGCTGAGGCTTTTTAGCTTAGTACCACTCCATAGCTTGTGTTATGAGCTTATTTTGATCGTATATATCATAAGCAAAGTGCAATTGCCAATCCTCATCGTAGTATACAGTGCGGTAGTCCAGATATAATGGCATAGGTTTATCGAGACGTATTTTAGTGGTTTCTTCTAGTTTTTGTACTAAGGCGGTGGAATCATTTGGGTCAAATTCTTTAAGTCTACTAGGGTCTCTAGGGGGGTAACCCATCATAATTCTGAAATCATCTGCATCGTACTCATTGCTGTTTTGCATTAAAAACTCGCCAAATAAAATGGGTTTCTGTAATCGCACACAACCGTGGCTTACCGCACGTTGTGTCCTGCCAAAAGCACTTTTGCTGGGCGTGTCGTGAAGGTAGATGCTAAATGGGTTGTTAAACATGTACTTTACCGTACCCAATGCATTTTCGGGCCCGGGGTTTTGAACGATGTGGTAAGGTATTTTATTCTTGTTGATACGACTCCATTGTATGGTGTCTCCATTTATCTCTTCCTTACCTCTAAATACCTTGTAACCAGACCTACTTAGGTAAGAAGGGTCTTTGACTAATTTCCACCACATTTCTCTTTTGATTATACTGTAAGGAATAGTCCAAGTAGGGTTGACCATCATATAAGTGATATTACTAGCAATTTGTGGTGTTTCCATATTTTTCGGAAGTTTATATAACCATCCACTATCGGTATATTCTCGCACCATTGCATCATAGTTGTCTGGTAAATTTTTGCCAATACACACTCGGAATGATTTTACGCTATCTTTCCAATGTAGGTCTACGTCATACTTGGGCATATTTACGTAAACAAAAGGTCCTTTTTGCGGTTTATCAAACCAGCGTTGCCTTTCTAGGTTGGCACGTATTTGATTTATTTTATCACTAGGAGTAGCGTTTATAAGTCTGTAAGTTTTGTAACCCATAATGCCATCGGGTGTGAGATTATACTTGGCCTGTAGTTTTTTTATTTCTTTGTGCAGTGCCCTGGTATATACATTGGTGTCGGGCACTTGGTGTATGTCTGCGTCTGGCAGATTCTTACTTTTAAGCTTAGCTATAATGAGTGAGATAATAGGAGTGGAGTCACCCAACTCTATCTTAGGATGATCGGAGAAGTCAATGGCTGAAGATCGCTCCTGAGTGTTTTTAGCGAGATAATATTTTAGCACCGCCAATAATTCTTTGTACGTTCTGTCATCTTCGTGTATTTCCGATAGTTCCTCTATATGATTATCGCTTAATAAAAAATCAGAGTAGGCCCATTCCTTAAGATTATTACGCGGTAGCATGTATGTATAACCATACACATCCGCAGGATCGGTGCGCCCGTTTGCTATGTCTTCATAAAGTTGTAATAATCCGTTGCTCACTAAGACTTCGCACTCAGCCATTAATTGATAGGCACTATCTGCTGTTTTAGAATGCTCTATTTCTTTACGGTAGTAGTCCACTATTGGTAAGTGATAGTAATGCTTATTCATACCGTGTAATTGACCGTATATGAATGTCTCTTCTAACTTGGCCCAACTTGAACTATCTCCTAGCAGTGCATTCCACCAGAGTGGTTCGTAGTTTCTATTAGCATAAATAGACTTTAATGTATCGTGAAAATGCAAATTTTCTTTGCAAACTTCAGTAAGATCCGTTTCAAACTGGTCTTTTAGTTTTTGCGAAAATGCTTCGGGCGTGAGTTCAATACCACTTTGAACTACGGTATTTTCGACATGAGTAGTACAGCTACTGATTGCAAGCAGGGTGATGAGTAGAAAGTTAATCAGATCTTTCATTGATACCTTTTTGGGTGTCAGCAAATATGGGAAAAATGTTCGATTATGAACTTAGGTCGTCTACAGTTACGTATATATTGGCATTTAGAAGTTGGGATTTTTCTAAATAGGAAGGGGTAGGATGCCATATAAATAGACAAGTTCCACCTTGTATGGTGTTAACGAGTATTTCATTAATCTCTTGGCGAACTGCGGGGCAACCAAAACTTCGTCCTATACGTTCATTCCTGTTAACGATAGCTTCGCTTATATAATTGGCTCCGTGTATGACAATACCTCGGGCAAAAGCATTTTGGTTAAAGTTTTTTTCTAGGCCGTTTAGCTTTAGCGAGAGCTTATTACGCCCTTGATATAACCCGCCAGTGGTATAAAATCCTAGCGAACTCTGTTTGCTACTGTGCCTATTACTGAAGTACTTAGCATAGCGATCACCCGTACGAGCACCATGAGCCACCCATTCATTAAAAACGACGTGCTTAGTATCTAAGTCTATAACCCACATACGTTTATCATTGCAGTCCTGCGAAAAGTCGATTACAGTAAGATATTGAGGATTGGTGAGTTGTTGTGTTTGTTTGAGGTAGATGTATCCTCTTAGAGCGTGAGCTAAAACTTGCCCATTAAGTGTATCACAGCCCAGAGGATAAGTCAGCTGGCGATGAATACGGTTCGTGTAGTTAGAAAATTCATCAGAATAAAGTGACACAAGACGTTTACCATCTTCACTATCTGGGGGATGGTAAACGGTTATTTTCGGCTGAAAAGCCGTGGTGATAGTCAATAAAAAAAAGTAAGTTAGACCTTTTGCCGCTACTCTAACATAACGACTCCATCGAGATACGATAAGGTCTGACTTGCTCATGTAATAATATTGTTATTCTGCTACTTGCATAGCTTCTTCTATAGCTTGTGCTACCTCAGTATCCAAAACGTTGGTAGACTCTATTTCAGTATCTACGACAGCAACTTTATTTTTATCCGCACAGCAGCTCTTCTTTTTACTACTAACAGCGACAAAACAAGCTGTATGGTCTGCACTTGCATGATCACATTTTGCAACATGAGCTGCAAGATCTTTTTTATTGCAAGATGTATCGTTAGAGCTACTATCTTCTGCATGACCACCTAGCATCGGAGCGATTACTAACCCTATAAGACAAGTAAGCTTGATAAGAATGTTCATAGAAGGACCCGATGTATCTTTAAAAGGGTCACCAACCGTATCTCCTGTAACAGCTGCCTTGTGAGCTTCAGAACCTTTGTAGGTCATTTCTCCGTTGATTTCTACACCTGCTTCAAATGATTTTTTGGCATTATCCCAAGCACCACCAGCGTTGTTTTGGAAAATAGCCCAAAGTACGCCTGATACAGTTACCCCTGCCATATATCCACCTAGCATTTCTGCTACCAATTGTTTTCCTTCCATTCCATATATAGCTAATCCTAATAATACGATAGCTATTGGGAATCCGATAGTAAGAATACCTGGAAGCATCATTTCTTTCAAAGAAGCTTTAGTAGATATAGCCACACACTTATCGTATTCTGGCTTACCTGTACCTTCCATTATTCCTGGGATTTCTCTAAACTGGCGTCTTACCTCTTCTACCATTTCCATAGCAGCCTTCCCTACGGCATTCATAGCAAGAGCAGAGAAGACTACGGGTATCATGCCACCAACGAAGAGCATAGCCAATACTGGAGCTTTAAATATATTGATACCGTTTATTTCGGTAAAGGTAACATATGCAGCAAATAGTGCTAATGAAGTAAGTGCAGCAGAAGCAATAGCAAAACCTTTACCAGTAGCCGCAGTAGTGTTACCGACAGAGTCCAGGATATCTGTACGTTCACGTACGATAGGATCTTGCTCACTCATCTCAGCTATACCACCTGCGTTATCTGCGATAGGACCAAATGCATCAATAGCCAACTGCATAGCAGTAGTAGCCATCATAGCAGAAGCAGCCATTGCAACTCCGTAGAATCCTGCAAAAGCGTAAGAAGACCATATAGCACCTGCAAATAACAATACAGTAGGGAAGGTTGAGATCATACCTGTAGCAAGACCAGCAATGATGTTAGTACCAGCACCTGTGCTAGATTGTTGAACTATTTTAAGAATTGGTTTTTTGCCAAGACCGGTATAATACTCAGTAACAGAAGATATAACAGCTCCTACAATAAGACCAACGATAGTTGCTCCAAAAACTCTTATCGAAGATATATCTTTATCAGCCTCTCCGAAGAAAGTCATATTCATTGTTTCTGGAAGCATCCAAGTAACAAGTCCATAACATGATACGGCAACTAGACCTATAGAAACCCAGTTTCCAATGTTCAATGCTCCCATAACTTGCTTTTCTTTAGCATCATTGCTTTTGATTTTCACTAGCAGAGTGCCGATCACTGATATAATGATACCTACACCCGCAATAGCCATTGGCAATAGGATAGGTCCCATTCCATTAAAGTCATCAGTGAAGCCTAAATTATCTCTGATCACATAGTTTCCGAGAACCATTGCTGCAAGAACTGTAGCTACGTATGAACCAAATAAATCAGCACCCATACCTGCTACGTCACCTACGTTATCACCTACGTTATCTGCAATAGTTGCAGGGTTACGAGGATCGTCCTCAGGAATACCAGCTTCTACTTTTCCTACAAGGTCAGCACCTACATCTGCAGCTTTTGTGTATATACCACCACCTACACGAGCAAATAATGCTATAGACTCAGCTCCAAGAGAGAATCCCGCTAGAGTTTCTAAAACAATAGTCATATTGTCGCCAAATGACATATCCGCTTCCCAAAGGAATTTATAAAAGAGAATAAAGAAAGCTGTAAGTCCTAAAACTGCAAGACCAGCAACACCAAGACCCATAACGGTACCACCACCAAAAGACACTTTAAGTGCTTGTGGTAAACTCGTACGTGCAGCTTGTGTTGTTCTAACGTTAGTCTGTGTGGCTATTTTCATACCCATATTTCCAGCAAAAGCTGAGAATAAAGCACCAAAAATAAATGCTATAACTATCAGGTAGCTTGTAGTATCTACAAAGTATGCAACCCCCGCAAGGACAATACTTACTCCTATAACGAAGTAGGTTAGAAGTTTGTATTCTGCATTAAGGAAGGCAAGAGCACCTTCGTAAATGTGATCAGCAATTTCTTTCATTTTGCCGTTTCCAGCATCTTGTTTCATTACCCAACTTTTTTTCACTACCATATATAATAGACCAATAACGGCCATAACTATCGGCATGTAAATCATCAATTCTCCCATGATTAGTATTTGTTTTTTCGTGTTCGTTTATTTTAAAGCGTGCAAAAATAGAATTATATAAGTGAATTGACGTTTTTTAAGTAGGGTATTTATTAACTTAGAAGGAGTAGAAATAGGCCCGACTAGTAATTTTTGTGTGATAGGTTATATGCTGATGTGCATTATCATAATTTTCATACTACTTTTGATTTTTATAGAGAGGATTATGAATGTAATAAAAGGTTTTTTAAGCATTGCTTTTATGTTGTCCGTTGGTATAGTGTATGCTCAATTAAACATTCAAATAAAGGGCGGGAATACTTCCGTATGTGCTAATTCTACGCTTATACTCACAGATAGTGTGGTGAGCGGGAAGGCGGTTACGTATGAATGGACAAGTAATGTAGCATCTTTTAGTTCTATTGCTCCCAATATTGTAGAAGCGACATTCACAGGGAGTGGCGACGTGATATTGAAAACGGTAGGGGTCACGAATACATTTTATGATACTGTATACGTCGAGTACAAGCTTCTGCCTTCTATAATATTAACCGAAAAAACGCAGTGTCAAGATGGAGGGAGTATTCAACTTGATGATTTAGTGCTGACTCCTACTAATACGAGACTTGGTTCATCTGAATGGGAGTGTCTAAATACTTCGGTTCACGATACCGTGTTTGCCAATATGCTTGAAAATAGGGGTGCAAACATCTTTGAAGACTGGTGGCTTAATGTAGATACCTCTTTTTATTCAATGTACAACAATGATGTTGACACGTTGAACTTGGCACTTACATATACCAACGCAGTGGGTTGTAGCAATATTGATACAACTACAGTAAGGCTAAACAAAGTCCCTGAGATTAATTTCTCATATTCGAACACGCTGTGCTACGATGATGGTGAAGTTACGTTGACTGACTTTTTTGGGGTAAGCCCGGTGGGAGGGAGTTGGACGGTGTTAGATTCTACAGGATTTCGACCGGTATCAGCTTTGGGAGGTATAGTAGACGGTAAAATAAACACCCTAAATAGTACAGTACTTAGTGGAGGAGCTTCTCCCACAGATTTCTTATTACATTACACTCAAATTGCTAATGGATGTAAGGCGAGTAAAGAGGTGTCGCTACAGATAAACGCTCTACCAAATCTGATCTTGTCTTCATTGCCAAACCGAATGTGTGAAACAGAATCAGATTTTTCCTTAGAGGCATCTCCATCAGGCGGTATTTGGTATTCAAGCGATTCATTATCAGTACTTAATGATACTTTTAGCCCTGCAAAAACGACTTTTAGAGATGAGTCAATAGCCGTGTTTTATGAATATTATAACCCGATTACAGGATGTGGATCGATTGATTCTATGTTTACACAAATAGATGCACCTCCATATTTTGTAGCTTTTTGGGAGCCAGATTCATTTACGGTTACCAAAAGTAACCGCTCGTTTACCCACCCACGTAAGGTGCAAGTAGAAAATGCAAGCTATGCTTCGGCATTTTTGACTAATGTTTATAATAATGCAGATCGAGCTGAGGGCACGTGGTTATTTGAAAAGGATAGCCTAAGCATCGGTTTGTCAAATATTCAAACAGTGGATTGTGATACATTCCGGTTAGGTGTGGTATTAGGTGGAATAGGAGCGTGCAATGATGTAGGTCGTGTGGTAGATTTCAAAGTCTGCGTCATTCCATCAGCAAGCATACCAAATCTGCAGTCCGAAACGGTAAATATTTTTCCTAATCCAAGTACGGGAACGTTCCGCATTCAAGGTGTTCAGGATTACACCATTAGTGTACGTGATTTAAACGGTAAACTCTTTCAGCTCACCAAATTGACTAATGATGAATTTTATTTACCACAAAGTGGGTTATACTTTATTGAGCTAACCAACCAAGATACAGGCCTACGTAATGTGAAAAAATTGCTGGTGAAGTGACCTGAGTTGTTTAAAAGTAGGAGTGCTCAAAAGACACTAAAAAACATACTTTTGCACCCAATGGAGAACGTTCGAAATTTTTGCATTATAGCCCATATTGACCACGGTAAAAGTACCTTGGCCGACCGTTTGTTACAAACTACCGGTACCGTAAGTGACCGCGATATGAAAGAGCAAACGCTTGATGATATGGATATTGAGCGTGAGCGTGGTATTACCATTAAGTCGCACGCCATTCAGATGAAATACAAGCGAGATGGTGTAGAGTATACCCTCAACCTTATAGATACCCCTGGCCACGTAGATTTTAGTTACGAGGTAAGTAGAAGTATTGCCGCTTGTGAGGGAGCACTACTCATTGTAGATGCAGCTCAAGGTATACAAGCACAAACGATATCTAATCTATACCTTGCCTTAGACCACGAGCTGGAGATTATCCCAGTTCTCAATAAGATGGACCTGCCCGGTGCAGAACCAGAAGAGGTAAAAGACCAGATAGAAGAACTCATACTTTGTAATAGAGAAGATATTATCCCTGCCAGTGGCAAAACTGGTATGGGAGTACTCGATATACTAAATGCTGTAATAGATAGAGTGCCAGCTCCTAAGGGCAACCCAAAAGGTGCACTCAAGGCATTGATTTTTGACTCTGTGTTTAATCCTTTTAGGGGAATTATTGCCTATTTCCGAATCATAGATGGGGAGCTCAACAAACGAGATCACATCAAATTTATGAATACGGGTAAATCGTATTACGCCGAGGAAATAGGTGTACTGAAACTAAAACCCGAAGTACGTCAAACTGTGAAAACAGGTGATGTAGGTTATATTATTTGTAGTATCAAGGAAGCTAAAGAGGTGAAAGTAGGTGATACTATTACTATAACCGATAATCCTACCGAGAAGCCTATTGATGGTTTTGAGGATGTAAAGCCCATGGTTTTTGCAGGAATTTTTCCGGTAGATACGGAAGATTTTGAAGAGCTACGTGATTCAATGGGTAAGCTGCAGCTGAATGATGCAAGTTTGGTATTTGAGCCTGAAAGTTCGGCGGCATTAGGTTTTGGCTTCCGTTGCGGTTTCCTTGGGATGCTGCACATGGAGATTATCCAAGAGCGACTAGAGCGAGAATTTGGTATGACGGTAATTACCACCGTACCCAACGTTAGTTACCACGCCTACCTGAAAAAATCACCAGATGATATTGTAATTGTAAACAACCCGAGTGACCTTCCTGAGCCCAATTATTATGATAGAGTAGAGGAGCCTTATATCAATGCTCAGATAATCACCGCAGGAGATTATGTAGGAGCTATTATGTCCCTCTGTATTGAAAAGCGTGGAACTATAAAAAATCAGGTGTACCTCACGAGTAATCGTGTGGAGTTGACTTTCGAAATGCCAATGGCCGAAGTAGTATTTGATTTTTATGATAAACTCAAAAGTGTAAGTAGAGGTTACGCTAGTTTCGATTACCATCCTATAGGCTACCGCCAATCACAATTGGTGAAGCTGGATATCCTTCTCAACGCTAAGGTAGTAGATGCACTTAGTGCAGTAATACACCGAGATAAGGCGTACTCTTTTGGTAAGAAAATATGTGAAAAACTACGTGAGCTTATACCGCGTCACCAGTTTGAGATACCTATACAAGCGGCAATTGGTGCTAAGGTAATATCCAGAGAGAACATTAGAGCAATGCGTAAGGACGTAACAGCCAAGTGTTATGGTGGTGATATCTCACGTAAGCGTAAGCTACTCGAAAAGCAGAAGAAAGGTAAGAAACGTATGCGATCAGTAGGTAACGTAGAGATACCTCAAAGTGCGTTTATGGCGGTGCTTAAAATCGACTAAACGCAATTACATAATTCCAAATAACCCGTCTATAATATCAGCGAATAAGCTGATTTACAATAGATTTAACACAGTTATGAGCGATGATACTGTCGCTAGAATTGCACTCTACGAGTATGGTTTACTTATCTCATGTTATGGTTTCATATGAACCATATTTTAATGTATATCCTTTTTGGTAAGTGAAGGTTTTGTTTTCATTACTTGGTGTTCTCTTCTAACACACCTTGGGTGAGCCAGTTGGCAATAGCTTGACGGTTATTCACGATGAGTAATCGCTTTTGATCAAACTTGTTGGTAATATTACCAAGTTCTATATACACCACAGGAGGTTTACTCTCTCTTAATGTGTGGAGGTCTCTACTTTTTACCACGCCTCTGTATCCTCTATTGGCTTGATGCTCCTCATACTCAGACTTGATGGTTTGTAACATAGTATTGGCCATAGACTTACCCAATGTGCTGCCGGGATAGTAATAGAAAAATATATCTACTTTCTGATTCACGTACCTACTGTCTATATGTATTTCTACTACACGTTGTATCGTCGCACCTTGTTTTTTGTGCTTGGCGTATAGTTCATTTATTTTGGATGTACGTTGTTTGAGTCTGCGGACTTGGTTCAGTGGGATGGTTTGGTTATACCATACTGTTTCATCTTTGTCTGCATCTAGAAATTCAATGTCTCTTATGCCATCGGTATCTCTTGTTATTAGGTATACTGTGGCACTATGTTGCAAGAGGTCACGAGCAAAACGTAAGGTAATATCATAAGCGTATTCATCCTCACATAACACGTGCCCATCTTTTTTGCCTATGGCTCCCGGGTCTGGGCCTCCGTGTCCGCTTATGAGGTAATATACTTGTCCTTCTAGTCGAGTTGTATAAATTGGGGTTTTTTCGTGTTTCTTGCCAAATATGGGAAATACCGACCACTTGAGTGGTTTGGTCGTTTCTTGGTCTATATTTTCTTCTTTTTTTGTGAGGTTAGGGTCGCCTTCGTTGGTCTTTATTTTTTCCTCATTTATTTTGTTTATCTCCGAGAGTTCGGGACAATGAAGTGCGTGAATTGGCACCCATAGAATTTTATCTACCCGATAGTCGAACTCACGTAAACCAGCGTTGTAGAGGTCTTCGTTAAACTGCTGTATGTACACCGCTAAGTTGTAATCATTGTTTTTTATCGTGGTACGAATGCTCTGATCGTTGTAATCGTATACATAGATAGGAAGCTTGTACGTTTTTGCCAATTGGAGTTGGTCACTTTGCTTCAAGTTGTTGATAGCCAAGAATGTATCTACATTGCATTGATAAGCTGCGAGGTTGTATCTATTCAGAATAACTGAGATACCATCTCCTTGCTTTGCTCTTATCTTAAAGTAGTCCTGAGCCTCAGTAAAATGTGCACTAAATACGAGTAGGGTTAATGCAAGGTAGTTCTTAATTTTTCCAACCATAAGTTCCTGTGAGTGGCACAAAGTTAAAATCGCCGTGTGTTGTTTTGGTGTATGCATTATCGTCAGCGCGGGTTACTCGTATCATTTTTTGGACAGCAAGGTCACCTACTGGTGCTACAAGTTTGCCGTTCACTTTCAGCTGATTAGTAAGGACTTCGTTCAGATTAGGTGCGGCGGCAGTCATTATTATCTTGTCAAAAGGAGCCACATCAGGCAGCCCTTTTGAGCCGTCACCAAGTATAGTTACAATATCTAGGCCCAATTTTTTAAACAGAGCCTTAGCTTGGGTGTGTAACACCTCTACCGTTTCTATACTGTACACATCGGCACCTAGCACTTTGAGTATCGCACCTTGGTAGCCAGACCCTGTTCCTATCTCTAGTATTTTATCTCCCGGTTGTACATCCATCAGCTCTGTTTGCTTGGCTACCGTGTAGGGATGGCTAATGGTTTGGCCTCCTTTTATGGGGAATGCGATGTTCTGATAGGCCTTGTCCGAAAAATCCGCTGGAAAGAAAAAATGACGCGGCACAGCCTGCATTGCTTTTAGCACTTTGGGAGAGGTGATACCCATTGATTGGAGCTCCTTAATGAGCTGCGAACGCTGACCTTGTAATTTGTAAGAATCTTTGAGCAAGTGTTTAGTTTTTGGTACGCAGCAAATATCATTGTTTTTAGCTCACAAAAAATTCAACCGTATTTCGCACTCGAACAGTGAATCAAAAAGCTAAGGTGAGAATCGGATTATTAGGTGCTGGAAATTTTTCAGAAAAGGTGTTAGAAAGCCTAAGGGCCAGCGGCCATTATACGGTGGTGGGTGGTTTTGACTGCTCTGCTCACGATGATTTTGAAACCTTTCATAGGTTTAATGACTTTTTGTTAGCAGTAGATAGTGTACTTGTCTTGGACATACTATCCAGCAATTTTGCCCAACTTAGCCAAGTTGTAAAGTACGGTAAGCACCTGTACATAGAAAATCCTGGATTATGCGGAAGGCGAGATTTAAGAAGCTTAGAGCTATTAGCGTATGAATCGGGTACTCATATCCAAATAGGACTTAAGCAGCGATTTTACTCCTACTACGAAGATTTGCAAAAGTATCATCTCACCCCACGTATCATAGAGTCAAGTAGGTACGTGAAGTTTAATAAAAATTCAACCCAACTTAGTGTTATAGATGATCTTATGCAGCACGATATTGATGTGGCATTGATGCTAAGCTCGGCAGACGTAAAGTCGGTATACAGTACTGCAGTGGGTATCGTATCCAAAGATCCAGACGTGGTAAATACACGAATAGAGTTTTACAACGGTTGTGTTGCTAACTTGTCAGCAAGTAAAATTTCGAATAAAGAAGTACATCAAACCAAGTTTTTTCAGAGTAACACCTATTGCTCCATAGACTATGAGAAGCAACTCCTCAAGGTGCAAACCAACGCTAAAGAAGAGCCAGATAGTCACGAAGAGTGGGGAGTAAGAACCTCCTATAGTCAAGCCAAAGATAGTGTAGGCTACATTGCTATGTTCGCAAAAGAAATGAATTCGTTTTACCATTGTATTACAAATGGTGTGGAACCTATTGCTGGGATTTCACAATATTTGCAACTCCAGTCAGTGACGGATAAAGTAAAAGAACAATTAGAACGCAATTTCACCACCAACGCATAATACCCCTTGTACTGCTAATTACGGTGCTAGGTGCAGTATTGCCTGGCTGTACGGACAAAGAAGAACCGATACCGTCATACTTATACATTCCTCGTATAGATTTACAAGTAGCAGATGATGGAACTCAGGGCAGTAATGCTCACGACATACGTGATGCTTGGGTATACGTAAATGGTTCGCTTATAGGAGCATTTGAGATGCCTGCGACTATTCCTATACTAGAGAGCGGTGTGAGTACTATCAATGTTTTTGCGGGGATAAAAAAAAATGGACTCACCCAAGATCGTATTCGATATCCCATGTTTCGCTCGTTTGATACGGAAATGGAGCTTACACCAGGCGTGGTAGATACACTTATTCCCGTAGTTGTATATAATCAGAGCGTTAAGTTTTCTTGGATTGAAGATTTTGAGGATAGAACCATCTCCTTAGAAAAAAGTGGTGGTGACGACACCAGTGTAGATAGCCTGTACGTTATTGATAATGAGCAAGATGTATACGCCTATGATGGTACTTCTAATAAGTACAGCGGTAGGGTAGATATCCCCTCAGGTTTTCAGATTTTTGAGAATCGTACGATTGGGCAATATGAACTCCCCCGTTCAGGCCAAGATATCTACCTTGAACTCAATTTTAAGTGCAACACAGAGTTTGTAGTAGGAATGTACCCTCTGTCGGGCAACATTATCAATGGATATTCTGTAGTGAATCTCTTTTCTACTGCCGATGCGGATGGCGTTTTACAATGGAAAAAAGTGTACGTAAGTCTTTCGGAGGATGTAAATAATCCTAAGTACAATGGTCTTCCCTTTAAGCCGTTTTTTGCTGCTCAAACCAACAAGGATGAAAACTCAGTATTGTTTTTTGATAATATAAAATTGGTTCACTTTTGAATAAGACAAGGCTCATAATCAAGTATATAGCATTAGATTTCTTGGCGGCTATGCTCGCCTGGGGTTTGTTTTTTATCTATCGTAAATGCTATGTAGATGGTGGGTTTAATTCTTACTACCTCCGGTATGTATGGATAGATGCTAAGTTATATCTGGGTCTTGTATTCATCCCCTCCTTTTGGATTGTGCTGCACGCTCTTATAGGGTTATATCGGAGTGTATATCGCAAGAGTAGACTCAAGGAGTTTTTTCAGGTGCTTACCACCAGCATTCTGGGTGTACTCATTTTGTTTTTCCTTCTATTGCTCGACGATGAGGTAAATGCCTACAGCAGCTATTATGAGTCTATCGCAGTTCTTTTTACCCTCCATTTTATACCTACGTCACTCTTTCGCATCATACTCTCATCACAAATAGCCCACAAAATACAACGCCGCAAAATTGGTTTTCAGACACTACTTGTAGGCTCAGGTCCTCGTGCTCAAAAAATTTATACAGAACTCGTCTCTGCCAAAAAATCAGAAGGGCATTTCTTCGCAGGTATTGTAAATATCAACGGGGAGAATACGGCCATAAGCGAAATACCCCGTATAGGGAGCAAAGATGAATTGCCACAGCTCATAGAGGAGCTTAGCATACAAGAGGTGATCATTGCAACTGAAGAGCATCAGAAGGATCAGATAGCCTCTATTATATCTAAGCTAGATGGTTTGCAGATTATCATCAAGGTAATACCCAACCTGCATCAGCACTTGGCGGGCATGGTCAAGATGGGAAACGTATTTGGTGCGGTACTCATAGAGATAGAGACCAATGTACTGCCTCCGTGGCAAAAATTCTTAAAACGCACCTTTGATATCATTACCGCTTTAACAGTATTGGTTATCGGTTTACCGTTTTATGTATTGGTGGGTGTGCTTGTGAAGATGGGAAGCAAAGGCCCTGTTTTTTATACCCAAAAACGTATAGGGTTGGGTGGTAAGCCGTTTGATATCATTAAGTTCCGGAGTATGTATACTGATGCAGAAGCCGCCGGTCCTCAACTCAGTAAGGAGGACGATCCACGCATTACGCGTATGGGTAAGTTCTTACGCAAAACCCGTATAGATGAGTTTCCGCAGTTTTATAATGTGCTGGTAGGTGATATGAGTTTGGTAGGTCCACGGCCAGAACGTCAGTTCTTTATAGACCAAATAGTAGTACAAGCTCCTCACTACCGACGACTACAGAAAGTGAAACCCGGTATTACCTCGTGGGGTCAGGTGAAATATGGCTACGCCGAAAATGTAGACGAAATGATAGAACGGCTGGAATATGACCTACTCTACTTAGAAAATATATCCATTGTACTTGACCTTAAGATTCTGATATACACGGTAATTATTATGTTTCAAGGGAGAGGGCAGTAGGAGAGGTTAGCTACTTTGGCCACAACTTAGGTTGAACGTTAATCGTTTATTTATGCTATCATCTGCTATTTTAACTGCCTTTACATCATATGAAATACTATTATCTTATTAAGTCAGCGATAATTCTATTTTTCTTATTCCAAGTTTTAGTGGTGATTGCACAGCTCCCTTCCACGCTGTCTACATTGTATTTTACTGGGCTTACATCCGATAGTTTATGGGGGCTTGCGACAATAATCCTATTCATAGCTGCTATTTTAGCAATCGTGTATTACTGCATTTTCAAAATTGATGCCATATTACATTTCTTCAATATCCATCTTTTATTTAGAGATGATGCCGAACTGCAAGTTCCTAATAAAGTTTCTTCGCGGTGGACCAGTCTGGTCATTATTGCAGTGGGGATTTATGTACTTGAGCCCGCATTGTTGGATATTTTGGTTCAAGGTACAACAATGGTGCAAAACAGTGTTGCCAATAGCGGTTATGATTATATGATAATGAAAGATCTCAATGACCAGAATTCTCTCATCGCCATTATTCTAGAATCAATCTGTGGGTTGATACTCATTACGCAAGCTAAGTAGCTCGGTTTTCATATCAATAAGTGAGTTTTGGAAGATTCGAAGCAAGAAGACGAATCCTAGCTACACCTCTATCACCAGCCTATCGTGTGCCAATTGCATTCCTGCTGGTAGTTGTGCGTTTACTTCCTCGTGTAAGCCCATCTGATGGCTCATGTGGGTAAAGTATGTTTGTTCGGCACCTATCTCTTGGGCTACAGCTATGGCTTGGGCAAGGCTGTAATGCGATATATGTTCGCTCTGTCGTAGGGCACTCAGTACGAGTACCTTGCTACCTTTTAGTTTCTCTTTCTCTGTAGGGCTAATGTAGTTCACATCTGTAACGTAAGAGAAATCACCTATCCGATAGCCGAAAACGGGTAATTTATAATGCACAACCTCAATGGGCGTGAGTTGCACATCATTTACCATAAAGGGTTCATTATCCAAGATATGCAAATTAAGATTAGGCACACCGGGATATTTATTTTGAGCAAAGGCGTAATGAAAATCACGCTTCAGGAGGACTTCTACATCGGGCGTAGCATATACCTCCATAGGCATCTTCGTTTTCCAATTGAAACCGCGTATATCATCAAAACCTGCGGTGTGGTCCTTATGCTCGTGAGTGAATACCACGGCATCTAGCTTGGTTATCCCTTCGCGTAGCATCTGGTACCTGAAATCGGGCCCCGTATCTATCACGATGTTGGTGTTCTTGGTTTCTATAAAAATACTACTGCGTAAGCGTTTGTCTCTGCTATCGGCAGATTGACATACGTCGCATTGGCAAGCAATAATCGGAACACCTTGTGATGTGCCTGTCCCCAAGAATGTAATCCTCATTGCAGCAAAGTTAGGGGATATTGTGTCAAGTAGTAATGTTATACTTTTACTTAGTAAAAACGTCTCATTCGCTTCGCAAAATCACCCTTGAATAGGTCTCTACTTTTGAATAGGGTAGAATTAAAAAACAAATTAAACGAGGGCAACTCTGATGATAGGGTAGGCGTAGCATTCTCACTCAACGGATGATTATACTTAATGCCTGCAAACGATTTCTTAAATCGGTAGCCGACAGCGGCACTTAGGTCTTGAAAATCATTTTCGAGTACATAGGCCGTGGTAAAGTTAAATTGTTTGACACTGAGATCGAGTGATGCTTTGGTGTAGAAATTATCTTTGTTTGAAACAATAAGAGCCGAAGGGAATACAACAAACTCCTCACCAATATTGAAGAAACCACCAATGAGTACATTAGCTGTAAAGGGGATTTGGCGTTGTTCTAAGGTATTGAGCGACACATTTTGGCCCAAAAAATCTTCGATAGAAAGACCAGCTAGGAGGTTGCGATAGTTGAGATTGATACCCAATTGAGCATCAAAATAGTTGACACCGCTGAGTATTTCATCTCTGTTTTTGATATAGCGTACCTCACCATCTAAGTCGCGATAGGTGTAGCGTTGTGATGTAGAATCATAACCTGGCATGGAAATACTTTTTTGATTGAACTGAATGCTACCGCCATATCTCCATTGTAGTTTTTTGTCATTTTCCTTAGATTTACGACCGTATGTTATGTTAAACATGTTGTTGGCCACATCATCGGTAAAGGTGCGTTCCACACCCACCATATAGTTGCCCAGTCCTAGTGGTATTCTTCCTTCTAGCATAAACTGGGCACTCTCGTTGAGTTGAAAATCAGAAATAACACGAATAAGATCACCACCCGAAGCTACTAGTGCAGGGTTGAGCTTGCCTGGTTGCTTGATGTCTTTTCCATTAAAAAGTTCGATGTTCTGGGCAAATCCCATTTGCATAATTGCTACGCTCAGTAATACTACAGCTATTCTCATGGATACAAAGGTTGATTAAAAATATGGTTCATCTATACGAACGAGAATGGTGGGTTTAAAATTTCACAAAAGGGGGATGGTTTATCGTGTGAAAAGTTGTTGTTCGTTATAATTCAGGTCAAGAAATAGTACATTCGCCGCGTGTTATCAGAACATCTTTCTCACCCTATATTTAAGATAGTTTCGGAAGAATCCCAAAAACTGGGTTTCCAAACCTTTGTGGTAGGAGGTTTTGTACGTGATATTTATCTTAATCGAGCTTCTAAGGATGTAGATTTTGTGACAGTAGGTAGCGGCATAGCTCTGGCTACCGCGGTGAAAGCAAGGCTCAAAGGTTCGTACCTCAATGTGTTCAAAAACTTTGGTACCGCTCAGATTAAAACCAACGAATGGGAGTTTGAGTTTGTGGGAGCTCGCAAGGAATCGTATGACCGCAATAGCCGCAAACCCAAGGTAGAAGATGGCACATTTGAAGATGATATATACCGACGGGATTTTACCATAAATACCTTAGCCATAAGTCTAAATGCAGATGATTACGGACAATTGGTAGACACTTTTGATGGTTTAGCTGAC
>JABIUV010000053.1 GCA_018700895.1 Bacteroidota bacterium
CCGGCTGCAGTTGCCTTTGAAGCGGTAAAATATGGAACTGAAGTAAATGCTGATGTAGTCATTATAGATACCGCAGGTAGACTTCATAATAAAGTAAATTTGATGAATGAACTCTCTAAGATAAAGAGGGTGATGGATAAGCAAGTGGAAGGTGCTCCTCACGAGGTACTTCTCGTATTGGATGCAAGCACTGGCCAAAATGCTTTTGAGCAAGCCAAGCAATTTACAGCAGCTACGGACGTAACCGCACTAGCACTTACCAAATTAGATGGCACCGCCAAAGGTGGCGTGGTCCTTGGGATTAGCGATCAATTTAGTATTCCCGTAAAATATATTGGTGTAGGTGAGCAGATGAACGATCTGCAACTATTTGATGCACCAAGTTTTGTCAATTCTCTATTTGCAGAATAAACTATGAAAACAAAAAACTATAAGCCCAATAAAGTATCTATCGTAACCTTAGGTTGCTCTAAGAATACCGTAGATAGTGAAGTATTGCAAGCACAACTAGAGGCTGGTGACGTTCACACTGTTCACGAAGATGCAAAGGATGCAGATACCATCATCATCAATACGTGTGGTTTTATAGATAACGCTAAGCAGGAGAGTATAGATACAATATTGGCGTACGCTGACGAGAAGAAAGCGGGTAATATTGAGAATCTTATCGTAACCGGATGTTTGTCCGAAAGATATAAAGAAGACTTATCCCCGGAGATACCAGAGGTTGATAAGTGGTACGGCACATTTGAGCTCCCACAACTCCTGAATCAAGTAGGGGTAGACTATCGCAAAGAGCTGCTAGGTGAACGTAAATCATCAGTAGCAAAGCATTTTGCGTACATGAAAATATCAGAAGGGTGCGACAGGCCGTGTTCGTTTTGTGCAATTCCGTTGATGCGTGGTGGTCACGTAAGCAAGCCCATAGATGATTTAGTAAATGAAGCAAAGGCACTTGTAAGAGATGGAGTAAAGGAGATAATGCTTATTGCTCAGGATTCTACCTATTACGGAATTGATCTTTATGGAGAGCGTAGACTTCATGAGCTTATGGATAGGCTTAGTGATGTCGAAGGATTAGAGTGGATTAGATTACACTACGCATATCCGTCTAAGTTTCCATTTGAGATACTGCCAGTAATGAATAGTAAACCAAATATTTGCAAGTATTTGGATATTCCGATTCAGCATATATCAGATAACGTACTAAAAAGTATGCGTAGAGGAATTACAAAACGCAGAACAGAAGAAGTATTGGATAGGATAAAATCTGAAGTAGATGGTATTGCTCTACGTACGACCTTATTACTGGGTCATCCAGGAGAGTACGAAGAAGATTTTGAAGATATACTCAACTTTGTAGAGCATTATAAGTTCAACCGATTAGGAGTTTTTACCTATTCGCACGAGGAAGGAACACACGCAGGTACATTAGAGGATCACGTGCCAGCAGATGTGAAAGCCGCTCGAGCCGAAGCAGTAATGAACTTACAGCACGATATATCTATGGCTAATAACGAACTTCTTGTAGGGACGAAACAGCGTGTCCTTATAGATAGGATAGAGGGTGATAGTTATATAGGTAGAACACAGTTCGATTCTCCCGAAGTAGATAATGAAGTAATAATCTCACTAAATGAAGGATACATGCGAGTTGGTGATTTTGTAGATACATTGATAACCGGAGCTGAGGCATTTGACCTCATGGCCAAATTGGATAAGTAATGAAAAGTTTTGCTATAGATAGATGGGACACCTTCTTTTCTAGTGAATTCTTAAAAGATTATTACTTAACGGATAAATTAGATGCGTTTCGTAGCTATAAGCCAGAAATAGGTGAAGCCGCGAAAGCGATTGAATCAAAAGAAAATTTCTCTTCAGAAAAGAGACTTACTCTTGTGAAGCTACTCAAAGAGCAATATCAAGAGTCAGGAATTGCATTGGAGGGTCTATTTTCTGAAAACATCTCACATTTAAAGCAAGACAATACATTTACTGTCACTACGGGTCAACAGATACACGTTGGTCTTGGTCCAATGTATGTATTATATAAGGCATTGGATACCATTGTCATTGCCTCAGAATTGAAAGAGAAGCATCCAGAGCATAACTTTGTCCCTGTTTTTTGGATGGCGACGGAAGACCACGATTTAGAGGAAATAGCCTCTGTAAAATTATTTGGGAAAACCATAACATGGGAGACTGAACAAGGGGGTGCCGTAGGGAGGATGACCACCGAAGGACTGCCAGAGCTTTGGGCTCAAATTAGAAGTGACTTTAATTTCTCTGCGGAGCAACTTGCTTTTATTGATACGTGTGAGGATATTTATAAAAATGCTCCTAATCTAAGTATCGCCTTTCGTCAGTTATTACATTATTATTTAGGCCATTTGGGCATTGTTATCCTCGATCCGGATAATCGGGAACTAAAGGAGTCATTTGCAGAGGTGATGATTAATGACTTACAACAAAGTCATTCAGAAGTCCTTCACGTTTATACTCGCAAGTTAGAAGAGAAAGGCTACGCGAGTCAGCTTCACATTCGTGATTGCAATCTTTTTGAGCTGAGTGCCAACAGCCGTGAGCGGATAACCCGAAAGTACAGTGCAGAAGAAGCTGGAAAGTATGTTGAAGATATTAGTTTAGAATTAAGTCCAAATGCAGCATTGAGACCTCTGTATCAAGAATGGATATTGCCAAACATAGTATATGTTGGCGGTCCGTCAGAGTTGAAATACTGGATGCAACTCAAAGGAATTTTTAATAATTACGAATTGCCCTTACCTATTCTTCATTTAAGGACATCTGCTATATTAATTCCGCAAAACGTGACTCACGTCAAGTCAATAACTGATATTGAAAAGTTGTTTGATACCGAGGAACAAATCGTAGGGTTATTCAGTGAGGAGCTGCGAAGACTAAAGAGTGATTTGGACACTTATAGTTCTAGTATTGTTACCTCGTTAGAAAGGTTCAAAGATTTTGCTGAAGTTTCTTTTCCTGGATTCAGTCTGGATGCGAAAATCAAAAAGATTACTCCGAAATTAGATGGTTTGAATGCATTGATTTCTGAACAAATAGAGCTTAAGGCCAAGCAGAATAAAGGGGTGAATAAGGTTCTGAAAACAAGGGCTAAATTCTTTAATCCTAGCTATGTGCAAGAAAGACAGGTGCATCTTATTGAATGGATGCAGGATATCTATGATTTGTCAGAAAATGCTCAGGAGGTATTTGGGTTTAGGTCAGCTAAAAAAATAAGTGTAAATTTCTTGTAAGCGTTTGCTAATCGGCAATTTTCCTTTACTTTTGTCAACTAATTTAAATACTAAAATAAAATTAAAGTTGCTCACACTCAAAGTCATGAAACATTTTAAAATCATTTTTATACTCGTAGCATTAGTGTCGTTCACTACGGCTGACGCACAGAGTTATTTCTCTAAATTTAAATCGCCTAAGAAGTGGTCGGTTGGTCTTCAGATTAGCCCAACTCTTTTAAATGGTGATGCAGACAACGGTCAAGTCGGTTTCTCTGGTGGTGCTCACGTCAAGTATTCGGTTTCACCCTCTTTTGGTCTAAAAGCAAGTGGAAATATCGGTACTCTCAAAGGTGGGAGAACAGATTATAAGTTTTCAACCAATGGTGGTAATACTAATTTGGGTAATCAGAATCCAACGGAAGATTCGTATACCGTTAAAAATAATTTTAAGGATTTAGATCTTGTTGGAGTTTTCACATTAGGTAACATTTCGTTTTTTAAACCTCTTAGAAGCATTCAATTATTCACGTTTTTTGGTGTTGGAGCAGTTTGGAGTGATGCTCAAGGAAGTTTCGCAGATGCTGCTGACGCTCAGGAATACTATACTGCCTGGCCTAACATTTTTATAGGTTACGATGTTGATGGTAGTGAAACTACTGACGCTTCTCAAGTTGTGGATGCTAGATCTTCTTACAAAGGGAGAAACTTTACTGTTCCTTTTGGATTAGGTTTCAAGAGAAACTTCGGCGACAGATTGGATTTAGGATTGGAGTTGAAAACGCGTTGGACTCGTACTGATGCACTTGATGCATTTAGTTTCCCTGTTCCTACTAATAGATTCACTGATTTCTACTCAACTCTAGGGCTTCAAGCCTCTTTTAAGTTAGGTAAGGAAAGCGATGAAGGTCACTATGATTGGATTAACCCTGTTGCTACGGTGTATGATGGAATGGATAGTCTTATTAAAATTACTGATAAATTGATGACCTTAGCTGATGATGCTGATGGTGACGGTGTAGGTGATTTCTTTGATACTGATAACAACACTGAAAAAGGTGCAAAAGTATATGGAGATGGGACTATGGTTGATACTGACGGAGACGGAGTTCCTGACCATAAAGACTTAGAGCCTTTCTCTATCAAAGATCCAAATGTTAAGTACGATGAGAACGGAAGAGCTATTGATAGTGATGGAGACGGAGTTCCTGATGGTTTAGATGTAGAACCTAACTCAGCTCCGGGTTCTTTAGTGGCTCCTGATGGGTCTGCTATTCAAGTAGGCGGAGCTTGCTGTAACTGCGAGAATGTAACATTGCCTACCATCATATTTGATAACAACAGCTCTAAAATATCAGCTTCTTCTTACGGGGTGTTATACACTATCGCTGAGAAAATGAAGCAATGTCCTGAACTTACAATTTCAGCTACAGGTTACACTGTTAACAAATCAGGGGAGCAATTAGCATGGAAACGTTCAAATGCTATTATTGACCACTTAGAAGCTAATTACGGTATAGAAAGAAGTAGATTATCTACCGGATATGCTACAGGTTCTGGTGTTGAGTATAGCACTAGAAGAATTGACTTGAGTCAATCTTCAAAATAATAAAACTTATTTAGCAACATAAAATTTAAAGGCTCCGATTTTTCGGGGCCTTTTTTATTTTGTATCATTGTATACTATCATGAAAAGAATCGTCATAACACTTGTGTCCGGATTTATACTTTGTTCTGTAAGCATTGCACAGCTAACAAACGAGGTTTCTTTGCTAATTGCTCCATTGAAGCTAGATGAGCAATCAAGCTATCAGTTGATGTACAGAAAAGAACTGTCCGGTTCTGATTGGAGCTTAAGAGGTGGGCTAAGATTATTGGTAGATACAGATAGAGAAACTAGAGCAGACACCTTGTTTACCAATGAAGGAACGGTGCAGTACGACCTTTCTATAGGTGCTCAGCGTAAGTTGCCATTGGATGGATTAGATAAAGCATTTGGTTACGTAGCCCTTGATGGTTATTGGAACTCATCTTTTGACCAAGCAGCTAATAGTGACTACTACGGATACTTTTGGAATTTAGGTGTGCGACCCACCTTTGGTGTTGCTTATGAGCCTATTAAGAATATTAGACTCTCGTTGGAATCAAGAGCTAATTTTAATGTTAACCTACAAGATTATAACGCACCAAGTAATAATGCAAATCAGCGTTTTACTTTCAATCCCGTTGACCATTTGGCCATCGGTTTGGGATACCTTTTTTAATAGGAGTTTACTTACTTAAAAGCTATTTGTAAGTTGACCAAAGCTTTGAGCATCTAATGACGCTCCACCTACCAATCCTCCATCAATGTCTTTACTAGCAAACAGTTCTCTAGCATTAGATGGCTTAACACTCCCTCCGTATAGTATAGATATCTCTTCGGCAACCATCGGATTGTATTGTTTAGCAATTATGCTTCGGATAAATTCGTGTATTTCTTGTGCTTGCTCAGGTGAAGCCGTTTCTCCCGTACCTATAGCCCATATTGGTTCGTAAGCTATGATACAGTTACGAAGTTCCATCTCGTTGAGATGAAATAATCCTTGTTTGATTTGCTTCTCAATGGTATCAAAATGTACACCTTCTTTTCTTTGCTCTAAGCTTTCGCCACAGCAGTATATAGGTCGCAGCTCATGCTCAAGCACATGATTTACCTTGTAGCTTATAGTGATACTGTCTTCATTAAAATAATCCCTACGTTCGCTATGACCGAGGATAACGTATTGTACACCTACGCTTTTGAGCATCTTCACTGATACTTCTCCAGTATAAGCTCCCGATACTTGATTATGGCAGTTTTGTGCTGCTAAAGCAATGTTAGAACCACTTAGCATTTGATGAAATCGTTCTAAGTGAATAAACGGTGGAGCTATGATGGTTGTAACTGCACTATCTATCGGTTGCTCTAGAATATTGGATAGCAATGTATCACCTTCATTGATGTCCAAATTCATTTTCCAATTCCCTGCTACTATGTTTTTTCTCATGCGTTTTGTCTCTTGTTTTCCCAAAATCTGTACTCGCCAGATTGGTTAAATAAATATGTTAAAATGTCTTGTTCTGTTTGATTAAGTTCTTTGCTCCTGCGTTGCATTACAATTCGAGTAGTTTCAAATACCTTAGGTAGTGTATACGTTGCAAAACCAGTAGCACCTCCCCATGTGAAAGATGGGATAAAGTTACGTGGGAAACTTGCTCCAAATATGTTGGCGGATACTCCCACAACTGTTCCCGTATTAAACATCGTATTGATACCACACTTGCTATGGTCGGCCATAATTAGACCGCAAAATTGCAATCCTGTAGGAGCGAATCTACCTTTGGTATAATTCCATAATTTTACTTGAGCATAGTTATTTTTTAGATTTGAACTATTGGTGTCAGCACCTAAGTTGCACCATTCCCCAATCACACTATTGCCTAAAAAACCATCATGGCCTTTATTGCTATGGGCATAAAATACAGAATTGCTCACTTCACCGCCTACTTTACACGAAGGGCCTATGGTTGTATCGCCATATATTTTTGCACCCATCTTAATGGTAGATCCATCACATAAAGCCAGGGGACCGCGAACTACCGAACCTTCCATAATTTCGGCATTCTTGCCAATGTATATAGGTCCGTTTTTAGAGTTGAGAGTAGCTGCTTCAATAGTTGCTCCTTCTTCTATAAAAATATGTTTGCCAATAAGAGTATTAGTCTCCGATAGAGCAGCAGATGTCCTGCCTTTGGTTAGTATGTCGAAGTCGGACTTTATCTGAGCTCCATTTTTAGAAAAAATATCGTAGCAGAAGGAAAGAACATCTACATCTGTAAGTTCGATTTTTTCTGCCTCATTATTTGCGATGCTTGCATAATCAGAAAATACCTTGGCACCACGCAAAGCAATTAAAGTTTCTTTGTGCCAGAGGGATTGATTAATCTCTAGTGCGTTGATAGCACTAAGTAGATTGTCATTAACCAACGTTCTACCATTGATATAATAGTTATCGTTCGTATGTGCAGCTGTGAATTTCTTAGATAAATAAGATTCAGTGACAAACGAGACTGTAGCTTGACAGCGTTTTTCCCATTTTTCGGCAATGGTAAGTATTCCTACTCGCAAATCTCCGCAAGGTCTTGTGTAGGCAAGCGGTAGTAAATTACTTCGCTTGTCGTCGTCAAATAATAGTATATTCATAAAAAAAGGCCCTCCAAATATAGAGAGCCTTGTGTATTTTGAAAGGTTAAACTTTTATTTCTTTTTTGAATAACGCTTGTTAAACTTATCAATTCTACCTGCAGTATCTACAAAGTTCATCTTACCAGTATAAAACGGGTGAGAAGCACTAGATATCTCTAACTTGTAGATTGGGTATTCATTACCATCTTCGTAAGTAGTTGTTTCTTTAGTCTCTACACAAGACTTGGTCAAAAACTGAAATCCATTAGACATGTCTTTGAATACAACTAATCGGTAGTTTTCTGGATGTATATCGCTCTTCATTTTAGTAAAAATTCGTTCTTAATTTTAATTGTGTGGTGTGTAAAGTTCAAAACTAATTACACCTTTTCCTTTTACAGGACTGCAAATTTAGCATAATTTGCAATCTATTCAAGTGCAAATTACGATAAAAAATATAGGTAATTTACTATGCTTTCTACTTCTGCTCCTTTCGTCGCATTGGATATGCCGAATTTTGTTGGTTAGCTTGTACCCTAATCTCAATATTCAGGGGTCTTGGAGTTACGTGTTATTTGCGACACGATTTGATTTGAAGACACTCGCAATTTGGTATTCACCACTATTTATCACCGCATTCATAGGTTTATTTTATAAAGCATCATGGTGGAGTTTAGTGAATAGAGTTCTATTCGTGATACTCTACTTGAGTTCATTAGTGTATGGTCTGGTAGCGGTATTTTATTACGAGACTAGTAAAACCATCGTAGGTGTTGAACTTTTTCAGATGATTAAGGGACAGAGTATTTCCATACTATTGAGTTATGCCATTGATTTTTGGTGGGTCGTAGTCATTGCATTAGTGTTTATGTGGCTCATCTTGAAGTTGGAAAAGCGTACTCATTTAGTACTCGAAAGGAAGCAATCGCTAGTAGTGAGTGGAGTCTTACTTGTCTTTATTGTATTTTTTGCAAGGGGTGGAGTGGCACTTAAACCTCTAAACTTACTAGATGCGTATGGAAATCTATCCAATGTTGAAGCTACAACGGCGGTAACACCTACTTACGTACTATTAGAGTCCATAGGAAAGCAATCCATCACCTACGTAGAATTTATTCCTGATGATAGTTTGAAGGCAAAATTGACGGAGGATCATTTAAAATTATCTTCTCCTCTTAATAGCAAGCCTAATATTTGTTTGATTTTACTCGAAAGTTTCGGCAAGGAATATACGGGACTAAATACCGTAGGCCGGGTGAGCTATACTCCCTTTTTGGATAGTTTGGCAAGGGAGTCTCGCACATTTACCAATGCGTATGCTAATGGTTTACGGTCTATGGATGCCGTTGCAGCTATTTATGCAGGTATTCCATCCTTTATGAAAAGTCCATTCATCGGCTCATTATATACGAACAGTGAGATTGAGAGTTTGCCTGTAAGTTTAAAGGATGCAGGTTATCATACCTCGTTTTTTCACGGAGCAGATGAACTCTCTATGGGATTCAAACCATTTTTACTAGCACAGGGACTCGAGGTGTATAAGGGGCGACAACAATACTCGGATGAATCTGATTTTGATGGTACTTGGGGTATATTTGATGAGCCTTATTTGCAATATTTTGCTAGTGAGTTAGGGACTCAAAGTCAACCTTGGTGTAGTGGAGTGTTTACGCTGAGCAGCCATCATCCGTATACCATTCCTCCGGGGTATGAATATTTACCCAAAGGTACGGCTGCTATACATCAGTCGATAGGATATACCGACGAAGCATTGAAACGTTTTTTTGCAACCGCCCAGACAACGCCTTGGTTTAAAAATACGGTATTCATAATTACTGCGGATCATACATCTATCAACGAGACTCAAGCGTATAGCAGCTATAGAGGGAAGTATGAAATCCCGTTATTAATCTATGCTCCAAGCCTTGTTGCACCAGGTATAGATTCGTCTATCGTGCAACAGATAGACTTGTTGCCAACCATTAAAAGTTATGCGGGGATAGAGCAAACGATTGCCATTGGCAGACCTCTATACGATAGTGCAAATAGGTTAGCTTATCAATACGATGGGAACGTATATGTCTGCTCTAACGACTCGTTTTCACTCCTGTGGAATGGTAGCTCGAAGTCTGAACTTTATGCTTATAAAAAAGATGCTGCACACAAACGTGATATAGCCGATGAATATCCGTTGGAAACTCAACGACTTTTGTCTGACTTAAAAGTCTTTATCCAAAAGTATAACTATCGTCTGCTGAACAACGATTTTAAATAGGTGTGACGTACATTTGCCACCATGGCAAAACCATCTAATCCACAAGGCACCAGAGACTTTGGCCCCGCAGTAATGCGTAAGCGTGATTTTATATTGGATACCGTGCGTACCGTCTTTAAGAAATATGGTTTTGAGCCACTAGAGACACCTGCACTTGAGACACTCGAAACTTTAGAAGGGAAGTATGGTGAAGAAGGAAATAAGTTACTGTACAAGATACGTAGCAATAAAGAGATTGTAAATGAATTGCCAGAAGAGAAAGCCGATGGAATAAAGGCCTTGTTACCAGAAAGGTGGATACCAGGGAATTCTAAATTAGGTTTGCGTTACGATTTAACAATCCCGTTTGCTCGGTTTGTCGTACAACATCGAAATGATATAACTTTTCCATTTCGAAGATACCAAATTCAACAAGTGTGGCGAGGTGATAGACCAGCTAAAGGCAGATTTAGAGAGTTTACGCAGTGTGATGCTGATTGTATAGGGAGTAATTCACTCTTACACGAGGCTGACCTCATTCAGATATATAATGAAGTATTTACTAACTTGGGATTACCCAATGCGATACTTAAAATAAATCACCGCAAGTTTTTGGAAGCATTGGTAGATGAGTTGTCACTGGATTTTCCTGTAGGTAAATTTACGACTACGCTCGATAAGCTAGACAAAATAGGCGAAGCAGGCGTAATGAAAGAACTGGTAGGATACGGAGTAGATGAAACCAAGTGCAAACAGCTGTTTGCTATCATAGGAAATGCCGAACTTACCGAACAAAATCTTGCAACATTTGCTCAAGCCTTTAATAATAATGTCATCGCACAAAAAGCCATTGACGATTTGAGTGCTGTATTAGCATTTCTGAAAGGATATGACCTAGACATACGAGTAGAGCTAGACCTAAGTTTGGCTCGTGGTTTGGATTATTATACCGGATGTATTTTTGAGGCGGTAGTGCCCGATAGCGGAATTGGCAGTGTATCTGGTGGTGGTCGCTATGACGACCTTACGGGTGTTTTTGGGCTAAAAGACGTAAGTGGTGTTGGAATCAGCTTTGGTATAGATCGCATTTACGAAATATTAGAAGCTCAGAACCTCTGGTCCGACAACTTGCATAATAATGAAAACACGCTCCTTTGCCATTTTGATATGGCCAGTCAACAATACGCGATGGGTGTGGCAAGGACATTTAGGGAAAATGGATTACCCTGTATTGTATATCCTGACAATAAGCGAATAAATAAGCAGTTTGACTTTGCAAATAAGATAGGCGTTAAAAATGCAATTGTGATAGGAGAGGATGAAATGAAAACAGGAAAATTGACCTTGAAAAACCTTGAAAAAGGTGAGCAGTTTAGCTTAGATATCACTGAGATAATGAAATACATCAACGCGTGAGAAGATTCATTTTTAAAGACCAAATCGTTTTTGAAAACGATAATTATCTCGCTATAAGCAAACCCGCCGGTGTGAGTAGCCTACACGAGCGTATTGGTTTAGCTAACAGCGTAATAGAACAAGCCAAACGACACGATGAGAACTTGCAACTATGTCACCGACTAGACAAGGAAACAAGTGGTGTGCTCTTACTTTCTAAACACGCAAAAGCCTATTCACACGCAGCTGTAGCTTTTGAGAAACGCCGAGTTACCAAGGTGTACCACGCCTTAAGTGATGGGGTACACAGTGTTGCCGATTTAGAGATTAACTTACCGCTTACTACAACTCGGAGTGGCAGAAGTGCTATAAGCAAATTAAAGGGTAAGCCGAGTAAAACCATAGTGAATAGTATTGAGAATTTTGGCCATTTTACACTATTGGAGTGTAAACCCGAAAGTGGAAGGCAACATCAGATTCGTATTCACCTTGCTTCGCAAAATGCACCAATAGCAGCAGACGAAATATATGGAGGTAAAATGCCATATCTCTCCCGATTTAAAAGAGGATTTACCCCAAATAAAAATGATGAAGAAAAGCCGATGATAGTGCGATTTGCGTTGCACGCTTACTCCTTAGAGTTAGAGGATATAGACAGAACACCTATGAAAATAATTGCAGATTATCCTAAGGATTTTGCGGTATTTATAAAGCTCCTTCGCAAGTACGACAAGGCAAGTAGCACTTTTTAGTATAAAGGATGAATGCGTAGTTTTACTTTCTTTTTTTTAGTTGGGCTTTATACTTCAGTCAGTGCACAAACAGTGATGCACGAGGTGGTGAACAACCTGAATAAGGGTAACTTTAACAAGGTATATCGTTGTTTTGATGAGCGAATGAAGGAGACCATTAAAAAAGACCAGTTAGAAGAAGTATGGAAACAACTTACTGCCAATTCAGGTAAGTATATCGCCATAGATGATATTAAAATAGAGGATATAGATGATGGAATAAAGGAATCAGGAACCTTACGTTTTGAAGGTGTCGCGGTAAAAATGTTGCTGTCTCAAAATAGTAAAAAGAAGATTAGCGGCCTTTACGTAACACAACTTGGGTACCAACTTGCGAGTTATGCCAAAGAGCTTAGCACAGGAAAAAAATATATAGACTTTAAGAGTGACACACTTACCCTCTCTGGTGAATTAGTAATACCCATTGACTGTAATAATTGCCCAGTTGCAGTCCTAGTACACGGTAGCGGACCCAATGATAAAGACGAGACGATAGGACCTAACAAGGTATTCTATGACTTGGCTATGGGGTTGGCTCGCAATGGGGTTGCTACGTTTAGGTATGATAAACGTTTTAGGATTTATCCGAATCTCATGACCCAACAATTTGACTTATATGATGAAACAATAGATGATGCAATTGCGGCTCTAACTGCGTTGCAGGAAGATACAAGTCTGAGCTTTGGTAAGTATACGATGCTAGGGCACAGCCTTGGGGCGTATGCTTTGCCGCTCATAGCTGATTCATTAGATTCAAAACTCGATGCTGCTATATTATTCTCTGCAAATGCTCGTAGGTTGGAAGATTTAATTGAACATCAGATGAATTATCTCACCAATTTTGATGGGGAAATAACAGATGAGGAAGAGGAGATTATCATTAATAATACGGCGAGGGCTCAGAATATTCGGGATGGTAATTATACGGATAGTACCTCAGCAGAAGTGCTGTTAGCTTATTGGCCAGGTACATTTTGGAAGAGTATCGGTTCCTATGACCCTGTGGAAATGGTAAAGCACAATGATTCTTTACCTTTTTTAATCCTACAAGGGGAGAAAGACTATCAAATAACAATGACAGACTTTGCTATATGGAAGGATGCCGTAAGTACTAAGCCAAATGTTACGATGCAGAGTTTTCCCGGTTTGACGCACCTATTTACACCTACAGATGCGGAGCGTGGTAGTCCACAAGATTATTTTGCCCCCAATAATGTGAGCGAAGAAGTTATTAATGTCATAGCCGAGTGGCTAAACGGACTTTAGAACTTATCATATAGCTTCTGTAGCATCTCATTGAGTTCAGCTGAATTAGTATACACTGCAAAATGACCACCGGGTATTTGAGCGTCAGCTTCATCCTTATTACTGCTAAAAATACGATCCTTGGTAGAGTGAATGTGAAAAATTGGCGTATTAGTCTCCACACCTTCCCAGTTGGCTATGCGATTCATCGCCCAACGTAAGTGGTCTGGACTTGAGTTTTCAAAACACGACTGTAGCACCTCTTGTTCCTCTGGATTTATAAGTGAGAAAGCGTATGCCATCAGCTTATTTGCTCGTTTGAGTAATGATTCGGGGACATAATCAGGCAGGTGCAAACTGCCCGCTATATCCATAAAGCATGGTTTCTCACTTTTACTCTTGATGGTGGAGATTAGGATGAGCTGCTTTACTGGTGTGATTGCGGCTATTTCTTGAGCCATTATTCCACCAAAACTTAGCCCTATAAGTATTGGGTTGTCGTGTTTAATGTTCTGTGCAAGTCGAGCGGCGTACTCGGCCAAGGTCTCATTAGGTTTATTTTCTATCCAATGAAGGTGTGTATGATTCACGGGGAAATCAATGCGGGAGAAAACTCTCTCATCCGCTCCCAAACCTGATAGTATGTAGTAGTGGTATTTGCTCATTGGTATCGTTTTTTTAAAATCTAAAAAATGCTAATTAAGGGCTAAAATACCTCAAAAGGAATAAGTTATTTTTATCCAGATACTCTTAAGCTCTTTTCTCCTGTCCCTTATCAGTTCAGATAACAATGATTAATATTCACATTGAATTGGCGGAGGTGTTACTATTTTTCTTTTCCATAGATGTAAAGAAACGAAAATCTAGTAGCCATTAAGGTGATTTTACCCTCCGCATACTGCGGGCAAACCACTTCACACTTCGCCCTACTTGCGTATATTTTTCATATGCAAATGCCTAATTTTTATTCGTTAGTATACACTTGTGTATCTGAAAAATCGCAATGGCAGGCGGTGTGAAGTTATCACTAAATAGGCTCCACCTGCGTACCCCACCTCCCCCAAAAAAACCTTTGTAGGATGTTGTCTTTTCTAATTCTATTCGTGAAGATTTTAAAGAAAATGCAGCTATTGATTCTTCTATGTCATGAGTCATTTTCTCTTGAGTCCTGAGTCCAGCGTCATTACATCCAGCGTCACAAAGAAGTCCTAAATCTTATATCCTACATCCTTAGTCCTACATCTCAGTAGCCTAAAAATTCATCATACTCCCAAACAAGTCTTTGAACTCCAGCCCTTCATCTATTTGATTTTTGCTCAGTTTAGAATATTCGGCAAGGCCGTGTAATACAAATTCCATCCAGAGGTGTTTTTCGAGTGGACGAGCATCTGACATATTCTCATCTATAAATAAAGCCAGACCATCTACACTATTCAATGCTCGTTGGTATTCTTTGTCACTTGCATCATTGGTAAGTTCTAGTGTTTTTCCGCGTTCAAACCATTCAGTTATGCGGCTAAAGGCGTTCTCTATGGAGTTGCCTTCTTTGTCCTTGGTTTTAAGTTTTTCGGGATTTTGGAAATGCTGTATAAACTCAGCTCGTATGGCTTTGCCTATAAGTTGGTGAGCCACATTCAGTGGTCCTTCTTGCTCACCTTCGTACACCATCTCAATCTTACCTGTTATGGCCGGAATGATGCTTACTAAATCACTGATTCTTACGAGTGATTTCTTGTCGCCATTAATGACAACACGTCTTTCTACTCCGCTATAAATATTTTCTAATGCAGATATAGCCAATCGAGCAGAAACCCCACTTTTAGCATCTACAAATTCACTGCTACGGGCTTCTATTACCATTCGCTCTATAAGCGTTGGAATAAGGTCGTGCATCACTACTACCTTTTGCATAGATTCGTCAATTTTGGCTTCTTGAGCAGTCACTGCCTTACTCATCGCCAAGGTTTTGGGGTAGTGTGTCAAAATCTGACTACCTATCCTATCTTTTAGCGGTGTTACGATGCTTCCTCTGTTGGTATAGTCTTCAGGATTTGCGGTAAATACAAACTGCATATCCAATGCCATTCGCATTTTGAATCCTCTTATTTGTATGTCACCTTCTTGCAGAATGTTGAATAATGCTACTTGAATACGTGGTTGTAAATCGGGTAGCTCATTGATTACAAATATACAGCGGTTGGCTCGCGGAATTATACCGTAGTGTATTACGCGTTCGTCATTGTAACTCAGTTTTTCATTAATCGCTTTTATGGGGTCTACGTCACCTATAAGGTCGGCAACACTCACATCTGGCGTAGCCAGTTTTTCTACATATCGCTCATCGCGATGTAGCCACGCTATTGGTGTTTTATCGCCCAGTTCTTTTACCTGTTGCTTACCATAATAAGATAGCGGAGCCAATGGGTCATCATTTACCTCGCTGCCATTTATATACGGAATATACTCGTCCAGCAAACTCGTTAGTTGACGTGCCATTTTAGTCTTGGCTTGTCCACGTAGACCGAGTAAGTTGATACTGTGTCCACTAAGTATAGCTCTTTCAAAATCGGGGATCACCGAATTTTCGTAACCGAGTATTCCTGTGAAAATAGGTTCCTTATTTGCTAATTGCTCACGTAGGTTGGTTTTTAGCTCTTCGTGTATGCTCTGTGATTTATATCCGTTGGCTTTCAGTTCGCCGAGTGTCGTAGGTTTCATTTAATAATTATCAATTATTAGTTATTTATTTTTTAATGCTTTTAGTCCATTCTTCGGTACTCAATTTGAGCTTCGTTGCTCTCCGATAAATTGAACTCAGAATGACAACTCCGTTTTTTAAATTTGCTTTTATCTCGTTTATCTTTTGTCATTCTGAGTGTTTCGCGATAGCGAAATGTACCAAAGGACTACATTCTTTTTCTCTTATTCTTAGCGTAATCGGTAAATACTATTTCACCAAGCCCTTGCAGACCCGTATAAAATGCTTTACCATTATTAGTTTCTGTAAATTCTTCTACAAACTGCTGTAAGTAAGGGTCTTGTGCTATCATAAATGTGGTTATTGGTATTCCTAATCTACGACAAGCGGCAGCTTCATTGTAGCACTTGTTTACTATTTTCTTATCCAGCCCGAAGCTGTTTTTGTAGTACTTTATTCCTTCTTTGAGGCAGCTTGGTTTACCGTCGGTAATCATAAAAATCTGCTTATTGGGATTGCGTTTTCTTCGCAATATTTCACGTGCTAGTTGCAGTCCCGCTACTGTATTGGTATGGTAAGGACCAACTTTAAGGTAAGGGAGATCTTTGAGTGTGATCTGCCACGCATCGTTACCAAATACGATGATATCTAAGGTGTCCTTAGGAAACTGCGTTTTGATATATTCAGCAAGAGCAAGTGCTACACGTTTGGCAGGGGTGATGCGGTCTTCGCCATACAATATCATACTATGGCTAATGTCTATCATCAGTACAGTGCTTGTCTGCGTTTTGTAGGTCTTTTCATTGATGACGAGGTCGTCGTGTGTCATCATCTCGTTGGCTCCGTGGTTAAACTGAGCGTTTTTGATACTCTCCGTAAGGGCGATTTGGTCTAGGCTGTCGCCAAATTGGTAGCCACGCATATCGGCTGTAGACTCATCGCCAATGCCTATAAATCGTGTTTTGTGGTTGCCTTTGCCGCTTTTTTTGAGTTTGCCAAATACCTCTTGTAAGGCATTCTTGCGAATGGCCTGTTCCATCTTGGAGGTTGTTTCATACTCACCGGTGCGTTTGTTCTCATCCATGTAGCCTTTGTCCTTCAGGTCTTGAATAAAATCGCCCATACCATACTCGCTGTTGGTAATGTTGTGCTGCTTATCCAGCTCATTCATCCAATCAAGAGCCTCGGTCATATCACCACTAGTATGGAGTAGTAGCTGTTTAAAAAGATCAAGCAGATTTTCGAAATTGCTTCCGTCTACCTTGTTGGGTATGTATTTTGAAAATTGAAATCCTAACACGTGGTATAAAGGTAACAATTGGAGATGAAAATGGGTTTAGAGATTGTTAAGATAATGTTCTATTCCCTATCCACCACGCCCATACAATAAGCAATGGATGTACCATAATAAGTCTTACCCAAGCAAACCACTCGGATATGCATAGCCCATCTTTTACGCAACTGCCTATTTGGATAAAGTATACATGGGAAGGTATGAGTACTATGAGCAGTAGGATAATTCCCCAGCTAGCTGTTTGTGTATATCGAGGAAGAAAGACCAATATACCTAAAGCCAACTCAACAAGACCAACCAATACATTGAGTATTAAATGAGCGGGCAGATAATTAGGAATAAGCGGTAGATAAAACTCGGGATTGATGAAGTGATTTGCCCCAGCGAATATGTAAAAAATGCCTAGTCCTCGATAGAGCCATCTGTTTACGAAAGCTTCCATCGGTAGTCGGTATGTACCTTTTTGAGAATAAGAAAGAATGGAATCCACCAGATGAAATCATTGGTAAGAAGGGTGTAGATGAATTCAAAAGGTACGTTACCCTGCACATAGTTCATCACAAAACCCAGTGGTCCAAATATTTTACCTAAAAAACCAACTGCTACAATAGGCCAATGACGCATAGGATCATACGATGCCCACCAATAGCCCAAGCCATATACCCCAATAACCATTCCCATTCCTTGCCACACCATTGGGTGATTAAGCGTCTCCATACCTACCAGATTAAAAAAATGGTCTGGAAACAGGACTACCCATGCTCCCCAAAGGATGTTGTATATGGCTGCAAGTTTTAGTGTTAGTTTCATTTAGAAAAGTAACAATAAAGAAGAAGAATGGTTGCGATTTAAGGTAAGACTATCGGCCCCAGCCAATCCATCCAAATAATCCAGCCTAGCACACCGCCGGTGAGACCACTGAGTATAAATGTAAATCTTGTTTTGTACGGTAGTACTTTAAAAATGACCCAAAGAGCAATGAGTAATCCAATACAAAAAAGCGGAAATGCTATGCTGCCCTTAGGTAAGTTGAGTGAGCGAGCTATACGTGCTTCGTCACCACCAAAATAAGTGCCATTCGGATTTATAAATTCATATAAAACGGACAAGGTCATATTGGCTACAAATCGTAGGGAGAACAGTGATAAAAACACCGCGAACCAATCCCAAAGTTTCATTCCATGTTCAAGTATTGACTTTCGTCGATAAAGGAGGATTACTATACCTAATAGGCTGGTTAGTAGAGTTTGTGCAGGGCCACCGATGCTTATCCATCTAGACTTAGCCTTATAGTCTAATGAGGAATATTGCTTTTTTACTTTTATTGCAAGACTATCTTGTCTTTCAGATTCTAAATGTCTGATTCTCCTATCTTCATCTACTTGATTACGTGAGTAAATTGCTTGCATGGAGTCAAAATCTTGTTTCCAAGGCTTCTGCCAGTTCATACTTGCATAGTGAAGTGTAGTCTCGTAACCATAATACTTGGCTACTGCAATGTGTCCACCTTCATGTGTCAGTGTACCGACTATGGTGCTTACGATGAAGGTAAGCGTGAGGTAGGCAAAGTTTTTAAGGTTGAAATGTTTCATATCGATCCCGAAAAAATGGGAATAAACTCATATTCGATGACACAAATCTTCATACACCCTAATTGCTTCTACGAGCTGCTTCGCTTCATCCCCGTCTTTAGACTCTATGCTTGCATCAAATATTAGTTCGAGTCTTGCAAGAGCAGTATTTTAGTCTTCCTCTGTTTTTATGGGTTTTATTTTCATGATTCTTTCCGTTAATCAATCATCCAATGCCTCCAACAACACCTTACAAACCTCCCTTATCTGCTCCTCAGTAATAATAAGCGGTGGCGAAATACGAAGGCATTCCATATTGTAAAGGAACCAGTCGATAATAACACCACGCTCAATGCAGCGTTTCATAGTACGCTCCACTTCTTCAAAGGATTCGAGCTGAACGGCCAGCATAAGCCCTATGCCGCTAATGCCTTTTATTTTGGTATGAACGAGTAGTTCTCGAAGGAGAGCTTCTTTGGCCGGTACTTGCTCTAGTAGATTACTTTTAGTGATAAATTTAACTGCGGCATTTCCTGCAGCACAGCTCACTGCGTGCCCTCCAAAGGTAGTAATGTGACCAAGTATTGGATTGTCGCTTAGGCTGTCCATTATTTCCTTAGAAGAGATAAAAACGCCTATGGGCATTCCGCCGCCTAGAGCTTTGGCACTAAGGAGTATATCGGGTACTACGCTATAATGCTCAAAAGCATACAGCTTCCCTGTACGTCCCACGCCTGTTTGTATCTCGTCAAAAACGAGTAATGTCCCTGTCTCGTTACATTTCTTATGCAAGGCATTTAGGAAAATGTGTGATGCCGGTTTGTATCCTTTCTCGGCCTGTATGGGTTCTATGAATACGGCCGCTGTCTTGCTATCTATTACATCTAGGGTGTCAAGTTGGTTGAATTCTGCAAAGTGAATATTGGGTAATAGGGGCTTGAATGGACCCGCATAATACTCGTCACTCATCATACTCAATGCTCCACTAGTACTGCCGTGGTAGGCGTTTCGCATAGCGACTATCTTACTTCGGCCAGTGTGTTTTTTGGCGAGTTTCATTGCTCCTTCTACGGCTTCACTTCCGCTATTGAGAAAGTAAAATGATTGGAGATTGTCAGGGAGTAACTTGGAGAGTCTTTTAGCTAATTTTACTTGTGGACCTACGATATACTCACCATATACCATCTGGTGGCTATACTTATCTACTTGTTTTTTGATAGCCTTGGTAACTTGCTTGTTGTTATGACCAATATTGTTAACGGCTATGCCGCTTATGAGGTCCACGTAAGCCTTCCCTGCTTTGTCGTATAGGTATATGTTGTCTCCCCGTACAAATTCATACATAGGAGGTGTAGGAGAGGTCTGAGCGAGGTGTTTTAAAAATGATTTTTTGATTTCACGAAGGTAAGATTATTCTGAGACAACTGCATTTAGGGCACGGCACCACGCCAAGATTTCCAACTGCGAATCCTCGTTGTTGCTTTGGTACAACGATTGACACGTATAGTCTAAAGTGAGATTCTTCGCTTTACTCTTAATGAATGATCGTCTATTAGGGTTACGCTACTCTGCGTCTTTGTGTGCACGCGATAGTAAAATTGTACCTAGGAATGATTCTCAGTTTTTTCTCAGATTGGGTGTTCCGCGATAGCGGAATGTACCGAAATCAAAAAACCTTCCCAGTTTCCTGAGAAGGTTCTAAATTTTGTCCTATGAGAACTCGCCTTGTGACGAATTGCTACTAGTTCACGTTGTTAGAAAGGCCTGATCCTGCTTTGAATTTAACAACGTTCTTAGCAGCGATTTGAATTTCTTTTCCTGTTCTTGGGTTTCTACCTGTTCTGGCAGCTCTTTTGCTTACAGAGAAAGTACCAAATCCTACTAAGATTAGTTTTTCACCTTTCTTAAGAGCAGAAGTTGTAGACTCCATAAATCCTTCTAGGGCCTCACCAGCTTGTGCTTTAGTGATGCCAGCTTTATCAGCCATAGCTGATATCAAATCTGATTTGTTCATTGTTTTAGTGTTTTATAAAAAATTAATACTCCAATTGTAGGGAGAAGAACGGCATCTATACAAGAAGTGTTACCTATTTGTTAATATCTTCAGTATGTTCAGGAGTTTTTTGCTCTCAAACGTAGTGTTCATGGGCATTGTGAGCTGACTCTTACGATAATAGGGTTCTCTTTTTTCGAAAATAGCTTTTAATTCTGAAAGGCTATTTGAATTCACAAGCGGTCGATTTTTGAGGTTAACGATGTTTTGCTCTATCTCTTCCCAAGAGGCATAAAGGTAAACGACTAATCCTTCTCGAATCAACTGCTCGGCGTTATCATAGTGACACATCGTACCTCCGCCCAGTGCAACGATGTGTTGTTCCTTTTTACCGATAACTTGATGTAGAGTTTCTCTTTCTATCTTTCTAAATGTTTGTTCGCCTTGAGTTTGAAATAACGTAGCGATGGTGCATTCCGCTTTTTCTTCTATCGCCTCATCGAGGTCTATAAATGGCAAATTCAATGTGGTGCTTAACTCGCGTCCCATTGTGGTTTTGCCCACTCCCATAAACCCAGTGATGAATATATGCATTAGCTTAGTTTGATACGAGGGTCTAGTTTTACATAGAGTATATCTACGATGATATTAATTACCACAAAGAGAAATGCGATAAAAAGTATGGCTCCCATTACCACAGGAAGGTCATTCATCTCTAAGGCTTCTATCGTTAGTTTGCCCAATCCACGCCAGTTGAATATGTACTCGACAAAAAATGCTCCAGCGAGCAACGATGCAAACCAGCCACTTACGGCTGTTATTACAGGATTGAGTGCATTGGGCAATGCGTGTTTGTTTAGAATTTGCTTAGCAGTCAAGCCTTTAGACTTTGCCGTCTTGATAAAATCTTTATTTAATGTTTCGAGCATGGAACTTCGCGTAAGCAACGTAAAAATGGACAAAGGCCGAACACCCAGAGCTATAGCCGGAAGGATTAGGTTTTTCCACTGGTAGTATTCTCCAACGAAGGGGTCTATGTCTATCCAGCTGCCTGTCATATTGAGTCCAGTGATGTGGTGGAAAACGAAGCCAAATAACCACGCGAGTATAATTGCTGAGAAGAATGATGGAACAGAAATTCCTAAGGTACTCACAAATACTATCGCCTGATCGGCAAATGAATTCGCCTTGATTCCCGATAAAACGCCTAGAAGTATACCAAAGAATGCCGCAAAGATGATGCTAACCAACGCCAATATAAATGTCCCTTTAAAACTTTGGAAAATGAGCGTATCAGTTCGTTCTCTACTCTGGAATGATCGTCGTAAAAAGGGCGTTTTAATTAAAATCGTCAGTCGATCGAATGATAATTTGACACATTTCCCGTACTTCTCACTCAAATCTGATGACGAGCTGTTTTTGTGAAACGAAAGAGGAGAAATGTCATTGAGAAAAAGAAGGTATTGCATTCCGAGCGGCTGGTCTAGTCCAAACTCTTTTTTTATGGCCTCTTGTGTAGCTTGGTCCGTACGTTGACCTACGGCCATACTCTCAGGATTGGGAAACGAAAAGCTGAATAAGAAAAACACGACAGTCACTACACTAAAGAGTATAAGCAATCCGCTACCCAATCGCTTAGCTAAGAAGCGTATCATGGGCCTACTTTTTTCAAAAATCGCTTGACAGAAGGTAGTCGTGTGCTTGGCCAGTTTTTCTCAACTACATTACCCTCAAAAAGGACTAAGCCTGGGTTACTTCGTATGATAGACTTTAGGTTTGTCTTGTCTCCATAGTAAAATGGAATGTCTAACTGATGCTTGTGTCTGAATGCGTCTACCTTTTCACTTGCACTTGCCGTGAGGGGGTATATCGCTATTCCTTCCGTTTTGCATGTTTTGATAATTTCTTTGAGATCTTGCATAGCATCTGCATTGGCATTTTCCACTTCATTTATTACAATCAGTATTTTGCGCGTGCTATCATTGGCAAAGAAATCATCAGCATAATCATTATCACGATTTTCGTCCATAATTTTAAAATCGTGAATCTCAGGCTCGTAACCTTTACTTATTAGCTTGTCCTTGCGGTCTACGAAGGTGTAACCCTCTGCTTTAAGATCTCTGCCAGTCATCTCCGATATGTTGAACTCCTCTTCTACACCGTCTTTAGCATAGATGAAAATATTTTCATAGACATCAGAAGGGGCATCGTCGGGTACTACAGCTAAGTTCTTTATATTATTTCCTTGCTTGAATTTTAGGAAATTTTTAACAGGTAAATAGTGCCAGCAATACAAAGAAAATCCAACGGACATCAAAGTGAATACGGTAAGCATTTTCACAGCAAAAGGACTGCTAAATATAGGTTTGATATGCTTGATGCCGATGGCAATAAAGAAAATTGAAACACTTAGTATAACATCTTTATAAAAACTCTCCCAAGGAGTAAGTTTAATTGCATCGCCAAAGCATCCGCAGTCGGTTACTTTATTGAAATAGGCACTGTACCACGTAAGGAAAGTGAAGAAGATAATAAGCAGAACAAGTGCCGTTACCACAAATTTTGGAGACCAACCTATAAGTAAGGCTAGACCCAACACTATTTCTAATACACATAAGAAGATGGCCAATGCCAATGCGTAAGGTCGCATAGATTGCAAAAAGCCAACTGTGGCAGGGTTGGGCTTGAGGTATGACGAAATATCTACATCTACCGTTTTGTCTAGTACGTCAAAAGAGGCGAATGTTAATTCCTTGGACCCTATTTTATTTAACCCTACAGCATAACTTAAATTTGCCTGTAGTACAACTTCATTACTATCCTGAGCCTCTACCGTGGTAGCAAATACTTCTTTCCCGTTTAGATTAACGCTCGCTTCAGATACGTGGGTGTAGGCGTTGTTGCCTAATTCTATTTTTTGCCAAGGAGTAGTTGAAATGGCGATAGGATAAGTGGAGCTATTGGCAGAAAGAACAACGGTATTGCTAAAAGTGCCATCTAATGTGCTGACACTTACCGTAAGTGAATCCTGATCGGCTTCCAGTTCTTCGGCAAACACGGAGAAATACTCATCCAGTTTGTAGCTAAATCCCGTTGGGTCATTAGACTTGATTAAACCCGAAAAAATAAAGAGTAAACCTACAAATACACGTAGAATGTTGGTTATATACTTCATGAAGTTTGGTAGAAATTATTAATTCTTATCAATGCGAAGATGGCATAATTAAGCATATCACTAAAATTGGCGTCTATTCCTTCAGAAATAAGTGTTTCGCCACCTTTGTCCTCTATCTGTTTGGTACGGAGTATTTTCATCAGAATAAGGTCGGTGTAGGTGCTTACCCGCATATCTCTCCACGCTTCTCCATAATCGTGATTTTTGGTGAGCATCAGTGTTTTACAGGCTTGTGCTTGCTTATCATAATGTTGAAGTACTACTGCAGGGTCCATTTCGAGCGTGTCGGATTCCTTTAGGCCGAGTTGTATTAAGGCTATTGCACAATAATTTACGATACCTACGAATTCATTCTCAACGCTTTCACCCACCTTGTTGGTTCCCTTGTCCTCAATGCTTCGAATACGTTGTGCTTTTATAAAAATTTGGTCGGTGATACTTATTGGCCTAAGTATTCTCCAGGCGGTACCGTAGTCGTAGGTCTTTTTTTCGAAGATATCGCGACACTGTGCGATGGCTTGGTCAAAGAGTATTGAAGTATCTGTATGCAAAATGGATTTAATTTGCCACAAAAATATAAATACCTACCTACTCCATGAAGCAAAGCATTAACATAAAAGGCACACTGATGCATTTTGATACACCCAAGGTGATGGGGATACTGAATGTTACGCCAGATTCATTCTCAGATGGAGGTAAATACGATACCACAGAAGCTGCTGTAAATCAAGCATTACAAATGCTAAAAGACGGTGCAGATATACTAGATATTGGCGGGTATAGTTCACGACCAGGTGCCGATGAGGTGAGCATTCAGCAAGAGCTGGATAGGGTAGTTCCCGTGATAAAGGAGTTGGTGAGGCATACAGATGCTATTCTATCTGTAGATTCATTCAGAAGTGAAGTAGCCAAGCAAGCCGTAGCTGCAGGTGCTCACATCGTAAATGACATTAGTGCTGGCGAAGATGATGAAGCAATGCTCAATACTGTTGCTGAGTTAGGAGTGCCGTATATAGCCATGCATAAACAGGGAACGCCCAAAACGATGCAGCACGACCCTCGCTATGCTAACGTAGTTGGAGATGTGCTGGCCTATCTATCAGCTAAAAAAGAAGAATGTATGGCGGCAGGAATACAGGATATTATGCTCGACCCAGGCTTCGGATTTGGTAAGACTGAGCAACATAATTATGAGTTGTTAAAGAATTTCGAAGCTTTTCAAGCATTGGGAGTACCTTTATTGGCAGGAGTCTCTCGTAAGAGTATGATTTATAAATTACTGGGCATTATGCCACAAGAAGCAGTAAATGGCACCACGTTTTTACATGCCTTTGCCCTACAAGGTGGAGCTGCGATACTGCGAGTTCACGATGTGAAAGAGGCGAAAGAGTGTATTGAGCTATACGCTAGGATAGCGGGACTAGAATAAAATATACCGTAAGCTTGTCGAAAACGAATGGAAGTTTGCCGTGCCATCATGCTCGGTAAAACTTGCTTGGGGCAGACTGCAATAGTCCAAGGAGAAGTTTACAGGCAGCTCAGTGATTTTGTCTACAGGTAGAGAAAATCCAATTCCGTAAGTTATATCATTTAAATCGTTGTCAGAATAGTAACCACCTCTCAGATGTAGCATCTCCATGATGCTCAATTCTAGGCCTGTGCTATAGTTATTGATCGTAGCTCTGGTGTTAAATACCGTTTGATATTCTACCGCTGCTGTGAGTTGCAGAGCGTGAAGGTCTGCGTATTTTTTTTCGGTGGAGTAGTAATACGAAATACCAGAATTCATAATGATCGGTAGCCCAACTGTTAGCGTGCTTTCATTGTCATCTGTGAGCGTCAATGTTGTTCCTACAGGGCTTTTAAAGGCTGTAGCTAGGTTAATTGATTGGTTATTTTTAAATCTACTAAACTCGAATTTTTTGATAACTCCAAAATCAAGTTGTAGTGCGTTGGCTTTGAAATTTGCTAAATCAAACGATGATACTCCTATACTTCCTCCGAGCATAAATGTTTCCTCGGGGGTGTAAGCCAAGGCAACTTTCTGTTGAGATACTTTGCTCTCTGAGGGTTTTAATGTATTCCACACATTCTCTAAGATATAATGCGGTGTGCTAAGATCACTCCTGCTATGGCTCAATCCTACTGATATTCGGTCGTTTATCTTGGAGGCGATGTTTACGGCATATTTGTGGCCTTTGGAATAGGCGTAATTAGGAGAGACATATGTTCCGCTTACTTCTATACCATTCAGATTTCCTAGGCCAGCCGGGTTCAGATTTACTGAGCTAGCGTCGCCATCCAGTGAGACAAAACTTTGACCCATGGCCTCAACACGCGTGCTGAGCTGTCGGCCAAAATAAAATTCCCTTGCAAAACCGGTATAGGTTTTACCCTGAGCGAGCGACGTGTTTATGGCAGAGAGGATGATGCCAAGTGAAATAAAAATCTTTTTGTAGGTAGATGAATTCATATAGATGCGAATATACGTGTGTTTCATAATGGTATGACAATCCACCGCTTTTTCACTTTTTAAAAAAATAATTTGAAGGTAACATACGCGTAACATTACGCCATCACCATTGTACCAACAAAAAAATCAAAACAATCAATTTATTTAATCAACGATGAAAAACATTCTCAAACTTTCATTTTTAGTACTACTTACGGCAGTGATGGTAACCTTAGTGGGTTGTGGTTCCGAGACAGGACCTATCCCTACGCTAGGACCTTACGAGCATTCTGGTTTTATCTCGGCAGACGAAACGTGGGATGCTAATGATATTCATATTTTAAAAGATAGGGTAATCGTACAAGCAGGTGTAACCCTTACTATAGAGCCAGGAGCGATTATTAAAAGTGAAGATAGAGTAGGGCCAAGTGCGGCATTACTTGTAATAGCACGTGGTGCTACTATCAATGCAGCGGGAACAGCAACTCAGCCCATTATTTTCACCTCAATAGCTGATGAGATACAACTAGGAGATAGAGTAGGGCCAAACCTTAATATAGAAAGTGACAAGGGGTTTTGGGGAGGTGTTATCATACTCGGAGATGCACCCATATCACCTAAAACTGGTGCTACGGAGCAAGTAGAAGGAATACCTGCAGACGTCATAGAAGGGAACTACGGAGGAGATAATCCTACCAGTAGTTCAGGGGTACTTACTTATGTGTCTATACGCCACGGAGGAGCACTCATAGGTGAGGGTAACGAGATAAACGGACTCACCCTCGGAGGTGTAGGTAGTGGCACAGTTATCAATCATGTAGAGGTAGTAGGAAATGTAGATGATGGGATAGAATGTTTTGGAGGCACGGTGAATATAGATGATGCTATTGTAATGTATCAAGGAGATGATGCCTATGATATAGACCAAGCCTACAGCGGAACGATAAATAATTTCATATACATAGCAGGTGCTACATCGGACCACGGGCTAGAAATAGACGGACCAGAGGGTTCAGAAAACTCTGAAGGAAGTTTTATATTGCAAAATGGCTCGCTCAAAGGAAATGCCCAGCAGGGAGAGTTTGCCGATTTCAGAAGCAATGCACAAGGAACGGTAGATGGTTTATACTTCTTCGGTTTCAATACCAGAGCAGATATGGAGCTAGATGATGATAAAACATCGGCTAACTATACAGCAGATTTACTTGTACTCAAAAACTTAAAATTTAATGCTACGGCTTGGACACTCGATGAAGAAGGCCAACCAAACGGAGGAACAACCACTTGGACAATGATTACAGATTTATTTGCGGATAAGTCAGATGCCGGAGATGCAGTAGCAGCAGATGTCAAATTTGAAGCAAATAGCAACACATTAGTAACTGCCAAAGAAGGCGGTGCTGATAAAACCGAATTTGTAGGATGGTCACTAGCAGATGCAAAAGGGTTACTTTCAGACTTTTAAACAACTAAATATTCAATAAAAACAAAAAACACAACGACTAAAGTTATGTCATTTATAAAATCATTTTTCATAGGTTTTTGCATATTGTTATCAGCTAGTGCATTTGCACAACGCGGTAATGTTATTGGTAAAATAATAGACGCAAGTACCAACGAGGTGCTTACCAGTGCTACAATTACATCACCTACCTCTAAAGGAGGTGGTTATTCTGATTTCGAAGGAAAATTTAACGCTAGTTTCGAGGTGGGTACACATAGTGTGGTCATCAAACTAATGGGGTATAATACGGACACCATTTTTAATGTAGAAGTAACAGAAGGCGGAGAGACGGACCTGGGTACAATATCACTAGGCTCGCAGGCAGAAGTAAAAGTTGGAGTTACTATCCGTGTAAAAGGAACGAAAACGTCAGAAGCAGCACTTATAAAAGCTAGACAAAAAGGTGTAGAAATTACGGACGGCACCTCTAAGAAAGCAATGACAAAAGTAGGAGATAATAATGCAGCTGCTGCAGCTAGTAGAGTGACAGGTGTAAGTGTAGATGGAGGATATGTTTTTGTACGTGGATTGGGAGATAGATATACCAAGACCGTACTTAATGGTATGGAGCTTCCTGGATTAGATCCTGATAAAAACACCATTCAGATGGATATTTTTCCTACCAACTTGATAGATAATATTGTGGTACTCAAAAGCTTTTTGCCTAACCTATCGGGTGATTTTACAGGAGGATGGGTAGATGTACAGACTTCAGATTTTCAAGCAAGTGAAGTGTTTGCCGTATCGGCTTCATTGGGCTATAACCCTACGATGCATTTCAATGGCGACTATCTAACTCACGGAGGCGGATTTGGTGAGTTGTGGGCCGGCGGCAAAGGGAGTAGAAAAATTCCTTTTGATGAAGTAAAAGATATACGACGTACAGAATACACCAAAAGTGGCGGTGGAGCACAACAAGCTCAAGACAATGCCAATTCATTTAACAAAGAACTCGGTGCAACACAACAAATGAGTCTGCTCAATACCTCGTTTAACATCAACTACGGAAACCAGATTAACAAGCAAGAAAAAACATATGGTTATAATCTAGCTGCTGGGTATAGTAATAAGTTTAATTACTACGATGAGGCGTTATACCAGACTTATATTAAGGATGAAGACAAGTCGGTAAATGAATTGCTGCTTTCTGAAAAAAACAATGGAAGTGTAGCAGAGAATGAGGTGTTATGGAGTGCCTTGGCCAATGGATCCTACAAAAGTGGAAAGCATAGCCTAAGCTCTACTCTATTTCATACACAGAATGGAGTGAAGAAAACATCTCAGATTATCTACCAAAACATCGCCAATCCTTTTGGAGATGCAGGAGCTCAGTTAGACAAAAATGTATTGTACTACAACCAGCGTACATTGACCAGTCTATTGCTAGAACATACGATCAAAAATGACTCTGCGTGGTCATTTACCACCAAGGTTTCGCCAAGTATAGCTAGCAATAATGAGCCAGATATGCGTATCACGGCTTTATCTTTTGATGAGAATAATGAGTACCGATTTAATATAGGTGCAGGTTCAGAGGTTACACGTCTCTACAGAAGCTTGACTGAACTCAACTTGAATACCAAGTGGGATGCCGAAAGAAGCTATAAATTAACAGATAAGCGAGAAACCAAAGTGAAATTTGGAGTAGCTAATAACCTCAAAAACAGAGATTTTGGAGTGTTCCAATATAACTACTTGCCCGTAGGAAGTTTCAACCTAAACGGTGACCCAAATCAGATTACGGACGAATACCTATTTGATGCAAATACACGAGAAGGATTCACTCTCTTTGGTGAGCCACAGGCGTCTAATGAGTTTAATGCTACGCTGAATGTAGCTGCGGTGTACGCAATGAATGAATACCCTATCACCGAACGATTGATGGCGATATACGGTGTTCGTGTGGAGAAAGCAGATATGTTCTACACCGGCGAGAACACAAGCAACTTATCGTACAACAACGAGAAGGTACTTGATGAACTCAATGTACTCCCAGCACTGAACCTTATGTTTAAGGCTACGCCAAAAATCAATATACGATTAGCAGGTACACGAACCTTGGCTCGCCCATCGTTCAAGGAGAAGTCACTCGCACAAATCCTTGATCCTATTTCGGGACGTACGTTCATTGGTAACTTAGACCTAGAGCAAACAGAGGTAACCAATCTTGATATCCGTTTTGAGAAATTTATGGAACGAGGTGAGTTGGTCTCTATCAGTGGTTTTTATAAAAATTTCACCAATCCGATAGAGATTGTGGTCTTTAAGCCAGAAACACCTACCAACTTTACGCCGCGTAACGCCGTAAGTGCTAATGTATATGGAGCTGAGTTTGAATTGAAAAAAGGATTGAGTGCTATTGGACTAGAGAATTTTGCGGTAGCGACTAACCTCTCATACATCATCTCACAAGTAGAGATGACCGCTCAAGAGATAGAAGGTAAGACTAACGAACTACGCGATGGTCAAACTCTTGGAACTACGCGAGAAATGCAAGGACAAGCACCGTACATTATCAACTTTGGTCTAAATTATAATAACAAAGACCAAGGGCTAAACGCCAACGTATCATACAATGTGCAAGGTCCTAAGCTTGCGATCGTAGGAATAGGCCGTTTACCAGATGTATACACAGAGTCATTTCATAGTCTGAATTTCAAAGCGAGCTACAAGCTAATGAGCGAAGATAGAGGACAGATCAGCTTCTCGGTAGACAATATTCTCGGAGACGACAACCTGCAGGTGTACAGAGGCTATGAAGCACAAGATCAAATCTTCACGCAACTACTACCGCAGCGTACGTTCAGCGTTGGGTTTAGTTATAAGATCAAGTAGTATTCTTCTGATATAGGATTTATGATATAGGACTTAGGAGCCGCTAAAAGTAGACCATACAGTTCCGTTCTTTGAAAGGTAAATGGATTCACCATTTGCCTTTATTTTAAAGTTCGAATGAAGTTCTTTCCCTAAAATAGATCTATCCTTACCCGAAGCAAAAACCACGATAAACGAATCAGGAGATATAATCACACTGGGGAATGTCCATTTGGAAAGTTCACCGGGATCATCTGATAGATGGTAACCCTGGAGGTCAATTTGTTGGTTTGTCGTGTTAAAAATCTCAACCCAATCTACGTAATCTCCATCCTCATCTTGTATTACGGTAGAATTACTGGACATTACCTCATTGATAACCAGCGATTGTCCTACGACGCATTGAGTCGAAACATAAAACAAGAGTAAGGTAAATGTGAGTTTGAGGAAATTCACTGCATCAAAAAAACGTATAGTTTTCCAACTGAATAGCAGTTTAGGTTATTTTTTTGTACAGCAATAATAAAATGACACTTAGATTGAGGGATAACGATTGAAGCAATGAAAATGTATTTAGGGTCAATTGAAATATTTTTTGCTTGTAAAGATGAGCAACAGTGTACATAATCCTACGGATATCAACTGAAACTTCTATCTCCAGTTGCTAGAATCCATCTCAGATTCTATGACCGATGAATTACTCCAAGCTATAAATGCATCTGCCATCTGTAGCTGGCCAAAGAGATATTTCTTCTTGCTATCCCAAGTGTATGCCGCCCCGAAGATTTCTATACTATTTCTTAGGCTCGCATAAGCATTCCATTCTTCATAGGTAGCCACGGTCTTTTGGCTTAAAATGCGCGGTCCAGCTTATTCCTAACTCAATCTGTGGTTTTAAAAATCCTTTTTTGAGCGTCAAGGTAGCAAGATAACTATTCTATTCTTAAAATATAATTGAAAGCTATTTGGGTGCTAAATAAATGTAGTGAGTCTATCCTCAGTCAAGGATAAAATCATCCACTACCTCAAACTCCTCAAAATGGGCAGCCAGATATTCGCTAGCTTCCTTTTGGGATAGGCTAGATTTGCAATCATCCGTAAGCTCAAAATGTAAGCGATGGTGAACTCCAAAGAGTTGATATCTTGAAGACTTGATGCGGCAATCAAAATGCTCTTCTAAAGCCAGTTGCATTTCGGATACCTGAGGCCCGATACTTAGGGCAGTAGGAGCAAACTGAAGGTAAATAGATGAGATAATCAGGGCAAGGACGGCTAGGACGAGGATTTTATTTTTCATAGTGCTAAATACATTTTAGGGGTAAAGTGTTGCGTCTCATTATGAATTGCTCTTGATAACTCCTTGTACAAATTGGATGCCTCCAAAGATGATTGCTCCATAAAAAATGTAACCAATATCTGCAAAGGTTGCGATTATACCGCCAATACACCATACTGCTCCCCAAAGCATATCACTAGTTCCGTCTCCATTGCTGCCGGCAGCATCGGCGTGCTCTATCTGAGCTTTTCGCATTGCTACTTCTTTTAGCCTTTCCTCGTCTACATTAAAATCCGGACATTCCTTTTCGAATGCGGCTTGTTCTTTGGTTAGGCTACAGATTAAGCCACCTTTTTCAAAGTCTACCTCTCTATTGGTGCAAACTTTACAGTATTCTAGTTTTTGTGCTAGTGTTCTCATAGAAGTATTTATTGTTTCACAAAAAAAAGAATACTTGAGCAAATTTCAAGGAATGGTAAAATCTAGATGAAGTGCTCGATGTCTTTCAATTCAAATTATCTGTTACTCACTTTATTTTTTGACAAAAATACAGGCTAATAAAGGCACTATTAGTACAAAAATACAAGGTAACACAGCAGCTAAAATTCCATTTATCTAAACTAATAATCTCTCGTTGGCAGAATTTTAAACTTAAAATTTGACTTAAACTTTTCCTAGATCATATATCCTAAGTCGTAAATCTTAAATCAGCGTAGCTCTACATCCTCGCCGGCACACCAATCCCCAACAAGCTAAAACCGTGTTTAATAGTTTCGCCAACAGCTTGAGAAAGTGCTAGTCTAAATCCACGTACGGCCTCGTCCTCCGCTCCCAATATAATATGCTCGTGATAGAACTTATTGAAAGCCTTAGCAAGTTCGTATACCGCATTGGCTATCTCACTAGGGTTATAGTTGTTTGCGGCGGCATTCACAGCCGCAGGATAGGCATTCATCAATACAATGAGGTCTTTCTCTTCAGCTTCTAGGTTGTTTGGTTCTACGAACACGGTGCTTTTGCCAGTTTCGTTTGCCGCTCTGATTATTGAGTTGATACGCGTGTAGGTGTACTGTATGAATGGGGCTGTATTCCCTTGAAAATCAATGGATTCTTTTGGGTCGTACATCATTCTCTTTTTAGCATCTACCTTGAGTAAGTAGTATTTAAGGGCACCCATTCCCAAGGTTTCATACAGTTCGGTGAGTTGCTCTGCAGACATGCCTTCAGTCTTGCCTAGTTCTTCGGTTTGTTTTTGGGCAGTGCTTAACACCTCGTCCATTAGTTCATCGGCATCTACAACTGTACCTTCTCTACTCTTCATCTTACCTTCGGGCAAGTCTACCATTCCGTAGCTTAAGTGGTATAGTCCATCAGCATACGGCTTGTTTAGTTTTTTGAGTATAAGTTGCAATACCTTAAAGTGATAGTCTTGCTCATTACCTACTACGTAAATGAACTTATCCATCTGAAAATCTTGGTATTTCAGGTCGGCAGTCCCTATATCTTGCGTAATGTACACCGAGGTGCCGTCGGCACGCTGTACTATCTTTTCGTCTAGTCCTTCATCCGTGAGGTCTATCCACACACTGCCATCCTCTTTGGTGAAAAATGCTCCCGATTCTAGCCCTTGTTGCACCATCTCCTTGCCGAGGAGGTAAGTGTTGCTTTCGTAGTATATTTTGTCAAATGACACTCCTAAACGGTTGTACGTAGCATCAAAACCATCGTACACCCAGCCATTCATTTTTTTCCATAGAGCAATGACTTCATCATCATTGTCTTCCCACTGCTTTAGCATTGTTTTTACTTCTGCTCCTATGTCACTATGATTATTGAAATAGGTGTTTTTGTATTCCGATTTGAATGCTTTGTTCAGGTCAGCTTCTTCTTTAATGTATTTCTTAGCAGCGTTAGATGTTTTAAATGTCTCCAACTGAGCTAAACCTTCTTCAGAGCTCAACCAGGTAGCATACTCCGCTTGAAATTTTTTCTCAAACTCCACATAGTACTTACCCACAAGGTGATCTCCTTTTATGCTTGAGCTTTCGGGTGTTTCGCCATTGCCCCATTTCTGCCAAGCTATCATACTTTTACAAATATGTATGCCACGGTCGTTTACGAGGTTATTCTTTATTACGTCGTATCCATTGGCCGTCAATATTTCACAAAAAGAAAAACCCAAAACATTGTTTCGGATATGACCTAGATGTAGTGGCTTATTGGTGTTAGGGGAGGAGTATTCTACTACTACCTTTTTGCCTCCGCCTATATTTGGCACGGTAACACCTTCGTCTATTCTATGTTGAGCTACGTTGAGCCAATAGTCATTGCTTAGTTCAAGGTTTAGGAATCCTTTTACCACATTATACCCATCTATCTCAGCAACATTTTCTTTGAGATAATCTCCTATTTCAGCAGCGGTGTCTTCTGGTTTTTTGCGGCTATGTCTCAAGTACGGAAATACCACAAAAGTATAATCCCCGGCAAAATTGGGGTTTGTGTTTTCGAAAGTAATTTCGCCTTCGGCAATATCATATAGGCTTGCAAGAGCTTCCTTGGTTTTGACTCCTAATGTAGTGAGTATATCCATTATTTTTTGATTGGTGAATTGGGTTCGGCGGCTATTGCCTTATGTATTTTTCGTTCTAATAGTCTGGAAAAAAATTTATTCATCCAGAAGATGAGTTTTCCCTGTTTGTTATGGAGCATAAAGTCTTTGCGGTCTCTGATGGCTTGTAGTATATCGCGAGCTACATCTTCGGCTATGTCCATTTTTGACTCGTCGGCCGGTGTATCTCCTTGGGCTGATCCATCGGCTAGTTTAGCATTCACTCGTATATTGCTCGCTGTAAATCCTGGGCAAGCAATGAGTGTATGCAATCCTCGACTCATATACTCCATACGTAGGCTTTCAAAGAGGCCATTCATTGCAAATTTGGAAGAGGCATAACCGCTTCGGCCTGGAAGTCCTTTGAATCCCGTGACAGACGATACGGCCACTAGGCTGCCTTTGTTTTTTAGTAGTTGAGGTAATGCAGCTTTAGTGCAATGCACAGCACCCCAAAGATTAACGTCCATTATTTCTTTGAGTACCTCGGTCTTTACATCTTCAAAAGGAGCACGCATACTAATGCCTGCATTATTGATAAGGATGTCTATGCTTCCTAGGTGTTCTATACTTTGGTTTATAAAATGGAAGCATTCTGCTTCTTGTGTAACATCTGTAGCTACCACGATTACTTTCACACCATACGTATTTAGTTCGTCCTTAAGTTCGTTGAGTTTACTCAAGTTACGAGCGGCTAGTGAAAGGTTTGCTCCACTTTTTGCGGCTTCTACGGCGAGTGCTCTACCTATTCCACTGCTGGCACCCGTTATGAGTATATTTTTTCCTACTAGTGGGTCCAAAACGGTCTATTTTTTCCACTTAACACTACAACCTACGGCTGGTATCTCTGGATAATCAGGCTCCATACCGTCCAAAGCGTCTTCTATAGCATCTTGTAAAAACACACGTGTTACCATGCTCTCATTTTCCCAGTTATCGTCTATCGCACCTTGAAAAACAAGCTCACGCTTACTATTGAACACAAAAACCTCAGGAGTACGTGTAGCACCCAGTTTCTTTGTAACTTGTTGGTACTCGTCGTGCAGGTACGGAAACGGAAGCTTTAGTTGCTTGGCAAGATCTTTCATCGCATTATACGAGTCCGCAGGATATTGCTCCGCATCATTTGGGTTAATGGCTATTATGCCAAGATTATCTTCCTCGTATTGGTTAAAAAGTTTTATCAGTCTACTCCAATAGGCACGTGCATATGGACAATGGTTACAGGTGATTACCAATACCAATGCAGTCCTATCTGCAAAGGTGAAGTTGTTATACTTGCGGCCATTGGTGCCTTTAAGTTCGAAATTAAATAACTTTTTTCCTATTTCCATGGGGCTACAAAGGTAATGTAATGATGGAAATGATAGTGAGGATTTTTGTAGGGCATCTGCACAAAAAAAACCAACACGCAAAACGTGTTGGTTTGAATATTATCGTGTTATTGGATAAACCCCTTAAGCTTCTTTTCCCTCTTTTTTAGCTTTAGGTTTCTCCTTTTTGAAGGTTAATTCATCTTTCTTTTTGTCCAAATCTACTTTGATTATGTCGCCCTCATTCACGTCTGATTTGAGAATTTCTTCTGCCAACGGATCTTCTAGGTATTTCTGAATAGCACGATTTAGCGGACGAGCACCAAAGTCTGAATCAAAACCTTTTTCGGCAAGATAGGCCTGAGCTGCCTTGGTAAGCTTTATACCAAAACCAATTTGCTCAATTCGTGTAACTAGCTCACCAAGAGACAATTCTAATATCTTGGAGATGTCATCTTTTTCTAATGAATTAAATACGATAACATCATCTATTCTGTTTAAAAACTCAGGAGAGAAGAAACGTTTTAAGGCGTTTTCTATGACCCCTTTAGAGTTTAGGTCGGCATTGGCTGATTTGGCCGTAGTGCCAAATCCTACTCCCGAGCCAAACTCTTTGAGCTGACGACTACCAATGTTAGAAGTCATAATGATAATAGTGTTTCTGAAATCTACTTTTCGTCCTAGGCTATCCGTTAAAAACCCTTCGTCCAATACTTGAAGCAATAGGTTAAATACATCTGGGTGTGCTTTTTCTATCTCATCAAATAAGATAACCGAGTATGGCTTGCGTCTTACTTTTTCGGTAAGTATGCCGCCTTCTTCATATCCTACGTATCCTGGAGGGGCTCCTACCAGGCGAGATACTGCAAATTTTTCCATATACTCACTCATATCAATTCTGAGTAAAGCATCTCGTGAGTCAAACAAGTATTTGGCCAATGTTTTAGCCATTTCTGTTTTACCTACACCGGTACTCCCTAGGAATATGAATGATCCTATCGGCTTGTTAGGTGATTTAAGACCTGCACGTGTGCGTTGTATTGCTTTAGTAAGCTTGGCTACGGCTTGGTCTTGACCTATTACGCTGCCTTTGAGCTCTTCACCCATCTTAAGCAATCTATTACCTTCTTTCTGCTGAATACGTTTAGTCGGTATGCCCGTCATCATAGCGATTACATCGGCTACATCGTCTTCCGTTACGGTATAACGTTGAGTCTTACTGTCTTCTTCCCACTTTGTTTTTTCAGCTTCTAGGCTTTCCAGTAGCGATTTTTCTTTGTCACGTAGGCGAGCAGCTTCTTCATACTTTTGGCTTTTTACTACGCGGGTTTTCTCTTCTTTTATCTCCTCTATCTTTTTCTCTAATTCTAAGATGTCTTGAGGCACGTGTATATTACTGAGGTGTACGCGAGCACCTACTTCGTCTAATACGTCTATCGCCTTATCTGGTAAATGGCGGTCCGTGATGTATCGCACACTCATTTTTACCGAAGCTTCTAAAGCTTTTTCAGAGTACGTAACACTATGGTGGTCCTCGTATTTATCTTTGATGTTGGTGAGTATCTCAAGCGTTTCTTCGGGAGAGGTAGGTTCTACCATCACACTTTGAAATCTACGCTCTAGTGCTCCATCTTTTTCGATGTACTGTCTGTACTCGTCTAATGTAGTAGCACCTACACATTGTATTTCGCCTCTGGCCAATGCAGGTTTGAACATGTTAGAGGCATCTAGTGAGCCGCTTGCACCTCCTGCACCTACTATGGTGTGTATCTCATCTATGAAAAGGATTACATCGTCGGTTTTTTCTAACTCTGTCATTACTGCTTTCATACGTTCTTCGAACTGGCCTCTGTACTTGGTGCCAGCTACCAAACTAGCAAGGTCTAATGTCACCACGCGTTTGTCAAATAATACTCGCGAGACTTTACGTTGAGATATACGCAACGCAAGTCCTTCAGCTATCGCAGTTTTGCCTACTCCAGGTTCACCTATGAGTACAGGGTTGTTTTTCTTTCGTCTACTTAGTATTTGGGAAACACGCTCTATTTCTTTTTCTCTACCTACGATAGCGTCCAATTTGTCAGCCTCTGCCAATTTTGTCAGGTCTTTTCCAAAGTTATCAAGTACAGGAGTCTTGCTTTTGCTCTTAGCCCCTTGCTTAGGTGGCGTAGTAGACTTACCTGTTTCTTCATTGTAAAAATCCTCTGGAGAGTCCGTACTCATTTCAATAGTCGTATCAGGAAGTTTGTCCTCCATTGCACTTTTGAAAAGGTCGTAGTCTACCCCAAACTGGTTGAGTATTTGCGAAGCAACATTGTCCTCATCTCTTAGGATAGAGAGTAGCAAATGCTCTGTACGAATTACATCGTCTTTGAATATCTTAGCTTCTAAGTACGTTATTTTCAGAGCTTTCTCTGCTTGCTTGGTGAGCGGAATATTACCAATGTTGGTACTCTTGCCTGTAGTATCGCGTATGCTATCTTCTACGGCTTTTTTCAAGCGTAGCATATCGATACCCATACTTCTCAAGTGGCGTATGGCCTTACCATCTCCCTGTCGAATTAGCCCAAGAAGAAGGTGCTCCGTGCCAATATAACTATGGCCCAAACGGATGGCTTCTTCTCTGCTGAATTGTATTACTTCTTTTACTCCTGGTGAAAACTGTGCTTCCATTATTTATATATTAACAAATATAAGACCAAAAAAGTCTGTCTAAGCACCATCTTTATGCCATTTTAGGTGGTTGACTACATTTTGGAACAATAGCCTGCAGGCGTAGCAAGTTATAAGCACACCTAAGTTGATAAGTACTATAAGGCTACTAATTAGGTGTTTGTAACTCTAAGTGAATGGCTGCTAGGAGTAGTAAACTTGTGGAACACAAATTCCTGTAAAATAGGAGTGTGGAAAAGTGTATTGTGATAATGAGTGTGTTATGGTTGATTTTTTAGGTTGTGAACGTTTCACGCACATTTTTTTAAAGCCTGTGGATAACTGAAAATCACAAAATTGCATGACCCAAGAGCTCATGATGCTATGTATTTTTGAACCTCGACACAAGGATAAAACCTTGATCAACCACTAACCTAAACATTTTTTTTAAGTAATAAATAACCTATGGATAAACCGCGAGTAAGCAATAAGAAGAAGGCGTCAACATTTGGCAATATGGATATGTCTAAACTTCAGCCTCAAGCTCGTGACCTAGAAGAGGCTGTACTTGGAGCTATGATGCTCGAGAAATTTGCACCAGAAAAGGTGGCAAGCTATCTCAAGAAAGAAGCCTTTTATGTAGAGGCTCATCAGCATATTTACGAGGCTATTTTACAACTATTTACCGACGGTAACCCCATAGACATACTTACCGTGACAGAGCAGTTGCGAAAAAATGGCAACCTAGAAGCTGTAGGTGGTGCTTACTACATCACTACACTTACCAATAGAGTAAGTAGTGCAGCCAATATTGAGTACCACGCTCATATTGTTATACAAAAAAGCATACAGCGTCAGCTTATTAGCGTAGCAGGCGAAATAGGGGAGAAGGCCTTTGAGGAAACGTCAGATGCTTTTGAACTGCTAGACCAGTCAGAGAAAAAACTCTTTGAAATAAAAAACGAGAGTATGACCAAAAGCTATGATACGGTGACGGATCTTATAGCCAAGGCAATAAAAGATATAGAAGAGTCTAAAACAGACGGTGAAGATGGACTTACGGGTATACCAACCGGCTTTACAGAGCTAGATCGTATGACATCTGGATGGCAAAAAAGTGATTTGATTATACTCGCTGCTCGACCGGGTATGGGTAAAACGGCCTTCGTACTCTCTATGGCTCGAAATGCAGCAGTACTAGCTAATAAAAATATTGCCATATTCTCGCTGGAGATGAGCAGTATGCAACTCGTAAAAAGACTCATAGCCTCTGAGGCAGAACTAAGTTCCGAAAAAATAAGAAGTGGTAAGTTAGAAGAACACGAGTGGCAGCAACTTCATACCAAAATTAGTACGATAGAAGATGCTGATATTTTCATAGATGATACGCCAGCACTTACCGTATTAGACCTCAAAGCCAAAGCACGTAGGATGCAACGTAAGCGTGGACTGGATATGATTATCATTGATTACCTGCAACTCATGCGAGCGGAAGAGGGTAACAAGTCCGCGGGTAATCGTGAGCAAGAGATTTCCTACATATCGCGTTCATTAAAAGGATTAGCGAAAGAACTGGATATACCCGTGATAGCACTTGCACAGTTGAGTCGTGCGGTGGAGCAACGACAAGATAAGCGACCTATGCTTTCCGACTTGAGAGAGTCGGGATCTATAGAGCAGGATGCTGATTTGGTGACGTTTATTTTCCGACCAGAGTACTATGGAATTACGGAAGATGATGATGGAAATGACAATGAGGGCTTAACTGAAATAATCATCAGAAAGCACCGTAATGGATCGCCAGGTACGGTTAATCTCAAGTTTATCAAGCACTTCGGTAAATTTAGCGACTGGGGTTATAGCGACTTTGGGCCTGATACATTTGCCGATACAAGTATCACTATAGGTAGTAAGATGAATGATATGTCACCGCTTGAGCCAGATGGTGATGTGCCGTTTTAATTTGACAAATACCTTACTCCGTCACAAAAGCACCTTTCATCATTCCCCAATGGCCAGGGTACGAGCAGATGAACTCATAATTGCCCGCAGCGGGCGTTGTGAATGTGAAGTATGCTGTTTCACCGATTTGCACTAATGGCGAGTGTGCTATGACGTTTTTGTCATCAGGACTCACGTAGCCGTTCTCTTTGTTATGCAATCCTGCTTGGCCTACATCGTTTGCTTTACCTTCTTGTATGAAGACTATGTTGTGCGGCATAGTAGCATCTGTACTCTGATTTTCCAATGCTACCGTAAGCGTCTTTCCCGCAGGCACTTTGAGTGATTTTAGGTTAAATTTCATCTCGCTCATATTAGCCCCTGACGCTATGATCGTAATGGTATCTGCCGTATTGAGTGGAGTGGTAACTTTTACGGGCTCTGTGCTTAGCTCTGTAGATTCGTCTGCACTGAAACCCGAGTTGTTATTGCCGCAAGCAACTAGTGTTGCAGCTAGTATAAAGGCTAGTGTATATTTTATCATTTATCAAATAAACCCTTTAGCTTGTTTTTTGCTTCGTCTTTTAGCTTTTTCTTTTGCTCTTCGGCTTCTTTCCTTAGGCGTTCCTCGGCTTCTTTTTTCTTTTGGTCTATCTCGGCTTGTAATTTAGCCTTAGCTTCCTCGGCCTTTTTCTGAGCTTCGTCTTTTATCTTATTTGCTTCATCAGTAGCTCTGGCTTTGGCTTCTTCCTTTTTCTTGGCTACTTCGTCACTTACGGCATTTTTTACGTTTTGTTTTAGTGATGATTTTATCTTCATCAAGTTTAGTTTCACCTCTGGTTTTGTAAATGTACCTCCCACATTTACCGCTATATATAAGAAATCGTTGGGTTGCAATTGTAAGTTGCTAAACTTTGTTCCACTCGTGAGATTATTGATCACACCTACTTCATTTTTTACATAACTGCTCGGTATGCTCAACAATCCTTGATAGGCGATACTTCCATCGAGCTTAGAGATACCATCTAGTGTGAGTTTAGACCCGTCTATGAATAGGTCAAAAGGACTTACGAGTAACTGACCATCTTTGATGTTAAACTTGAGTAAAAATGTCTAGCGTATCTGGCGGTATGATATCATAGATCTCTATTGATGACTTAATAGTTTCTTTATAAATCTTTCTGATTAGTTTTTCAAGTGACTGCAATACTAGCTTTAATCCCTATTTGTCTTCTTGGAACCCTTGCTTAATCCAAATGACACTAAACAAAATTATTTGCGTAAGTAAATAGAAGGCTGCAGCAGAAAAAGTAGTTACAGATGGGTCGTAAGACATTCTAATAGATCCTGCACCATCGTAAGTAGAAGGATATGTAAAAGTGCTGAAATAAACAATAAGTATGAGAGAACATAAAATCATCAACTTACTAATATTACTTAATGTACTAGCCTTAATAATATCATTATTAAATCTTATAATAGCTATATGTAGGGTAAGTGCTACCCAATAGAATACTGGCCAAATTAACAAGGAGCTAAACGCCTCTTCAGAATCACCTTCCACACCGAGGAAATAAATGATTAAAAGATGGAACAGAAAAAGTGCTCCTCCACCCATAATACTTAATATTACGTGCAATCTTAACCACCCCACGATTGATTAATTTATCACGTTAAGCTTTTATCGCCGAATACGCATACAAGACAGCAAACCAATAAAATGAAGCTGTAAGTAACAATGTAATTACAAATTCATCTAGATTAGGATAGCCATATAAGTAAACTAATAATCCTAAAAGAAAAGAAAGACCAATACTTGTGAAGGTATGGTATTTTACCCAATCTTTTGAAATCACTCTGGAGGGTTGTTTTTTAGATCTATTAGCTGGAGCTGTTTTTAATATTTTATTAATACCTATCCCGTAAAAAAAAGTTTAAGAAATTATTTTTTTTTCTGTAGACATTGTTCTGGTGGTATGTTTTCAAAAATTATACCAACTAAGTATCACACAAAAATAAGAGCCCACAAACAGCATTGCGGGCTCTTAACTTATTGATATATAGATTTTTTGAGTGTTTAGTCTTTATTCTAATCTAAATCAGGAGTTTTTTCTAAAATATAGATTACACCCATTTTGAAACTAAAATTACGATTCCCTTCTTACTGGTGAAATGGGTATTCGTAAGACGATGGAGCTACAAATGTTTCTTTGATAGTTCTCATAGAGGTCCAACGCATCAAGTTGATAGGTGCCCCAGCTTTATCATTTGTTCCGCTTCCTCTAGCTCCGCCAAAGGGTTGTTGCCCTACTACTGCACCCGTTGGTTTATCATTAATATAGAAATTGCCTGCAGCATTGCGTAAGTGATACAAAGCTTGGTTTATATGCTCCCTTCCTTTGGCAAATATGGCTCCGGTAAGTGCATATTCTGACGTTTCATCAAGCAGCTGCATAGTTTCTACATACTTGTCATCTTCGTATACATAAATAGTAAGTACAGGGCCAAATAGCTCCTCACACATCGTCGTGTACTTTGGATTACTTGTTTCAATTATCGTAGGTCTTACGAAGAAGCCTTCGCTATCATCATAAGAACCGCCTGCTATGATCTCAGCATCATTTGCCTCTGCTACATTGTCTATATGAGTGCTAAGCTTGGTGAATGATTTTTGATCAATTACGGCATTCACAAAATTGCTGAAGTCCTCTGTTGTTCCCATTTTGAGACTGTTGGTGGTCTCTACAAGAAGCGGTTTTAGTTCAGACCACATACTTGCTGGAATATACGCTCTACTTGCTGCACTACATTTTTGTCCCTGATACTCAAAAGCTCCTCGCACCAATGCCGTGTTTACTTGCTCTACATCTGCACTCTTATGCACCATTACAAAGTCTTTACCTCCGGTTTCACCTACAATACGCGGATAGCTAAGGTATTTTTCTATGTTGTTGCCTATGGTTTTCCATATATGACGGAATACTCCAGTACTTCCGGTAAAGTGAATTCCTGCAAAATCTCTGTGATTGAATATAACGTCACCAGTTGTTGGGCCATCTACGTACACTAAGTTAATCACACCGTCTGGTAGTCCGGCCTCTTTGAATAGTTCCATTATTACCTTAGCACTGTATATCTGCGTCTCGGCTGGTTTCCATACTACGGTATTGCCCATCATAGCAGGAGCTGCACATAGGTTAGCACATATACTCGTGAAGTTAAATGGTGTAAGTGCAAATACAAAACCTTCTAATGGTCTATACTCTAATTGATTCCAAACACCTGGTGAATTCTCTGGTGGTTGTTGTGCGTATATTTCACTCATATACTGCACATTGAACTTAAAGAAATCTATCATCTCACAAGCTGCGTCTATCTCGGCTTGCATGGCATTTTTAGACTGAGCCAACATCGTAGCAGCATTCATTTTGTCTCTGAATGGCCCTGCTAGTAAGTCTGCAGCTCTTAAAAAAATGGCTGCCCTAGCTTGCCACGGCATACTTGCCCACGCATTTTTAGCTGCTAGTGCGGCATCTATGGCATCGTGCACGTGTTTTGCTGTTCCTCTATTATACGTCCCTAGGTTAAAACTAGTTTCGTGAGGAGGGTGCATATTTATTTTTTCATCAGTAAATACTTCTTTACCGCCTATATACATCGGTATATCGGTGGGCGTATTTTTAATTTCTTGTATTTTGCTTTTTAAGCTTTGAGTTTCAGGAGTGCCGGGGGCGTAGGCTTTAACAGGTTCGTTTGTAGCTGTTGGTATTTTTACTATTTGGTTCATTTCGCGAGTAGATTTTTTTCTATATCCTTAAAAAACTTCCAGTTGCCAAACTCTGGCATGGGAGCGTGCAAATTTAAATTTTCTTTGGTAACAGGGTGTATGAAGCTGAGTCCTAGAGCGTGTAGATAGATGCTCTTGTCTGCCGTGGGTCTTGTTTGGCCATATTTTACATCGCCTACTATTCCGGTAAATGTACGTGCTAGTTGTACACGTATTTGGTGTGGCCTCCCTGTTACGGGGTTTACCTTTACCAGAAAACAGTGGTTGGCGGTATTTATAAACTGATAATGAAGTACTGCTTTTTTGCTCCCTTCTCGTTCTTCCTCGTATAATTTAGTTCGATTCTGTTTAGGGTCTTTTTTGAGCCAATGGGTCAATGTGCCCGCCATGGGTTGTGGTTTTCTACGTATGAGTGCTGCGTACGTTTTGTTGATAGAGCGGTCCTTGAATTGGGCGTTCATACGCACCAAAGCCTTACTCGTACGAGCAAAGAGTACAATACCTGTTACGTTGGTATCCAGCCGATGTATACAACCAATAAATACCGCACCCGGTTTATTGTATTTTTCCTTTATGTAGGCTTTTACGTGCGTTTCCAGTGAGGGAAGTCCGTGTTCGTTGTCCTGTACTACCAAGCCAGCAGGTTTATTAACAGCTATAAGGTGGTTATCCTCGTATATTACGTGTAGTTTCATTTACGTGGTACAAAGGTAAGCATTAAGCTAAGAGCCTAAGAGTAGCCTCCTACTTAAACAACGTAGCTCTCCCAAAATCTTTGCAAATAGGACAAGCGAGCGGTTCGTGACCCCGAGCAGGGCAGTACTTTCTACCAAAAAATATAATCTGAAGGTGTACTCTATTCCAAGTTTCTATAGGGAAAGCGGCTTTTAGGTCTTTTTCTGTTTTGTCTACGTTTTTGCCTGTGCTTAGTTTCCAGCGGTGGGCTAGTCTGTGTATGTGTGTATCCACAGGAAAAGCAGGTACACCAAATGCTTGGCTCATAACTACACTAGCTGTTTTGTGACCTACCGCGGGCATCGCCTCTAGCTCCTCAAAACTTTGGGGCACTTCTCCACCGTGCTTCTCTATAATCATTTGGCTCAGACCATATATTCCCTTGCTTTTCATAGGAGATAGACCACACGGACGAATGATTTCTTTTATTTCCTCTACACTCATTTTTACCATATCATACGGATTGTCTGCCTTCGCAAATAGGAGAGGAGTGATTTTATTTACACGCTCGTCGGTACATTGTGCCGAGAGTAATACGGCTATGAGAAGTGTATAAGGGTCTTTGTGGTCCAGTGGTATGGGGACTACTGGGAATTCGTGCTCCAAAATCTCTAGTATTTTACCCGCTCTTTCTTTATTCGTCATTTAGTATCTCATCAAAACGTTTGCCTATAAGTGTATTATCTTTACACTCTGTTACGTGACCTTTTCGTATTTTTATTTCTGTATCTAACTGATTGGTATAGGTGAATTGCGGCGTATGGCCAAAGTTCCAACTCCATGTAGTGTACTTCGTTTTTACTAGCTCGTTGACTTCGTTGTAGTCCGAAGGAGTTATTTCATTTATTTCCTTAATGTCCAACACGTGATTTAATGTGTCGATGAGTTTAGCTAAGAAAGTCCTCGTGTCTCCTAAGTCGTTCACCTCTCGCATGTTCATTACAGGGCTGCGTACAGAGTCTACTGCGTGTGTTTTGATTTTCAATGCTTTGGTAGGCCGAATGCTGCCGTTTAACTTTATTATATTACTGTCGTAAAGTAGCGTGCCGTGATGTAATATACGTTTTACCTTGCTGTTCACGTGCTCAGCGTTACCGCTTACTTTACGCTCATTTACAAAAATATCATTCCGAGGTGAGATTAGGTTTGGTATGCCGAGTGCGGCTAGAGCTTCGCTTATGGGTTCTATGTGTTCTCTGAAATCTACAAAGTCAGAATCTTTGTTGCGAATGAACGAAAAATTGATATTTCCAGTATCATGAAATACCGTACCCCCTCCGCTCAATCGTCTTATGACCTTATGTTGCCCACTGTTGGGTAGAGGAGCTAAATTGACCTCTTTCCACGGATTTTGATGTTTGCCAATGACTACTGCATCATCGTTTATGTAAAACAATAAAATATCCTCTTGACTGTGCAATACGAGGTATTCCTCTAACGCGAGATTGTAGTATGCGTCTTGGGAGTTAGATTGTATTATGCTTAATTGTTTCAAATAGAGGTACAAAGAAAATAAAGAAGGTCAAGTTTGTAGGTTAGAAACCGCATTTAGTTCAAATCTTTTGATGATAAAATGCTGGAGACAGCAATTATAAATACAAATATAGATGTAGGTACATTGATTTGTTTATTTATTCATTCATATTGCATCGTAAGAATTAATCATAAGTAAAACAAAATTGCAATTAAGATAAAAACTCCTTGTTAGTCAGTGAGTAGCAATTAGTTTTGTGTTATTAATGGGGGTTAATAAATGATCTAGTCTCTTATTAGACTAGATCGCCGGGTTTTCACATCATTTGAAAGCCCGGTTATTTTATCAAAAAAATATTTTTTATTCTTTTTTCTGAATGATTTTGAATCAATTATTCGAGTTTATTCCGTCCACTTAATTCATTTATTAAGCTGATATACTATTATTAATATTCTGTATATCAAATATTTATGAATAATATTGCCACTCTTGTAAGGTGTGCTGTGCAGATGGTCAATGTTTGAGGGAATGGAGGTTAATGGGCACTTGAATGTATTTTTTTGATAAAAAATGTGACCTACTCCCAAATGTGCGTCTTTAGTGTAGGGGTTAATAAAAGGATCTGCCTGAGGAGGTTAGATCGCCGTACTAACAATCAACTTGATAGTACGAAGTTTTGAATTACTCACTGAGTAATTTGAGTTTCATATTGATGAATCTCTGTTCGCTTACATAGCTGCAATATGGTATGGATTTGGTACTGTTTTCAGGAATAACTTGGTGTATCACGGTTTTGAGACTTCGCCCGAGAGTTCTACAAGTTGGGTAAATCACGTTGTATACCACCCACAAGTATTTAGATATCCCTTGGCCTATATGGAATAATTAGTATTTCAGTCTATGTACTCATTTAAAGGAGATGTGGGGCGATATTATAAGAGTGCGGTACGCTACTTAGAGCAGAAAGATGTGAGATTAGCAAATAAACAAGAGCATGATGCCTTAGAATTCGCTCTTCTGAGTTACGATGCATCAGAAGAGCATGATTGGGAACGTGCCAGAGAACTGGCACTAAAAGCATTATTCCAAACTCAAGATATTTATTTACAGTCAGACCTTAATAATTGCATAGGATACTCCTGGCTTATGAACAGAGATTATGATAAAGCTATTGGATACTTTGAAAGGGCATTAGAGTTGAACATTGGTAATGCGTTTGCTTTAGATAATATGGGTTTTAGCTATTTACTCTCGGGCGATTTGGAATTAGGCAGGTGGTTTATAGAGAAGGTAATTAGCACAAGTGGCAATGATGAAGGTTATAGCTACAGAAACTTAGCTCTCTATTATTGGAAGAAAGGCGACTTGGTTACAGCAGATTCACACTTTCAAAAGGCTATAAAACATAAAGGTATGAAGGTGGATTTATTGGATGAGCTGTATCAAAAATTTATAGCGGAATTTGACGTGAAATAAAAGAGGGAGTAATTTAATACTCCCCTTACAACTGCTTTCTTCATCACGCTAAATAAGGCTTTTTGAGAAATACGCTCGATAATCTTTGCATAGTCTAAGGTCAGAATGATACTAGAGATATTGAACGATGCTAACATTCTAATCCAAGTTATGGTAAAACCCACCTAAATACCCTTCGCGGGAAAAATATAGAACACTGATGACGCAGATTAGGCTGATTTGCACTGATTTTTTAGATTAAAATTAAAAACAACTCCATTTTACTTAGATGGGCTTTACCATTAAGTTATTAACTCTTCCTACTGGCCAACATTTTAACAATCTCTTCCAAGTACGTCTTGTCTCCGGTGGAAGCTATGAAACTGTCCAATGCAGTCAAACTCTTAGACGTATAATCTTGAGCGAGGTCAAGTGTAAAGTCCTTAGCACCGCTTTCGTCCATTTTGGTTTTTATGAATGCAATAATTTCGGGTTCAGATTGTGAATAGATAGCTTCTATCTCTTGCTGAGCAGTGGCATCTATTCTGCTCCACATTTCATTCCACAGATAGGTTTTCTTTTTTTCTAAGATATCTCCACCAATACGTTTGCCCACTTTGGCAGTTTCGCCAAAGCTATCTAGGTAGTCATCCATTAGCTGAAAACTCAGCCCGATAGAGATTCCTAAGTCGTACAGTTTTTCTCCTTCTTCTTTACTTGCACCACCTAATATGGCACCTGCTTGTAAGCTAAATCCGAGTAGTACCGCAGTCTTCTGACGAATCATATCTAAATACGCTTCATTACTTACCGCGTCCATCTGCTCAAACTGCATATCGTTCATTTGACCTTCACAAAGTTCACGAGCCGTCTTATTGAAGAGTTTTAGTATTTCTACATTACCCACTTCTGCCAGCTTCTCGTAGACTTCTATCTGTAGTAAATCTCCTGATAGTATGGCTGTAGCCTCATCCCACTTGATATGCACGGTCTCTTGACCTCTTCGGAGCGGAGAGTTATCCATGATATCATCGTGCAGCAGCGTAAAGTTATGAAACATCTCCACCGCTTGTGCTACTTGCATCACTTTAGTTGAGTAGTCGTCTTGGTAAAGCTTGTAAGCTGCCAATACCATTGCTGGGCGAATACGCTTACCACCAAGACTCAGTATGTAGCTAATAGGCTCATACACTGCTCTAGGCGATCCAGGTTGGTTGATGATATCTGCTATTGAAGGTTCTAGGTCTGTGAGAAGTTGTTTTAGTTTTTGCACGCGAGCAAAGTTAATTGGATTGTGAAATAGTAAAACCGAAATGTGGTGGTTTTGGTTTTATACGGTTCGAATCACCTGGACTTACTAAATATTGAATTCCAATCATTTCGATTGGAATGACGTAAGTGCCTCTTCTCATAAACATAGACTCTTCGCTTTACTCTGAGTCTAACGTAGCAATGATTCTGTGCGTAGCGAAGAATCTCATTTGCATCCTGTCAAAGTATTTCGTCATTCTAAAGCTAGGCTTTGTAATCCCAATGAGGTAATGTAGCCGTAGTCTAAATCAGAAATATTTACTAAGGACTCTGCAATATGTTGTACTTGATTACTGTCAAGCAAATCAGATGAAACACAAAACATGAAATCAATGCTAGATTTCTCTGGTTTTTCAAAGTAATTAAGCACGAAGTTGCTTATCTTAAAGAAAGTATCTTTTAATTGTAGAATTAAAAGTTAATGAAGAATAGACTTTGGTTTTATGTTTTTTGAATGAGCGTTTAAAAGTCCTCAGAGTCTTTCCCGAATTTCTATAATTAATGTTAAAACTATCTGGCTTTAGTCCTGAAAGTTTGGATATGTTCTCAATCGTAGTTAAGATGAAAATTTCCATTTCAATCTCTTTAGCAGATTCTTGGGAGACAACTTTTTAGAGTTTGAGAACCCAATTTTCTTTATTTTTTCTCCAAAATTGTCTCACATTCTACAACTCAATCCTTCGAAACTAACTGTACCTCTCCTCCACAAACACAAAATCAATATTCCTCTTTGCTAGGTCGGTGTTCTTTACTCGGATACGTACACGTTGTCCCATAGAATAGGACTTTTTGGTTCGCTCTCCGATTACCTTTTTCTTCTCGGGTAAGAAAGTGTAGTGATCGCCTTTCATATCGCGGAGTCTCACCATTCCTTCACATTTGTTTTCGAGTATTTCTACAAAGATTCCCCAGTCGGTTACTCCACTGATGATTCCGTCAAACTCTTCACCTTTAAAGCTAGCCATATACTCCACCTGCTTGTACTTGGTACTTGCACGCTCGGCTTGCGTAGCTTTTTGCTCTTGCTTACTACTGTGGCTGGCCATTTTTTCTACGTCTCCGTAGTCAAATGATTTACGCTTGGTTAAGTAGTCTTGTAGCATTCTGTGGGTTATAAGATCTGGATACCTACGAATAGGCGAGGTAAAGTGAGCGTAATGCTCAAATGCCAGACCAAAGTGACCTATTTTTTTACTCGTGTAATATGCTTTCTCCATACTACGGATAGCCAGCGGCTGTAGGATGTCACCTTCCAATGTTCCCTCTATTTTGGCTACCATTTCGTTTATAGAATTGGAATAGGCCTTGTAGCTAGAAGTATCTATCTGAAAACCGAACTCTGCTGCGGTGGTAGCAAATTCGGTGATTTTCTCTTCGCTTGGTTCCTCGTGTACACGATAGGGTAGAGGCATCTTATCGTTTTTGGTATATAAGTGCATCGCAACATACTTATTTGCTAATAGCATATATTCCTCTATCATCTTATGAGCATCCTTTCTCACCTTGGGTATTACCGAGGTAGGTGTGCCTTGCTCATCTAGCACAAATCTGAATTCTGTTGTTTCAAAGTTGATAGCACCGTTCTTGTATCTTGCATTTCTAAGGTTGAGAGCGATGTCATTCATCGTTTCTAGTTCCTTAGCATACTTTCCGGCCTTATTTTCTATGACTTCTTGAGCATCTTCATACGCAAATCGGTGATCCGAGTAAATGACCGTTTTTGCAAAGCGATATTTCTGCACATTCCCCTTAGCATCTAACTCAAATATGGCTGAAAAGGTGAGTGATTCCTCATGAGGTCTGAGTGAGCAGAGTCCATTACTCAGTCTCTCCGGTAGCATTGGTATGGTTCTATCTACAAGGTATACTGATGTAGCTCGTTGTACGGCTTCATTGTCTATGGTATCTCCTGGAGTGACGTAGTGCGATACATCTGCTATGTGCACGCCTATCTCCACATTACCATTGGGCAAGGTCTGGAAACTAAGTGCATCATCAAAATCCTTGGCATCGGCAGGGTCTATGGTAAAAGTGGTAATTTTTCTAAAATCTTCACGCTTGGCTATTTCTTTCTCAGAAATTTCTTTTGGGAATTCGTCTGCGGCGTATTCTACCGCATCGTCAAACTTGGTGTCGAAACCAAACTCAGCTACGATAGCGTGCATCTCTGCCGTATTTTCTCCTGAGCGTCCGAGTACATCCACTACTGTGGCATACGGATTTTTGGCTTTTGCTGGCCAGTCTCGGTACTTGAAAATGACCTTATCACCATCCGTAGCTCCGTTTATACGTTCTTTGGGTACAAAGAAGTCGGTGTGCATCTTGTTACCATCTGGTATGATGAAGAAAGCATTTCCTCCGGCTGATACTGTGCCTACATACGTTTCTCGTGCCCGCGTGATTACGCGGGTTACAAATGCACGTGGTTTAGTTTTACCTCTCGTGTATTTTAGTTTTACCGCAACCTCATCTCCGTCAAAGGCATCCAGCGTATCACCTGCTTTTATCTTAATGTCATCTTCTACATTTTCTACCACCAAGTATGCGTCTCCTCTAGAGTTAAAATCGAGAGTGCCGATTACTTCGTCTACATTCGTTTGCTCTAGCATATACTTACCACGGTCGGGTTGAGTGATTTTGCCGTCGCGTACCATCATATCTAGTACGTGATTTACTTCTTTGTAAGAAATATACGGAATTTTAGATCCTATTTGTTTGTAATTAAGGGGTTTGTTGGGTTCGTTGGTGAGTACCTTTAGCACTTCATCATAACTGTTAGGTTTTCGTGTCCTATTGTTTCTTTTCTTCAATGTATTTTTACTTTATGCTGTGCTCCAGAAGTGTCTTAGTGTAGTCACTTTGCGGAGCAGAAATCAGCCTTTCTGTTTTTCCAATCTCTACTATTTTACCTTGTTTCAGCACCACAATTTTGTTGCAGAAATAGCTTACCACATTCATATCGTGGCTAATAAGCAGGTAAGTGAGACCATTTTTTCTCTTAAGGTCATTCAGCAGATTTAAAACTTTGGCTTGTACACTGACGTCAAGTGCACTTACGGCCTCGTCTAAAACTATAATTTTGGGATTTTTGGCGAGTGATTTGGCTATGCATATTCGTTGCCTTTGGCCACCAGAAAACTCGTGAGGATATTTATCAAAATCAGAAGCTGTTAGACCTACTTCTTGCAGCAAAAGTACAACTTTATTTCTTAGCTGTTCTTTGGATGCCCTTTTGTCTATGGTCCGGAGTACTTCGCTTATCGCCTTTCCTATTTTATGTTTGGGATTCAAACTGCTAAATGGGTCTTGAAATACCAATTGAATGTCATTAGATAAATCGGATATATTCTTTATATCCTTATCATCATAGTAAATCTCACCTTGAGTAGCTTCCCATATTTTCAAAATTAGCTTGGCGATGGTGCTTTTGCCACTGCCGCTCTCGCCTATCAGACCTACGATGTCACCTTGGTGTATGGTGATATCAATATCGTGTAAAACCTTTGTTTCTTGTGTACTAAATAGTGAGTGCGTAAAATGTGATTTTTCTACTCCTCTCAATTTCAATAATTCAACGGAGCTATCTTCTTCTTCACTTAGTACTTGGGTTTCAGGTTCTACGAATTTTAGCACACCTTCGTTGTCCTCTAATAAATGATCTATTTCTGCTAAGCTGTTCCCACGTTGTTTATACGTTGCTCTGCTTCTCAATAGAGCCTTCGTGTAAGGATGTTGGGGATTGCTTAGGACGTGAGATGCTTCGTTTATTTCTACCATACTACCGTGGTACATTACGGCAATATTATCAGCGAAACCACTTAGTGAGAGCAGGTCGTGGGTTATAAATAGTACGGCCATTTGTTCATCCCTACTTAGTTTTTTGATAAGTTGGAGTATTTCCGTTTGTACGGCAATATCGAGAGCGGTAGTAGGCTCATCAGCAATGAGTAGTTTGGGTTTTTTGGCGAGAGCCATAGCTATCATTATACGTTGACGCTGGCCACCACTTAACTCGTGGGGATAGCTGCTTGCCATACGCTGGGTGTCTGTAAGTTCTACTTTGTGCAATAATGAGGTGAGGTGCTCGTCAGACTTGTCCGTTGTACATTCCAGTATTTGTTTGCCACAAGTAATCAGCGGATTAAGTGCGGTCATAGGTTCTTGAAAAATATAGGAAATTTCTCCTCTACGGATGGCTTGGAGGGTTTTTATATCACAGGTTAATAAGTCTGTCTCTGCTTTTTGTTGGTAAAATTTAACTTGCCCTTTACACCTCGCTTCGTCTATAAGGCGAGTGATGGCTTGACTCGTTACAGATTTACCACTACCACTTTCGCCAATCAGGCCAAGTATTTCTCCAGCGGCTAAAGAAAAAGATACGTTTTTTACTGCTTCGAAGGAAGATTTGTCATCTATATCAAAGCTTACGCCAAAAGATTGTACATCGAGTATCTTCAAGTGAATTTATCTTAACCTATCCATTGAACGAACAAGTCGCTCGTCTTTTTGTATTCCTCTCAGAGCTAAGAAATTAAAGAAGATTAATGCAAGCGGGAGTAAAGCAGCAAAGGTGTGTGATCGTGCAGCATCTTGCCCTTCAAAGTAATCCATGTTCAAGGAGAACATATACATCATTACGATAAGTCCGAGTATGAATAAGAAGTTAAATGAAGTAAGCAATGTTTGCAATTTTCGGTTCTTAAAACTAAATAGTGTAACTAAGCTCAGGACGGCAATTGCCGCCGCAAAAGATACCAGTGGACTATTTGCCTCCTTGGCAGTGCCATCAGCAGCTATCATCTCGGTTTCGTCATATTCTACATTGTACTTTTCTTTGGTGACATTATTTTCGGCGGTATAAAATACTGTATCAGAAAACATCATCATTACGCAGATGGCGATAGTCGCCAAAAAGAATAGTGTTTGTGGTCGCTGTATCATAAGGCACAAATGTAAACAATAAGGAGGCTTTGATGTTTTATCTTTGACCAATAAATAGGCGATTTGCCCACAATTTGAAACACAATACATCTAAGAAAAATGTAGCCATTCTCGGTGCAGGAATAGCGGGACTGGCTAGTGCTGTAAGACTAGCTGCGGCAGGTTATGAGGTGACGGTATATGAGCAGGCAGCTACGTATGGGGGCAAAATGGGCGTGTGGCAAAAGGAAGGTTACCGCTGGGATACTGGCCCATCATTGTTTACCATGCCACATTATGTAGATGAATTATTACATATAGATGGTAAAGCAGATGTCCCCTTTGAGTATGAAGAGTTGGACAAAATCTGCAATTACTTTTGGGATGATGGTACGCGGCTTACAGCTACCAAAAATAGAAAACAACTACTTATTGAGTTTCATCGTGCCTTGGGTGAATTGCCTAAGACGTTGAAAGCATATCTGAAAGATAGCGAGTCAAAGTTTAATATCACCAATCACGTTTTTTTAGAAAAGTCATTGCACAAGGTGCGTACTTATTTTAGTTGGCCTACCATTCGGAGTATTTTTAGATTGCCTAAGGTGCAAGTTTTTAGCAATATGCATACGCAAAATGAACGACGATTTAGTAACCCCAAGTCAGTGCAGTTCTTCAATCGCTATGCGACCTACAATGGAAGTAATCCTTATGAGGCTCCAGCTACGCTCAATGTAATACCGCATTACGAGTTTGGAATCGGTGCGTTTTTCCCAAAGAAAGGCATACGAAGTATTGCAGATGCTGTTTATACCAAGGCCATTAAGTTGGGTGTGGATTTTAAGTTTCACACGGCGGTGAATTATGTGAGCAAGGTAGGAGGGAAGTATGTTGTAAATAATGAGGGTACTTATGATATAGCCTTATGCAATATAGACGTGGCATCGGCGGCACGTGGACCGCTAAAATCGCTGTTAGGTCATAAACGAAAAGAGTACGAACCATCAAGTTCTGCCCTTATTTTTTATTGGGGAATGAAGTCTGGTTACCGCGAGCTAGATGTGCACAATATTTTTTTCGCACGAGATTATAAAAAGGAGTTCAATAGTATTTTCAAACAAAAAAAGATAGACGAAGACCCAACGGTGTACATCCACATTAGCAGTAAGTGTAATACAGACGATGCTCCCCAAGGTGGTGAAAATTGGTTTGTGATGGTGAATGCCCCGTATGACGATGGGCAAGATTGGGATACAATGATCGGTCAAGCCCGTACGAGTATTGTAAACAAAATAAGCCGTAACCTAGGTAGAGAGATAGAAGCAGATATTGCGGTAGAACATAGGCTTACACCGCAACTAATTATGAGCAAAACGGCAAGCTATAAAGGGGCATTGTACGGCACGAGTTCTAATAACAGAATGTCAGCGTTCCTCAGACAAGCCAATTTCAGTTCTCGTCACAAAGGTTTGTATTTCTGTGGAGGGAGTGTTCACCCAGGTGGTGGTATTCCATTATGTTTGCTCTCTGCTAAAATAGCAACAGATATTATTCGTCGTGATTATTAAGTTTATACAAAAACATTTTTATACACTGCTACTGGTTCCTTATGTAGTAGGTATCATAGGGATGCTCTTACCCGTGAGTAGAGATTTTTTTATGAGTCTCACACCTGTAATGTTGCTTTTTAGTTTTGTGCTGGTAGTAACTGAGGAGTCTAAGTGGATGAAATTTAATGCTCTTCCACTGGTATTCATCTGTATTTGTGGTTTTGCGGTAGAATATATTGGGGTGAATTATGGATACCTTTTTGGTGATTATCAATATGGCACAACCCTTGGACCTAAGGTGTACGGTGTGCCGCTTACCATCGCTATGAATTGGGCAATGTTGTGCATCGCTTCTCGGAGCTTGGTCAATTTGGTGACCAATAAGGCGGTTATGGCATCGCTATTAGCGGCAGCTATAGTTACGGCCTATGATGTATTACTAGAACCTGTGGCCATCCGTTTTATGTGGTGGTGGTGGGATGGAGTAAATGTTCCCATTTTCAATTATATATGCTGGTTTGTATTCTCTTTTTTCTTTCAATTGTGGTTTAGGAAAGTTCCTAAAGTTACTGGCCGTAGTTATTGGATGATATTGGTACACGCAATTTTTTATTGGATTTTGTTATTAATGTAAGATGAAGTTTTTTTTACTACTTTTCTTAATGTTCTCAAGCCCATCGCTCTCAGATGTACGTGCCGTGTATCAGAGCCAGAATAGGACAAAGGTATTGGCGATGCTGAAAGTGCTTGAAGCTAAAAGTAATTTAACCACCGAGGAGCAATGCTACAAAGCGGTGTTTCTGTGTATGAAGGCAGACTACCTTACGTGGCCCAACGAGAAGCTGGCAGCATTTAAAAAAGGATATGGTGACTTAAATACACTGGTAAATTCTAATCCTCAGAATGCAGAATATCGGTACCATCGATATATGATAGAAAAACACATACCTTCTTGGCTTATAGAGCAAAGTCATATGAAAGAGGACAGAGCCTATGTACTTGCCAATCTTAAGGCATCTCACCCTATGAGTGCATTCATCCGCAAAACAATAGAAAAGTAGTTACTTTTGTGCTCCATGAAACGAGCATACATTGTAGATGCAACACGTACCGCTGTAGGAAAATTTGGGGGCACGCTTGCTCCAGTTCGCCCTGATGATTTAGCAGCAGATGTGATTAGAGCCCTCGTAGCTCGTAATCCTAATTTGGATGTAAATGAGATAGAAGATGTCATACTTGGAGCAGCTAACCAAGCAGGAGAGGACAATAGAAACGTGGCTCGTATGAGTTCACTGATGGCAGGACTACCCGTTACCGTTCCGGGTCTTACTATTAATAGATTGTGTGCGAGCAGCTTGCAGGCTATTGCCGACGTATCTAAAAATATCGCGGTAGGATATGGAGATATATTCATAGCGGGAGGAGTAGAGAGTATGAGTAGAGCTCCATTTGTAATGCCTAAGGCGGAGAGTGCTTATAGCCGAAGCAATATGGTATATGACACTTCTATCGGATGGAGATTTATCAATCCTAAGTTGTCTGATATGTATTTTCCTTACCCGATGGGTGAAACTGCCGAAAATGTCGTAGAAAAGTACGGCATTAGCAGGGAAGAGCAGGATGCATTTGCTCACCACACCCAGCAGAAATATCAGCACGCATTAGAAGCAAATCGATTTGCTGATGAGATAGTACCTATACACATTCCCCAACGCAAAAAAGATGATATTGTATTTGCTCAAGATGAGCACCCGAGATTAAGTAGCTTAGAGAAGTTAGGTAGTCTTCGTCCTGCATTTAGAAAAGGCGGTACGGTGACCGCGGGTAACTCCAGTGGAGTAAATGATGGTGCGGCGGCTTTGTTGGTAGTAAGTGAGGATGCGTTAAAACGGCACAATCTGGAACCTATTGCTGAGGTAGTGAGTAGTGCTGCTGCCGGAGTACATCCTGATATTATGGGAATAGGGCCGGTACCTGCCACACAAAAAGCTTTGAAACGTGCAGGAATTGGAGTGCAAGACTTAGACCTTGTAGAGTTGAACGAAGCATTTGCAGCTCAAGCCATAGCGTGTATGCGAGATTTGGATTTGAACCCTGATATTATCAATGTCAATGGTGGTTCAATAGCTATTGGTCATCCATTAGGTGCGAGTGGTGCTCGTATCACAAGTACATTGTTACACGAAATGAAAAAACGTGACGGTGTAAAATATGGACTTGCTACGATGTGTATCGGAGTAGGGCAGGGGGTAGCCGTGGTTTTCAAGAAGTGCTGATGATTTTATTGTAAACTTGTTTGTACAACTAATGACATACACTTGCGGCCAGTAAATGGATAAGTGTGGATTTTACTTCACAATATAGAAACGGATGAAAACAAAAAAGGCGACCATTTGGTCGCCTTTTTTTAAACTACTTCTTTTGAGATTAATATTCCCAAAGATCGTGCTCAAGGATGAATAGGTCATTCTTGATTCTGTCACTTTCTAATAATGCTTCTACACCATCGTCTCTGAACTCTTCAAACATTGCTATGTCAAGATCGTACATGTTACTTTCTTTCACAACGTAGCTGCTGAATTGTCTCATTTGAAACCAGTGATCAAAACTAATACGAGCTGCATCATTTTTTGAATTGAATACTTCTTCTTGAGCAAGTTTATCTCTCAAGTCATCCATTTTTAACCAGTACAAGGGTACTTCACCTAACTCAATACCCGACTCAGTGAGTGGTTTGATAAGCGGAGCGATTGCGATGATACGTGCTCTAAAGTCTGAATAGTTGTAATCAAATATCCAGTCTTCCATGATACGATATTTCACTATCTTAGAAGGTTCGTATGTTTCTTTTACCGTAGTTTGAATCAAATCATAAGGATCATCTGGGTTGTCTGGGTTAGGAATCATTACCGTTTGCTCGATACTGATTTCTTTCTCAATGTCCTCTGGAGTTTTGATACTTGTAAGTGAATCATTAGCATAAGCAGATACTTCACCGTTCATAGCAGCATTCCATATTATAAGATAGAATGGGTTACGTGGCCAGTGCATTACTTTGTTTTGCTTCTCACGTACATCGATGACACGGTGTATACGTTTACTCCATTTTACGTTAGCCTCACGAATATAGCGATACGGAACAGCTTTACGCTCCTTAGCCGCTGTGTGCGGATATGTGTAATCCTCATAGCTACTATTCTGTGCTTGGGATGCACCTGCAACAAAAATACAGGTCATAAATATTAACAATGCTCTCTTCATATCTCTCTATATACTCCGCAAAATAACGAATAATTATTCAATTTATTATCTTATCGTGATTATGATTGGACTTAAGTTGGCTTTGAAACCATATTTGGCTTCAGTTGCACGTATGCCTTCTATAAGGATCCGATCGCCTGGCTTAGCCCCTTTTATCAATGATCTCATTTCTCCTGTAAGTGTACCTCCATTAGCAGTTTTCATTACTGGAGGCTTTCTTTTGTACGCCATAATCAATTTGAATCCAGTAACCCTATACTTCAAGTTGTAAGCAAAACCAGCACCCATTGATGCGATGATAGCTGATTGTGCACCTACTGACGCTTTACCTTTTGGCAAACCATCGTTAGGGATACCACCTAGCTGTGCAGTTGGTTGTGGTAAACTACGAACTCTAAATTTCTGAGAACCTACAGTCTTTGTTTTACCATCTCTGGTAATAGAAGCTGTAATAGTTACTTCTTTACTCGTGCTACCTGGTACTTTAGCGTTATATTTCCCTCCACCAAGTGACTTAAGATTAAGTCCAGGAGCCGAAATTTTAACATCACTGGCAGCGAAACCGGGAACAGAAATTGACATAGGATTGTCTATACCTTTATACAAAAGGTTCATTTCTGTTGCAGCAATAGTAGCGGCAGGTTTGAATACAGTGAACTCTTCTTCGAAGGTGAATTCTTCGTCCCCTACAACTATCTTACCAGCGAAGGTTTTGATACCTACACCACTTGCAGGGCGTTTAAATTTACCCATACCAGCTTCGGTTGGCACTTTAGTGTCGCCAACATATATCTCAGGTTCTCCAGTGGAGTTTGATGCAACAAGCAAAATATCTGCTTCATAGTTCTCGCCTTCCATTACGTAGTTAGATTTTGCTAATACCTTCGCAGAAAGTTTATCAAACTTAAAATCTTTAGCGTCTACTTGTGATGCAAGTTTCTCTAAAACGTCAGCTTCTAAAGTTTTGGCATCATTTTTAATTCTTGAAAAGATAGCCATTAATCCAGACGCGGGTACGTGCTCTAGATTTTGTGAAACCCAAGTAGCCTTTTTTGGTCCGTCACCTTCGGGATCATCCGCCACTAATTGGCAAGCATCTTCTACTTCTTTGTAAACCTTTAAGTCGGTAATTGTAAATAGAGAATCACTATCATCTGGTTTTAATAATGCTAATAAATCAGTTCTAGTTTTATTGATTCTATTTTGGAACTCAACTCCGTGTTTTTCATTTACAAAGTAGTTAGCATGCTTTTCCATTTGATCAGCTGCGACTAGTTTTCCTTTGGGATCGCCATCTACACGTGCCTCTTTGGCGTCTCCACCACCGTACAACTTTTCTATGTCTAATTTTACATCATCTACATACTTGACAAAGTCATCAGCTATTTTCTTTGCTTGCAAAGCACGGTCCATAAATGGTTTTGTCTTTGCTGGTTTCTCGTCCAATTGAGCTTGTAATGCTGACATAGTAGCATCGTTTTTAGCATCAATGTTGGTCGCTGCTCTATTGAAACTTACTTCAAATAAATGAAATGAGTCTAATATTTCTTCTGATACGTTAAGGGCAAGAAGTGCCATGAGTACTAGGTACATCATGTTAATCATCTTCTGCCTTGGTGACATCTTACCTCCTCCGGCCATAATTTTGAATTTTTAGTTTTATAAATTTAATTAAAAATTATGTTGCTTAGTTGTTTGGACGCATAGCGTTCAACATACCTCCATACACCTTATTGAGATTTTGTATGTTTTGGTCAAAACTTACTAAGTTGTCATTCAATGTTTGGTTGATACTTGATACTTGTGAAGTTGTTTCTTTAAATGTTTCAGTAGTTTCTGCTAGGCTGTCTAATGCACTTACAGCTCTACCATAAGAAGAGTTCATTCCAAGGATTTGCTCGTTCGCTTTTGACACATTATCTGCATACTCTTTGGTAGCAACAGTTGCACCACTCAAATCAGACATGGCACCTACATTGGTAGACAAGGAGCGTAAACCTGTTCCTAAGCCTTCTATAAGGTCAGAACCAATGTTAGCATCAGCAAGCATTTTATCAAGGGCTTGCGAAGTACTATCGCCAGATGATAAAGAATTAGAATCACGACTTTCTCCTTCCATTCCTGCTAGCTCAGGATATACGAGACTCCAATCCCACTCTTCGTGGATAGGTTCGAAAGCGGATATGAAAAATATAAGTGCTTCAACACCCATACCCACAATTAGCATAATGTCAGCTCCGGGATAGTGTTGAATTTTGAATAAAGCTCCAAGGATTACTACTGCTGCACCTATACCATAGGCTTTCGCCATTACGTTTTTACCTGTTTTTGATTCAAAGAAACTTGCCATAATAATTTTCTAGTTTGTTATTTATTTTAATATAATGTTAATGTAATTTTTGGTCAAATATAAAAACGTATTTGACTTTGTATTCGCTTGTAATTGTTAAATTAATTTTACGAGTGGGGAGTTAGCTAAATATCTGATTTGCTTCAGATTATCTACTGTCGTTTGCTGATCTACCAATGTATGTTTGTACACATCTGAATCCTACATAAGACTTAGAGGTATCTTGATACTCATAAGATCTAGAACCGTTTTGGATGAAGTATGCTACATCTTTCCAGCTACCACCTCTAGTTACTTTACGCTTTAAGGTAAGTGGTCCATCGTCTTCAGCGTCATATTGGTAGTCAGAGTTTAAATCGTGTGTAAACTGATGACTTGACTCATCGTATGCTGATATAGTCCATTCTGCAACATTTCCGGCCATATTGTATAACCCATAATCATTTGGGAAGTAAGAGTCAGCTCTCACTGGGTACAAACCTCCGTCAGACATATAGTCACCTCTGTTTGGCTTGAAGTTAGCTAGTAAGCAACCTTTACTATTTCTAGTGTAAGGACCACCCCAAGGGTACATGTTATTGTCACGACCACCTCTGGCAGCAAATTCCCACTCAAACTCTGTAGGTAGTCTCCAGTTCTCAGTGATAGGCAAATCTTGAGACTCCCAGTATCTGTTCAGCCATCTTGTTCTCCAATTACAGAATGCATTGGCTTGGTGCCAATTGATTCCTACTACTGGATAATCATCATATTTTGGGTGATTAAAGTAATGACGTGCCATTGGCTCGTTGTATGAGTATGTAAAGTCACGTATCCATACCAAAGTATCAGGATAGATTGCTCTCGTTTTGGTTACCAAGAAATCTGCTCTGTTAGACTCTAAGTAGCTTTGACGTGCAGCAGCTTGCATATCTACATACGTGTAAGTATACTTTAATTTTCTAATATCCCACTGTTTTCTGTGATCGTATCTTTCTTTACCAGAGTAGAAATATCTGTCACCGTGTTCGTCATAGAACTCATCACGGTCAGCCTCCTCCTCGTAATCAAGGATTTCGTAATCATCGTGCTCATCTTCCACCTCTATAGTGAATTCCATCTCACGTCTTAATAAACTATCTTTTACGTACTCAACGAACTGACGATACTCGTTATTTGTAATCTCAGTATCATCCATCCACACAGCGTGAACAGAGATTTGCTTATTAGGTGCAATGTACGTGTGAAAAATATCCTCGTCACTTTGTCCAGTATGAAAAGAACCCGTTGGGATATAAACGGTGCCGTACGGTTGTGGGTGAAACCACGGACGTCTTCCTTGTACTCCTACCAACTCTCCATTGTCTCCAAATCCGCATCCAATTAGCGTCATTATCGACATCACTACAAGTGCCTTTGCTGTATTTCTCATATATTTACTCTTTTAAAAGTTCGACAAATTAACATTCAAATGTTTAGAAAAACAATCTAAATGTAAATTTAGAATCTTAGTTATTAACGTGGTTGTTGGTTGTATAGTATTGTTTACTAAAATATTTTTTATAGAAATCGAACGCTCTCCTTAATGATTGTCTCATCGGTCGCATAATTAATCGGTATGCAGTACCTTACAAATATCTCGTGTGTACCGTTACTTACGCGTTGGATATTAGAAACTGTAACATCATAAGAGTATCCTACTTTTATTTTGCCTGCTTGATAACCCATTAGTACCGATACTGCATCCATATTGCCCCATTGCCTGAAAGCAAGACCTCCTCTGAATGCTCCCGAAAATAATGCAGTTACGTTCAAATCTACTTGTGGTTTATATGCACCATTTAACAATCCATACTTTAAAAGCATTGCTGGTTCCAGTACTGTACCTCCTGATAATTCCACATCTGATCCAGCTATGAGGTAATAGTGTGGCACAAATAGGTGAAATATAGATTGGCCATTGACTCCTGCAGGAACATCATACAATGGTTGAGTTACATTGGTCACAGATAGGCCTGTGTAGAAATTTTTCAAAGGTGATGAACCCAATCTCTGCGTTTTGTACATTACTCCAAGATTCATGTTGAGTTTAGACTCAGAAGCAGATAGCTGAGGCACAAATGGATCTCCAATATCTTTTGCAAGGAAATTTGGGTTATCCCAACCCCATTGCCGAATGCCAATTCCAAATCCGCCACTTAATTCGCTATAGCCACCTTGTATCTGCTGTTTGAAATTTAGGTTAGCCATAAAACCAGTAGATACCGTAGAACCTAGTTGGTCGTTTATCACCGTTAATCCAGCACCTATGAACTGATTGGCGTTTAATTTAAAAACGCTATTCACATTCATATTATAAGTAACAGGTGCTACATTTGTTACCCCAATCCCTGGTTCTGCATTCGTTCCTCTTACTCTTGTGTCGTCCGTATATTGTCTCCACTGATGGTGGGTAAGGCCAGTGATACAAATTTCGCCATAGGCGTGACCTGCGGCTGCAGGATTGTATGCTTGTATTACATCTTTAAAATGCGTGTAATAAGGATCTTGCTGTGCGAAAGTGTTTACAGAGACGAACAAAAATAGAAACAGAAATGCTTTTTTCATATGTAAGAAATTCCTAAAATTCAGTAAGGTACAATATTAACTAAAAAATACGATTGGTTATTGTCATTTAATATGAAATACTAAAATTCTTAAACAATCTTCTTATTTACTGCCTCAATTATGGCCGTAAAATCTTCTTTAGCTATGCTTAAAAGTTCTGCTGCTTTGGCATTCAGCTTGTCAGCAAATGCACGATCGGACAGGTCTTTGGTGTTGATACGTACATTCATGCATGCACCTTCCACAGCAGTAAGGGAGCACAAGGCACCTACGCCTGTATCGGTTACTGAAGCCGGGTTGCCTATATCTAACATGGCTTGCAATAGCTCAAGAGAACCATAGGCTGTCTGCATCACTTTGTAGGGTACTTCGGCAGCGTATTGGCTTGATTTTTCGATGGCTTCTTTACGTGCTTCTTTTTCCTGCTCAGAGTCTTTGGGCATTCGGATAGCATCTATAATGCGGTTGAAAGAACGGGTGTCTTCATCTACCAAATAGAGTAATTCTTGTTTAATGGCTTGTCCTTTTACCGCCCAATCTGAAAAGGTGGTCGTCTGCTCTTCCCATCCTGGTTTGTTGGCCGATAGGTTGGCTACCATAGTGCCAAGTGATGCTCCTAGAGCTCCAACGTAGGCTGCAATACTTCCACCGCCGGGTGCCATACTTTCACTTGCGGTTTCGTTGGCCAGTTGCTTAGCGGTGAGGCTTACCAATTTCTCATCCTCATCACTACGCAGTTGATATTCTATAATTTTCTTTTCGGGGTCAAATGGTCCTAACTCGTCAAGGCCCAACGACTTCACGGCGATATGAATGAGTTCGCTATCATCTACGCCCAATGATCTGCCTTGTTTTTGGAGATAATGGCGGCCAGCATCCAGCATTGCGTTAAGCGGAATTAGACCTACAAGCTCACTACCTGTAATGCGAACACCACGATCGATACAGCTTTTTTGTACTTCGTCAAAGAAAGTATGGATAGGTGTGATATTAAAATTAGTCAAATTAGCACTCACCTGTGCTACATCATACTCATCTATAAACCATCCGACGGCTTGCACCGCTTTGCATGTGCCGGATATACGTACCGATTCGCCATTTTCGTCTTTAATTATTTTTCCATTGTAAGGATTACCTTCTCTTGCTACCCTGCCGGTCTCTCTTACATCAAAGGCAACGCGATTAGCAATACGTGTTGACTTGGTATTGAGGTTTATATTATAGGCTATCAAAAAATCTCGTGCTCCAATAGTCGTTGCTCCGCTGCGAGCACTATACTCTGCCGGGCCAAAATCGGGTTTCCATTCGGGCTTTTTTATTTTTTCAAAAAAACCTTCGTACTCACCTGCACGAATAATGCTCAGAACGTTTCTTGATGTATTGGGTTGCGAAGCTCCATATAAGTAGGTGGGAATATGTGTCGTTTCTCCTACTTGCTTGGCAAGTTTCACCGCCCACTCTGAGGTTTCTTCCATAGAGATATTAGCCACGGGGATGAATGGGCATACGTCAGTAGCACCCATACGAGCGTGTTCACCTGTGTGCTTGCTCATATCTATGAGCTCACCTGCTTTTACAATGGCCTTATATGCCGCATCTACCACGGCCTGTGGTGTTCCTACGAAGGTAACCACGGTTCTGTTCGTAGCGGCTCCGGGGTCTACGTCTAGCAGCTTTACGCCATCTACACTTTCTATCTCGTTGGTTATCTGCTTTATAATATTGAGGTCCCTTCCTTCACTAAAGTTGGGTACACATTCTATGAGTTGCTTGTTCATGGTATTTTATTGGGTGGACAAAAATAGAATTCGTACCGAATATATAGCGGTATGAATAGCATTCAAAATATATTTGCCTACTGAAGTGAGATATGTATTAGAAATAGCGTACGATGGCACCCATTATCACGGGTGGCAGTCACAACTAAATGGTACTACCGTGCAAGAAGCACTAGAGCTGGAGCTGTCTAAAATATTAGGGTCTAAAATTAACATTATGGGATGTGGACGAACCGATGCGGGGGTTCACGCTTCACATTTTATTTTACACTTTGATTATGCCGAGGTATTGCCTGAGCGTTTTTTGTTTCGTATTAATCAAATGCTTCCTTCGGATATAGCGGTGTATGACGCCTTTGTGGTAGCAGATGATTTTCATTCACGTTTTTCGGCTACGTACCGTAAGTATGTTTACAAGACCCATTATCGCAAAAATCCATTTCAGTCTGGTGGTTCGCTCTTCTTATTCCAAATGCCTTCGGTGCAAAAGATGAATGAAGGATGCCAATTACTGCTCAAGCATAATGACTTTGCTTCTTTTTGCAAGAGAAATTCAGATGGTAAAACAACTATCTGCAACTTGATGTTAGCTGAGTGGATAGAGGTCGATTATGGTTTTGAGTTTCACGTAAAGGCGAACAGATTCTTGCGTAATATGGTGCGAGCGTTGGTGGGAACATTATTAGATGTGGGATATGGAAAAATATCGCTGGACCAACTGGAGCAAATAGTACAAGACAAAAAAAGAAGCAGTAGTGGCAAGAGTGTCGCTGCCAAAGGGCTTTATCTAGAAGAGATAGGATATAACTGGGATGAGTACAGAAAGTAAAAAAGGAGGAGCGGCATTTGATATGAGGCTAATAGCCCGCATTATTCGTTTGGCAAAGCCACACCGTAAACTCCTATGGGGGTCTATAGCATTGGTGTTATTCCTCACCATCTTAGCACCTATTCGCCCTATGTTGGTAAAGTATACCATCAATGATGGTATGACTGTAGGGGATAAAGATGCCATTTTCTATTTCAGTGTGTTGCTACTGGTGCACCTGGTTGTGCAGAGTTTTACGCTCTTTGGTCATACCTACGTTACCAACTTACTCGGGCAAAGTGTTATCAAGGATTTGCGTATGCGGGTGTATAATCACATTCTCTCGCTCAATTCTACTTTTTTTGACAAGAGTAAGGTCGGTACTTTAATTACACGTTCGGTTTCTGATGTGGAGACCATTTCGTCTTTCTTTTCCCAAGGGTTTATTTCTATCGTAGGTGACTTAGCACAGATTACTACCATACTGGTGATTATGCTCGCTACCAATTGGGAGCTTACCTTGGTATCGCTCACGGTACTACCTTTTTTATTAGTAGCTTCAGAAATATTCAGACGTGGCGTGCGTAAGTCTTTCCAGATAGTAAGGCAACAGGTTTCCAAACTTAATGCTTTTGTGCAAGAACAAATAGTGGGGATGGAAGTGGTTCAGATTTTTGGTAAAGAGGACCAAGAGTTTAGAAAATTTGAGGTGATGAACCGTAAGCATAGGGATGCTTACAAGCAGAGTATCTATTATTATGCGGTATATTTTCCTGTGGTTGATATTCTGAGTAGCTTGGCCTTAGGCTTAATTATATGGTGGGTGGCAGGTTCGCCGAGTATAGCAAGTGCAGGACTCATTGCAGAGTTTTACTTATATGTTCAGATGATATTTAGGCCGATTCGTTTCATTGCTGATAGGTTTAACACGATGCAAATGGGAGTAGTAGCGAGTGAGCGTATTTTTGAGTTGATAGATGATGACTCAGATAAGGAAGCTAAAGGCGATGTGATATTACCCCATATTAGTGGTGATATCCAATTTGAAGATGTTTGGTTTGGGTACAACGATGATGACTATGTGTTAAAAGATGTAAACTTTAGCCTAAAAGCCGGGAAAAGCTTGGCAATAGTAGGAGCAACGGGTGCAGGAAAGTCGAGTATTATCAATCTAATTACACGACTATATACGATACAAAAAGGGGCTATACGTATAGATGGACATAATGTAAATGACCTCAATATAAAATCACTACGAGACCAAGTAGGTGTGGTATTGCAGGATGTGTTTCTATTTGCAGGAAGTATAACCGATAATGTAAACCTAAGGAACGAGAGCATAACGCAGGACAACATGAATGCTGCTGCGGCGAGTATAGATGCTTTGGATTTTATACAAGCACTAGACCAAGGGTGGGAGTATAAGGTAATGGAGCGAGGAAGTTCGCTCAGCGTAGGTCAACGCCAACTCATCAGTTTCATACGAGCTATGGCAGCCAACCCCAGTGTGCTCATACTAGATGAGGCCACCAGTAGTGTAGACTCCGAAACCGAGGAACTCATACAGCGTGCTACGCAAAAACTAATGAAAGGACGTACGAGTATCGTAATAGCTCACCGACTAAGCACGGTAAAAGAGGCAGATACCATCCTAGTGCTAGACCGCGGTAGAGTAGTGGAGCAGGGCAGTCACGATGAGTTACTTGCTCAGGAAGGGGCATATCACGAGTTTTTTCAAAAGCAATTTGAGCTCACGTAACTACACAAACGGAATCCTGCAACTTTCTCATTTTTGATAAATATCCACAACATTGGTAATCTTATGGTAGTCGTTCTATTTTTGACCCTTCAATAAGTAGTAATGGCGAGAGTAGTATCGGGTATCAGACCAACAGGAAAATTGCATCTTGGCAATTACTTTGGGGCGGTTAAAAATTTTTTAAAAATGCAAGAAGAGCACGATTGCTTCTTCTTCATAGCTGATATTCATTCACTTACTACGCATCCTACACCTGCCGATTTGCATAATAACGTACATCAGGTATTGGCCGAGCATTTGGCTATGGGCGTAGACCCCGAGAAATGTGCCTTGTTTGTACAAAGCGATGTGCCTGCTATAAGCGAGCTTTATACGTTTATGAACATGAATGCGTACATCGGAGAGCTAGAGCGAAGTACATCTTTCAAGGATAAAATACGTACGCAGAAAAATAACGTGAATGCTGGCCTACTCACTTACCCCGTGCTCATGGCGGTAGACATACTAGTACATCACGCGGAGATGGTGCCTGTGGGCAAAGATCAACAGCAGCACCTGGAGATGACACGTACGTTTGCCAATCGGTTTAATCATATGTACGGTACGGACTACTTCAAAGAGCCACAAGCTTATAGTGGAACAGGAGAGCTAGTAAAAGTGCCAGGACTTACTGCCCAAGGTAAGATGAGTAAGAGTAGCGGTGATGCCGATACCATTATGTTTGACGAAGAGGAAAAAGGGCTTCGCAAAAAAATAATGCGGGCGGTGACGGATAATGGTCCTACCGAACCGGGACAACCTAAGAGCGAAGGACTTCAAAACTTATTTGATATTATGGAGTTGGTGTCCGAACGGAGTACCATCGAACATTTCGATGCCTTACATCAAAATGCGACGATACGTTACGGTGATTTGAAAAAACAAATTGCGGAGGACGTAGTGAACTTTGTATCGCCCATAAAAGAGAAAATAGACCACTATAAACAAGACACGGCTGCACTAGCCAAAGCTGCTAAAATAGGAGCTGAGAAGGCCAATGAGAGTGCCGAAAAAACCCTGAAAGAAGTCAGAGAAATCATAGGCTTCAAGAAATTTTACTAAGACCAAAACGAACAACTAAAATAAAGAGATGCACATAGCTATAGCAGGAAACATAGGAGCAGGAAAGACAACACTCACTAAGTTATTATCAAAACATTATGACTGGGAGCCCCACTACGAGGCTATGGACGATAATCCATATATCACCGATTTTTATGATGATATGACCCGCTGGTCATTCAACCTACAAATTTACTTCTTGCATACACGTTTTAGTAGTTTGATACAAGCCAAAAGTAATCCGAAGACCATCATTCAAGACCGTACTATCTATGAGGATGCTTATATTTTCGCTCCTAACTTACACGCTATGGGACTCATGAGTACGCGTGATTTTGATACGTACCAAGCACTTTTTACCAATATCAAAACGAGCGTAAATGCTCCAGATCTTATGATTTACCTGCGTAGCTCTATAGGCAATATTGTAAGTCAGATTCAGAAACGCGGTAGAGAGTACGAGGACAGTATCAGACTAGATTACCTCAAGCGACTAAACGAGCGATACGAAGCATGGATAAGTACTTACAAGGACGGCAAACTGCTTATTATTGACGTAGATGATATTGATTTTGAAAATAATCCGGAACACCTAGGTGAAATCATCAATAAGATAGATGCTGAGGTGAATGGATTGTTTTAATGCAAAAGACGAATCCCCTATCACAAAAAAAACCGATGCAGTTGCATCGGTTTTTTTTGTGTCTTCTGAGATTTGGTTATCCTCGCTCTAGGAGTTTGAGTACGGTCCAGGCGGCTTCTTCGCCTTTGTGGCCGTGAGTGCCTCCGGAGCGTTCTATGGCTTGTTGCTGATTGTCCGTAGTAAGCAAACCAAAGGCTACGGGTATATCGTGTTTTATGATCACATCGCTTATACCGTTGGCTACAGCATCACATATAAAATCAAAGTGTCTGGTCTCGCCTTGTATCACTACGCCGAGACATATTACTGCATCAAAACCTTCGTTGGCAAGCTTGTTGGCACCATAGATGAGTTCATACGAGCCAGGAACATCCCATTGCTCTATATTACTCAGTGGTATACCTGCTTGTAGTAAGGTGTGGATAGCACCTGCCTTGAGTTTACCTGTAATCTCGGTATTCCACAGTGCGGTTACTACACCTATCCTGAAATTGTTATGAGGGAGTTTGATTTCCTCATTTAAGAACGTCTGATTTGCGTAATCAGCCATTTTACGTGCTTATTGAGCAGCTTGTTTGGCAGCTACTCGAGCTATTCGAGCTTCTACTTTATCTGCCCATTTACTATCGGCATAATCTGCTTGTAATTTTTTGTATGCAGATTTGGCATCGCTTAGTTCACCAGCTTCTTCATAAGCAGTCCCTGCTTTGAGCAGTGCGTAAGGTGTTGTAAGCGTGTTGTCTCTCTTTTTCGCAGCTGTGATGTACATGTCACCTGCTTTTTCAAACTGATCAAGCTCCGAGTAGCAATCGCCTTGTAGGGTAATGACTTGTGCAGCCATTAGCTCGTCAGACATTGATGCATCTTCTAGGTATTCCAATGCTTCTTCATACTTGCCTTGCTCCAATAGGATACGACCGGTATAAAACGCGGCTCTATTACCTGCAGCAGTAGAACCATAGTCATCTGCCACTTCACGCATACCTGGGTGCAGTCCGTCTCCATTGAGAGCGAGGTTGAGTGAATCTTGTGCAAAGTATCTCTCCGCAGTAAATATACTCTCGTTGGCTTCAGCTTCTACGCCTGGCTTGTATACATTCTGATAATAGTATAAACCTGCTACCAATACGATAAGGGCGATACCCGCTATCAGAATGTTGTTTTTGTTGGTGTCAATGAATTCTGATATAGACTGTATACCTTTATTCTCTATAGATTGTTCTTCTGTGCTCATTTCTTCTTAAAAAGTTTGCGAAAATATGCTTTTATGCGATTTATGTTCTGTATTTACAGTATATCCTAGTCTACGATAAATGGATACTCCGTTTCGTATACATCGGTATATATTTCAGAGGCATCTGGGAAAGGAGAGTTGTCGGCAAACTCTACAGAATCTGCTACTTCTTTTTCTACCTCTTCTTCCATAGCATCTAGCTGCTTCTGAGTCATGTACTTTTTGCTCAATATGGTTTTCTTCACAACCTCTATTGGGTCTATTTCCTTGTAGGCAGCAACCTCATCCTTAGTACGGTACTTAGCAGGGTCTGACATAGAGTGGCCTCTGTATCGGTATGTTTTTAATTCCACAAAAGTGGGTCCTTTACCGTCTCTCGCTCTCTTTGCCGCATTAGCCATACTCTCATGTACCGCTTCGCAGCTCATACCGTCTACCTGTTCAGCAGGCATTTCGTAACCCAATGCTATTTTAGATATATCCAGTACATTGGTAGTACGCTCTACTGAGGTTCCCATCGCGTAGTTGTTATTTTCACAAATAAATACGACAGGTAAGTTCCATACCATAGCCATATTAAAAGTCTCGTGCAACGCACCTTGACGTACCGCACCATCTCCCATATAGCAGAATACTACTCCGTCTTCTCCTTTATATTGCTCTGCAAGTGCCATACCAGCACCTAGGGGTATTTGACCACCTACGATACCATGACCACCAAAGAAATTGTGTTCCTTGGAGAACATGTGCATACTTCCACCTTTTCCTTTGCTACAGCCATCTATACGACCAAATAATTCAGCCATCACCTCATTGGCAGACATACCCATAGCCAAAGCGTGGCCGTGGTCTCTGTAGGCGGTGATTACCTTGTCGTTGTCTTGCTTGGCAGATGCCATTCCTGCAACTACTGCTTCTTGTCCTATATATAGGTGACAAAATCCTCTGATTTTGTTTTGTCCGTACATTTGAGCAGATTTTTCTTCAAATCTTCTTATCAATAACATTAATCGATACCAATCGATGTAAATTTCTTTAGTGTGCTTTGCTTTTGCCATTTTATATTTGAAGTCACAAAAATAACAATCTTTACTATCTATAAAACACCATTGAAGGTACAAAAACTCACACTTGTTTTTTTTAAAAATCATTCGGATTTCAAACTAGAGACCCAAGATGATGTAATTGCTATAGCAGGACTAAATGGTGTAGGCAAGACGTCGGTGCTGGATGCACTGCATTTTTTGTGTTTAGGTAAGTCATACTTTAGCCCTACGGATGTGCAATGTATACAGACCGATGAACAGCAAGCGGGTATTTTGGCTACGCTAAATGACGGCGAGGAGGTGCAGCTCAAGGTGAAGTTCAAACGCGGCGGTAGAAAAGTTCTTGAAAAAAATGGGGTTCCCTACAAGAAACTTACCGAACATATAGGTCAGTATCTCTCTGTGGTCATAGCTCCGGGTGACATAGAATTTGTGTATGGTAGTAATGAGAAACGACGTTCGTTTATCAATCAGATACTTAGTCAGGTAGATAAAGATCACTTGCATGACTTGGTAAAGTACAATAAACTGATGGATCACAGGAACAAACACCTAAAGCAAGATTATGTAGACGCCGCCCTAATACAAACGCTCGATATGCAGATAGCTCCATTGGCTCAGCAAATATTCGAAAAACGCAGGAATTTTCTGCAAGAATTCACACCCACCTTTGAGCAGAAGTATCACGCCCTATCGGGCGAAAAAGAGAATGTTAAGCTGCAGTACACCAGTCAGTTGGCTACTGCAACGTATGATGAGTTGGTGGAGCAGAATAGGGCTAAGGATCTCGCAGTACAACGCAGTTTCAGTGGTATACATAAGGATGAGTTGGATATAGAGATAGGTGATCTGAGCTTAAAAAAATATGGCTCGCAGGGACAAATCAAATGTGGACTCATTGCCCTAAAGCTAGCCGAGTATGATTACCTCCGCGAGCAGAAAGGGGTGCTGCCGCTGCTACTGCTAGATGATATTTTTGAAAAAATAGACGAAGAACGAGCTCAAGTACTCACTCAGCTTATCAAAAAGAATAACTTTGGACAAATTTTTATAACCGATACCAATGCCAATAGATTATCTGCATTTTGTAAAGAAATAGGCAAGCCACATACTACCGTAATACTCCAATAAGCGTGAAAGAAGAACAATCCATCAAAGACCTCATGAAGGTGCTTTTTAAGTCATACAAACAGGGTGACAAGTTTGATGAAGTACGCGTGGTGAATAGTTGGGAAGAGGTAGCCGGTAAAATGATAGCCCAAAAAACCACCAAACTATTCATCAACAAAAAGATGCTATACCTTACCCTAGATTCTCCTGCGTTAAAAAATGAATTGCGGTATCACAAACTTGTTTTGATAGAAAAGGTGAACACCTTTGCAGGCAAAGAAATCATCAACGACATTAAATTTTTCTAAACACACACAATGACACATAAAATAGCACCTTCTGTATTGGCGGCTGATTTTGCCAATTTGCAACGCGACATCGAAATGGTAAACGAGAGCGAAGCAGACTGGTTCCACATCGATATTATGGATGGCGTATTTGTGCCTAATATTTCATTTGGTTTTCCGGTGATGAAGGCCATTCAGAAGCACGCTACCAAACCGCTTGATGTTCACCTTATGATTGTGAATCCTGATCAGTATATACAAGCATGTGCTGATGCTGGAGCAGAAGTGATAACGGTACACTACGAGGCATGTACGCACTTACACCGCACGCTGAATGCTATACGTGAGGCCGGTTGCTTGGCGGGTGTGGCTCTCAATCCACATACGCCTGTACACCTACTCAATGATGTGTTTAAGGAAATAGACCTCATTTGTCTTATGAGTGTGAACCCCGGTTTTGGCGGACAAAAATTCATAGAAAACACCTACACTAAGTTGCAACAGCTAAAAAATATTTGTGAAATGAAAAATCATCAGCCATATATAGAGGTAGATGGCGGAGTGAATGTAGAAAACTATCAAAAATTACTGGAATGCGGTGCCAATGTATTGGTGGCGGGAAGTGCCGTTTTTGCCAGCGAGAATCCGACGAAGACTATTTTAGCACTGAAACAATAGACGCCCAATAATTGCGTTAATATTCTTTTGAAACGTATAATCATATTATATGCTATGGTGCTATGCACCACCATAGGCTTTTCTCAGGCGGTAGCTTACCTATCTGGCAAGGTGACCGATGCCGAAAAACAACCTGTTTCTCTAGCGTTTGTAAAAATACAAGGAACTTCTTTTTCTACCAATACAGACGAAGATGGGGTGTACTCTGTGAAAGTGCCTGCCAATCAGGTGGTGACCATCTACATTACCAACGCAGGTGAAGTCATAAAAAAACAAATAGGGCCTTACAGCGTAGGAGGAAATTTTTATAAGAATTTTAGGTTCAGTACATCCTTTTCGCTCTCGGAAGTAGTGTATAGTATAGACAAACTTCGGAGTCGCCCTATTATTAGTATAAAACCAAAGAAGATAGAACGCTTTGCCACACCTGGAGGCATAGAGCGTCTGCTAACATATATAGGCCCTGGAGTAAACACGGCTGGCGGTGACCAAGGGTCGGCCTATAGTGTACGTGGGGGCAATTTTGATGAAAATTTGGTATATGTCAATGGCATAGAGGTGTACCGTCCGTTCTTAGTGCGTGGTGGGCAGCAAGAAGGGTTGAGTGTGATAAATGGCGATTTGGTAGAGGATATTAATTTTTCGGCAGGAGGTTTTCAAGCTAAGTATGGTGATAAACTAAGTTCTGTATTGGATATCACGTATAGGCAGCCCGACTCCTTTAGAGCTACGTATCAGGCGAGTTTCTTAGGGGCTAATATCCATTTGGAAGATAAGATAGGCAACCGCTTTAGCTACTTGCTTGGGGCTCGGTACCGCAGTAATCATTACCTGCTCGGCAGTCTTGATGTGCAGGGAGATTATCAGCCGCGTTTTTATGATGTACAGGCTTTAGTCGAATATAGGATTACCCAAGACCTAAGCGTATCGTACTTAACAACCCTCGCACAGAATCGCTACCTCGTAGCACCCGAGAGTAGGCAGACTAGTTTTGGTGGTATTAATAATGCTTTGAGTCTGTACGTTGGATTTGGAGGACAGGAAC
>JABIUV010000049.1 GCA_018700895.1 Bacteroidota bacterium
CATCACCGTCAATAGTATCAGTACCATTTATAAGTACCCAATCCCAGTAAGTAGGTCCGTTAGTACTAAGATCGATTAAGTTAATAGGAACAAATATTTCAACTATATTCTTATCAGAAACAAAGTTAGAAACTGGAACAGCGGTAGGTGCAACTACAACTACAGATTTTGTAGTAGAGTCTTTTCCTAAACAGTTCTCACTTACCAACTTAGCTGAATATGTACCCGCCGTAGCAAATATTGTCTCAACGTTAGTAGTAGAATAAGAATTACCATTGATAGTCCAATCGTGAGAGATGTATCCTGTTTGATTACTATTCACGAAATTCACTATAGAACCTATAAAAACAGTATCAGCAACAAAGAAGTTAGAAGATAATCCTCCTGAAGGAGAAAGTAATTGAACTGTATAGTCTTCAGTTTCACCCCAAGTATAGTTGCCACAAGAAGCAGTTAATGAACCACCTTGCTCTACAACTTTAACTCTCATGCGAGTGTTACCTGCAACAGCGTTACAAGGAACAGTAAAGTTAATAGCGTTCACGCCAGTTCCATTACCAGGACTTAGCATTTCTCCTGGATCAGTGAAATCACCGTCGTTGTTGAAATCTATCCAAGCATTTGATCTTCGGGTATAGTTGCCACCACAAGTACCTTGTGTTATTGTAACTGTATAGTTACCTCCAGGAGCCAAATCAGCAGGAGCCACAGAAGTATTGTCAGTATACTGTTGGCAACCTGCAGCTGATGAATTCTCATCAATGGTTACAGAACTTCCTACCAGGACCACGCGGTCGCACTTAGAATCAAATTGGCTCGCAGCCTGTGATGTGCAATACGTTTGTGCACTTGCCCAACCTGCTATTGAGAATAGCATTAGGGACATTATACCTCTAATTAAGTAATTGTTTTTTGTCATGTTACGTTGATTATTTTAAAATATTAGAAACAAATTTCTAAAAAGGTTGCAGTTTTCCAAGTCATTTTTTAAAAAAAGACAAAATACCTCTTGTAATTACGCGGCTATTCACCCACTTTAGCACCTCAATATTATGACATTTGAAGAAGTATATCAAGAATTAAACCCCAATCAAAAAATAGCTGTAGACACCACAGAAGGTACGGTGATGGTGGTAGCCGGTCCGGGCACTGGTAAAACACAGGTATTGGGTGCACGTATAGCAAGCATTCTGAAACGAACGGATGTGAATCCAGAAAACATTCTGTGCCTTACATTTACAGAAGCAGCCACAACTGCATTGCGAAAACGCTTAAATCAATTTATGGGTGCTGAATCGTACAAAGTAAGTGTATATACATATCACGGGTTTTGCAACACGGTGATTCAAGAAAACAGGGACTTATTTGGAATTCAAGACCTAGACCCTGTATCTGAGCTGGAGGTAAGGGAAGTAATGCGTGAAATCGTAAACGAATTACCACACGATAGTAAAATTAAACGGTATGTGGGTGACGTGTATTACGATATCAGAGATTTACTCAAGGTCTTTGGTCTGATGAAAAAAGATAATTTGACATCTGCCGCCTTAGTGAAGAAGGTAGATGATAAACTTCAGGATATGCTTACGGATGAAGCGTACTTATTCAAAACCAATTCACGAGGCAACAAAAAGGGTGATTTAAATCCGCGATTGTACAACAAAGACAAAACTCCTTTAGAAAAGCTAAGAGAAGCGGCCCTGTTGCTAGATGTGTATGATGCTAAGCTGCGTGAGCGTAAGCGGTATGATTTTAATGACATGATAGCTTGGGTACTCGAGGCACTTCATACCAACGAAGATTTACTACTTCATTATCAGGAGCAGTACCAGTATTTTTTGGTAGATGAATATCAAGATACGAATGGTGCTCAAAATGAATTGCTCTATACCCTGATTAATTATTGGGAAAATCCCAATGTTTTTGTGGTAGGCGATGATGACCAATCAGTATATAAATTTCAGGGAGCTAATGTTGAGAATATTCACGAGTTTTATACTAGGTACCAAAAGGGTATTAAACTGGTGGTGTTAGACCAAAATTATAGGTCGAGTCAAAATATATTAGACGGTAGCAATGCTATTATAAAACACAATAACGAGCGACTGGTGGGCAAGGTACCCAATCTTAATAAAGATATCGTAGCATCTAATCCTGCTGTGGCAGACATTCCACAAGCACTAAATATCGTAGAGTACCCGAATACTTTTCAAGAAACCGTAAGTATTACTGCGAAGCTAAAAAAGCTAAAGAAGGATGGCGTACCACTAAAAGAGGTCGCTATTATGTATAGACAGCATAAGCAGAGTGACGACCTTATTAAATACCTAGAGGCCGAAGGGATAAGCTATAATGTGGCCAAAACCCAAAATGTGTTGGAGGTGCCTATTGTTCATCAACTTAATAATTTTCTCAACTACATTAGTCTAGAAAGTACAAGTTTGGATACAGGTCAACATCTGCTTTTTGAAATTTTACATTATCATAATTTCAAGCATCTTTCGGCTTTTGATATAGCACGAATGAGTCAAGCATTTAGTAAGAAGTGGGGGGTAGGTTGGCGAGAACAGCTCAATACCACTGCCCAAGAATTGGAAATTGACAAAAAAGCCAGTAAGGAGCTGAGAGCATTTTTGGCAGATATAGAATATTGGCTAAAGGAGATGCATAACGTCGCGCTGCAAACATTGGTAGAAGGTATAATGTCAAAAATAGGTTTTGTATCGCGAGCATTATCAGCCAAAGATGCTACGTTCCAAATCCAATGTTTGAAGACGTATTATAATTTTCTAAAGGAAGAAACCGCAAGAGATCCATACTTAAGTCTTAGTGCTTTTTTGCATAAGATTGAGCTACTTACACAGCATAACCTCGGACTGAAATTAAATAAAATAGTACACGGAATAGACGGGGTGAATCTGATGACAGTTCATGGGTCTAAGGGACTTGAGTTTGACTATGTTTTTTTGATAAATTGTAATGAGGCTAAGTGGGAAAAGGAGAAAACAACATTACCCTACAAGCTAAACTTACTTTTGCCCGGTGAGCCACAAAAAGCTATGGAAGAAGAGGCAAGACGCTTGTTTTATGTAGCACTCACCAGAGCACGAAAAAACATAGAAGTAAGTTACCCGCTCAAAGATGAGAAAGATAAGGACATCACCAAAAGCCTATTTGTAGTAGAGCTAAAAGAGAGTGGTGCAGCAGCTGTGCACAAGGAAGAAGCAGACAACGAAGAAATTCTTCACTTCTTGGACTTTATGATGAAGCAAAAGAATGAGGAGTATACCGATTTAATAAAACAAGATTTTGTAAAAAAAGAGGTAGAAAACTTCAGACTTAGTGCAACCAATCTGAATAGTTACTTGAGATGTCCTGTTTCGTTTTTTTATCAGAATATTTTGAGGGTGCCTTCGGCCAAAGGAGAAAGTTCTACATTCGGTACTGCCGTGCATTCAGCACTAGATGGACTATTTAAAAACCTATCAACTTTTGAAAATGATAAGATGGCTGTTGAATTTATGAAAAATAGATTTATGTCAGCAATGCATCATAGTAAAGAAGCTTTTACCAAGGAGGGCTTGGAGCGGAGGTTACATTATGGTCAAAATATTTTAGAAAAATATTATAATGAGTATTCTGATAAGTGGACTAGCGTTGGAGAAATCCACACAGAACTTCATTTGAAAAATTGCGAAATAGATGGAGTGCCAATTCGTGGTCAAATAGACAAAGTAGTCATAAACGACGGTACGGCTCACGTTGTAGATTTTAAAACGGGACAAGTGAAATATGGCAAATCCAAAGTGAAGCCGCCAGTTGTGCTGGAAGACAATGAAGACGAGAAAAATCACGAAAAGCGACATGGGGGAGATTACTGGCGACAGGTCATGTTTTACAAGGCGCTCATAGAAAGTGATAAGACTCAGAATTTGAAAGTGATTTCTGGGGAAATAGACTTTATCGAACCAGAGAATGATGAGTTTAAAAAGATCAAAATTATGGTTTCCAACGAAGAGTATGTGTTTGTAAGAAAGCAAATTAAAAACACGTTCGAGCGTATTCAGAATCTTGAATTTGATGAAGGTTGCGAGAGTGACGATTGTCAATGGTGTAATTTTAATAAGCACTACGCAGACAATAGACAGTTCAACAGCTCCGACTTATTGTCCAAAGATTCAGACGAAATGGACGAAACATGACCAAGAGAGACTTGAAAACTAGCAAACTATACCTACCTTTGAAACGTTATAAGTAGCAATGGAATTAGAAGACGTAATCACCGTATACTCAGAAAAAACTCCTAACCCGGAGTCGATGAAATTTGTGGCAAACAAGATGATATTGCCTAATGATAGTATCGATTTCAGAACCAAGGAAGGTTTAGATGAGAGTCCTATGGCTAAAGAGTTATTCGGATATGACTTTGTAAAGGGAGTTTTTATTATGAATAACTTCGTGTCGGTAACTAAGAAGCCGGATTATGAGTGGTTTGACATCATTCCTCAACTGAAAAAATTTGTTCAAGACTACCTAGAGGCCGAAAAGCCAATAGTGGTGGTAAAAGAAAATCTTACCCAAGAGGAAGAATCTGAAGTTATTACCAAAATAAAGCAGTTACTCGAAGACCATGTAAGACCAGCCGTAGAGATGGATGGTGGAGCGATAGACTTCAAGAGTTTTGAAGAAGGCATAGTTACCGTAACCATGAAAGGATCGTGTAGCGGTTGCCCGAGCAGCACGCTTACGCTGAAAGCAGGAATAGAAAATTTATTAAAAAGAATGATACCAGAGGTAGAGGCTGTAGAGGCCGAAGCCGCATAAATAAAGAATAATATGATTAAAAAAATTACCCTATTAGTTGCTCTTGTAGCATTCACATTCAATTCATTTGCTCAGATATCTTTTGATATCAAAGATTCGTCTGCTTGGTCATTGAATACAAAATTTGATTTTAACCTCACCTCTTACCTTACCAATAATACTACAAGCGAAGCTGACTCTGTTTTCGAATGGTACGTTTCAGGATTGGAGAAGCCTAGCGATTGGGATGTAACGGTATGTAGTGGTGCTCTATGTATTCCAAACCCAACGGGTACTTATGAAGTGAACATTGCCAAGGGTAAGAAAATGGATTTCAAATTGGGTTTCTCGTTTTATAATGTCACAGGAGATGGAAGTGCTTGGGTTGTAGCTCGTTCGGTAAGTAACCCACTAGCCATTGATTCTTTCCGATTACAAATTAGGGGCGGTACTGCTTCTGTAGAGACAAGTGCTAAAGAAACTTTTAAGGCTTATCCTAATCCAGTAGTAGATAATGTTACTGTTAGTTTCCAAAACGGAGGAGCTCATAAAGTTATGATATACGATATTTTAGGTAGCTTAAAAACATCAGAAGTAATTAATTCTGGAGCCAGCATTAATCTATCTAACTTAGCTAAAGGAATATACGTCATGAAACTAGAAGGAGATAATTCATTCTCTAAAGTGATTCATAAGCTTTAAAGCTTATATCCATTACAATATTGGAAATGCAAATCGTTTGATCGGTTTGCATTTTTTTGTGCCTTTGGTTTTCCAGAAATCATAGGGAAGAGCTAAATCAAAAAAGCTGCACAATCAGAGATTGCACAGCTTATATTTATATGATTTATGGAAATCAGTTATTTATTAATATCAAAAGTCTCCATAAACTTGGTGGTGAAATTACCTGCCTTGAAATCAGGGTCACGCATAAGCTTGAGATGCAGAGGTATGGTCGTCTTAATACCTTCTATGGTAAATTCAGACAATGCTCTTTCCATTTTCAATATACACTCCTCTCTAGTTTGAGCAGATACAATTAGCTTGGCTATCATAGAATCGTAGTGTGGTGGAATAGCGTATCCTGCGTATATATGAGAATCTACACGCACACCGTGTCCTCCCGGCTTGTGTAGCACTGTAATCTTACCTGGGCTAGGTCTATAATCATTAAACGGATCTTCAGCATTTATTCTGCACTCTATCGAGTGTTTTTGAGGTAAATGATTTTGTCCGCTAATAGGATGTCCAGCCGCAAGTTTAATTTGTTCCTTTATAAGGTCAAAATTGATAATCTCCTCTGTTACAGGATGCTCTACTTGTATACGAACATTCATCTCCATAAAGTAGAATTGCTTATGCTTATCTACTAAGAATTCCACAGTACCTACTCCCTCGTAGTTTATGGCTTCACCCGCCTTAATTGCCGCATCTCCCATACGAGTTCTGAGGTCTTCATCCGCAAACGGAGATGGAGCTTCTTCTATCAGTTTTTGATGTCTTCTCTGTATAGAACAATCCCTCTCGGACAAGTGACATACTTTGCCATACTGGTCACCGGCTATTTGTATCTCAATGTGTCGAGGCTCTTCGACAAATTTTTCGAGGTACATGGCATCGTTACCAAATGCTGCTTTGGACTCGGTACGAGCACTATTCCAGTGATCCTCAAACTCTTCCTCATTCCAGATAAGTCGCATACCTCTTCCGCCGCCACCAGCGGTAGCTTTGAGCATCACAGGGTAACCTACTTTTTCGGCTTCAGATTTTGCCTCTTTCAGGCTTTTGAGAGTGCCTTCAGATCCAGGTACACAAGGGACGCCGGCAGCAATCATGGTAGCTTTAGCATTGGCCTTGTCACCCATAGCGTCTATCATCTCTGGGCTAGCACCTATAAATTTAATACCGTGGTCTCTACACATTTCTGAGAATTGTGCATTCTCGGAGAGGAAACCATAACCCGGATGTATTGCGTCAGCATTGGTTATCTCTGCAGCAGCAATAATGTTAGGCATACTCAAGTATGACTTAGGGCTAGGTGCAGGACCTATACAAACGGCCTCGTCTGCAAATTTTACGTGAAGCGAATCTTTATCGGCAGTGGAATATACCGCCACTGTAGCTATACCCATCTCCTTGCAGGTACGTATAATACGTAATGCAATTTCGCCCCTGTTGGCGATTAATATTTTCTTAAACATTTGAGATTAACTAGGTTCTACCAAGAATAATGGCTGATCATATTCTACAGGTTGAGAATCATCTACCAATACTTTAACAATCTTGCCACTCACCTCGGATTCTATCTCATTAAATAGCTTCATGGCCTCTATAATGCAGATTACTTGTCCTTTCTCTACTGTATCGCCTACCTCCACAAAGTTTGGTTTGTCAGGGGATGACTTTCTGTAGAAAGTACCAATCATTGGTGATTTTATTTCTTCTCCTTTTGGCTGTTCGGGTGCTGCGGGTGCCGCGGCTGTCTCTGTTTTGGCAACTGGAGCGGGTGTCGGAGCTATGGCCGCTGGGGCAGGTGCAGTTACTGCAGCCGGTGCAGCCACTACTGCAGTTCCAGATGGAAGATTTCTTCTGATTTTAATCTTGAAATCTTTTTTCTCGATAGAAACTTCATCTACCTTAGAAGATGAAATGAATTTTATAAGTGTTTGAATTTCTTTTAAGTCCATATCTTATTATCTGTTAAACGAAAGTACTATAATTAGTTGAAGTTTATGAATTGTAAGCCCACTTAAGGTACACAGAACCCCAAGTGAAACCTCCACCAAAAGCGGCAAGAACGATGTTGTCACCTGCTTTAAATTTATTTTCAAAATCGGAGAAGAGAAGTGGGATTGTACCTGCCGTAGTATTGCCATATCGCTCTATGTTGATGAGAACTTTGTCATCATTCAGCTCCATACGTCTAGCTGTGGCATCTATTATTCTCAAGTTTGCCTGGTGTGCACATAGATAGTCTACGTCGTCTCCGGTAAGGTTATTACGATCCATTATCTCTCTACTTACCTCTGCCATATTGGTTACAGCAAATTTAAATACCGTTTTACCTTCTTGGTGAACGTAGTGCTCACGGGCGTCTATTGTTTCGTGGGTAGGTGGTTTCAGTGAGCCTCCTGCTTTTTGATGTAAAAATTCTTCACCTGAGCCATCGGACTTGAGTACACTGTCTATGATACCATTATCGTCTTTACTCGGCTCTAATAGAACTGCTCCTCCACCATCGCCAAATATTACGCAAGTGTTTCTGTCTTGGTAATCTACTATGGCCGACATTTTATCAGCCCCGCATACGATTATTTTTGTGTGCTTACCTGCTTCTATAAATTTACTTCCTGTTTCTAGAGCGTATAAGAAACCAGAGCACGCAGCACTTATGTCAAAACTCCACGCGTTAGTTGCACCTACTTTGTGTGACACAATGTTAGCTGTGGAAGGGAAAACACGATCAGGCGTTACCGTGGCTACGATGATAAGGTCTATTTCATCTGCAGTTATTCCTCGTTTTTTAAGAAGTTGATTTATGGCTTTTTCACAGATGTCACTTGTGGCTTCACCTGCGGGCATTATATGTCTTTCTTTTATGCCTGTTCGTGTTTGTATCCACTCATCAGATGTGTCTACAAGTTTTTCGAGATCCTTATTGGTAAGTACTTTTTCGGGCACATAGCCACCTACTGCGGTAATTGCTGCTCTCATTTGGTTTATACTTGATGGGCTTAACTGCTTGTGGCCTCTGAAAAAGACCTTTCTATTTTGGAAATTAGATCAGACTCAACCACATTCTTGGCAAGTCTGATCATGTTTCTAAATGTTTTTTCTTTGGTGATTCCGTGTCCTATGATCACTGGTTTTTTGATGCCGAGTATAGGAGTTCCTCCGTAGTGTTCAAAATTGAATTTGGTCAGAAAACCATCTTCTACTCCTCTTTTCAGTAAGTTAAAAAAGAATCCTTCGCAAGTTTTTACAATAACATTTCCGGTAAAGCCGTCACATACTGCTACATCCACTACATCGTTAAAAAGATGTCTTCCTTCTACGTTACCTATGAAATTTATTCCAGTTTGCTCTTTGAGCAACGGGAAAGCTGCTTTGGTGAGCAGATTACCTTTTTCTTCCTCTTCGCCTATGTTTATCAGTCCTATTCGTGGGTTTTCTATTCCATATACAGCTTTTGCATATTCGCTGCCGAGTATAGCAAATTTAGCAAGAGTTTCAGGCTTAACTTCACTATTTGCTCCTACATCTAGTAATACACCAGTAGTGCCGCTTTGTTGCGGGAGTACGGATGATAGTGCAGGTCTGTCTATACCATTTATAGTTTTTACTTGATACAGGGCAGATACCATCATAGCACCAGTATTACCAGCTCCTAAGAAAGCGTCTATTTGTCCTTTGGCCAAATAAGCTGTACCAACATTTATACTTGACTCTTTTTTAGAGGCGACTGCTTTGGTGGCGTGATCGCCCATTCCAATACTCTCACCAGTGTGTACAACGGTGATGTTTGAGTGGTCTAAGTTTTGAGCAAAGGGAACCAATGCGTTTGGTTCGCCAAACACAAAGTATTGTGTATCACAGTCTGGCAGATTTGCCTCTGTGATAACTGCTTTTAAACATTCTTCGGGTGCAAAATCGCCTCCCATGGCATCAATGCCAATTCTCATAAGCCTATTTATTCGGCGTTATTAGGTTCTATAACTTGAACTCCGCGGTACATACCTGTTTCAAGATTAAGTCTGTGGTAAAGGTGTACTTCGCCAGTAGACTCATCTCTATGGAGTTGTCTGTTACCTAATTTGTAATGAGTTCTTCTTTTGTCTCTTCTTGTTTTGGAAATCTTACGTTTAGGATGTGCCATTATTTATTTTATTAATTTTTTAAGTTCTGACCACCGTTCATCTACCACATCTTCATCAGCAGTTTCCGAATGGTCTATTTCGCATTGTTTATTGGTTAAAGAATTTTCGCAAATTAATCGGGTAGGCATACTCAAACATATTTCCTCGTAAAGAGAGTCGTATGTCGAATATACTTGATTATTAACACTCAGATAGTTCTCCTCCTGAAGCAAATCTTCATTAGAAGTAAGCTTGAGTACCTCGTTTCGAGTCGAATCTAAAAGTAGTTTGATTTCGCTTAAACAGCGTTCGCAACTGGAAAAGACGGTTCCTATTAAGGTATAATCTAATACCAAGGTGTTGTCGTTTTTGAGGCAATCTATCTTGGCGTCTATATCACATCGGTCATATAGGCTATTTTCTTTTAACTGAAAGAACGTATCATTCAATTTGAAAGTAAAGGTGTCTTTCTCGTTTTTAAACTTTATAAATTCTATATCAAAGTCGGACAACTTCATCTCAAAAAGTCTGCAAAGGTATTGTTTTTAGTTATAAACTAGTTATTAAGAGTAAACTTATCTCAGATTGGGCAAACCAATGCTAAACTTCTCGCGTCGGTGATCTCTGAAGTCTAACTGTTGTACGCTTGTGTCGTAATAAGCCAAACGATTGCGGTGTATTTTATTAATAAGGTACAGAGCATTGATAAAGGAAGCTGAATCTGCTACTCCTTTACCGGCAATATCATAGGCTGTTCCGTGGTCGGGTGATGTACGTATGATAGGTAAGCCAGCAGTATAATTTATACCATCTGCAAAAGCTACTTGCTTGAAGGGAATGAGTACTTGATCGTGATACATACCCAGTATGCCGTCAAAGTTGTCTGCATTGGCAGATCCAAAAAATCCATCGGGAGGATAAGGGCCTATAGCCAATATGCCTTTATCTTGTGCCTGCTTTACTGCTGGTTTAATATGGTCTATCTCTTCGGTGCCTATAAGTCCATCATCACCACCGTGAGGGTTTATGCCCAATACTGCAATTTTGGGCTTTGTGATGCCGAAGTCAGCTTGTAAATTTTGATGGAGTGTTTCTATCTGTTCCAAAACATTTTCACTGGTGATACGCTCGGCAACCTCATTAAGAGCATTGTGTCCTGTAACCATGGCTACACGCATATCATCATTGAGCAGTATCATTTGTGCAGCACTACCAAATTCATAGGCAAAGTACTGCGTATGCCCATTAAAGGATAAGCCTGCATCAACAGTCGATTTTTTATCGATAGGTGCAGTAAGGATATTTTCTATAATTCCATCTTTAATATCTTGTACGGCAAGTTGTAGTGCATCATATGCAAATTTGCCTGCTGATGTGCTAGGTGTGCCAGGTGTTATTTCTATGCGGTCATTGCCGCATACTCTCAGGTTTAGTTGACCTTCTTTTATGTCGTTAGCATTCCTTACGATGTTAAAGTTGAGCAGGGGCATCTCAAGTAATTCGGTGTAAAACTTAAACACGTAAGTATTGGCATATACTACTGGCGTACAGTAGTTTAGCACCAATTCATTGCTTAGTGTTTTAATGATTAGCTCAGGCCCTACTCCGTTGTAATCTCCTATTGTTATTCCTATACAAGGTTTTTTACTCATAGATAAGGCAAAGCAACGGTTTTTTTTTAACAAAAGTGAATATTACTGCTTATGTTGTGTATGGTATGATTCAAAGTATTCGTATTCAGAACCTTTAAGCCGAAAGAAGTGTAAGCCTCATTCCGATGATTACTGACTCTGTTTGGTAGACTTAAGCCAGGCAGGGAATACCAACAAACCAGCAAATAAGTAGGGCCAGTAGCTAAGTAATCGCCATAAGAAGGCGGTAGTACTTGTAATTTGACCGTGGGCGAAATAATTATTCATAAAACCCTTAAACAACCATTCGGCCATACCAGCAGCACCAGGTGTGGCTGGTATCATCAGTGCAGCCCACATCACTAGTTGTTTTCCAAAAATTTCGGCAGCAGCAACACCATTACCTAAGGCTAATATTAGACAATTGACCAACATAAATCTGCTAATCCACGCAATGCAAGTTGCACCAAATGCTTTTATCCAGTAGGTAGATGATTCTGTTCTGAAGGCCTTGGCGGCTTGTATCATGTTTTCGCCCCAAGTAGCAACTTTATCCTCAAAACGTTTGAGTAAGGGTAAACGGGTAAATAGCATCACAAACTTTGAAATTGCCTTAGGTTTGAAGAATAGACCAAAACCAATGAGCAAGCACCATAACAAAAATATGGTATATATCGTAGTAAAGTATTTCCAAATGGTCTCACGAGTGAGGTAACCTATTTCTAAAGGAATAATCTCTGTTTTTTGAACCCATATAAACATAAAAGGAACAGCTAGCACGTAGAAGAGAACATCCAAAAAAGAGGTGACTAGTACAATAGCAGTTCCTCTACCTGCGTCTATATTTTTTTCTCTAGCGAGAAGTAGTAAAGCGGCTGCGGTTCCACCTACTATGCCTGGAGATATAGCGGAAGAAAACTCCCAGAGCACGATAATCTGAACGGCTCGCAACCAGCTAACTTGCCCATTAGATAAAACCTTGATACGATACGCGTAGCCCAATATGCGGGTCACAACAGTGAGCAATGCCACGCATAGCCAAAAAGAAACTGTCGCGGTCCACGAGATGCTGTTATATGCATCTACATCATAATCTTGGAGAAAAAAGTAAAGAGCCGTAGCAATGCCTATTAGCAGTGGTATTATTATTTTTCTACCGCTGAAATAGCCAGCTATTTGGTCGGTAGTGCTCAACTCAATGCGTTCACCTTTTGCCCTTGAGCGAGTGAGTACTTTCGTTCGCCATCTATGGTAAGCAGCATCTCCACAGAACTTACGGTAAGGTGATCATATACTCTCATTGCCTGCTCCATAAATTTCTTTTTCTTAATTTCAGCAGTAGTGTTCTTTTCTATTCGTACTACGTAGGTATCCACAAGGTCTGTAAATACAGATCCTTCCGGCCATACTTGCGTGCCTCTATTGGTAATAGTAGTTACCTCCATATCGGCATCTAAGTTGGCTTGAACAATGGCGGCTATATTATCCGCCTGCTGTTCAGATTCTATGAAAATATCTATACCTACGGTTTCGATAGTTTCGTCGCTAGATATCATCATTCTATTGTTTGCCAATTGTGTAGGCTTATGGTATTTCTCTGGGTCACTGTCGGTGATTTTACTTAAATCTAGTTCCGCTATAATAGCATCGGCAAACTCTTGTGTCCCAACTGATTTAGCTCTGTCTTCACCAAAATCTCCTGTATGTACTCCATTATCTATGGCTGCAAGTAATGCGTTGCGTATTGCACTACCATAATGTTCTAGTCCCATTTGATTAAGCATCAAAGTGCCACTGAGAAGAAGTGATGTTGGGTTAGCTAAATTTTGACCAGCAATATCAGGTGCGGTACCGTGTACTGCCTCAAATATTTTAATATGATCTCCTAGATTTGCAGATGGGGCAAATCCAAGTCCGCCTACTAATCCCGCACATAGGTCTGATACGATATCACCTTGCAAGTTAGTCAGTACTACGCACTCAAATTGTTGTGGAGCGTAAACCAGTTTCATACAAAGAGCATCCACTATTACATCTTCGGCTTTGAGTTGAGGGTATTCTTTGGCTATTTCATAAAAGGTGTCTAAAAACATCCCATCAGTTAGCTTCATGATATTCGCTTTGTGGCCACAAGTTACAGTTTTATAACCTTCTTTGATGGCTGTTTCAAAAGCAGAGCGAATAACCTGCTCACTGCCCGGACGTGATATGATTCTGCGGCTTACTGCCACGTCTTTTGTCATATAATGTTCTATCCCTCCGTAGGTGTCTTCTATGTTTTCACGCACAATTGTCAGGTTTATGGGAATGCCTGCCTTGCTAAAAACGGTATCTACCCCTTTTATGGTTTGAAATTTCCTAATATTAGAATGTGTGTTCCAAGTTTTACGTGCTGTGACGTTAATGCTTTTCACTCCGCCGCCCTTTGGTGTTTCCATCGGACCTTTAAAAAGTATACCTGTAGCCTCTACACTTGCTTTGGCATCATCTGTCATTCCTGTAGTATATCCGCGGTCGTAGACACCTTTGCCCATGTCAATAAATTGGTATTCTAACGGAACTTGTGCTGCTTCAAAAATTCGCAATACTGCGTCCATTATTTCTGGTCCGATGCCGTCTCCCTTTGCTACTGATATCTCAACGTTGCTCATTATTTAAATAGAGTATAGTGCAAAGGTATTATTCTTTCACCCATAACGGGCAATTAGGCACACTTTTTGCTGCATACAAAAGTCATGCATGGGTTATATTTTTACGGCTTTTTTTGGTCACTAATATTACCTTTGTACAAACTTTAAACTAAGAGATAGTAGAAGGAAATAAATGAGACAACTTAAAATATCAAAACAGTTTACCAATAGAGAGAATAAATCATTGGATAAGTACCTCAACGAAATTAGTAAGGTATCCATGATTGATGCTCAAGAGGAGGTGGTTTTAGCTGGTAGAATACGTGAAGGTGATCAGGCAGCTTTGGAAAAATTAGTAAATGCAAACTTACGTTTCGTAGTATCGGTATCTAAGCAGTACCAAAATCAAGGTTTAACACTTGGTGATTTGATAAATGAAGGAAATCTCGGTCTGATAAAAGCGGCAAAACGTTTTGACGAGACACGTGGATTTAAATTTATATCATATGCCGTATGGTGGATACGTCAGTCTATTCTTCAAGCATTGGCAGACCAATCGCGTATCGTACGCTTACCGCTTAATAAAGTAGGTAGTATAGGTAGAATAAGTGCTGCAGCAGCTCGACTAGAGCAATTGCAAGAGCGTGAACCAACTCCTGAAGAGATAGCGAAAGAGCTGGAGATATCTGTTACGGAGGTAGAGAATGCATTTAAGTCTTCAGGTAGACATATGTCTATAGATGCTCCGCTGATAGAGGGAGAGGACAATAGCTTACTTGGTGTATTGGACAATAACGATGAGCCAAATCCAGATCAACCATTAATGGATGAGTCGCTTCGTAAGGAAATAAACCGTGTAATCTCCACCCTGTCTGAAAAAGAAAGAGATGTACTAAAGTACTACTATGGCCTAGATGGCGGCCCTGCACATACGTTAGAAGATATTTCTGATAAAGTAGGCCTAACACGTGAGCGTGTACGTCAAATTAAAGAAAAAGCACTTAGAAGACTTCGTAAGTCTAGCAAGAGCAAAATATTGAAATCGTACTTAGGTTAATCCTGAACTTAGAATATTCTTTAGAAGGTCGTCCGTGAGGATGTCCTTTTTTGGTTTTGAAAATCACTTCAACTTTAGCCGGCTTACCTCTAAGGGTAAAAGAGTAAGCATATTAAAACTTTGAGTAAAGCCCACCTAGGTGCAATTCACTGAAAATATTGAACACTGATTCGTCGCGGTTAACGGATTAGGTTGATATACGCAGCTCTTTTTTGATTAAAATCAAAAAACAACTCCTTTATACTTAGCTAGGCTTTACCATAAAACCTTTACCTATGACAAAATACCTGCGGGAATTTTGTGTCTGTATTGTAAAAGAGCTAAGTTTTTTTAAGAAGATAAGCTACGACCTATTTTTACTCTCTCATACACCACATAGCAAATGCCATACATTAGGAAATAGTAGAGGTAATCTTCTATGGGAATGGTAAGAAAGCGTATGCCCAAGTTTTCGGCATTGTTATACCATACTATCGGCTCTGGGGTGAAGTAGCCAGTGAGTATGCCGTTTAAGATGCAAAAAGGGATAAGAATAATTACATAGCTCAGATAAAAAATACCGCGATCGGGCGGATTGAGTTTTATCATTATCAAGGTAAAGATGATAACAAGTACTGAGACGGTAGTAGTATATATATTCCCAAACCCTGCAATGAGATATACGGAGGCAAGTGCCACAAAAAAGTAGTCTAGGTACTTTTCTATGGGCTTTAATAAGTTCTTTACTTTAAGTATCACTAGCTGATCATACAAAAACATAAAGGCATATGGTATACAGAAGAAAAACAACCACTCTTCTAGCGGTAGATGCAGAAATGTAGGACCGAGTAGGTATTGCTCATTAAAACCCCACACGCCTAAAACAGCAAAAAGCACATCCCATGAGATGATACAAACGCACATTACCGCTATGGAGATAAAAAGATACTTCCATCTACGGTAAAAGTGACCCAGTTTATTAAAACTGAGGATAAATGGAAAGAAGATGGCTCCGAGGTTTACCCAGAGGTATAGACTGTCCATTACTTAGCTTCTTTGATATACTTAGGCGGCACTACCAGCATCCCAAAGCATTCGCCATTATCGGGGCCTAAGTGCTTATGATGCACCTTATGTGCCTTGCGTATGGCTTTTAGATACTGGTTCTTAGTACGGGTAAATATTTTGAACCGCTGATGAATAAAAATATCGTGCACCAAGAAATAAGCTAATCCATACAATGATATGCCCACACCTACAAAAAAGAGTGGAAACATACCTGCCACAGCACTACCTAAGATGTAGCAAGCCGCACTAGGTATCGCAAATATGAGAAAGAATGCATCATTCTTTTCCCAGAAACCGGGATCGTGCTGGTGGTGGTCCTTATGTAAATACCATAGGAAACCGTGCATTACGTATTTATGAGCAAACCAAGCTACAAACTCCATAGCCAAGAAAGTGCCAAGCGTAATGAGTATATAAATAAGTATCATCATAAGATATTATAAAAAGTATGCACCCATTGCTAGTCTAGCTTTGGAGGTAAATAGTAATCTAAACTTGGTAGAATTAGGGACTCGCAATCGTTTGGTAAATAACTCTTCAAAACTAGCATTTTCTAATTTTCTAAAAAGTTTGAAGTAATATCGATATGCAGTATACACACCATACTTGGAGTTAGCGGGTAATCTATTAATAGCTTCTAAGGCGTGTTTGAAATCCGCGGCAATATCTTTTTCTATGGCAGCTTTGAGTTCTGGAGTCCATTCTTGCACATTCATCCCTGGGAAGTATAGACGACCAAGGTTATCTTTATCTGCCTTGAGATCGCGTAGAAAGTTTACCTTTTGGAACGCAGACCCTAAACTCATTGCTCCATCTTTTAGACTCTCATATTGCATATTGTCACCATTGCAAAATACACGTAGACACATCAAGCCTACTACTTGAGCACTGCCGAGTATGTATTTTTCGAAAGTAGCTTGATCGTATGTCTGCTCCTCTAGGTCCATCTCCATACTATCAAAGAAAGCATCTATCAACCATTGGTCTATCTTATAGTAATTTACCGCGTGCTGAAAACTATTGAGGATAGGGTTTAAGCTTATATTATGCTCAATGGCCTCTACAGTTTGTTTACGAAAATCTGTAATTAAGGCTTCTTTGTCGTAGCCTTCAAAAGAATCTACAATTTCGTCAGCAAAGCGTACAAATCCGTAAATAGCGTACACCGGTTCGCGTACAGATTCGTGTAACATTCTGATGCCTAGCGAAAAGGAGGTGCTGTAGGCATTAGTTACCATTTTACTAGCCTTTAGAGATACGGTATCAAATAATGCTTTCATGGGTGTTTTGTTCTTGTGTGATAAGGTGTGAAACTATTTTGCCAGAGATTATGCTTGGCGGCACGCCCGGACCAGGCACCGTAAGTTGTCCTATGTAGTAGAGGTTATCTACCTTCTTGTTTTTGCACTTGGGTTTTAAGATGGCGGTTTGCTTGAGCGTATTGGCCAAGCCGTATGCATTTCCTTTGAAACTATTATACTCTCCCACAAAATCAGAATGAGCAAAGCTCTCGTATACTTCTATGTGAGGCCGTATATCGTGACCGGTGTGTTTTTGTAGTCTATCGCATATCATACTAAAGTAGCGTTCCTTGGTTGCTTCGTCATCTTTTAACTCGGTAGATACTGGCACTAAAAAAAATAAATTTTCCTTTCCGTCAGGTGCTACAGTAGTATCTGTTTTGCTCGGGTTACAAATATAGAACAATGGAGCTTTGGGCCACTGATGTGTGTCGTATATTTCTACTGCGTGGTGATCAAAACTTTCGTCGAAAAAGAGATTGTGGTGTTTTATACCATCTAGCTGCTTATTAAGCCCAACGTAATACAATAAACTACTTGGAGCCATTGTACGCTTGTCCCAGTACTTTTGGTCGTAATTGCGGTACTCCGGTGCGAGGAGTTTTTGCTCGGTATGGTGATAATCGGCACCACTCACTACCACGTCTGCGGTATGGAGCTCTCCATCTACTTGTATTCCTACGGCAGCCCTGCCAGTGGTTACTATTTCGGTTACGTTAGCGTTGGTATGAAAGGTTACACCTTGCTCTTTAGCTACCGATACCATAGCTTCTACAATTTTGTTCATACCACCCATCGGATACCATGTACCTAAAGCCATATCGGCATAATTCATCAGGCTATACAGCGAGGGTGTATTTTGTGGCTTAGCACCCAAAAATAGGACAGGAAACTCCAAGAGTTCTATTAACTTAGGATGTGTGAAAAACTGGCGAATGTGTTTACTTATGGGTTTAAATAAATCGAGCGAAAGGCCTTTGCGAGCAGTATCTATACTCAAAAACTCGGTGAAGGAGAGTGAAGGCTTGGTGACAAAATCGCCCATACCTACCTCATACTTCATTTTGGCTTCAGTTAAAAATTGTTCTAATTTTTTACCTGAGCCTTTTTCATAAGACTCGAAATAAGCCTTGAGCTCTGTCATAGATGCTGGAATGTCATCTGGTGCATCTGGCCAAAACACTCTGTAGCTTGGGTCTATTCTTCGTAGGTCGTAAAAATCGCTTACTTTTTTACCAAAATCAGCAAAGAAATCTTCGAACACATCGGGCATCCAGTACCAACTTGGCCCCATGTCAAAGGTGAAGCCATCTATTTCTTTGGTGCGTGCTCTACCGCCTAATGTGCTGTTTTTTTCAAAAACGTGCACTTCGTGACCTTGTTGGGCCAAATAGCAAGCATTTGATAATGAGGAAAACCCCGATCCGATTATTGAAACTTTCACCTTTGTTTAAATTTTGTTCAACTTGTAGCGTGTAAAGTTAAACAAGCTTTTTTACAAAAGGTTTTTTAAGTCTTCTATTTTACGTAAAAAATGAAAGTTTTTGGTACTTAGCTGATAACCGATATCCTCAGTTATGCCGTGTATCATTACCCGTTGAGGACCGAATGTTTCGGCCATTTGCTTAGTATATTTTTCAAATACTTCAATGTTACGTTGAATGGTAAATGCACACAGTACCGTGGTAGCATTGGCATTGGCACAACACTCGCCTACATCATTAAGTGGCACACTAGGGCCGAGGTATACACACTCGTGTCCTGCTTTTTTGATGAGGTAGTAGGAGTATAACAAACCTATCTCGTGGTCTTCATTCTCAGGTAGGTATAATACAAATCGCTCTTCGCTCTTGACCATAGGCAGTCTATCTATCGCTGCAAATAGTTTTTGTCTAACCATCTGGCTTGCGAAGTGCTCTTGTGCAGGGTTGAGCTTACTTACACTCCACATTAGGCCTATACGCACAAGTAGCGGTGATATAATATCTTCTACACACTGCTCTAAGGTGTATTTGCTAGCATAAGAACGATACGTGTTTTCGAAGGCCACAACATCACACATTAGCGTAGCGACGATAAGGTCATTGATGATAATCTTACGGGCAGAGTCTAAATTCTCTTGCTGTAAAAGCTCTATCTCATGATTGAGTTCTTCGGAAGTTAAGGAACTTACCTTGCTGATTTTCATCCCGTGGTCTAAGACGGAGGCAATATTTAAAAGCTTCTTTAAATCATCATTACTGTACAAGCGTATGTTAGTTTCCGTACGATCGGGATCGAAAATTGCGTGACGCTTTTCCCACATCCTTATGGTATGGGCTTTTATGCCACTCAGATTTTCTAAATCTTTTATACTTAAACCTTTATTCATGTATGTACAATATTATTGCTAAGTGTATAAAACATAAAAGCTGAAATTGTTTTAAAACAAAAAAGCGGAGTGGCAAATTTGCCACTCCGCTTTTACGGTACGCATATTATAACGTGTTGCTGGTTAGACTTCCATGAGTAAGAACCAACAGGCAAATGCGTTTTTATCTTTCTTTTTCTTAGGGTTGCTACTTTCTGCGTTCTCAGGTAATGAAGCCTTTACTTTCTCTAATTCTGTTTTGTGAGCTTGTACAATGGGCTTTAATAATCCACGTATTTCTTTTTGTTGTTTTTTTCGAGCCTCTTTCTGCTCAACTGTAAGAGCTTCTCTTGCTTCTTTACCTTTTATTCGCTCTGGTTGTAGAGCTCGTGCTTGTGCTATCACCGCTTTTTCATCGGCAGTAAGTACAGGTTCAAATGCTCTACGTTTCTCAACCAAGGCATTTTTGGTTGCTTTGCGTTCTTCGCGTTTAGCCTTCTTCAGGGCTTTATCTGGTCTGTTAGCTGCCCGTTCCTTGCGAGCCTCTTTCAGTTTAGCCTGTTGCTCGTCTGTGAGTATTTCTTGCAGCTGCTCACGTTCTGTGGACTTCAATTCTTTGCGTAGTTCGGGAGTTAATTTCTCCTCTTCTCTAAGTTGCATAATTTGCTCGGTAGATAATTGTATTATCGCCGTTACTTTTTCCTTTTGTTCTGAGGTTAGCTCTACCTGTTGGTCCAATCGTTCTACTTGTTTAGCTACTATTTCTGCTGCTGATTTTGTTTGTGCTACCGCTGCCTGGCAGAAGATAAGCATCATTAGTGTGATTTTAATTACTTTCATTTGGTATTATTTAGGTTAAAGAGTCCAAGAGTCAAGCCATTTAGCTCTTGTTATTTCATTGACGACAAGTATCGAGCAAATCCTTCGAATTGTAAATAACTGTATTTCAGTTATTTATGAACATATTTAATTTTAACGTGGCGAAATATGTGTGAGAATCACTTGAGGAATTTTGGTTTACCGTATAGGCTATAAAACAAAGATGTATAGTATTATTTACATCCAACCCATCTCTACTCGCTGCTTACCCTTGGTTTTACAATTCTTGGATGATCTGCAAGCACCTAATAATAGAGTAAGGCTCACAAGCACTAGGAGTATTTTGAGTGATTTGTTTTTGTGCACGGTATTATGATTAACGTGTAATGGTAAATAAATGTTGCTTAATCCAGTTTTTTTAGTGCATTGAGATACCGTTGCGGTGTGTCTCCATTTGCCGCTTCTAAATAGTCGTGGTAGGTACACGGAACGGTAATACGCTTATCAATGTTTTCTGGATAAGCAGGATGCTCTATCTGCATCCACCATCGTCCGGTACGCTTACTTTTAATAAAAAGTATAGGAACATCTTCATTGCTGAAATCGCAGCGATACTTGGTAAACTCTGTATGTAATTGTGGTGTATCTTGTTTTCTGCTCAGCACACCATCGGCTAAGTACCATATTATCTGAGCACAAAGTGCTGCGGTGAGTTCAGTGTGATCTTTATCAGAGTGATAACCCAACAGAGCAAAGCTTTGTAAAGTGTCACTCGCTCCGGCGTATCTTGCTAGTTGGCAAGCTTGTTCGGCGGTGAGTCCATTGGCTTGCACTTGTTGAGTAGCGGGTGCATCAGTATGTTTTACAGCATTGAGGTCAAATAAGGTAAGCGAAGCATTTCTGAGATAGAGTTCAGCATCATCTATTTGGTTGTTTACTTCACCCAGTCGATAGTGGTCAAAGTTGAGGTTCTCTAGTAGCATCATCGCTTTGGGAGGTATGTGGTGCGATTGAAACCCAATTGCACTTAGGTTCTGGAGGTAGTTAGGCTCGTGTGCAATTATTCTGTGGAGTAGCTCATACTCCAGTAAAGGTAAATGTGCGGATATCCATGCAAGTTCTATCTGCTTGTTTGCCGATTCAAACGCTTGGTATAGGGCCTGTCCCGAATCTACGCTATGTGTGAGCAGCACAGGAATAATGCCTTTGCTCATCAATTCTAGAGCTACGGTATATATGGCTGAGTTCGTATCTGCGGGTGTCTCTCCAGCGGGTATATCACCTAGGTCTACTAATATATTTTCTAGAGCAGCGTTACTGGCTAGGTTATACAAGTGGGTGCGTACGGCGTGTTGGTTATTTACTTCACCTCTTATAGCAAAGAGGGCAATTCTCTTAGTTGCTAAATCGGGAAATAAGGAGGCGTAACGTGCAATAGAACTACCTATGTGATAGGGTTTATATTCGGTGTTATCTTTTATTGGAGTAAAATATTCTTGCAGCATTAAATATATTCGTAGCATACAAAAATAAACCAACTACAGCGTGACTTTTGCCATAACCGGAGCCAATGGATTTTTAGGTGTACACATTATACATCATTTACTGAAACAAGGTCATGTAGTATGTGCTATCATACGACCGGGGGCATCGCTTGCAGAGTTTGAGTTGGTAAGGGAATATTACCAACTGGATAATGATTTGTATGCTAACTTATCGTGGGAGGAGTGTCATCTATATGATGTGGGGGGCTTAGAAGATTTGTTTGCGGACAAGGACTATGTAATGCATCTAGCAGGAGTGATATCATATCTCCAACGAGATTTGCCTATGCTCATGGAGGTCAACCAGCAATATACGGCCAATGTGGTAAATGTGGCCAAAGATGCTAAGGTAAAAAAACTATTGTACTGCAGTAGTATTGCCGCTATAAGTAAGAATACAAAAGGTGAACCTATCACAGAAGACACGGAGTGGGACGATGAGATAGCACACAGCAATTACGGTTATACCAAATATTTGGGAGAGTGTGAGCTATGGCGGGGTAAGGAAGAGGGGCTTGTTACCGTAGCTATCAATCCCGGGATAATATTGGGTTACGGTGATTGGACGAAGGGAAGTAACAAACTCTTTGGCAATGCACAAAATGCTTTTCCGTTTTATAGCCGGGGCATAACAGGATGGGTAGGAGTACAAGATGTAGCTCGGATAGCCGAGCAGCTTTGCCTTTCAGATATTAGCGGAGAGCGTTTTATCGTAGTGAGTGAAAATAAGAGTTACAAGCAGGTGGCAGATACCATGTGCACGGCCTTGGCCACCAAAAAACCACGCATCGAGATCAAAGGACTGCTTTATAGGTTTGCTTATGGTATTATCGCTCTCAAAGAAATCTTAGGACTGGGAGGAATGCTCAGTAAAGAAACGGTAAGAGCCAGTGTGGCTGTGAATCATTTTGATAACACCAAGGTCATAGAGGCATTGGGTATTGAGTTTGAGCAGATGGATAAAGTGATAAAACGAGCAGTGATGGTAGTCCCGAAATGAACCCACTCAAAACCACTAAATAAAAGCATACCTTATTTTCCAGTAGTTAACCCTAGCAGTATTCATGTCAAACATCAACTGGCGGTAAAATCGCTTTGCTTCGAGATATTGGTCTATCGTCAATTTACCTGCTTCGTATAAATCGGCTATTCTTTGTGATCTTTTTTGTGCTAAGGCTATAGATTGCTCTGTGTATCGAATGGTATTTTGTGACTGACGAGCTTGGCTGAGTATGCTCTTTACTTGTGTCGTAATATTCTGTTGGGTAATTACCTCCTGAAGGTCCGCTTGCTCTAGGCTATTTTTAGCCAGTAGTTGGTTGTATTTGGCTTGACCACCATCCAGTATAGGCGCAGTTATGCTTATGGTTCCCATTTGTCTATCCAGTGGATTTTTGTATATACCCGATAGAGTACGTAAACACTTAATTGACAAGGGCATAGATGGTAGTTGGATTATAACTGAAGGTTTTAACTGTAGCAAGATACTATATCCTATTACTAGTGGAGAAGATCTATTAACGCTCAATCGTAGAGTGGAAATAGTAGTTATGAATTACTAATATTTACTGTTAATTTTAGTATAGATCCTAAAGCAATAATTGCAATTGGAAATAGTTGTGTTTTTGTTACATACGCACAAAAAAACCCTTCCGCATCGCGAAAGGGTTTTGAATAATACTTAAATGTGAATTACTCAGCAGCTTCTTCAGCGGCTTCTTCTTCTCCTTCGGCAGCACTAGCACCTGCAGCACTCTTAGCAGCTCTAGTTACTATACAAGATACGATTGAGTTATTCTCAGAGTCAAGTAGTGTAAGGTTATCTACCGATATCTCACCTACTTTTACACTTTTACCTATCTCTAATGCATCTATGTTTACCTCTATAAACTCAGGAAGATCTCCTATTAATCCAGAAACGTTCAGTTTCTTGATTTTTAACTGTAGCTTACCACCAGCCCTTACACCTGGTGAGTTTCCTACTACCTTTACTGGTACAGCAATAGATACTGGACTTTCTCCGTCTACTTCGTAAAAATCTGCGTGCAGAATATCTTCTGAAGTTGGGTGAAACTGTAGCTCCTGTATTTTAGCGAGCTTGGTAGCACCATCTATATTGAGTTGTACCAAGTATGTATTTGGTGTGTATACTAGATTTTTGAAATCTGCTTGGTATACAGCGAAGTGAGTATTTTCTCCTTTACCATAAATTACGCAAGGTACCTGCCCTTGGCTTCTCAGTTGTTTGTTGGCAGATTTACCTACTCGGTCTCTTACCGCACCTTTTAATGCAATTACTTTCATGTTATTGTTTTAAAAAAATTGTTGTTTTAAATATATGTTAAATTAACTCGCCTTGATACGAGTCTGATATGTTGAATAATGAGCTTATTGATCCAAATTCACTCACGTTTCGTATGGCGTTGGCAAATAGTTTGTCTACGCTCAATACTTTGATTTTTTTGTAGTTCCCTGGTTTGAGTGGAATGGTATCACATAGGATGATCTCCTCCAATACAGAGTTTTCTAAATTGTCATAAGCCTTACCACTAAGTACAGGGTGGGTACATACTGCTCGTACAGATTTCGCTCCTTTTTCTTTGATTAGAGCTGCTGCCTTACATAGGGTATTGGCTGTATCGCATATATCATCTATAAGTACTACGTCTCTTCCTGTTACGTCGCCTATGATGGTCATACTGGCTATCTCATTAGCACGCTTACGTGCTTTGTCGCATATTACTATCTCTACACCCAAAAACTTAGCAAACTCACGCACACGCTTGGTTGCACCGACATCAGGAGCTGCGAGTAACAAGTTTTCTGTTTGTATGCTTTTGATGTATGGAATGAATATGACGGTAGAATCAAGATGGTCTACCGGGATATCAAAAAATCCTTGAATTTGCGGAGCGTGTAAGTCCATGGTCATTACTCTATCTGCACCCGCTGCTGTGAGTATATTGGCCACCATCTTAGAACTTATAGGAACACGTGGCTTATCTTTTCTATCTTGACGTGCAAGACCGAAATAAGGAATAACAGCTACCACTTTGTGAGCCGAAGCACGTTTAGCTGCATCTACGAGCATAAGAAGCTCCATCAGATGATCAGCAGGCGGCATTGTACTTTGAATGATGAATACATCACAACCTCTTACTGTTTCGTCTATACACGGCTGAAACTCACCGTCACTAAATATATTGACAGTTACAGAACCTAAGGGTTGACCATAAGAAGCAGCAATTTTTTCGGCCAATGGCTTTGAACCAGACCCAGCAAAGATTTTTACTTTGTTTATAAAAGATGGCATATTTTATGTTTTACTTTCACTCTGCTCCTTGCAGAATTATCATAAACTTAAGGTGCTCATAAAACACCTCTTGTTATATATTTTAAAAGGGAAAGAGAATGTTAAATTCTGCTTTCCCTTTACGCTTGTTGGCCGACCAGGGCTCGAACCTGGACTCTTCTGTACCAAAAACAGACGTGTTGCCAGTTACACCATCAGCCATTTTCACTGCAAATTTACAATGATTATTTTAATTTGCAACATCACTCATAAATTGAATTTGAAATATTTTCATCTCTTCGTGAGTGAACTCCCCTTCAAATTCATTTACAGCGTTATCTATATTACCAGTTTGCTCTTCTTTGAAGAAATCATAAATCTCCTCCGCACCTTCAGGGTCTATAAGTTCATCTATATGATATTCCAAATCTACGGCGGTCCCAGAATATACGATGGCCTCTAATTCTTCTAAGAAATCTACAAAATCCATCCCTTGTCCTTTGGCTATATCTTCCAATGGAACTTTTTTGTCGATGTTCTGAATGATGTGAATTTTCTTAGCACTTTTGTTTACAATAGACTTGAGAACTAAATCATCTGGACGTTCGATGTTGTTCTCCTCTACGTATTGGGCAATAAGCTCAATAAATGGTTTACCGAATTTCTTGGCTTTATTCTTTCCAACACCTATGATGTTTTCCATCTCCGGCATAGAAATAGGATACTTATAGGCCATATCCTCGAGTGACGGTTGCTGGAAAATGACGTAAGGAGGAAGCCCCATTTCTTTGGCTACTTCTTTTTGTAATTCCTTTAGCTTACCAAAAAGTTTCTCGTCATATACCGCCTCTATCTGTATGTTGTCAAAGTCGGCATCACTTATGGGTTCAAACTCACGGTCTTGTGAGATATGTACTGGTGTTGGTTTTGCTAGGTAAGCCAAGCCTTCTTCGCTAATGCTAAGCAGTCCGTATCGCTCTATGTTTTTGATAATCAGATTGTTAATCTGGCCGTAGCGTATTAATGTTTTCCAGTAGTTTTCGCCTTCTTCTTTTCCGTGACCAAAGAGTTTAAAGGTGTTGTGCTTATAAGCCTTCACCTCGGGCGAGGCTGTGCCCGTAATAATATTTACAACGTGCTTGAGTGCTACCTTACCACCTGTGTAGTCTATGGTTTTGAGTGCGAGTATGAATTGTTCTGTAGCTTCTGTTGTTTCTTTAGGATTGCGACAGTTGTCACACATCTTATTGCATCCATCAGAGTCAAAAGTTTCTCCGAAGTAGTGGAGCAGTGATTTTCGTCTACACTGAGAAGACTCCGCAAAGTAGGCCATCTCAGATATGAGTTGGGTACCTATCTCACGCTCGGCTACTGGTTTATCTTTCAGAAATTTCTCCAGTTTTTCGGTGTCCTTGGGATTGTAGAATAGCACACAATCGCCGTCTAGCCCATCTCTACCTGCTCTTCCTGTTTCTTGGTAATACCCTTCTAGTGATTTAGGTACATCATAATGTATCACAAATCGTACGTCGGGTTTATCTATACCCATACCAAAGGCGATGGTTGCACATATTACATCGCAATCTTCCATCAGAAACGCGTCCTGATTACCCGCTCGCGTTTTGGCGTCTAATCCTGCGTGGTAAGGCAATGCATTTATCCCATTGGCTTGTAATATTTCAGCTACGTCTTCGGTCTTCTTTCGGCTAAGGCAATAGATGATTCCACTTTTCCCTTTGCGCTTATTTACAAAGGATATGAGGTCTTTCATCGTTTGAGCCTTACTGCCCTTGGGCATTACCTCATAGTATAGGTTGTCCCTGTTAAACGATGATTTGAATACCTTAGCATCCAGCATATTCAGACTTTTTTGGATATCCATTTGCACCTTGGGTGTAGCTGTAGCTGTGAGAGCTACCATAGGTACGTCATCTATTTCTTTTACAATTTGCTTTATACGTCTGTACTCCGGTCTGAAATCGTGTCCCCATTCAGAGATACAGTGTGCCTCGTCTACCGCAACGAAACTTACTTTTACCGAGCGTAAAAAGTCGATGGTTTCATCTTTTTTGAGTGTTTCGGGTGCTACGTATAGCATTTTTGTTCTTCCTTCGCTTACGTCATTTTTTACACGTTCGGTTTGTGTTTTGGTAAGTGAAGAGTTCAAGAAATGAGCAATGGAGTCACTTTCGCCAAATCCTCTAATGGCGTCTACCTGGTTTTTCATCAGAGCGATGAGTGGTGATATAATAATAGCGGTGCCACCACTTATGAGTGCGGGTAATTGGTAGCAAAGTGATTTTCCCGCTCCTGTAGGCATAATTACAAAGCAGTCATCTCCTTGCATAATAGTTGAGATCACCTCTTCCTGCATCCCTTTAAACGAGTCGAAACCAAAAAACTCCTTTAAACTCCTTCTTAAATCCACAACGTTTGCTGCCATTTTCTGTATATAATAATTCTGTTAATTCTTAATTGGATGACTAATATAATACTCTTTGGTTCACTTGAAGAAATAAATTTTTAATTTGCACATAAAATTGTGCTCAATCTCACCCAAATACTACAAATAGCAAAAGATACTTTGCTCCTCGAAAGCCAAAGCTTGTTGAGTTTAACAGAGAAACTAACGCCTAGTTTTGCTGAGATTACTATGGCAATTCTTGAGTCGAAAGGGAGGGTAGTAGTAACAGGCATTGGCAAAAGTGCCATAATAGGCCAGAAAATAGTTGCAACTTTTAATAGTACTGGAACACCTTCCTTATTTATGCACGCGGCAGATGCCATCCACGGAGATTTGGGTATGGTACAGCGTGATGATGTCGTTATTTGTATTTCTAAGAGTGGCAATAGTCCGGAGATTCAAGCCTTGGTGCCACTTATACTAAAAGGAGGAAACAAGCTTGTAGGTATTACAGGTAATTTGAATTCGTATCTAGCCGAGCATAGTCATTACATATTGGACACGACCGTATCTAAAGAAGCGTGCCCCAACAACTTGGCACCTACTACCAGTACTACCGCACAAATGGCCATGGGTGATGCACTTGCCGTTGCATTGATTAAGTGCAGAGATTTTCAATCGCAAGATTTTGCTAAGTATCATCCGGGAGGAGCGTTGGGCAAACGACTGTATCTCACCCTTGCTGATGTTGCCAAGCAGAATACTATACCACAAGTAGCGATAGATGCTAAGTTGCCGGAATGCATTGTGGCTATGACCAAGGGAAGGATGGGAGCTGTTTTGGTGATAGAGAATAAAGGGTTAAAAGGAATCATTACGGATGGTGATTTGCGTAGAATGTTAGCCAAACACTCCAATATAGGAGATTTTAATGCTGAAATGATAATGACGCCCAATCCAAAGACCAAGAAACCAGGAGTGCTAGCAACAGAAGGTGTGGCATTTATAAAAGAACATAAAATAAATCATATCATATTGGCAGAAGATGGTGCCCCATTAGGCGTTATACATATACAAGATTTGATAAAGGAGGGATTGATTTGAAAATATTAAAAAATACATATGCGGTAATACTCGCGGGAGGAATAGGAAGCAGGTTTTGGCCAGTGAGTCGTAAGGATAAACCGAAACAGTTCATTGACATATTGGGCACAGGAAAAACGCTCATTCAGCAAGCTTGTGATCGCTACACCAAACTGGTGCCTAAGGAGAATATCATCGTCATAGTAAATGAGGATTACGTCCCTTTGATAAAGGAACAACTCTCGGAATTAGCAGACACTCAAATACTGGGAGAACCGATGGGTAAAAATACTTCTGCTTGTGTGGCTTACGCAGCCAACAAGATCGCAGACCTCAATTCTGAGGCGGTTATCATCATTGCCCCTAGTGACCATCTCATTCAAAACGAAGGTGATTTTATACAGCAAATGCACCTTGCACATCGATTTGCGAAGGAGAATGATGCACTTATTACGCTCGGTATAAAACCTCATCGACCAGATACGGGCTACGGTTACATTCAATATAACAAAGAAGAAACTAGTAAGGGCGTAAATAAGGTGATTACATTTACCGAAAAACCTCCTTTGGAAATGGCAGAAAAATTCTTGGAAAGTGGTGATTTTCTGTGGAATAGTGGAATGTTTGTGTGGAGTGCTAAGAGCATATTAACTGCTCTCGATGAACATTTGCCTGAGTTGAATCTCACCTTTGCCGAAGGAAAAGGAGCATACAACACGCCCCTGGAGAAGCAGCACATAGACCGTATTTATACGGAAATACAGAGCGTTAGTATAGATAATGGTCTGCTCGAAAAAGCCGACAATGTATACGTATTGCCATCAGACTTCGGGTGGAGCGACCTAGGTACTTGGAAAAGTGTATATGAACAACTGCCAGCAGATGGAGATAATAAGGTACTCAATGCGGACTTAGAAGCTATAGAATCTACCAATAACTTAATCGTAAGTGACAAAAATAAGCTGGTAGTTATCAAAGACTTAGAAGGTTATTTTGTGGTAGACACGGAAGATGCCCTCTTGATATGCAAAATAGACCAAGAGCAAGAGGTGAAAAAAATAGCATCTCACGTGCAGAAAAAATATAACGGACGTTATAGTTAAAATGAACAAGCTGGTTCTCATATTTCTTTGTGTCGTATCTATTAGTTTTAGATATCATCAGCAGATTAGCATTCAGCAAACGGACATTCAGAATGTAGAAACACTCGAACCTTTTTATGCTCAACTGAGAGCAATACCTACAGACAGCAACACCGTAAGCATTGTGCATATAGGTGATTCGCATATTCAATCCGATTTTTTAACGGGAATGGTACGCAATAAGATGCAAACTACCTTTGGAAATGCCGGTAGAGGGTTTGTATTTCCGTACCGCATTGCTCACACAGGCGGAGCTTTAGATGTAAAATTTGACCACAGCGGAGAATGGAGTTATTGTACCGTGAAAAACAACTACTCTACTTGCAACCTGGGTGTATCTGGATTTAGTGCTATATCAGGTATGGGTTCTGATTTTCGCTTTAGGGTACGCACGTGGGATAGCGTAGATAGGTCGTTTACCAAACTCAAAATCCTGGATAAGAGCGGTGATTTTTTGCCGAAGGAATGTACAGGAAACTACATTCACGACAAAGAAAATGAGCACACTACTATCTACTTTGACATCGCCCAAGATAGTATAGAGTTAGCTCCTTTTAACGAAGGGAGTAGCTTAGCCGAAATACAGGGATTAGTATTGGAAAATGAACAACCGGGTGTACTATATCATGCTATGGGTGTGAATGGCAGTACCGTTTCTCAATATTTGCGAAGCACGGGATTCGAAGAACAAATAAATGAACTAAACGCGTCACTTGTTATTATCAGTTTTGGTACAAATGATTGCTACACACGAAGCTCACGCTACTGCTCTAACTGTGTAAAAGAAAATTATCGAACGTTGATAAAAAGGATACGAGCACAGAACCCTGATGTCTCCATTCTAATCGCCACACCACCAGATCATTATGTATATCGTAAGTATCCGAGTAAATATCTAGGTGCGTTAGTAAACGACTTACTCATCTTAGCAGCCGAAGAAAATGTGGCTATCTGGAATCTGTATGAAGCTATGGGAGGTAAAAATTCGATAGTCAAATGGAGAGATAATGGGTTAGCGGGGAGAGATTTAATACATTTTACTATATCAGGATATGAGCTACAGGGAGAGATGCTGTACGAAGCATTAATGCGTGGTTATAGCCTAAACTAAAGGAATGTTTAACTGGGAAGATATCATAAGCTACTCGGCCGATAAGCCTCTACTGTTTAATCAGTATATTTTCCTTTTCCTGTTTACCGCCATCTTTGCAGGATATACCTTCATCCACAAACAGGTACGTATTCGAAACATCTATTTACTCGCATTTAGCTTGTTTTTTTATTACAAGTGTAGTGGGTTTTACTTTTTACTATTACTATTCAGCACAGCGGTAGACTACGTTCTTGGTTTCTTAATTCACAAAACTAAACCAAAGTGGAAAAGGCAGCTACTGCTCACCATAAGTCTGATAGTAAATCTTGGACTGCTCGGATTTTTCAAGTATTCCTACTTTATTGTAGATAGCATTAACAACTTAGCAGACACTTCTTTTCAAGCAATAAATTTTTTAGCAGTATTTGCAAATGGAAGTTTCGGAACGGCGTATGACATTTTTGATATTGTTCTTCCCGTAGGTATTTCTTTTTATACGTTCCAAACTCTGAGCTACAGCATAGATATATACCGTAAGAAGATAGAACCTTGTCAAAACATTTTTGATTTTGCCTTCTTCGTTTCCTTTTTTCCTCAGCTGGTAGCAGGACCTATCGTGCGTGCAGCAGATTTTTTACCTCAGATAAGAAAGCCGTACTACTTGAGTAAGGCCGGTTTTGGCGAAGCCGTATTTCTAATTATCTCTGGGTTAATAAAGAAAGTCGTCATAAGCGATTATATCAGCATCAACTTTGTAGATCGTGTATTTGAGGCTCCAGAGTTATACAGTGGTTTCATGAATCTGATGGCAGTGTACGGGTATAGCATTCAGATCTATTGTGACTTTTCGGGCTATTCTGATATTGCGATAGGCTTAGCTGCGTTACTTGGTTTTACGCTGCCCATTAACTTCAATGGACCATACAAATCTCAGAGTCTTACCGATTTTTGGCGGAGATGGCATATATCACTTAGCTCGTGGCTTAGAGACTATTTGTACATTTCCTTAGGAGGAAATCGCAAGGGAACTATTCGCACTTATTTCAACCTATTTATGACGATGCTCCTGGGTGGACTATGGCACGGAGCGGCACTCAAGTTCATTGTGTGGGGAGCGTTGCACGGAGTTGGTTTAGCGATACACCGTGTATGGTCGCGATGGTTTAACATTGGGGTAAATATCTTCGGTAAAGTAATATCTGTACTCATTACCTTTCATTTTGTTGCGTTCTGTTGGATGTATTTCAGAGCGGCAGATATACATACGGTGGCTTTAATGCTGAAGACTATCTTTACTAATTTTGATTGGGGAGGCATTGTCCCTCGTGTATTGGGTTATTGGAAAGTATTCTCATTTATGACCCTAGGTTATGTCGTACATATGCTACCTAGTCGGATTAAAAATAATATTAAATCGTGGTATTCCGATGCTCACATCATTACCAAAATCTTGGTTTTTGTTGGAGTTGTATTTTGTATTTATCAAGCTAAGAGTGCTGATATACAGCCGTTTATATACTTTCAGTTTTAAAATTTCAGCCCATTGGCAAAGCAAGCTTACCATCCCCATGATGACAAGGCCCGCTGCGAATGGTGCCTAAAGGATGAGCTATATGTAAAGTATCATGATGAAGAGTGGGGAATTCCAGTACATGATGATGCATTGTTGTTTGAGTACCTTCTATTAGAGACTTTTCAGGCTGGGTTGAGTTGGCATACTATTCTCAAAAAACGCGAAGGGTTTCGCATGGCGTTTGATAATTTTGATGCAGATTGTATTGCAAATTATGGTAATACGGAAATTGATATTTTAGTAAATAATCCAGGCATCATACGCCACAGAGGTAAGATAGAAGCCGCTATTATTAATGCTCGAGTATTTCTCAGATTGCAACACGAGTATGGATCATTTGACAACTACATTTGGCAGTTTACAGATTATAAGACAATAAACATAGCTGTAAAAACGTGGGCGGACGTACAAACCAAAACGCCCCAAAGTGACGCTATGAGTAAATCCCTAAAGAAAGAAGGGTTCAAATTTGTAGGCAGTACAACGTGTATGGCATTTATGGAGGCTGTAGGAATGGTGAGTGACCATTTTGAATACTGTTGGAGAAATAATTCGGCGTAGGAACACATTTTAGGTTGCAGGAACTTGCCTATAAGGCGAGTTCCTGTGTGAATTTGTAGAATTTTCACTATCCGTTTACCTTTTCAGGTTGAGGTGTATTAACCACCTCAATGATACAAAAAGTACTCTCCGATATGAGCAACGAGGCACGAGACCCTCGTTATTTTCAGATTTTATTCTTAGGTACATTTTTACTATACGGTGTATCGTATCTGGGTTGGCAAAATGAGACAAGTAAGTACATAGCCTTACTTGCCTCAGTCGTAGTCACACAACTTGCTTTTACACACTACACCACTAGGAGGTATAGCTCCATAAAAAGTGCGTTGATTACAGGATTAGGACTATGCCTGTTGCTCAGGACAGGGAGCATTCATACCGCTATTCTAGCTGCGGCAATAGCCATCAGCACCAAGTTTCTTATCAAGGTGAAAAACAAACATATTTTCAATCCAGCCAATGTGGGCATTATTGCAGCTATGCTGCTTACCAACGATGCGTGGATAAGCCCAGGCCAGTGGGGAAGTAGTGTGTTGCTGTGGTTTTTTGTGGGGGCTGCAGGACTTATGATGATACTCAAGGTAGGCAGGTTAGACACCTCATTTACGTTTATTCTCACTTTTGGTGTATTGCTATTTGCTCGGCAAGTGCTGTACTTGGGTTGGGAGCCCAGTGTGTGGCTGCATCAAATGAGCAACGGTACACTACTGCTTTTTACTTTTTTTATGATAACCGATCCTATGACGACACCCAATCATAAGTATGCTCGCGTATTGTGGTCCTTGGTATTGGCCGTAGGGCTCTTTGTAGCTTCTAATTTCTTTTATATGCAGACGGCGGCGATATGGCTTTTGGTCATTTTTAGTCCATTTACTCCCTTGTTCGACAAGCTCTTTGTCGCACGCAAATTTGAGTGGGAAGGCATTCCGCTAGAAAGAAATGACACCGTAATAATCAAATAAATAACTAAATAATAATATGAAAAAAATAGTTTTATTACTAATGGCCGTATGTTCTATGGGCCAAGTAGCATTAGCCTTTTGCGGGTTTTATGTTGCCAAAGCAGGAGCAGATTTATACAACAACAAGAGCGAGGTGATACTGGTAAGAGATGGTAACAAAACAACCATCACCATGAGCAATGATTTCAAAGGGGACGTGAAAGACTTTGCCATGGTAGTACCCGTACCCAATGTGCTGGCTCGTGAAGATATCCGAATAGCAGACCGCTCTGTATTTAGTATGCTAGACGCTTACTCAGCTCCACGACTAGTGGAGTACTACGACCAAAACCCGTGTGAGCCTGTGTATGAGGTGGAAGAAGACATGATGCTAGAAAATATAGCCGTGGCCGAAAGCACCATGAGTAGGGTACTCAGAGATAAAGTAAAATATCGAGTGACCATAGAGGCTCAATATAAGGTAGCGGAGTATGACATCGTGCTGCTAAGTGCCAAAAAATCGGGTGGGCTGAAACAATGGCTCCTAGACAACGGATATAGTATACCAGCCAAGGCAGAGCAGGTATTAGAACCGTATATTAAAAGTGGATTGAAATTTTTTGTAGTAAAAGTAGACCTAAATAAGTATAACCCAACGGCCAATGGTGGTTTCCTCAGACCGCTCCAAATCACCGTAAAGTCAGATAAATTTATGCTTCCCATACGCTTAGGAATGGCAAATAGTAAAGGAGAGCAAGATATGATTGTATATGCATTTTCCAAAACAGGAAGGGTAGAGTGCAGTAACTACCGTACGGTTCAAATGCCAACGAATAAAAAAGTTCCAACCTTCGTGAAACCAAATTTTGCTAATTTTTATACCGATGTATTCAGAAATCAGCATAGCCAACAAGGAAGAAATGCCGTGTTTTTGGAGTATGCGTGGAACGTAACTCCTACGTGGAGTGGCGTGAAGTGTGACCCCTGCGTTGGCAATCCGCCTTATGCCCGTGAGTTTTTGATGGCGGGTGTACCGTGGGCCAATGCCAATGGAACGACCACTTACTTCACACGTATGCATGTGCGTTATACGTTAGATAAGTTTCCAGAAGATTTGTTTTTCATAGAAACACCCAATAAAGAGCACTATCAGGCAAGATACGTTATCACGCACCCCGCGTATGGCGATTTGTCCTGTGCCGAAGGCAAACGATATGTGCAGCGACTAAAGCTTCGCAGACAACAAGAACTGCGTTTGCTGGCTACGCTATCACAGTGGGATACTAAGGAGTTTTATGACTACGTGGCCAATGGTACAGACAAGGTGAGAATAGAAGAAGAGAGCGACCAAAATGAGTTGTTTGTAGTAGGTGGTGGCAATGGCAGCGAGGGCGGCCCACCAAGGGCGTTGTTTTTTGGATTTGCAGGCTTATTAATATTATACGCAGCAAGGAGGGTTTATAGTTTAGCTGATTCATTTACTTTTAGTTAGCTACAGGATTTTTTATTATAAATTTTTTTTCTAAGATGAGTGCTTATTCTTTCAAAGCATTTAGAATAAAATAGATTCAATTTTCAAGTAACAACTCATCTTCATTATCAACCTGTTTGGTCTTTTTTTATGCTTTCTTTGCCGTCGTGCAAGCAACGCTTAGATTTTACAAATTTGGAGGTTTTATGCTCACCTTTATTACCGCATTTATGGCGGTGAGTAACTATAGTTCATACAGCAATCCGAGTGAGGTGGCACAGTTACAAGAGTCTATTTCTGTTGCCATCCAAGAGCAAGAAAAAAGCTTTGGAACCGAGGAGACCACAGATGTATACGTGGGATTTAAAGAGAATCTTACGACCTACCTTACCGAGCTCCGTTATGCCAAAAGTTCGTTATTGAAGATAATAGGGAGCTTCATCGCCTTAATAGGAAGCGTATTTATCCGACGCAAACAAAAAATCGGGATTCACCTCTTTTTAGGAGGAATGCTATTTGGGATATTAGGTACGTTTTATTATCATAGTTTAGGTGTAAGTGGATGGTCCCTAGCTACTTGGCCTATACTCTTCACCGCTGTGGTAGGCTTTTTCGTTTACCGTAAACGTGAGGTATTTACGTAGTGCCATGGTAAGCAAAGCACAACTCATAGACGGATTGGTATACCTCAAGACCTTAGGGCCCAGACGCTTGTGGAACGCTCTTAAGATTTTCACGTCTTATCATCTGAGTAAAATGACCAAGCGTAATTATCATCGAGGATATCCCATTTCTATATCGCTAGAACCTACTACGAGTTGCAACTTACGTTGTCCGGAGTGCCTCAGTGGATTAAGAGCATTTAGCCGGCCCATTGGTATGTTGGAGCCAGAGCTTAATAAGTCTATTATCGACCAACTACACAAGGAGCTCACGTATATCACCTATTATTTTCAAGGCGAGCCTTATCTGAACAAGGATTTTACCCAGATGGTGGGCTATGCGAGTAAGCATAATATATATACGGCTACGAGTACCAACGCCCATTACCTCACAGATGACAACTGTAAAAAGACCATAGGCAGTGGACTAAGTCGACTCATAATCTCCATAGACGGAGTGAAACAAGAGAGCTATGGTAAGTATAGAATAGGAGGGAAACTAGATAAGGTAATAGAAGGCACCAAAAATATGGTACGCTGGAAAAAGGCATTGGGTAGCAAGACACCCTTCATCATTTGGCAATTTATTGTATTTGGTCATAATGAAGGGGAGATAGAAGAAATACGAGAGCTAGCCAAAGAGGTAGGGGTAGACCACTTGGCCCTGAAAACTGCCCAAATCTATAATTTTGAGGGAGGGAGCGACCTCTTACCCCAAAGTCCCAAGTATGCGAGATACGAAAAAGATGGATTGAGATATAAGATTAAAAACGGATTACTGAGCCACTGTTGGCGTATGTGGCAAGGCTGTGTGGTGACTTGGGATGGCAAGGTTGTACCATGCTGTTTTGACAAAGATGCCACTTATAGATTAGGTCAGCTTGAAAATATGACATTTCATAAAATTTGGGGAGGAGCGGAGTATAATCGCTTTAGAAGACTAATACTTAAGAGCCGCAGTAATATAGATATCTGTAAAAACTGTAGCGAGGGCACCCAAGTTTGGAGTTAAAGGCTAAAAAATATTTTTAAGATTTGTCAATTTAGTGTAATATTGCTTACTCAAATACCATAATAACCAATCAATACAATTATGAATAGAAAAATACAAACATTAATTTTATCGCTATTTATTTTTAGTGCTACCTCATTTGCTCAGTCTTATGATAAGAAGTTTGGCATAGAGATAAATGGCGGACTAAAAGAATACCATGGTGACTTAGGTTCAGCATTATATTTCAAAAATAGTCCTGACTATCAAGGTATTGGCGGTGCATTTGGCATTTATCTGAACCCATCCTTTGATGCTAATCTTTATGGATCAACAGGAGATGTAGGATTTTATAAAATGGAATATAATGAGCGTCTTGCAGAGACCGTGAGAGTTGGTTTCCGCTCTAGAGTATTGCAAGGAATGTTAGGTGTCACTTATAAATTTGCAAACGGGTACTTACTAGCCGAAGATGCACGATTTAAGCCTTTCCTTAGAGCTGGTTGGGGTGTAACACAGTCTATCTCTAAATTTACAGAGTATAGCGTTTTGCCAGACTACTCTCAAAACAGAACGTGGATATCATCAGCATGGAATGCAGGTGGTGGATTCAAGTTTGGTTTGACAGATGCTTTAGATCTCGTAGTTAGTGAGCAATTAAACTATACGTTTGATGATAACTTTGACGCTGCACCTTGGTCCATAGCAGGAGCTAGACTTAATGTAGCCCAAGAAGGTAATAAGCCATTACACGATATGTTCTTATACCACTCTATTGGTTTTGCTTATAACTTTGGTAGCAACGGAGCTTCATACAAAATTAAAGATTCTGATGATGATGGTATTTCTGATGACTTTGATGTATGTCCAAACACTCCAGAAGGATATGAAGTAGATACTGCAGGTTGCCCATTGGATAATGACAAAGATGGCATAGTGAATGAGGAAGATAAATGTCCAAATGTGAAAGGTGTAGCTGCTTTTGATGGTTGTCCAGATTCAGACGGAGACGGTATAGCAGATGCTGAAGATAAATGTCCAGATGTACCAGGTTTAGCTGCATTTGCAGGTTGTCCAGATTCAGACAAAGATGGTATACAAGACAGTGAAGATAAGTGCCCACTTAAATCAGGTAGTAAAGAAGGAGAAGGTTGCCCAGACAGTGATGGTGACGGTGTGTATGATCACAAAGATGTGTGTCCTGCAAATCCTGGTGCTGCAACTAACAAGGGTTGTCCAGAAATAAAGGAAGAAGTAAAAGAGCAAATAGCATTAGCTGCTAAAGGTATTTATTTTGAGAGTGGTAGGGATATGATAAAAGCGGAGTCTTTTGCTAGCCTTGATCAACTTTCTAAAATACTACAAGAGTATGATAAAGCTAAAGTTACGATAGAAGGTCATACAGATAGCCAAGGTGAAGCGGATGCTAACCAAGCTTTATCACAAAAAAGAGCAGATGCTGTAAAACGTTATCTAACATCTCACGGTATATCTGCAGCTAGAATGACGGCTATAGGTTATGGGCAGTCACAACCTCTAGTAGACAACAGTACTGCTGCTGGTAGAGCACTCAACCGTAGAGTAGATTTCAAACTAGTATACTAGAATATACCAAAAACTAAAGCTAAGTATATGATTAAGGGGAGCATTTTGCTCCCCTTTTTTTATTTTTAATATTATGAGCATAGAAATATTAAAGATCATATTGTTAGGCTTGAGGCTTAGCTTGGCAGTAGGCTTATCAGTATCATCGTCATAACCGATACTTGCACCACTTCCACATTGTGTAGCACACCCATCAAAATGGATAGACAAGGCCAGGTCAACGACACTATATTTCCTTCTGTTTGCATTACTTCGTATGACTGTAATACCCGCTTCTTGTAGTATTCGCGTAGCCTCATCTGCCACAATGGGTGTCCATTCTATGTCTTCACAGTAGGGCCCCGCCGTACTTGTAGCTCCACGTGTTCTTCCTTAGTGTCTAGCTTGTATGTATATCTGTACTCGTTCGTACTTTTGTATGCCGCCTAGTCCTATGTAATAGTGTTTTTGGAAATAACTATAGCCGAGCAGTCCAGCACCCACTAAGGTCATTGCTACTATAAGTTTCAATAAGTTTTTCATCAGAAAAGGTATTATTGATGCAAAACGTGTATTCCAAAAACTATGTTGCACGCAACGTAGTTTTAGTATTATAAAAATAGATTTGCAAGTATCATATCATGAGATCCATCTGGGAGAAATTAAAAACAAAATGGAATGTCAATTCGGATAGGAGAATGGCGTGGATATTTGTAATTTTTGCCATTACAGGCAGCACAGTTACTTTCGTTAGACGGCCTTTCACGAAGTTGGTTTTCGATAAAATCACCTATGGTGAGTTATATTGGTACGAACTTATTGTCACCATCGTTGCAGTATACTTCATTTATCAGTTTTTACTGTTTGGTGTAGGTACTCTGCTTGGCGAGTACAAGTTTTTCAGGTGGTTCATCCTCAAAATGAACAAACGAATATTTCCTTTCTTAAAAAACGTAGAATGACACACGAAGCAGTTTTAAAAGCGTTGAGCTATGTGGACGATCCAGACTTGAACAAAGATTTGGTGTCGCTCAATATGATACAGCAATTGGTTATAGAGGATAATGTCATTTCATTTGACCTTGTACTTACCACACCGGCTTGCCCTATGAAGGATAGCATAGCCAACGCCTGCAGAGTAGCCATTAGTACGATGGTAAGTGACACTGCAGAGGTGGAAATCAAGATTACCTCAAACGTGCAGGTAAGCAGAGAAAATAATACCGTACTCAGTGGTATAAAAAATATTGTAGCCGTAGCTTCTGGCAAAGGTGGAGTTGGAAAAAGCACAGTGGCTATTAACCTAGCAAAAACATTAAGTAAAGCGGGAGCCAAAGTAGGCCTGCTAGATGCAGACATACATGGTCCCTCTGTCCCTACATTACTGGGCACACAAAACGATAAACCTGTTATGGATGGCAATCTGATGGTTCCTATAGAAGTAGATGGTTTAAAAACAATGAGTATAGGCTACCTCGTAGAGGGTAAGCAGGCTTTAGTATGGCGTGGTCCAATGTTGAGTAAGGCCATCAGTCAATTTTGTACCGATGTGAAATGGGGAGAGCTGGATTATCTCTTCGTGGATTTACCCCCAGGTACAGGCGATGCCCATCTCAGTATAATGCAGCATATACCACTGAGCGGAGTAGTAATAGTAACCACACCAGAAGACGTAGCTGTAGCAGATACGCGTAAGGCAATAGACATGTTTACCAATCCGCATCTAAAGCAAGAGATACTTGGGGTGGTAGAGAATATGAGTTATTTTCAACCTGAAGAAGATGGACAGAAGTATTTTTTATTTGGCAAAAATGGCGGGGAGGCACTATGCAAAGAATGGAACCTCGACCTATTGGGTAAGATACCTATAAAAGAAGATAAAAGTAGCCGGAGTTTATATAGTAGCTATGTGCCAGTGGTAGGTAAAATAGTTCAAAAACTAAGTGTAATTGCTGCCAATAGATAAAAAGCGGTAAATTTGAAATTCAAATAATGACAGTAGCAGAGGTTAAAATTGAAGAAGCTTTAGAAAGTATACGTCCATTCTTGCAAAAAGATGGAGGTGATGTAGAGCTTATATCTTATGAGAATAAGGTAGTGAAATTACGGTTGCTCGGGGCGTGCAGTACGTGTAGTATTAGTCACCTCACTATGAAAGCTGGTGTAGAAGAAAGCATTAAGCATATGCTGCCAGAGGTAGAGTCCGTATTGGCAGTAGAGTAGCGTACGTCTTCGTTCTGATGCAACGATTACGTGGTCCAATAGCTATAATTCACTTTATAAATACGTATAGCATTCTAGTAGCCGTAGGCTCTTATAGTTGTTTCATTTTTTTTTCCAGAGCGTTTGCCGTCGAGTCTAACTATTGGGTAGCATTAGGGCTAGCATTGGGCGTATGGTTTATTTACACACTAGACCACCTTATAGATGGCATACAGTTAAAAGACAGGGCCAAATCCTTAAGACACAAGGTGCATTATGATTATAAACTAAGGCTCATCTATCTACTCATCTTGGTAGGAATGTTCCTCATTATGTTAGCATTCAAAATTCCAGAAATATATTTCCAATTGATAGCCCTGCTACTTGGGTTAACTGCGTTTCATTTTATAGTAAACTATGTGGTTTCTACTCGCATAAAAAGACGTATTTTCTTGAAAGAAATATTTATCGCTTTAGTCGTGGCTATAGGATTTTGTATTACACCAATAGTTCCGCTAGGTATGGCAGGTATATCCCCGCAGCTACTTATTCATTTTGGCTGCATATTCTGTATCAATGTAGCCAATTTGTTTCTCTTCTCGATGTATGACAAAGAGGTAGATAGTCTGAGTGATGTATTGTCCGTAGCACAACTTACTTCAACCCGCAACCTAAAAATTATTGCCGGTATTGCCATCATTGGTTCTGCTCTATTAAGTTTAATCGGTTTTTATAGGTATGATACATCGGTATTTATCACCCTGACTTTTGTGGTTATGCAAAGCACCTTGTTATTCATACTAAGGCATCAAAAATATTTTGCTAAGGAAGACCGCTATCGTTTTTTTGGCGACCTTATCTACGTTTACCCGCTTGCTGTGACGCCATTCCTTTGATATAGCAACTCCTGCATCGCGGTTCATATTGGTCACTTTCACCTAGTTGTACTTGTCCGCCACTTTTGGTAAATCGGTAAGAGTATTGAGCTACGTCGCCACATTGCATGCATATTGCGTGTACCTTGGTAACATATTCTGCCTTAGCCATAAGCTGGGGCATTACACCAAAGGGCTTCGCGAGATAATCCATATCCAAGCCAGCTATAATTATACGTTTACCTTTATTGGCTAACTTATCGCATATAGTGGGAAGTTCAGCATCAAAAAATTGAGCCTCATCTATACCCACCACGTCTATATCGTCTACCCAGCGAAGTATTTCACTAGATTGATCCACTGGAAAAGAGTCTATAAAGTTGGAGTCGTGTGATACTACCTTCACTTTATCATAACGAGTTTCCATCTTGGGTTTGAATATACGTACGTTCAAGTTGGCTATTTTGGCTCGCTTTACCCGGCGTATAAGTTCTTCGGTTTTGCCAGAAAACATAGAGCCGCACACTACTTCTATCCAGCCTTTGTTATTTTTCGGTTCTATGAACATTTTAAGTGTTGATAATGGATGCCGAAAGTAATATTAAATGATTTTATTCGTACCATTATTATGAGCAGAGATAGTGTACACCAACGAATAGATGAACTTTTGGGCTTAATAAGCATTCACAACAGTCGATTGAGTCTCCATTCTGACAAATTATCTCAGTTAGATATAGATGTATTACGCAAGCATTGTATTGACTTATATGCTGAGATAAATCTGCTTGCACTGCAAGGCAAAATAAGAACAAATAAGGCTGTAGAGAGCCATAAGGTTGAGGCACCTGCTCCAAAAGTACAAGAGCCGGCACCTAGAGAAATAATAAAGGAAATTGTACAAGAGAAAACACAAACTCCTGAGCAGCCACCTGCTCCCATAGAAGTTGAGCATATAGTGGTGCCTCAAGTACCCGAGCCAACAACACCGGCGAAAGAGCCGGAACCAGTCGTACAAAGATCAACTCCAGCTCCCAATCCAAAACCTATACCTACACCCAAACCAGAAGATGAGATGCTGTCCTTGTTTGAAAAGTTCAGCAGTAACCCAATAGACAAAATTGCTAAGGGGATGTCACTTGCCAAGAGGTTTGAGTTTCAAAGTGCATTCTTTGATGGTGATAATAAAGAATACAATAGTTTTATAAATCAGCTAGATAATGCTACCGATCGCGAAGATGCCTTTAGGGTGTATCACGAATATAAAAATAAGCACGAGTGGGATAACGAAGAGCTAAAGGATGAACTAAAAGCATTGATATATCGAAAGCACAGTTAGTGTATAGCTGATGTATGTCTGGCGACACATACCTTTACTTCGTTTCTTGTTGCCGTTCATTGCTGGTATCGTCTTTTATGAGTCGTATGCTCCACGTGTTATTTATGTTGTTATCTATGCTATAATAGGACTCCTTTCCATCTTGGGTGGTCATATATATTTGGCCAAGGCCATACATCGCCCTGTCCAACGTGTAGTTTCTATCATAGCTTTAACCCAATTTTTTGTAGCAGGAGTGTTGCTCACTCATGCATTAAAAGAGGTGCACTACCCTTCTCATCTTGCTCAAATAGAAAATGCTGACGAATTTCTTGTTCGCATTTGCAATTTGCCAGAAGAAAAAATAAAGTCACTTGGATGTGAAGTAGAGCTGCTGTCGGCTTAGTGATAACGTCTTGATATTGCCTTGTAGCGAAGTTTCTATATTAAATTAATCAAAATGTCAGTGTCATTTTTTTACAATTTAAATTGCCGTGCCAATAAATTTTATAATTTTGGGGCTCTCAAAAGAGAATTAACATTTAAATTATTTAATTAAAGCATTTTATGAAAAAAGATTACAAACGAAATTGGCGTTTCAACTTAATGAAATCACTTGCCCTTTGTGGGTTTATGGTGATTTCAGCATTAGCAACAGCACAGATGAATGGTACTTATACTATTGATAAAAATTCTGCAGCTACTTCTACTAACTTTGTTAGCTTCACCAGTCTTTCTGATTCCCTATTGGCAAATGGAGTAAATGGAGCAGTTACCGTGAATGTGGTTGCAAACTCTGGCCCATACTCGGAATGGGTAGTTTTTGAGAAACATTCAGGAGCTAGTGCATCTAATCGTGTTACCATAAATGGTAATGGTGAGAAAATCACTCACCAAGGCAGTACCTCAAGAAGTCCAGTGATGACTTTTTCGAAAGCAGAATACATGACGGTAGATGATCTCATAATAGAGAATACGACTACAAACTATGGACGATGCGTGCAGATAAGAGATGTTTCAAAGTACATAAACATCAATGAGTGTGAATTTAGAATGCCAAATCTTACACTTACGTATACCGCAAGTGCTTATCTTGTTTTGGGTAATGGTTCTAATACCTCAGTCTATACATATAACAACGCAGCAGAAAATTGTATGATCACCAACAACGTAACCAGTGGTAGCGTAAATGGTGGTCCATATTGGGGTGTTTGGATGTCTGATTTAAGACAATCTGGGGCAGATGACTACAACACATTGGACAACAATGAGATAAAGGACTTTGCATACTATGGTATAAGAACCTATTACTGTGACGAAGGTACTGTGATAACTAATAACAAGATTCACAATACAGGTCATACAAATAA
>JABIUV010000012.1 GCA_018700895.1 Bacteroidota bacterium
CTAAAAAGTATCGTTTACAAAATTAAAAAGTAATATCAATACATTTGCACCGCTAAAATGAAAATAATAATAGCAGGAGGGGGAGAAGTTGGATATCATCTAGCTAAACTACTAACCAAAGAATCGCACTCCATTGTACTAATAGATACCAGAGCAAAGGTGCTGAGCAGGGCTGACTCTGAGTTAGACTTACTCACTATACAAGGTAATGCTTATTCTATAACTACATTAGACAAAGCAGGAGTTGCCGAAGCAGATTTGCTCATAGCTGTAACGGCATCAGAGACTACCAACCTTACTATTGCTACCTTGGGAAAGCAACTCGGGGCAAAAAAAACTATAGCAAGAGTTAGCAATTCTGAGTTCTTGAAACTTCGAGATAGACTAGATTTGCGTAGCTTGGGTATTGATGTTCTGATTAGTCCAGAAGAATTAGCTTCTAAAGAAATTATTAGATTGCTCAGGCGATCTTCATTTAGTAATGCATTCGATTTTGAGTTTGGTCGTCTGACTTTACTGGGTGTTTACCTTACAAATCACAGTAAGCTCATAGGCAAAAATTTAGCGTATTGTAAGAAGTACAATGAAAACAAAAACCACAAAACCATAGCTGTAGAACGCAAAGGTGATGCGATTATTCCTAATGAGGACTTTGTATACCAAGAAAATGATCACGTATTCTTTTTGTGCTTACCTGCTGGTATAGATGAGATAAGAGATGTTGCAGGCAAAACAAAGCTGGAAGTAAAGAACGTAATGATAATGGGTGGGGGAAATGTAGGCTACAGTACCGCCAAAAAGCTGAGCAGACGTAAACACGTAAAATTGATAGAATCCGATGCTGAGCGATGTGCCACTTTAGCAGAGGAGTTGTCAGACACACTTATCATCAATGATGATGGGCACGATGTACACCTACTCGAAGATGAGAATATTTCCGAAATGGATGCCTTTATAGGCGTAACTGGAAACTCTGAAACTAATATAATGAGCTGCTTAGTGGCAAAAAATCACGGAGTAAAGAAAACTATTGCGATGGTAGAAAATATGGATTACATTAATCTATCTCAGAACATTGGTATAGACACACTCATCAATAAAAAACTGATAGCTGCCAATAACATATTTCGCTATGTGCGTCAAGCGGATATTATAAATATTGCAGGAATACACGGTTTAGATGCCGAGGTAATCGAAATTCACGTCCTTGAAAATGCCAAGGCGACAAAAATGAGCATAGGTCACCTCCAATTGCCCAAAGATGCTACAATAGGCGGGATAATAAGAAATGATGAAGCTTGGATTGCCGAACCTGATTTTCAGATCGAAGCGTATGATAAAGTTGTCATATTTGCCTTGCCAGAAAGTATTAAGAAGACTTTAGAATTTTTCAGCTAACACCTATGTTTCATTTTAGAGCTGTACTGCATATTCTAAGCCTGCTAATGATTCTAAATGGGCTTTTTATGGTTTCTATTTTACCCGTGAGCTGGATATGTGAGTCTGGCGATTTTAATCCATTACTCATCTCCTCTGCTATAAGTGCCAATTTAGGAGCGATTATTTGGTGGTTTACACGTAATAATAAATACCTAAGTAAAAGAGATGGATATCTAGTAGTGACCTTTGGGTGGGTCATTCTTGGAATTACAGGAGCATTACCATTCATACTTAGTGGTTCTATATCAGATATACCCTCTGCTTTTTTTGAAACCATCAGTGGATATACTACTACAGGAGCCTCCATTCTCAATGATATAGAAGCTTTACCTGCAGGAATTATGCTTTGGCGTAGTATGACTCAATGGATAGGAGGAATGGGGATAATTGTTCTTACGGTTGCTTTACTTCCGCTTTTTGGAGTGGGGGGGGTGGAGCTTTTTATGGCCGAAGCACCAGGTCCTAGTAGTGGCAAGCTACATCCCAAGATTACGGATACAGCAAAGCGACTTTGGATTATATACGTGCTTCTTACTCTGGCCGAAACCATTATGCTGAAAGTGGCAGGCATGACTTGGCTAGATGCTCTAAATCACGCATTTACGACAATGAGTACTGGCGGATTTAGTACAAAGAATGCAAGTATAGCAGCGTATAATTCGCCAGCTATTGAGTATATTATTACTGCTTTTATGCTAGTGGGTGGTATTAATTTTAGTATACTTTATTTTATTGTAAAAGGTATCTGGAAAAAGGTGCTTATTGATGAAGAATTTAAAACCTATTTAGGAATAATAGTGGTTTTTACGGTCGCTATTACATCTACTTTGGTAGTCGACAGTGATAAAGGATTAGAGGAAAGCTTTAGGCACGCTGTTTTTCAAGTGGTTACGATTATTACAACAACAGGATTCTCTACAGCCAATTATGCTCTATGGGCACCATTTGCGTATATGTTAATCTTATTTCTTATGTTCACGGGCGGGAGTGCAAGTTCTACCTCTGGTGGCGTCAAAGTACTAAGGCATCTCATCATACTGAAAAACGGTTATATGGAATTTAAGAGACTCTTGCACCCTAGAGGCATAATACCTGTAAGAATAAATAATAAGTCTGTGGAACAAAGAACTGTTTACAACGTTCTTGCCTTCTTCTTTATCTACCTTTTTGTGTTCATCTTAGGGGCACTTGTGATTTCTGCATTTGGACATGACCTAATGACTTCAGCGGGAGCAAGTATTGCTTGTCTAGGAAATATTGGGCCTGGAATAGGCGATGTAGATCCATCTCACAATTTTGCTGGGTTTTCAACCGGGGCAAAGTTTGTTTTATCATTTCTCATGTTACTTGGTAGATTAGAACTTTTTACGGTGCTTATTATTTTTACGCCTTCTTTTTGGAGTAAGGTTTAAAATATGACAATGATTGAACGTCGCTTTAGCGTTTATTTGTTGTTTAATAGTTTTTTGAACCCAAACCTACCTTATATAATATGCCATTAAGTAAGACTAAGTTCCTTATCATCTCGGTAATAATATTGAGTAATCTCACATCATTAGCACAATCCAAATCAAATAAAGGTAAGGAGTTTTGGATAGGATTCATGAGTCATATAGAAGGTACAGATGCTGGTATGTCATTGTACATTACCAGTGATTCCAATACGACTGGTACTGTATCTATACCCGGCCAAAATTGGTCTACTAGTTACACGGTGAGTGCTAATAGTCTTACTGTAGTAAATGTACCAGTATCCGACGCATATATTAATTGCTCAGATTGTATTCAGTCTAAAGGAGTTAAGGTGGTATCAGATGATGATGTAGTTGTTTACGCTCATCATTATGAGGGAAATAAGAGTGATGCTACATTGGTATTACCGACGCGTACATTAGGTAAAGATTATTTTTTGATGAGCTGGCAAGAAAGTTCACAAAATGCTGGTTTTGGAGGTTCCTATGGTAAAAATGTATTTTCCGTTGTAGCTGTAAAAGATGGAACCAAGGTAAATATTACTCCTAGCAGTGCCTTGATAAAATCAGGAGGAGGGACTAGAGCCGCGAATGCAACCTATCAAATAACCTTGAATGAAGGACAAGTATATCACGCGATAGCCAATAGCAATACGGGAGACCTTACGGGTACTCGAGTAGAAGTCATAGACACTGGAGCTTTAGCAAATTGTAGAACTGTAGCAGTCTTCTCAGGAAGTACCTACACTCGTGTGGGTGGGTGTAATTCGGGATTTGGAATCAATTCTGGAGATAATTTATTGGAGCAGATGTTCCCAACTAACTCTTGGGGCGAACAGTTTGTACTCGTGCCGGCACTTGGCAGAACAGGAGACAGTTATCGCTTTGTTGCTTCTCAGAACAATACGCGTATTGTGGTTTTCAAATCGGGTGCAGCACCCGATATAGCTTATATAAATGAGGGTGACTACTATGAGGTGACCGCAGAAAATAATGTACGGAGTGTACTTACCGACAAACCTGTCTTGGCTGCACAGTTTCAACGAACCTCTAAATGCGATGGAAATAATAATGTAGGTGACCCCTCTATGACCATTCTAAATCCATTAGAACAGACGCTTACTAATATAACAGTTTATAGTAGTGAATATTACGATATAGACAACCACTATATAAACGTAACTATGCCAACATACGCCACATCTACTTTCAGAATAGATGGCAATACGGCTAGTTTCACAAGCGTCCCTACAAACTCATATTACAGCTATACACGTTTATCGGTCTCAAAAGGAAATCATAGACTTACTGCCGACGTAGGTTTTATTGCCACTGCTTACGGGGAAGGACAATACGAAAGCTATGGCTATGCCGCGGGAGCCAATGTTAAAGATCTGACTGCGGTGGCTTCGGTAAGTAACAGTACGCAGCTTAATGTAACATCTGGGTGCATTGGCCGACCTACCCAATTTATAGGGTCTGCAGAGTACTCGGTGGTAAGATGGGAATGGGATTTTGGTGATGGTAGTATCGACTCTGTACAAAATCCTTCGCATATATACAGTGATACGGGCACCTTCCAAGCTAAGTTGTACACGTATAAGCCCACCTTCGACGGTTGTTCCAATTACGACTCTGCATTTGTGGAGGTTAGGATATTTGCAAAACCAGAGGCTCGTCTATCTAGATCGAGCCTATGCGACAGTGTCGTGGCATTTTTTGCCGATAGTAGCATAATGCCGCAGGGAGAACAAAAACTTTCAACACTTTGGTATTTTCCAGGAGCTGCTATAAAATATGGTAATTCGGCAGCTCATCGTTTTGACACGACTGGCAAATTTGAAGTAATGATGGAAGTCTATACTGAGAATTATTGTACAGATACTTTTTTAGATTCACTCTTTGTAAATCCACTTCCAGAACCAAGTTTTAGTGTTGAAAATGTATGTTTTAACGACAGTATTAGCCTCGTTAGTAATTCGAGTACTTCCGTAGGAAATTTAGTAAAGTGGGAGTGGGAGTTTAGCAATAACACTAGTGATAGTGTAGAAAATCCAACTGTTTGGTTTGCTGATTCTGGGTTTCATAGTGCGGCCCTAACTGTGCATTCTGACAGTGGTTGTTTTGATACCTATGTTGCTTCCTTCTATAAGTATCCACGCATAGAAAGTTCGTTTTCATACAACGATACGTGCCTTGGTTTTGGGCAACCCTTTACAAATACTACTCTGTTAGACGGAGGAACATTTACAGATACATTGTGGTACACTAGCATAGGAGAAACGGCTAATACATTCAACTATACCGACACATTTGCTAATCCAGGAAGCTACTTAGTTACGCTCGTAATGGAGCAAGATAGTTTTTGTAGAGATACATTTTCGCGTCTTGTAAATGTTCACCCTCTCGCTTTAGCGGCTTTTGATTTTACTAATACGTGTCTCGGGGATAGTACAGAATTTATTGATATGTCATCCGTGGCCACTGGTAGTTATACTAAATCCTGGAATTTTGGTAATGGGAATACCGCTACATCCGATAATCCAAAGCAGGAGTTTGCCGCAGGCGGAGAACAAACTGTTACACTTACTATTACTACAGACCAAGGTTGTCAAACAGACAGTACACGTACAATCTTGATTACGTATCCATCTATTACCGCCATCAATGTACTGGATATTTGTGAAGGAGATAGCCTTATTCTCACAGCAGATACGGTGAGAGGATTAGATAGTTTTAGCACGTATAGATGGACTTACGGCACTACTATTTCCAATTCACCTACGATAAGAACTACGTACAACGAATTGGGTAAATCGATAGTTAACTTACAAGTACGGACTAAAAATGGTTGCCAAATAACTGCACAGGATAGCTTTATTACTGAAGCGAAACCCAAACCAAACTTTTTGGTCACATCAGTATGTGAGGGGCTTGAAATATCGCCAGTAGAAAACAGTTCAATTTCCGCTCCTGCTGTAATTACAAACTACGCATGGTATTTAAATGACTTATGGGTCTCTAACGACCGTAACCCCGAAATCAATACAACAACAGCAGGTAGCGGTAATATAAAACTAATAGCAACTGCAGATAATGGATGCCTAGATAGCATTCAAAAGTTGGCCGTAATACACCCACTACCAGTGGCCTCATATACTTCAGCCAACATGTGTTTGGGTGATGTGAATACACTTACGAGTACGTCTTCCATCGCAACAGGTAGCATTCCTTCTTTATATTGGACCATAGATGGCATAGATTACACCTCCGCAATTGTAAATCCACCATTTACCACAGATGGATCTTATGAAGTGAGACTCATAGCAGAAAGTGATAATAATTGCAGTGATACATTGACTAATCAAGTTGATGTTCATCCTTTACCTGAACTCTCATTTGTGATACCCGCCGATTCCGGATGTGTTCCATTTGAAGTACAATTGCAGAATAATTCTTCAATCAATTCTGGAAGTATAACTTCATTTAGTTTTAAATGGGGAGATGGTTCTGATCCAAGTTTAGATTCCAATCATATCTATACACGTGTTGGTTCGTACACAATCCAAGTAGTGGGTGAAAGTGATTTTGGTTGTAAAGATAGCATAGATGTTATGCAGCAAATTACTGTTCTTAATAACCCTACGGCCGATTTCAACTTTAACCCAACAGACCCTAGTACGCTTACAGAGTTCGTTACTTTCAAGGATAGCTCAAAGGGAAACATATCCGATTGGAATTGGGAGGTAAGTGATGGAGCGAGCTATAATGGTTCCAAAGTATATCACCCCTTTGCTGACTCGGGAACATACGCAATAACGCTCTTTGTAGAAGACGAATTTGGTTGCACACACGATACCACAAAGCTGGTGTATGTAAATGCAGACCTATTGGTCTATATCCCTAACTCATTTACACCCAATGGAGATGGACTAAATGATGAATTCGGACTTGGAGGCCTTACGGCTGGTGTGAGTCAAATGGTTATGGATGTATACAACAGATGGGGAGAAAAAATATTTAGTTCTCAAGATGTAAATAACCGATGGGATGGTACATTCAAAGGAGAACCTGTGCAACAAGGTGTGTATGTATACATGGTTAAGTTTACCAATCCTAAACAGACTAAATGGTATTATCTAAACGGAGAGATTCATTTACTGAGAAAGTAGACCACTAGTATTCGTAGATGATTCATTAATAATTGTCAAATTTTGCTTTGCTGTTCGTTCAATGTGTTATACCATTGAATTTTTTATAATGAAACGCACACTAGGTTTAGCATTACTTATCACGGCACTTATGGCTTGTACATCTAACAAAAACGGTAAATTATTACCAAAATTTAGTTACACTACTTTAGAGGGCAAAGCTATCTCCAGCGACGACTTAAAAGGTGGAGCTACTGTTATATGCGTATGGGCAACATGGTGTGGAGACTGCATACGGGAGATACCTGAGCTCAACGATTTGGTAGACAAATATGCCGATAATGATAAGGTTCATTTCTTAGCCTTCAGCGATGAAGATGAGTCAACAGTGAAAAAATCTCTCAATAGATTTCCATTCAATTTTGAGCACATAGTAGACTCGAAAGAATACAGCGATAAACTGAAATCTGGCTTAACCAAACACTTTCCGCAGGTACTGGTTATAGATGAGGATTTAAATATCGTTTTTGACGTTACGGAGAATAAAGAAAAAATATATTCTTTACTAGACGGTCATATACAAGAGATCCTTAAATAGTATACATTGAGCACAACTATAGTGAAAGAGGAGTACAATGTTTGTGCTCAACACACGGTATTTTATAGCAGTATCACACACGTAACCCAAGCCGATTGGGATACGATCGTAGGAGATCAAAACCCTTATTTGACAAAGGCTTATTTGTTGGCTTTAGAGCAAGGGCTTGGCCACATGCAGTTTAGGTACATTCAGTTTTATAGTGCGGCAAAAAAACCTGTAGGTATAGCCTATTGCCAAATTGTCCCTATTACTTCCAAAGAGATTAATATCGATGCTCTTTCTGAAAAAATAGGAGGGGTGTTGCCCAAAAGTTTATTGGGTTCTATAGACCTTAATGTAATGATATGCGGCAATGCTTTCGCGACAGGAGAAAATGGATTTATTTTTTCGGACAAGGTAGATGACACCAACGCTTATCAATCCGTGTATACGGCATTGGATGAATTACATCTCCGTGAGAAGAAAGCCGATCACAAAATTGCAATTACAATGATGAAGGAATTTTGGCCCTCATCATTTGCTAATGCTGAATATTTCAAACAAAACGGTTGTAGTGAAGTAAATATTGATGTAAATATGATTCTTACCCTAGACTCCTCATGGGCTACTTTTGATGATTACCTTGGGGCAATGAATTCTAAGTTTAGAACCAAAGCTAAGCAAGTTTTGAAGAAATCAAGCCCAATTCAAGTCTTAGATTTAAATACGACAGAAGATAAGGAAAGAAGCCTTTCGGATGTTGACCATTTGTATAATACGCTTTTAGATAGGGCTAATTTTAGTTTCGGACGACTCAATGCTAAAACATTATTTGGTTTGAAGGAAACACTCCAAGAAAACTTCTATTTTAAAGGGTATTACATTGATAATAAGCTAATTGGATTTAGTACTGCAACATTATTTGATGATGTATTGGATGGGAATTTTATAGGTTTAGATTATGATTACAACTATGAATATGCGGTATATCAGCGTATGTTATACGACTTTATAAAGCACGGAATAGAACGGGGAGTTAAGTACGTAAAAATAGGCCGTACGGCAGAGGAAATAAAAAGTGGAGTAGGGGCTGAACCTGTAGAAATGAAGTTTTATGCCAAGCACCGCAATAAGGTAACCAATGCTATTTTAAAGCCTTTTGTACAGAAATTACAACCTAGTGAATTCGAGCTTCGTAAACCTTTTAAAGCAGAGCATTACATTTAGTACACAATGGATTCTTTAACTCAAATTGTATTAGGAGCCGCAGTAGGTGAGGTTGCCCTTGGCAAAAAAATAGGTAACAAAGCTATGCTATGGGGAGCAATAGCTGGCACTATTCCCGACTTAGACGTTTATCAGTCGCTTTTTTTTGATGCACTGACGGCCAATGAGTTACATCGTGGCTTTTCGCACTCCATACTCTTTAGCATAGTATTCGCACCTATCGTGGCGTGGCTTGCTCGTACCAAGGAGAAATGGTCACTCGTAGGATTTATTACATTAATATTAGGCTATCCTTTTTTGAGTTTAGATAATAGTGTGGTAAGGATTGTATTATTTGCCATTTGGCTCATCTTAGTTGTGATTACTATTAAGCATTCTTATGGCACCCATTCGGCAAGTCAACGTGATTGGACAAAGCTGATGTTTTGGTCTCTGGTTACGCATCCGTTGCTCGATTGTCATACCACTTGGGGAACACAATTACTCTGGCCGCTGCCATACAAACTAGCTTGGAACAACATTTTTGTTGTAGATCCATTTTACACGGTGCCATTTTTAATATGTGTCGTGATTGCACTGTGTTATCATCGTGAGAGTAAAAAAAGGAAGTACTTCAATAGAGTAGGGATTATACTGAGTAGTATATATATGTTATGGTCATTGGGTGCCAAGTACCATACTTATAGCATTTTCCAGGATAATCTGCAGCAACAGAATATAGCTTATACACGACTTACAACAGTACCCACACCGCTCAATACCGTCTTATGGAGTGCTACTGCGGAGACGGATTCAGCATATTATACGGGATTATATTCCTTGTTGGATGATGATGAGATAATTCAGTTCCATAAGATAGAGAATAATCACGGCTTAATAGAAGAGTGGGAAGAAGAGGACCTTATTAATAGACTCAATTTTCTATCTAAGGGCTGGTATGTGGTAAATGATGAAAATCCGGATACATTGGTGTACAACGATGCACGATTTGGCCCAATGTATGCCAGTGATACGCCAATGTATGGTTTTGGATATCAGTTGTTTATGAATAATAGTAATGTCTTAAGTGTTACTCAACAACGCCCAGACATTGATGAAGAAACCGGAGAGCAAATGCTTTCAATTTTGTGGAGGCGAATATGGGGAAAAAATATTAGTCAGAAGTGATATCCTAGGTCATTAAGATACCGCGAAGTAGATTAAGCGTACGGCAAAACCAATAAGTATGGATCCAATAATTTGGTATGCTTTTTTTAGATAATAGGGCTTTAAATAGGGCTTAATTCGGTGGGCTAAAAATGATTTTGCAATGTCGGTGAGGAAAATTCCAACAAGGATAGAGCCTAGAAATAGGTATAATTCCGCATTGGTGTAACTATTTTTTCCTACGGTTATAAATCCAATCCAGACGATAAAAACGAATGGATTAACGCCATTCACCAAAAAACCTTGTAGTAAATACTCCCAAAGATTAGATTTTTTAACCTCGGACGAATTATCAAAACCATCTACAGACGGCCAGAAAGTAAACCGAATTCCCATAAATAATAGTATAGCAGCTCCAATGTACTTGACTATTGGTTCCGTCTTAATAGACTCAATAAGCGAAGTAGTAGCCAATAGGCAAATGGATATAACGACCATATCGCTTAAAATTATGCCAAGAGCAGTAGAAATTCCAGCATTCTTGCCGTGTTGCAACGCGTTTTTAATAAGCGTGAAAAACACAGGACCAAGCAGAAATGCGGTACCAAAGCCCAGCAAAAGTCCTTTTAGAGTAGCCATAATCGGAAAATCTTATAGGTATTTACGATCTACGTAAAATGTACCAAAAGGTATAACTGATGCTATGAGAACAATGGCGTAAGTCTTAGCATTCCATTGTTTGTGAACGCCGACAGCAATTGCAAGAAATACGTAAGCTACAAACAGTAACCCGTGTGGCATTCCGAGAGATTTCACCCAACTGTCATCCTTTGCTAGATATTTTAGTGGCACGCCAACACCTAGTAGTAGCAAGTAAGAAATCCCTTCTAAGTAGCTTACAATTCTGAACACTTTTATCATAGTGCAAATGTATTACTTAGTAACGCAATTGTATTACTTGACAGAGCAAAGTAATTGGATGACGTAAAACGACCAGCCGACAATAGCGAGCAACAAAAAACCGCTATAATCGTAATCATAGCGGCCGTATAATACTTTGCTTTTGTAGTTTATTAGAAAACAGCGTTTTACGAGGTTTACTCGTCCTATAATATATATTATGTTAACAAAAAAAACAAAAGAAAAGGGAGCTCTTTTAGTACTCCCTTTTCCAA
>JABIUV010000011.1 GCA_018700895.1 Bacteroidota bacterium
CTTGACTGTAATCGAACAAATACCTTTCGACATTATCTTGGATAACGATCTTATTGGGTTTAATGGAGCTTGAAACTTGAGCAGTTGAAATTATTGGTACAAGAAGAAGTAGAAGTAGCTTTTTCATTTCTTTAGGTATGACGCATTGCCGAATTCGAAGGCGTAGCTCATTTTCTTAATTCAGGTAAAATTTGTCTTTGCAAGTAAGCTTTCGAGAATCCCGAGATTTCGGAGAGTTCTTTGACGCTTTTGCTGGAAAGGTGTACTTTAATCAGCTCAATTCTTTTATTACGGATTAGTTCTCCAGGGGTATAGGGTTGACATATTTCGTACAACCCATTCTGAGAAAGGTTGAATGTCGTCATCAAGGAGTTAATAGTTACCGTTCGTATATTCTTGTCTATGTGTTCCGTGATAAGTTTTATATTGGAGACTTCTGGAGGGAGAGCTTTGGCGATTTTTTTATTCTTTCTATAAAACAAAAGGTAAAGGAGGCCAAGAGCTATGTAAAATACTGAACAGATAATAATAGTCTTTAACTTACTTCCGTCTTGGTTTTTATTTCTAGTATAAAAGGGCAACTTATCAAGTTTTGACATGTTTACTTTCCAAAGTCCTGTGGTGCTTCCGGCTATAAGAGTGTCCCCACTGATATGAGTTGAGTTAGAGTTGAATTCGGCCCTTATTATGGTATCTAATATTTTTTTCGTTTCATCAAAATAAATGATACCACTGTTGCTTGTGAGTATGAAAGAAGAATCACGCATTATTGCTGAATGAAAATCCCCAACAAAAAGCTTGCGTTTACCAAAAATGTATCTGTTTTGAATAACCTCTTCTGTTGTTACAAAAAGGGTTTTAGTGACATCTACATATTTAATTACGTCGGGTAGTGTATCGAGAATTCTTAAAGTATTTAGGTTAGTGTCGAGTTCAAACCAATACTGATTATGCCAACCAAAATTATCATCTGCGAATCTAGAATAGTAGGGATTTCCAAGAAATGGCGTGTATAGCAGTGTATCAATTTTGTTGTTTCCTCTCTCTAGTTTAAACAGGCCATTAGTGGTTAGTGCAAACCAATAACCTTTTGTGACTAGGATGTCTAGAATCAGCCCGAAATCGTTTCCATTGTATGAAAATGACCCGATTATATCACCATTAAAACAGTCTAGTAGTTTATCCTTATAATAGATTAACAATCCATCAAAACAAACGTAGGTAGTGTCATTAAAGATCCGAATTTGATTAGAGCAGTAACGCGGGCCTTCCAAGAGTTCATCTTTATAAAATATACCAGTGTAACTGCCGAAATACGGATAGTTATAAGCCCGTACTTCCTTATCAGGGTGGCTGATAGAGACCACAGATTCGTGTTTAATTTCAAGCCTGCCCTCGATAATCTTCACTTCATCTATTGATTCTATGGGCAACGTTATTTTGGAATAATCAATAGTTCGATCAAATTTTTCATAAGAATTGATTCCGGTTCGAACAAAGCTTTCGTAGGCTGTATTTACCTTGATAAGCTTGTGATGGTATTCAAAGTTTAGAACTACGTCGTTTGGCGGACTAAATATTTCGAAATTTTGGCCATTGGCAAAGACACCTAGAGCTAGAAAAGACAATGAGAGGCTCAATCGATACACTTTGTATAAAAATATTTATATTAATAAATAAAGGTATGTAAAAAATATTATTGTCACAACGCTCGAAAATGAGGTGGTGAAGATAATTGTATCATTGCCGCAAGTATTTATTTATCAAGCATGACCAACCAATCCAACTCACTTAAGGCTAATACATTTTTCGCCTTAATTATTTTCAGTGCGCTATTATGTCAATCTGCATTCAGCCAAACCTCGGTTTCAGCAGCTACTATAGCATCAATACCTGCTTATACGAAGACTGGTTCTGCAGTTGAGCCGTCTTTAGAAGTAGATTATTTCGGTACAGCCTTAACATTAGGCACGGATTACACTGTAGCTTATACAGATAATGTATCTGCTGGGACAGCTACAGCGACCATTACTGGTGCGGGTGCATACGTAGGTACGAACTCCATTACGTTTCAAATTGTAGAGCTTACACCTCCGTCAGCGGAGAATGTTCCTGCCAATACCGATAATTATTCAGTGACAGGCACATTTTCAATGGCCGGTTACGATGCGGCAACAGACTACAAGGCATCCGTTATAATTCTTGGTGCTGCTGTAGATGATGGTGCTACGTTTGATGTAACGACGACTTCGGGACTTACAAGAGATGTGGGGTATTCAGGTTGGTCGGATATTACTGAAGTGAATTTTTATGGCAAAGCGGCAAACATAGAAGCCGCATTGAATTCCATAGAGCTCAACACATCTTCATTGGGAAATAGCGAGATTAAGCTACAAGTATATATAACCTCACAGGTTACAAATACATTCTTTAATCCTGTAAATGGTCATGTTTATCAATTAGTAGAGGGTAGTATAAGTAGAACGAATGCATCAACTGCTGCTCAAAACGCCACATATTCTGGTGAAGCAGGTTATTTATTCACGATCACCTCCTCAACGGAGGCCACTTTCATTGATAAGATTCCAAAGACAAATTTATGGATGGGTTTATCAAATATCGCTGCAAATGGAGAGTGGAAATACGACCAAGGGCCAGAAGCAAACACCTTAGTTTGGAAGAGTGGTACAGATGCTCAGGGGCTTCAAGGAATTAGTAATTCCGGTGAATACAACAATTGGTGGGGTGGCAGGCCACAAGGGAATACAAATCAGGTCTATGGTGTATATTATACAAATAAAAACTGGGTTGATGCCAAAAACACTTACGGTACAAATGGTTACATTACGGAGTACGGTACATGGACGGATCCACAAGCACTAACCTTTTATTCAGTACAAAAGAGTCAAGTAGTTTATACCCAACAGCGAGACTTAGCGGATGCTACTATAGCATCAATACCTGCTTATACGAAGACTGGTTCTGCAGTTGAGCCGTCTTTAGAAGTAGATTATTTCGGTACAGCCTTAA
>JABIUV010000010.1 GCA_018700895.1 Bacteroidota bacterium
AAAATTCAGATAGTTTGATGAAAATTGGTGTTGGGTTTTCTTCATCTACACTTAGCGAGCCTTCATTAAATAACGTCAACGGCCTTGGTGATTTACTCGTGTTAAAAGATGGGTTGTTGCTGTATAGCGGCGGTATTGCAATTCAAAATGGCGAAATGACTATCCCGTACAAACCATTAAAAGGGAGTTATTATGAAATTCAACTTGCTTATGGTGAGTTATCACCTATTAGGGCGGTGGACACAGTACCTCAAAATACACCCGTGATGCTAATAGATACGGTGATTAGTCAAGAAAACCGCTATAGAATTAACCTTACCCTAGACGATGGAGAAGAAGGAGATCACTATCTATTAACACTGCGGTACAACGGCAAGGAGCTTGTAGAAAATGATAGTGTAGATGTCTCTTTACCGCTAACATTTGAAAGTTCTGAGAAAATTTTCTTAAGTAACATACGAACGGTAGCAGATGGTCGTTATTTTGCCATTTTTGATGATAATGGATGGAATAATACTTCCAGAAATATAGAGCTATTGATAGGTAATAAAGTAGCTGAAAGACCAAATTTCACCCCAAAAGAAGTGGTTGTGGAGCTGAAAAATATTTCAAAAAATATGTATGATTATTACATTGATATCAATAACAACACCAATGTATATGGCGGCCCGTTAGCAAGCATAAGTAGAGTCACAGGTAATATCGATAATGGGCTAGGGGCTTTTTGTTTTTATACGCAGACGGTAAGGACTAAACGATTGAAACCTTAGGCCAAGGCGTCTATATTTCTACTTCTTTTTCCTTAAACACGATACCATTTTCGGCAAGTTCATTCAAGATAGGCAGATACAATTCTTGTTTCGTGGGCAGTATGCATCCTGTTTCTAAAACCTTTCCTATGAGTATTTGCTTACAGGCGATAGCTAAAGGCAATCCTACAGTTTTAGCCATGGCGGTATGTGTACTATCTTCACCTTTGCACACTAGGCTACTTTCTAGTTGATGTTTTTCGTTATGAAGCACGTAAGTAACTTTATGCCACATCACAATCATATCTTTATCTGTATGTTTTAGGCTCCATTTTTTTTCTAAAATATGTTGCAATATTTGGGCGGGTGTCGCTTCTTTAAGTCCAACTTTTTCATCAGAAAAAACGCCCGTACTCTCCAGCTTTTCCCACAGGTATATATCGTCTTGGTCAATACCTAAGTATGATTTTAGCTTTAGTTCTACGCTATCGGTAGGATGGTACGGTAGGAAAGTATTGATAAATTGGCGATGAGTCATCTCCGTAGTGTTTGGCAAGACGTATGAATCGTCAGTAGCTCCGAGCTGCACAAAACAATTCCACGCCTTGCTGAATCCTGGGCGTCTAAACGTGCCGCGGAACATCGTGTTTACATCTTGTAGGCCATACGTTTCTCTGTATTTTAGGCTATCTCTATTGGCATATCCTTCAAATTTACCGTATCCGTCTATCTCCACAATCTCAGTACGTCTGAAAACACGATGGTAGGGAATGTACTTATATTGGCCAGTATGAATAAACTTCACAGCTCCTCCGCTACCCGCCAGCACCACATTACGTGGATTCCACGTAAACTTATATCCCCACGGATTGTCTACACAGTCAGGTGCGATGAGTCCTCCCGTAAAACTCTCAAATTCAGTAATTTTACCGCCTTTTGCCCTAATTTCATCGAGTAATTTCATCGTAGAAAGGTGATCTATACCAGGGTCTAATCCACACTCATTCAGAAAAATAAGTCCTTTGTCTTTTACCTCTTGGTGCATCTTTTTTAAATCCTCAGAGAGGTAAGACGCAGTAGCTAGATGAATACCTTTTGTTAAACACTCCCTAGCAATAATGGTATGAAAACGTGCAGGAAGCATACTAACTACTAATGCGGCATTTTCTATCAAATTTCGCACTGCTTTAGTATCAGAGATGTCTAGTTCTACGCATTCAGTTTCAGGTGATTTGCATTTGCTTCTTACTGTACTAAGGTCTCTATCGGCCACGTATAGTGACCAATTATGTACAATGCCTTTTTCTTCTAGATATCGAATGAGATAGCTGGCAGATAGTCCTGCCCCAAATACAACTACTTTTTTCATTTTTGTTTGCATCAAATCTGCATAAATATTTCGATATACGGTGTACTAAGCAATAATTGTGGATATTGCACCGTGAATAGAAAGAGAAAAATATGGAGAAAATCGTTCGCATAGAGGAGTTGAAATTTGGTAGTTTAACGGCTGAGAAAAAACATTTTTTGGAACAGGCTCAGCAAGCGAGTGATGAGAGCTACGCACCATATTCGGAGTTTTATGTAGGCTGCTCTGTGATGCACGCCAATGGTCATATTGGCTTTGGAAGTAATCAGGAGAATGCTTCATTTCCATCGGGATTATGTGCGGAGCGTGTAGCCCTTTTTGAGAGTGCAAAAAACTTAGAAGCTAACAAAGTGACCGAATTGGCTGTATATGCAAGGAGTACTAAGTATCAGGTTCCCAAAATGCTCGTGCCTTGTGCGGGTTGTCTCCAAGTAATAAGTGACCTTCGTAATAGACAAGGGAGTCCTATCAAAATATGGATGTGGGATGGAGCCGATGATGTATTTGTAGCTGACGATGTGCGGCATTTTTTACCCTTTCATTTTGAGCTAAAAAAGGGAGAATAGCGTTCAACCATATTGCTTAGTCTTTCACCGCAATCAGAAGTGGGTATATGGGAAATAGAGAGGAATATGATAAGTATATAATCTAGCAAAATGATACTTTTGTGCTAACCGAATTAACAATGAAATTATTAGATAATAAAACTGCGATAATCACAGGAGCTAGCCGAGGAATTGGTAAGGGAATAGCCGAAAAGTTTGCGGAGCAAGGATGTAATATAGCATTTAGTTTTGCCAGTAGTGTAGATAAAGCAAAAGCGTTGGAAGAGGAGTTAGTCTCTAAATTTGGCGTCAAGGTAAAAGGTTTTCAAAGTAACGCTGCTGATTTTGAGTCTTCGCAAAAGTTTGTAGAAGAGGTAGTTGCAGAGTTTGGACGTATAGATATTCTCATAAACAATGCAGGAATCACTCGCGATAATCTGCTGATGAGAATGAGCGAGGAGCAGTGGGACGAGATTATGAATGTGAATCTCAAGTCAGTATTCAATCTAACCAAAGCGAGTCTTCGTACCTTTCTAAAACAGAAGAATGGTAGTATCATTAATATGAGTAGTGTAGTGGGTGTGATGGGCAATGCAGGGCAGAGTAACTATGCTGCTACAAAGGCGGGTGTAATAGGATTTACCAAGTCTATGGCCAAAGAATTAGGCAGCAGAAACATCCGATGTAATGTGATTGCTCCAGGATTTATAGAAACTGAAATGACAGCGGAACTCGGTGAAGAAGCACTTAAGAAATGGACCGATGGTATTCCACTGAAAAGAGGAGGGACGCCAGAAGACGTAGCAAATGCCTGCATATATCTGGGTAGTGATATGTCTACCTATGTAAGTGGTCAGGTGCTTAGTGTGTGCGGTGGTATGTTGATGTAAGCAACGTAGATTATTAAATGCCATTAGACCAAATAGATGTAGATGAATACGATGCTCAGATGTCCTTTTTGGAACATCTAGAAGCATTGAGATGGCATATTGTACGTTCCTTAGTCGCGGTAGTGATTGGTGCAATAATAGCGTTCGTAAATGGTCGCTTCATTTTTGATACGATTTTACTTGGACCTACACGAAACCATTTTTGGAGTTTCAGAAAGCTTTGTGAGCTGGGTGAATACCTAGGAAGGCCAGAAACCTTGTGTTTAGGCGATATGGACTTTGTAGTAAAAACAGTCAATATACAAGAGCAGTTTTATCAGCACTTTATGATAGCTGCCATTGGGGGACTCATATTTGCTATGCCGTATATTCTGTTTGAAATTTATCGATTTATAAAACCTGCGTTAAAGAGTACGGAGAAAAAATATTCGGGGCTAATCATCGGCTTCGCATCCTTGCTGTTCTTCACAGGGATACTTTTTGGATATTTTATTTTAACACCTATTTCTGTAAATTTTTTGGGAACATACACGCTGAGTGATTCTATAGTAAGAGAGTTTACTGTGGCCTCGGTAGTAAGTTTTATAAGTTTACTCACCCTGGGAGCGGGTGTCATATTTGAGTTACCTATTGTGATATATTTCTTAGCTAAAATAGGAATCCTAACCGCGGAGAATATGAAATCATACCGTCGTGTGGCCATAGTCGTCATACTCATTTTATCGGCAGTTATTACTCCACCCGACGTCACTAGTCAAATTATACTAAGTTTCCCCATACTGCTACTATATGAGATTGGAATAATCATAGCTCGAAGAGTAGCACCCAAAATACCTGTAGAATTACCCGAATCATGAAACCCATAGTAAGCATAGGCAATGACCACGCTGGCACTGACCTGAAAAAGAGAATTTTAAACGAGTACGCTGATACTTTTGAGTTTATAAATCACGGAACAGATAGTAGCGAATCGGTAGATTATCCTGATTTTGTTCATCCAGTGGCAAATGATGTGGAATCAGGTAAAGCGACTTTTGGCATCATTATATGTGGAAGTGCCAATGGGGTATGTATGACTGCCAATAAGCACCAAGGCATACGAGCAGGACTAGCTTGGAACACAGAAGTTGCCAAGCTCATCAAGCAACATAACAATGCGAACGTAATCGGTATTCCTGCACGTTTTTTGAGTGAGGAAGAGGCACTTGAAGTACTACAAACCTACATAGATGAGGACTACGAAGGCGGCAGACATCAGCGTAGAGTTGATAAGATTCCTTGTTAAAACCAGGAATTATATCTCTACTTTTATTTGTGGTCTTTTACGGTTGCAATACAGACGTAAAAACCAAAAAACCACAAGTCAATATTTCTATAGCGACGAACAACTCGACTTTTAGTAAACCTGAATTTGCTAATACCTTAGAGCAAACAGAAGATAGGTTCAGTCAGCATGAAAGATTCGCCAAGTATAGAAACCAACTTTTACTTACAGTTAGCCTTTATGATAGCTTGGATCTTTGGGAGTCAAAAAGTGAAATTATAGATTCTCCCTTTGAAGGAGAAGGAGGTGGTTGGGAGTACGCCGTATCGGATAGTTTGTCTTATTATTGCTATGCCCAGTTTGGTTGCAGCGGAAATTTTAAGGAACATTATTACACTCTTCACGATACTATTGTGATGCATCGTTCGGTAACCACCGACTATAATGCCCCTCTAGGATATGACCAGGAAAAAGCCAAGCTAGAGGGAGATTCTACGCAATATGGGGTAGATGAAGTGTTCGAGGAACTATCGATATTTAGAAATAACAAAATCATTTACCAATTAAGTCCTGATTGTGGGGCACCTAATAGTTCGGAGTATGTTCTATCTGTAGAAAAGGATGTGCTTGCTGCTCTAACCGAGATACAACAAAAGGTCACTAGGCTAAGATAATTCTGTCAGTGCTTAGCACCCCAACACTATTTATTATATCCGTTTCGCAGCAATATGCAATGTCTTTTGTTACCCCTTTGCTAGCCAATCGTTGGAAGTGATTTGACTTTTTTAATGCTGCGAATAAGTTGTCTTTACTTGCATCATAGGCATCTATACACAGTAGCGTAGCATCATCTACCTCTTCTGATTTCAAACGTTGAGCCACGGCACCGGCATATAAACTATCTTCTACGTTTACACGATTTTTCCACCCTGCACAGAACAGCACCACATCTTTATCCATATACCTGAGGTGATTTACCACAGCAACCAAATTTAGGAAGGAACCAACGACAACTTGATGAGCGTGGCTCGCCATCTCAATACATTTAGTGCCATTGGTGGTGGTAAGCACTATTTCCTTACCCGTTACTATCTCTTTTTTATAATGAAAAGGAGAATTTCCAAAATCAAAACCGGGAATCGTTTCTCCGCCTCGCTCACCACCTACCAAGTATCCTTTAGATTTATACTCCTGAGCAATAGAAGCTTCACGTACAGGGATAACGGCATCTGCTCCATTGTGTAGTATAGTGGTAATGGTGGAAGTAGCTCGTAGGATATCAATCACTACAACTGTCTTATGCTCCACATCTGATATTTGACTAAATAGAGTAGGGGAGAGTACGGTTTCTATTTGCATAATTAAGCGTTTATTAAAAGAATATTTCGGCCATCATACAGCGGGCACTGCCACCGCCTATTTTCTCTATCATATGTATAGCTGGAGCCAATATGGTATTACCAAACTTATTTTCTATTCTATCTTTTTGTTCGGAGGTCAAACTACTTTTGGCTTGTGCCGACATGACCAAAAACTTATCTCCTTTCCCGTTTTGCAACTGGAGCATATTCCCCGCAAAATTTTCGTAGGCTTGCTCGTTGCTTATTTCTAAGGGTTCTACACCTACATCCTTGAGCGAGTCTAATACCCGCTGTCTGTCTTCTTCTAATATAGAATCCGTGGCAATAATGGCATATTCATCACCCATAGTAAGCATTACATTGGTATGATAGATGAGGTTACCATCAGGGCCATTTGCTCTAAAACGTACGGTCTTGTACTCAGTTAGTTCTTCAAATTTATCAAGAGTCTCGCTAGTAGTACGAGGAGAAAGAGCCGCAAAAGCCGTTTTGGCTTCATAGTGGGCTACAAGGCTGCCTGTACCTTCGAGTATTCCACCTTTCTTCTCATTTTTGAGTAGTTTGGTGTTGAGTGGTTTACGTAGGTCGTTGCTTATTTTGTTGTAGATGTTTGGTTTGCGTTCTTTTCTTCTATTCTCACTATACATCGGGTACAGGATGGTTTCTTTGGTAAATGTACTGAACCAATTATTTGGAAAAATAGAATCAGGTGTATCGCCTGCATTATCCTGAAAAACCTTAACCTTTATCTGGTTGCTCTTTAGCAGATTGACCATATTGTCAAACTCTAATAGTGCAATGTCTTGTATTTGTTGAGGTGTAAAGCTTTCAATGTTATTTTGGAAAGCATTGTTGCCAGCAGTTTGTGCGTTAAAACCAAATTTTTTTGGTCGCACCATTGCTACGCAGGTTGGGATATGTTTGTTCATTTACTTCTTTTGAGTGGGAGAGTAGAGCAACGTAGTAGGCCCTCTTGTTTTGATATTTGGTAATACGGTACCGTTTCTACCATATATCCGAGTGCTTGTAGTTTTTCATTGATCCGAACAAATCCACGTTCGCTTACTACCACATCGCGGTCGATAGAAAACACATTGCAATTCATATGATACATCTCTTCGCGGGTAACTTTTATACAATTATCCTCCCCGAAAATGCTGTAGATCTTTTGCAAGTCCTCGTCATACTGAAATCCGTCTTCGAATATTAGGGCGTGACCCAAGCCAAGCGGCTGAAAGCAACAATCAAGGTGCAGAGCATTTTCACGTGCTTCGTAATCTGATTTTTTCAGTTGAAACCCCAGTACTGTTTTATGCGGAAAGTGATCTGTCAAGAATTGCAATCCTTTTTCGTTGGTACGAGCAGTTTTGTAGTTATAAAAATCATCTGGATTAGAATAACCTACAAAGATGTACTCGTTGTGTACCACTACGTCACCACCTTCTATATTTACAGAAGCTTCAGCTCTTAATATATTTTTTTCACTTACTTGATTTACAATGTGTTGTATTGCATCTTGCTCTGGTTTTCGCTCACGTATTATCTGAGGGATAATGAGCTTTTCATCCACCGCAAAACAGATATCTCTAGCAAAGATTTGATTGACATTAGAGATATCACTAGGTCTAAGTACCTCTACATCGTATTTCGCCAAAATTTTAGCAAATGCTTCCATCTCTGGAATCATTTGTTTTTCGAGCGGGTACATCCCTTTTTTTAAAAACTCCTTGGTTTTAGGGTCGTAGGCATCATCTAAGTTGGGTTGTCCGCCACAGTTATTGGCGATACCCAATACTACTGTTTTTAACCTATCGTATTCATTATTTACTGATACCTGCATAGCGTTTATAATTGGGGTCTCCTTATGCTCTCTTTTACTAAAATAGATCTTTCAAATTTATTACTGCTATGGTTGAGGAGTTCATCAAGTAACTTCAGTGCATCCAAGGGTCTATAAAAGTCACCTACACGTATTTTCCAGTAAGGACTTTGGTATACCTTGTACACTCGTGTGTTGTATTCTGGATAATAAGATTTAAAACTTGCAGCAATATTTTCTACTTCGCTCTTATTCTTACTAAAAGCTATCTGAATGCGATATCCTTTGAGCTTGGTCGAGTCAATTAACGCATTTTTCATACGTAATTGGTCATTTATTTTCTCATCTATTTTGATGGTAACTTGTGCAGCAGCACTATATCCTATCGTAAATAGTAGGAATGTTAGAAAAATTTTAAGCGTTCTTACCATGGCATTTTTTGTATTTTTTACCGCTTCCGCAAGGGCAATCATCGTTTCTTCCTACTTTCTGCTCAGCTCTTACGGGTACTGCTGCTTCTTTAGGCTTGTCATCAGCCGGATCACGATCTTCTCCGTTTACGATAGCTTCTGCGGCTCTACTTGTACGCATCTTACTCATATCCTGACGTTTACGAGCTTTAGCCTCCGGCATATCCGTATTAGGTTCTACAGCAATATTACCTTTGAATAATAACGAAACTATCTCAGAGTTAAGATTGCCTATCATAGCTTGGAATAGGTTAAATGATTCCAGTTTGTAAATCAATAACGGGTCTTTTTGCTCTATTGATGCGTTGTTACTCGTTTGTTTCAGGTCATCAAGTTCACGTAGGTGTTCTTTCCAAAAATCATCGATACTTGCCAATGCCACAAAACGTTCAAAGGAATTGATAATTTCTGTTCCACTTGTAGAAAGTGCTTTTTCTAGGTTTACAGATACGTTGATTGATTTTTTACCGTCAGAAAATGGTACAAGTATATTTTTCACCTCACTACCTCTATCCTTATTAATGTTTTCGAACACAGGGAGAGCACGTGCTAGAATATCATTATTCTTACGCTCATAAGCCGCGAGCATTTGGTCAAAGACTATTTGTGTAAGCGGAGCAGGTTTGGTACTCAAGAAATCTTCTTGACTTACATTTACATCTACTGCTACGTGCCTCAGTACTTCTAGTTTGAATCCTTCATAATCACTGTACTCTTTGTATGTAGTTACGGTCTCCTCTACCCAATCGTAGAGTGCATTATTGATATCAAGTGAAAGACGATCTCCGTACAATGCGTTGCGTCTACGTGAATAGATTACCACACGTTGCTTGTTCATCACATCATCATATTCGAGTAATCGCTTTCTAATGCCGAAGTTGTTTTGCTCTACTTTTTTCTGTGAGCGTTCTATGGTTTTAGAAATCATAGAGTGCTGTATCACCTCGCCTTCTTCGTAACCAAATTTATCCATAACCTTAGATACTCGGTCGGACCCAAAGAGTCGCATTAGGTTATCCTCGAGCGATACAAAAAACTGTGAAGAACCCGGATCTCCTTGTCTACCGGCTCTACCACGTAGCTGGCGGTCTACACGTCTACTATCGTGTCTTTCCGTACCTATTATGGCAAGTCCACCTGCTTCTTTTACACCTTTACCTAGCTTTATATCGGTACCACGACCCGCCATATTAGTTGCTAGGGTAATAGCACCAGGCTGACCTGCTTCTTGTACAATGTCCGCCTCACGCTGATGTTGCTTAGCATTCAATACGTTATGCTTTATTTTTCGCATATTGAGCATACGACTGAGTAGTTCAGAAATCTCTACAGACGTAGTACCCACTAGTACGGGTCTTCCTTCTTTTTGTAGTCGTACTATTTCTTCTGCTACGGCATTGAATTTTTCGCGAACTGTTTTGTACACTAAGTCATCGTGGTCTTTACGAGCAATTGGTCTGTTGGTAGGTATTACCACCACATCCAGTTTATATATTTCCCAAAGTTCGCCAGCTTCTGTTTCTGCAGTACCCGTCATACCACTTAGTTTGTGGTACATTCTGAAGAAATTTTGTAGCGTAATGGTTGCAAAAGTCTGTGTAGCTGCTTCTACTTTTACATTTTCCTTAGCTTCTATCGCTTGGTGCAAACCGTCAGAGTATCTTCGACCGTCCATTACACGGCCTGTTTGCTCATCTACTATCTTTACCTTGCCGTCTTGAATGATGTATTCTACATCTTTCTCAAACATAGCATACGCTTTGAGCAATTGATTGATACTGTGAATTCGTTCTGATTTCACAGAGAAGTCACGCATCAGCTCATCTTTTTGCTTCAGTTTTTCTGCTTCGGTTAGGTCTTGTTTTTCCAACTCGGCTATACTCGTACCTACGTCCGGCATTACAAAGAAGTCCTTATCATCACTATTGGTAGTGATAAGGTCTATACCTTTATCGGTAAGTTCTATCTGATTGTTTTTCTCATCTATGGTGAAATAAAGTGCTTCATCTACCACATGCATTTCCTTTTCTTGGTCTTGCAGGTAGAAGTTCTCAGCCTTGTTCATCATTGCCTTCATTCCTTGCTCTCCAAGAAACTTAATCAATGGCTTACTTTTAGGAAATCCACGGTAACATCTATATAAGAGTAATCCCGCTTCCTTCTCATTGGTTTTACCTTCTTTTACCATTTTTTTAGCATCGGATAATGCGGTATTCAGGTAGCTTTTTTGGGCGTCTACGAGTTTTTGTATCTTAGGTTTTAGTTCATTAAACTCGTGAATATCTCCCTTTGGTGTGGGTCCACTAATGATAAGCGGTGTACGTGCGTCATCTATTAATACAGAGTCTACCTCATCTATCATAGCAAAATGATGTTTTTGCTGAACTTGATCCTCCGGGCTATGAGCCATATTATCACGTAGGTAGTCAAAACCAAATTCGTTATTTGTACCGTACGTTATATCGGCTAGGTAAGCAGCTTTACGCTCAGGTGAGTGCGGACGGTAGTAATCCAGGCAATCTACCTTGAGTCCGTGAAATTGGAAGATAGGAGCGTTCCACTCTGCATCTCTACGAGCGAGATAATCATTTACCGTAACTACATGCACTCCGCGTTGTCCTAAAGCATTAAGATATGCAGGAAGAGTAGAAACTAATGTTTTACCTTCTCCAGTCATCATCTCGGCAATTTTACCTTGATGTAATACGACACCACCTATGAGTTGTACATCATAGTGTATCATGTTCCAAGTCACCTCTTGTCCAGCTGCATCCCACGTAGTATCATAGCTTACCTCAGAACCATTAATGTTGATGTGAGGCTTTGCAGCTGCAAGGTCTCTATCATATTCGGTAGCTGTGGCGGTTACTTTTTCATGCTCAGTAAATCTGCGAGCAGTTTCTTTTACCACAGCAAATGCCTCAGGAAGTAACTCATCCAAAATTTCTTCTAGTTTTTCATCTCGTTGTTTTTCTAGAGCATCTATCTTGTCATAGGCATCTTCACGTTTGTCTATTTCGTGTATGGTAGTTTGTTCTATTTCAGTCTTTAAGTCAGTAATTTGTTGGTCAGTATCTGCCAAATAGTCGTTTACTCGTGTTTTGAACTCGCTGGTTTTAGCACGAAGTTGGTCGTTACTCAAACCACTTAATTTTTCATATTCTGCATTGATTTTACCCACGTATGGTTGCAGTCCCTTCACATCCTTATCCGCTTTGTTTCCAAAAAGCTTCTGTATATTATTCACTAATGAATTAATCATTTTCTTTATTTGGTATTTTTATTTCTAAAAGCGTGCCAACTTGTTATGGAGGCACCCGGTTACTAAGTGGTCAAATGTAAGAATATTTACGCTGTAATATGTATTACAACGTGTACTTAAGACCTCAATTCAAAAAAAATATGTTGATTTGAACCACGATTAGAAACAATGCGAATTTTAATATTAGGATCTGGAGCGAGAGAGCACGCAATTGCGTGGAAACTAAGTAAGGAAATAGGTAGCCAAAACGTATATACCGCACCTGGAAATGGTGGTACACAGTTATGCGGTACTAATGTAGATGCGAAATTTACAGATTTTGAATCCTTAAGCCATTTTTGTCTCCAAAATGATATTGACACCATACTACCAGGTAGCGAAGATGCTATTGCACAAGGAGTGCGAGATTTTTTTGAAGCAAACGATGAGACATCGCATATTTATGTGTTCTCACCAGACCAATATGCTGGTCAGCTGGAGAGTAGTAAATCATTCGCCAAGGCATTTATGGCTAAGGAAAATATTCCTACCGCTGCTTATGAGGCATTCACTAAGGACAATGTAGAAGAAGGCTACGCATTTTTAGAAAAACTAGACGCCCCGTATGTATTGAAAGCGGATGGTCTTGCTGCTGGCAAAGGCGTACTTATCATCAATGAACTAGAGGAGGCCAAGGCTGCTCTTAAGGAAATGTTGGTGGACCAAAAATTCGGTAATGCTTCGCAAACGGTTGTCATAGAGGAGTTTTTGGATGGGATAGAATTCAGTGTATTCGCACTTACAGATGGTGAGCACTATGTTATTCTACCAGAAGCAAAAGACTACAAACGTATAGGCGAGGGCGATACAGGGCTTAATACTGGCGGGATGGGAGCCGTGTCTCCTGTACCTTTTTATACCGATGAGCTCAAAGAAAAGACCATCCAGCATATTGTGGAGCCTACCATCAAAGGGCTCAAGAATCAGAACTTAAATTTTAGAGGATTTGTTTTCTTTGGGTTGATAGTGGTAAATGATAATCCCTATGTGATAGAGTACAACGTGCGAATGGGGGACCCAGAGACTGAGGTGGTAATTCCGAGATTAGACGAGTCTTTTAGTGCACTCATAGAGGCAGCCAAAAAAGGAACTCTCTCCACCAAAGTGGCGAAGGCAAAAGAAGGATATTGTACAACGATATTTTCCGTAAGTGGCGGATATCCAGAAAGTTATGACAAAAATAAGTTGATCACAATAGAGCAAGAGTCAGAGACTTTATTTCACGCAGGAACAAAAGTGGAGGACGATGCGTTATATAGCAACGGAGGTCGTGTGTTAGCTGCTACGTGCTTTGGAGATACGATGAAAGATGCTTTGGATGCTTCTTATGCTCAGATAGCTAAAGTTAGGTTTGACAAAAAGTATATACGAACAGATATAGGCAACGACCTCAAAAAATATATCAAGTAAAATGGAAGTATTAAGAAAAATATGGGGATATCTCACCTTTAGAAAAGATACAGGAGAGGGTTCTTTTCTGAAATCAATGCACGTGATCAATAAGATATCAATTCTGATGTTTATCGTAGCAATGTGCGTGCTTATTGCCAAACTGTCAAGATAGTCACTTGGGATAGTTTTTGTAATTTCACTAGCAAATTAAAGAATAAAAAAAATGTACATAGTCTTAATAGTATTGGTATTGGGTGCAAGTTGGTTAGTTCAAACCCGCTTAAAATCCAAATTTAGAAAATATTCGCAAACACCAATTAGCAGTAATCTTACAGGTAGAGAGATTGCGGAGAAAATGCTGGCTGATCACGGTATTTACGATGTGAAAGTAATATCGGTAAATGGACAACTTACGGATCATTATAACCCAATAAAGAAAACAGTAAACTTAAGTGAAGTGGTGTACAACCACCGTAATGCTGCTGCAGCTGCAGTAGCTGCTCACGAGGTGGGGCATGCTGTACAGCACGCTCGCTCTTACTCGTGGCTCCATATGAGGAGTAGGTTAGTTCCTGTAGTTTCTGCAAGTTCACGCTACATGCAGTGGATACTATTGGTTGGTATACTCACTATCCAGGTGTTTCCATATCTATTACTGGCAGGAATCGTAATGTTTGCACTCACTACCTTATTTAGTTTCATCACCCTGCCGGTAGAGTTTGATGCAAGTAATAGAGCACTCCTATGGATGGAGGAGCGTAATATAGCCCGCCAAGATGAGCTAGAGGATAGTAAGGACGCACTTAAGTGGGCGGCAATGACCTATGTATTAGCGGCTGTTAGTTCTCTCGCCACATTACTTTATTACATCTCTATATTTATGGGGAGAAGAAATTAATAGAAAAAATGCAATTGATTAAAAAACGAATAATTGCCTCAATCCCAATCCTAATGATTGGGATTTTTGTTAATGCTCAAGTCATTAAAATAGATACTGAAAAAAAGGTAAAGGACGACTTTTTTGAGAAGTCACAGAGCATTTTACCGATATACAAGTACACTGGTAATCAGATAGAGCCTTACTCAAAGTTTGGATTAGAAGTAGATGCGAACAAGCCGTGGTATACCATAAAAAAACTCCCTGAACTTTTAGGAGTAAAGGATACAGGATATACCTATATTTACTTTGCAGGAGCAGATAATGCTGTAAGTCGTGGCTATTTATTGACACTTGTTGCCAATTATCGCAGGTCGAGACGCACGGTTTATTTTTATATCGATAGGAATAATGATTTGGATTTTACCAATGACGGTGCACCAGACAGTATTACATACAAACAGAATCAATTTGAGATAACTTTGGAAAATAGTACCATCCCAGATGCTACGTATGCTATAAAATTGAGTAGATTTCAATATGGTCAAAACGTTCGGTACAAAAACTTACTCACCGAACATTATAAGGCTCATAGTGGTAAGAAAGAGTTTACCAATATTAATTATTGCTATAGAGAGCAACGTTATAACTCGGTAGCGGCACATTATAGAAGTGCTACTGATTCATTCACCATAGGAATCAAGGACATGAACGTGAATGGTGTTTATAACGAGAGTTGCACCGATAAACTGTACGTAGGAGCGTATAAAAGTCAAATTGTGAGTGACGACCTTTTTGATATGGTACCCACCATTAGTAATAATGCCTTTGAGTGGGGTGGTAAGAAGTACCGTATTGTAAGTATAGAAACTAGCGGGGCCTATGTAGAAATAGAGGAAGACCAAAATGCGGTATTGAGCAGCAAGTTAGAAATAGGTGAAAAGGCTCCAAATTTTACCTACTTCAACGTATTCAATAAAAAGCATCAACTGCGAGAATATCGTAAGCAAGAAATTTTCTTGTTCTTTTGGGATAAAGAGACATTAACCAGTGAAGACACACTCTACCTCAATAAGCTAAATACGGAGTATCCTGAGCTTAAACTAGTAACTCTGAATCACGGTGATGAGCCCAAGCAGGTGAAAATCATCTATTACTATGACAAGGTGAAGTATCCGATGGGCTACAGTAATAGCGATATTGCGGCACAATACTTTTTAGAAGATGTAAGCAGAGGTTACTACTTGGGCAAAAGGAGAAGACTTAAAAACGATAATTTGTCGCCCAAGGAGATGTACGAGTTGTTGCAGAATACGTCGAACTAACATGAAATATATTTTGCGAAGGCCATTTTGTTTGGTAGGATAATTATTTTCGTAGGGTATGAACGGAACATTAACTATCATTTTAGTAGTTATAGCAGCACTTGCCTTACTCAAGTATGGGAAGCAGTTGCTCGCCAAAGTTTTTGGTGTACTGGTAATCGGGGGATTGATCATAGGTTTTATGTATAAAAACTCGTATGGACCTTTCAAGCAAAATATAGCAGATTTAGAGCACCTTCAACAGAAATACTGTGGACCTGATGGTGACACGGATATATGTGATTGTATACTAAATCCAGCTATAGATGATATTGCAAATAGATTTACCAAGATAGAGCGAGACTCGCTCAAATATCAGAAAATAAAAGCGGCTTATGTTTTACAGAAAAGCCTGCGTGTGACCAAAGAAGCGTCACTTATATGCCTAGCCTCCAAAGGTGCAACGGAGAAATACAAAGTTTTTTTGCAAGATTTCGTACCTATCGAAAATAAATACCTCGACAAAGTAGGTGAAACTGCAAGAGACATAGGTGAAAAACTAAAGGGAGAAGTTGCTAATTTTAAAAGCAACAAAGAGAATATAGATAGTAAGTACTAGGCTAATCCCAGAGCGTGCTTCAGTTCAGTCACCTGACTTTCCCAAAGCATGTTCATTTCTTCTACCTCGTCTTCATCTACGTAATCAGTTATAAGTAGTCCAATGTCGCCGGTGAGTTCATCTTTAGTGACTTCAAACTGGAAATACTCGTCCGCAGGATTATTGAGTAACTTGAATTTAATCAACTTGCCGTTTACTTTCTTCACTAGTTCAGCGGGGTTTTCTTCTCCATCCCATATAAATATGTAGCTTTTACTGCCTTTTATATTCACGTCGTCACAAAACCACTCAACAAGTCCAGACGGGGTAGATAAGTACTGGAATAATATTGTTGGCGATGATTTTATAACAAATTCTAAGTCTATTTTTACTCTTTCCACGATGTGTATGTTTATGATTTTTCAAATAAACAATCTTTTGTTAAATAAACAACTAAAGTGCTCTATTTTTGAAGTTAAAGTGGTAGATATATTTAAAAAGTATTCGATTTTTTACGTCTTTGTATTCACAATTTTACTTCTTGGTTTTGTGTTACACCTCGTACTCGCCAAAGGAGAGCTTGTATTATTATTTGATTCAAAGCATACTTTAAATTTGGACTCCATATTTATGTGGATTACCAAAGGAGGAGAACTCTATGGTGGTATTGCTGTAGCCTTAATTTTATTGGCATTCAAAAAGATGAGATTTCTAGGAATTTTTGCGGTAAGCATTTTGCTATCTCTTGCCGTTTCTCAGGGACTCAAGCATGGTGTTTTTCCTGACGAGCTAAGGCCTATAAAGACTCACACAGAGTTACACAAAATAGATGGTTTGGAAAGGCATAAGGTCAATAGTTTTCCTAGTGGACATACTACCGCCGCCTTTACTTACTTTACGATGGTGGCATTAGCATTTAGACGCAAGTGGATCTCAATCTTTGCCCCAGTTTGTGCTACAATGGTTGGCTTGTCACGTGTTTACTTGGGGCAACATTATTTGAATGATATAGTTGCGGGTGCAGTATTGGGTGTCTTTATTGTTACGACTGTCACGGTCTTAGCTAATAAGAAGTGGCCTGAATCAGTATGAAAAAGTGGTTTCATTCACATATCGCCTTTTTTGTAATTCTAGTTTCTTATTTGATACTCTTTCTCCCATTCTTGGGGCAAGTTCACCTCTTTGACTGGGATGAAATAAATTTTGCTGAGGCTGCACGTGAGATGTTGCTGTCAGGCGATTGGCTCAATGTCCAAATCAATTTCGAACCATTTTGGGAGAAACCTCCGCTCTTTATTTGGCTACAAGCTTTGAGTATGAAAGTTTTTGGGGTAAATGAATTTGCAGCTCGTTTCCCCAACGTATTTGTAGGTTTTGTTACCTTATTTCTACTTTATTTTCCTGTTTATAAGCATTACAGCAAGCAAGCTGCGGTATTCACAGTTCTCGTTTACTTAGGTAGTTATACATCTCATTTTTATTTCAAGTCAGGCATCATCGATCCTTTGTTCAATCTATTGATGTATCTTAGTATATTGAGTCTTATAAATGGTGTTATCAAGCGTAGAAATAGTTCATTCTGGTGGGCAGGTGTATTTTTAGGGTTAGCCGTACTTACCAAAGGTCCCGTAGCCATCTTGCTTATAGGCCTCACAGGCTTGTTGTATCAATTAGTTTACAGAATTAACTTCTATACTTGGAAGAATATCATTACGCTAGTCTTTGGTCTATTGCTTATTCCCGTGGTTTACTTTGGTGTTCATGCTTCGCAAAATGGATGGTGGTTTGTTCAAGAATTTATTTGGTATCAGGTTGATTTATTTAAAAATCCTGTGGCCTCTCACGGGCAGCCATTTTATTACCATTTTGTAGTTCTTCTTTTGGGGTGTTTCCCCATGTTTATTCTTTCATTTGGTAGAATGCTATCTAATAAGCCCGTTGCAAATGACCAAACATTCTATAGATGGATGAAAGTTTTGTTTTGGGTGGTTCTGGTAGTTTTTTCGATGGTTACCACCAAGATAGTGCATTATAGCAGTATGTGCTATATTCCACTGGCGGTAGTAGGAGGGGTGCGGGTAGCGGAGTATATCCGATTATCTGTAATTACTAAAGTAGTATTGGTAATGGTGGGTGGCTCTTGGATCATTATTCTATTACTTGCTGGTTTTTTAGCAGTGAGTCCTGAATCAGGTCTTCTCACTTTTGTGCAAGGAATGATCAACGATGACTTTGTATTAGCACAATTGGCAACTCCTATAGAGTGGAATATTGTGCCATTATTCCTCGCATTCTTACTTGTGGTTGCGTTGTTTCAGTTCTTGAAAACGCCACGTAAAAGTACGCTAGCTACGGTACTAGTTACCAATACACTTATTACCGCCATGATGCTGGTAAGCTTAGTGCCCAATGTAGAGCAGGCCGTACAAGGTGACTGGGTGGGTAAGCTTAGTACTTTTCAAGGAACAGAAATGGCCCATTTTACTCGTGGATTCAAAAGTTACGCTCACCGATTTTATACCAAACAGCAAGATTTTCAGGAACTCAAAGATGTAAAGGCTAAGATACTGCAAGAGTATCAAATGAGTACTTACGATATGAACGAAGCCGAAAGGAAAATTTTTACAAATGCAGTAAGAGATTATGTGATAGACTCTACAGCTATACCTGTAAGTCTGAGTGCTAAGTTATTCAAATTTGAAGAAGTAAAGGAACGTTACCCGAATCTGACCAAGACCTTTGAAGGCAATGGTTATGGGGTTTGGGAACGAGTTATTGCTGATAGATGATGACGCTCTCACCTTCATTGTTCGTGAAACGCTGCAACTCCGTAAGATTATAATTATGTACAAGTTCAGAGCTATCTATTTCTGCATCTGTAGGAGCAAAATAAGAGTCCCAGAGCACTAAGGCTGAGGTTACTAATTCTTTGCTTTTAGTTTGATTCAATCGATGCATGCTTATAATGTCAGTCTTGTTGTCTATAATTCTATTGCTTGCTACGCAGTAATAAAAAGCATTAACGTAGACTGGTCTTTTAGTCAGATTATGGTCTTCTAAATAATTATGAGCTTGCACTATAAGTTTTTGAGAAGATGATAACGATACTTGTTTATCCCAATTGATGGCCATTTTATTGGGTACGAATGGGAAAACACCCACAACAATTATCAGCACAATATTTATTATCCTCGGTGGGACAAAGTGAAATGCACAATGAATCCATTGAATGCCGCGATAAGCTATAAATGCTATAAGTGGAATAAGCACAATTAGTACACGTTGCATACCAAAACTATGAAACAGACCGTAACCCCAAAAAATACTATGAGCTGTAATATAGCCTAAACATATCCCGTATATCAAAAAAAACTCTTTCCATTCCATCTTGCCTTGTATGAGCTGGATGCCGCCGCGATACACACCTAATGCAAAAAGAATGAATATGGGTAACCCGATAAGATAGGGTAACTGCTCCACAAAGTGCCACACCGAACCTGCTCCATACTTATTTTCATCACCATTATATGGGTTGTGGTGAAACATCCATAGGAAATCTTCATAGACAAAAAAGCCTGCAATGCCGTAGATTAGAGTGCCTACAAGAACAAGTGGAGCGTACTTTATTTGCTTGGAAAAAAGTAGATATATCACAAATATCAGTCCCACGATATAACCTTCTGAACGTACAAATGGTAAAAATGAAAGAATGATAAGTGCTATGGCTGTTTTATCCTTTATTTCAAAATAAACCAATGATGTAAGCCCGAGCATAAATAGAGGCTCTGTAAGTCCTGAGGACTGTACCAAAAAAAAGGAATACGCAAAAAAACTTAAAAAAACAGCCCACCAACCTTGGAGCTTATATGACTCAAAGACTTGCTGTATAAGCCAAGCGGAAAGCAAAATACAGGTGCTATTAAATAACTGCATGCCCCACCAACCAAAAGTTGCAAAAGGAGAAGCTAGCAGAATAAACACGGGTTTGGCCCACATATCCATAAAATATTTCGGGCTTGAAAATGCTTGATGAGCTTGTATATAATGTAAGATACTATCACCATCATCGTAAGTGCTCTTATTCAGAAAAACCAAGATGAGATTAACAATAATGATACAAAGCCAAATTATTTTATTTTTACTCATAATCGAAGTGAACCGTTAATCCACTCACCATCTAAAGATGCACCGTAGGATGAATAAAAATCGATTGCAGATTGATTCCAATCCAATACTTGCCAAATCATTCGTTTGCACCCCTGCTCTTTACCAAAATCTATGCACGTATTGAATAGTTGCTTGCCAGCACCCTGTCCTCGGTATTTTTCTGAAACTATAAGATCTTCCAGGTACAGGCATCTCCCTTTCCATGTGCTGTATCTATAATAGGTAATAGCACAGCCAATTATTTTTCCATCTATCTCTGCTACAAATGCATCATATAATTTCTTAGTTCCAAAACCGTCCTCCTGCATCATTTCTAACGTGTTAGTCACTTCGTTTGGAGCTTTTTCGTAAACAGCGAGTTCATGAATTAGGTCTAATAATTTTGGGACGTCTTCTTTAGTAGCTGTACGTATAGAAATTTTTTTATTCACTAATTATAAAAGTTAATGTTAATGTAACGTGTATTTAGCTTAATTGCAGTATATTTATATCACACAATTAGAACGCAAACTTAGTAATTAATGGACTATACGGAAATATTGAAGCTAGTAGGAGCATTAGGCCTGTTCATATACGGTATGATGGTAATGAGCGATGGTATCCAAAAAATGGCAGGTACGCGTATGCGAAGTATACTTGGCTCTATCACTAGCAGTAGATTCAAGGGTATTTTTACTGGATTTTTTACCACCACTCTCATTCAGAGTAGTAGTGCCACTACGGTTATGATTGTAAGTTTTGTAAATGCAGGCTTACTTTCTCTACGTCAGGCTATCGGCGTAATTATGGGAGCTAATATAGGAACTACTATGACCGCTTGGCTCTTGGTGATTTTTGGTTTTTCTAAATTCAGTCTTGGAGATTATGTGTTTCCAATATTGGCGATAGGGGTACCGCTTTTATTTGTAAACAGAGGTAATTGGAAAAATTTGGGTGAATTCTTAGTAGGTTTTGCCTTATTGTTTTTAGGACTTAGCGGTATGAAAGAAGCGGTAGAAGGGCTGGATCTTGCTAATAGTGCTGGTTTTAGGTCTATGATAGCCTACCTCTCCGAAAAAGGATTCTTGGGTATAATGATGCTTGTCATTGTTGGTACCATAGTGACCGTAGTGGTGCAAAGTAGTAGTGCTGCTATGGCACTAACACTATCGTTATGCGGAACAATGGGCTTACCTTTTGAGATGGCAGCGGCCATTGTTTTGGGTGAAAATATCGGAACTACGATTACCGCTAATATTGCAGCGTTAGTAGGAAATGTGCACGCGAAAAGAGCTGCACGAGCTCACTTTATATTCAACATATTTGGTGTAGTGTGGATGTTGTTAGTTTTCTATTGGTTTACAAGTGGTATAGGATGGCTAATGCAACATACACAGTGGGGTAGTCCATTTGGCAATGCCAACGATGAGTCTATAAGATACTCACTATCAGCATTTCATACAGTATTCAATATTATCAATACCCTTATACTTGTCTGGTTTGTATCACTTATAGAACGAACCGTTGTACGCTTCACGCCAAGCAAGGGAGAAGAGGATGAGGTATTTAAGTTAGAGTATATAGGGTCTGGTATATTGGCTACGCCTGAGTTATCGGTACTGGAGGCTAAAAAGGAGTTAGTCAAGTTTGGTCAGCTCTTACTCAAAATGCATAAAAAAACACTAAAACTAGTAAATGCAACAGGTAAAAAAGAGCAAACAGCTCTTATTATCAAAATCAAGAGCTACGAAGAGGTAACCGATAGGATACATCATGAAATAAGCAGCTTCTTGGCCAAGGCAAGTAGTAAAGAAGTTTCAGAAAGCACTTCGGAACAAATAAGAGGTTTACTTGGTGCATCTAGTGACTTGGAGAGTATAGGTGATATCTACTTCAATATGGCGATGCAGATAGAGAAAAAGACGAAGGATAAGGTGTGGTTTGATCAGAAGCAGCGTGATTATCTTACCAAATACTTCAGTCAGATTATAGAAGCTTATGATGAGATGGTATCTAACTTGGACCAGAAAGTTGAGGTATTGAATATTTCGAAAGCTGCGGAACTAGAGCAAGAAATAAATGCTACAAGAGATAAGCTGCGTAAAAAACACTTGAAGAGTATAGAAAAACAAGAATATAATTACCACAGTGGATTGATATATAACAATCTGTTTTCTAGTTTAGAAAAGGTAGGTGATTACATTATTAGTGTTTCGGAGTATATCAGTGGTAAGAACCTAATTTAAGAAGGGTAACTTCTTTCTACTGCTGCACTCTGTAAGAAAATGCTGCTTCTAGCAGAAGATATCAATTAGATGCCTTTTGTTTAAATACATTCACAAGCCTCCAAAATGGATGTGACTTTTATTATTTTCCCTCGCAAAAAAACTATGATGAAACAAATAATTATGCTATTCGTCTTTATTTTCTCCCCATTCATTTACAACACACAAGCACAAACTACCATCGATTTCAATGTCGACGCAGACTGGACTGCATCTTCATCTGGTGGCTATACGAGCTACCAAACAAACCATTCCTACTCGCAATCCGAGTGGACCTTTACCGGTGGACCAGCATTGAGGCAATCGACCACTATTCAAGATGGCGAGCCAGCCACTGTCGGCAACACTGGGAGAGCCTGGAGAATTCGTGATAACAGTAGTGCTTCTTTCACTGCGACCCATAATACGTGTGGCACACTAACCCAATTTGGTTTTGATGTACGACGATGGGACGGGTCTCCTAGTCCCAACTTTGTAGTACAGCATAGTGCCAATGGAGGATCTACTTATAGTTCAACTATCGTGACTATCAATAATACTTACTTAGGTAACAGTTCGGTTTATAAGACATTTAGTTATTCTATTCCTGTAGCAAATCAAGTGCATACTTCGGCTAATCAATTCATAGTTCGCGTAGAAGCAGCAGGCTCTACCGAGCGTATAATGATCGACAATTTCACATTTACCAAAGCGACTGTAGATAACTCTACTGGTGTTTCTAACACAGCCGTTAGTAGTGGGAGTAGCACCATATCGTGGACTAACCCTGCTACATTCAACAATATTATCGTGGTTGCTAGTTTATCATCTATAACAACTGCTCCTGCCGATTGCGTAGATCCTACGAGCTGGGTGGCTAGTTCAGATTGGAATAGCCCAAGTAGCGTTTCCTCACAAATGGGGTCTGGTTCCTCAACGGAGTACGTCGTATACCGTGGAACAGGAACATCCGTAACACTCACAAACCTTCCATCCACAGGCATACTTCATTATAAAGTATTTACACAACTTAATCCTTGGAGCGATGGTGTATCAGGTAACACGGCATTACCTGTAGATTTAGTAAGTTTTGGCGGAGAAGTAAAGAATAATATCGCAGAATTGAAGTGGGTAACTGCATCAGAAGTTAACAACAGTCACTTTGAAATCTTAAAATCTAAAGATGGTATGTATTTTGAGCAAATAGGTTCAGTATCTGGTGCTGGTACTACTAATAGTTACACGGACTATGCATATAGCAATGTAATGACTGGTACTAAGGAATACTACCAACTCAAGCAGGTAGATTTTGATGGAAAATTTGAGTATAGTAATGTCATATCCCTGGGCGAATCTGCCGATCCGGCGAGTATTATAAAGGACCAAGCTAGCAGTATCAAAATACAAGCCGAGGGTGAGACTGAAATTGTTATTTTGAATAAAAGTGGTAGTATCATCTATCAAAATTCCGTGTCAGAAAATATTATCCTATATAAAAATATCTTCCCGAGAGGTCTTCATATTATCAAAGTTCAAAATGCAGATAATTTCGAATTAATAAAATGGGTAAATCTTAATTAACTAAGCACAAGTAATTTAGATGCCCCTTTTTTATCCTTATTCGGTTTTAGCACGGTCTATTTAATTTTGCGTTATGACTCATCCTAATTTATTTGAAATAGTAGAAGTTAAAAAAGCCATTGCTCGTATCAATAATCTAACAAGTGAAACACGACCTGAATGGGGAAAGATGAACTCAGATGCTAGCCCACTGTTGTGTGCCTTATGAGTACGAGTATATGCCAGAAAAATATGGCCCTCCAGCTACAGGTATAAAGCGTTTTTTGCTACGTACTTTTCTAAAATCTACCGTGGCAGGCTCCAGTCCCTACAAGAAAAATAGCCGAACAGCTCCTGATTTTATGATTGTAGATGAGCGAGAATTTGAAACCGAAAAACAGCGGTTAATTGATTACTTAAATCGTACACAAGACCTTGGTGTAGAACATTTTGTAGCGAAGCCAACGCAGAGTATGGGTATGTTTACCGCCGATGAGTGGAACACCATGTTTTACAAACATTTAGACTACCACCTAGTGCAATTTGGAGTTTAGGGTAAAATTATAAAATCGGAAGCTTAGTCCTCTAGTATTCTGTAGCTTTCCAGATTGCCGATACCCCAATCGTCTAACTCTTCTTGACTCCAAAGGTCTGGGAAAAAGATGCGTTTTTGATAGCGTGGCAACATATACTTACGCCAGTCACTCCCTCCTGTAGCTTCTTCTACGGTACCATCTGGTTTTGCCAAATATTTACCAGCAGCGTTATAGTGAGCCATTACCCATCGCACATTCATTGTGTGGTCATAGTGTCTCATAGCGTTAAGTAGTTTTGTGTCGTTACGTTGGTCTTCTGGTAGTGACTTGAATTGTGTCCAAAGGTTGGTCGTATTGTACTTTTTCATGAAGCGTATGAAATCCTTACGATACTTAAGCTCAAAGTTGCTGAGTAACATATTCTTATTGCCAGTTCTGTGATCTTTGCCAGCGGCCTGCCAATAAAGGTGCTCAAAAGCGTGACTGTAAGGTGTATCTCGGTTTATAGTGGTTCTAAATCTATTGTCTATAAGATTTATCAACTCTGTACTCGCAAACTCAATCTTGCGATATTGGGCACTCTGAAAACCACTAGCAGGAGTGAGGGTATGTCTGAATTTTTGGTATTGCTCCATACTCATCCCGTCACCCATCACTTCAAATGAAGAAGCCAGCACATCTACATAACGGCTTACTCGATATAGTTTTTCGGCAAAGAAATCAACCGTGAGTTCTTCTTTTTTTGATACTTGCTCTATTTCCCAAAGCATCATTTTGAAGAGTAGTTCATTTACTTGATGGTACATAATGAAGACCATCTCGTCGGGGTATTGGGTGCGTTGTTGTTGCAGACTAAGCAAGGCATCCGTTTTGATATAATCCCAATAGTTGATGTAGTTGGCGTGTAAAAGTCCCTCTAAGTGCGTGTCTAGGTCTTGCCCGCTGGCACTAAACTTTTCTTCTAACTGCTGTAAAAGTTGCTCTCTTTTTTCGCTCATCTCTGGGCAAAGAAAGTGTATTTTATTTGTACTTATGCTTATTACGGGATGTCTAATTGTTAACGGAGTACGAAACCTGTAAACCTAGTGATATGTTTACTTCTACACTGTATTTGGTTCTATCTACGGGTTGCGTAGAAAATCCCCAATAGAGTTGTGGTATGTCTGATTGTCTCACCGCACTTGTTTGTATTATGACCTTTGGTATAACCGAACATCGCTTATGAGCTTGTAAAATGATGCCTGTTTCAATGCCCACTTGCGGAAGTATTGACCACCCACGGTCATTTGCATAGTTTTCGGCACTTCCTAGAGTGTAGTCATTTATAATATTATAATATTCATCTTGGTAAAATACCGTGTCGGGAGAGTTGATTGTATAATAAGTAGACAAGCTATGTTGCCTGAAATGAGCAAATAAGCCTAAATTGGCAGAGGTATAAAGGCTTAAACCTACAATTGTGAAGTCACGTCGTATGCCTGCTTGTATTCCTATTCCTGCATTCCTCGAATCAAAACTATGCGTTCGCACACTATCACCTTGTGGTAAACGGTAGAGGTGTTTTACATCCATACTGTAATAGTCCTTATCTTTTGCGAGATATAAAGCGTTTTCGGAGTTGTGGTAATCAAAGCCTGCTAAGCTTACAAATAGATCCGTTTTCTTGTTTTCGTTAGTAAATGTTATTCCAACACTGTACGGTACGGCATAGTCATTTTGCACGAGCAATGGTATATTGGCGTCTATACTTTGAAGGTTGTATTGACAGTGTGCGTTGGTGCTTATAAGCACTGCTGAAAAGGTGATTAGCTGCTTAATCATAATATTATAACAGTTGGTAGGTGAATTGTAAGGCTGGCCTTATATCCAAACCAATAGTATTTCCGCGATTGGTCAAAGTTCCGTTTTCAAGTCTTTTGTCGGCCCAATAGGTACCACAATTTAGTTTTGGAACCAATGAAAATCTAGTTCCCATTTGATATACAAATCCTAATTCAAAGTTGCAAGTGGGCACCACAGAATTAAAATGTGTTTGAGCAGTTATGGGGTTGGTGATGTATTTAATATGGTTTTCTCCGATTCTTGTGCCTTGCGATATGTAGCCTTCATAACCAGATCCTATATATGCCTCAAAACGTTCTTGTTCTATAGATACAGCATTTAGCACTACTCCTAGCCCAATGCCAGCGTAGGTACTGAAATGGGTAAATTGTTTTTGCTTAGACATACCAATAGTTACACTGTGCGATTTGGTACGAATTAATTCTGATTTGCCTGCTGCTGGAGTGTTTTTTGAGTAGACGTGCAGTAAATAGGTGTTATACGTCCAACTCGAAGCTTGGTTATCATAAAACTGTCTCCAATAGACAGATGATCTGAACGACCCATAAGAAAGAGAAAAACGATAAGGACTCTGTGATTTACCGAGTACTATTCCGTATTGACGGGTGAGATCAAAATTTTGATTGGATAAGGGTGTATTCACAAGCAAAGAAATGGATAAAGAGTCTGCTTGAGCCCAAGTAGTAGAAGAACTGATGAGGAATAATATGCCGAAGAAGAAAGTTTTCATGATTACTAAATTTTATTGGTTGAAGACGTATGAAAGCTGGAAACTACCTGCCATACCGAGGTCTACCACGCGGTTATAACTTACCTGATTATTCAAATCGTAATTCAGATACTCGTATAAGCTCGCGGTGGCTTGTAGTTTGGGTATGAATTTGAGTTTGTCATTGAACGATAATACAGCACCTATTTGTGCATTGAATTGAGGTACAAAAGATATTTTACTTTCTGAGTTAGATTCAGGGAATGAAAAAGATGGAGCATACTCATTATTAAAACCAGTTGGATTTTCACTATATATCGTGAATGATTCAGTTCTATTGTAATTTAGTTTATTGCCATAAAGCTGAATACCTACGCTTGTGTAAATGGGTATGTTCTTAAATGAATAGTCAGATCGCAACGCGACTCTTAATCCTATAGCATCACTATGAGTCGTTTGATACTGTGTCAGTATACTATCGCCATCTGCTAGCATATACTTTGGTCGTTCACTTTGTGTAAAATTATTGGTTTCACCGTCAAGATAGGAGATGGTATTGTACACTCCATTCATCGTATATCGTTGTGTTCCATTCTCACCAAATCCAGATAATCCCAATTCTAACATTCTGGTTTTTTTGGCGATTTTGAATGTGGCACCTAAGTTTAGGGTGTTATGATGACCTAAGTTTCCACCTAGTGGGGCTTGAAAATCGATACTGTGAAGACGTAGTTGACCGTATGAGACTGATGCTGCTAAACAGGCTAAAAGAGAATACAAAAATTTCATTGTTGAGTAACGCAAGTTAGGACCAGTTATTTTACCCGTTCGTCAATTGCAACCCTATTTAACACTATTGTAAATTGGCCTGTTGGTAAAATGATAACAGCATTTCGATATTGCTTACTGCAGTCATTTATTTATCAAATCGTGTAAGGCGTCGTTTGCAGAATTAGAAATGGTTATTTTTGATATATGGCTTATTTCCGACTCCTAATTACTGGCTGGTTCTTTATTTTGTCCTATATCGTTTCAGCTCAATGGGAGCCTAAACTTTTCAATAGTCAAGATACGCGAATATCATTAGTCAACTATGTTCACTCCAACTTAGCCTATGGTCATAATCAGAAAAACCTCATATACAAAACGGAAGACAACTGGGCTACATTCACCACATATATTGGTAAACTGGACCCAAATCAGGAGGCGGTTTATTTTAAAATGAAAGATAAAGTGCACGGTGTGATAGTGTCAAGGAGCAATAGAATGCTCTTTGAAGATAGCTGCTTTGTGTACATTACTAGCAATGGTGGCTATGATTGGGATGTAGTTTACAAAACGCCTATCCCTAAGGCATCGCGTGATTGGGGGATTGATTCTGAGCCGCTGTATGTAGAAGAATTAAGTGATAAATTATATGTGTTGTTTGGCGACTTAGTAAGTCACGGTTATATAAATGGTTCCAACTGGAAATCATCACGAATTACAAGAAGTAGGGAAATAAATAATAGTCAATTCAGAGTATTCACTGATTCGGTGTGGATGTTTCAGAATAGAAGCAATTTTTGGTACACTCAAGATGCAGGGAATTATTGGAAAAATATTGGTGGCTATACGCAGTTTACCCTCGGAGGTGACCACTTGGCCGTATATAACAATACAATTATTCGCTTTACCAAAGGGAACTATGAGTGGGAGGTAGTGGCTACTCACGATATGAACTTGGATTTAGGGGCCGTGTTAGAACTATCCGAGAATTATGTGCTAATAAATTACTACGATTGGCGGACCAGTGGGCAACAACATGTCGTTTTTGATTATAAGCGTAATCGATTTATAGAGTTAAACGGCAACTCCACTTTTTTTGACTTAGCGGGATACTCCAATGAGAAACCCTGGACAGTAATAGACAGTGTATTCGTGGAGTATAGCAAAAGTTATTATGGTACGCTCCGCCAAACCACAGATTTTGGTGTCACGTGGGAGACTATTTATCAAGCAGAGAGGAATGAAACACCAATTATTGAAGCCATAAATTTTGATAAAAATATAGGCCTAGCGGGCGGAACATCTTCAGAGATCTTGTACTACACTTTAGACTATGGTGAAACGTGGCAAGAAGCAACTTTACAAGAGTTAGGCATAGGAACAGAAAACTATGTTGACATCAACTACGACATTGGCTCTGAGGTATTTGTGACTACCAACCAAGGAACCTATCACGCATACGACAATCAAGGATCAATTGACTTTGATAAGGTGTTGGTGGTGCTAAATGGTTCACCACTTACACTCCTTGATATTACGAATATAGAAGAGACATATTGCACCGCTATGGATGCCGCTAAGGTATACTTATTGCAATGGGTAAATGATACTTGGCAAGTGCTATATGAATACGATAGATCGGAATTTCGCAATGAACGTATCCAAGATAAGATGATTCAAAATGATGAGTACGTGGTATTCCAAACGTATCGCACGGCTCATATTTATGATAAGAATACAAAACAGGTAAGTCATATCACAGATGGATTATTCAATACGCCTCACGATATTCTCTTCCTAGGTAGTGATTCGGTGTTTTTCAGTTCCTTAAATGGAAGGCATTACTACGATATAGTGTCAAGTCATTTCGATACAACTTTCTGGGAGCTTGAGGTCTCTGGAGATTTGAAAGGGATGGAGAGCATAGCACAAGGGGCAAATGGCACAATGAAGATATGTAATCGTGGGATGATATACGAGACATCGGACTTAGTAAATTTTACCCAAGACGAGACGATGTATCATTATGACGGATATCTAAAGCTGGTATATGCCAATGGCTCGTATTGGTGTGGTGGCGGATATAATCTGTACCAAGAGAAGATAACCGACACCAGATCAGAGGCTAACTTCATTAAGATAGAGTCTATATTTCCCAATCCTACGGCAGACCAACTAAACGTCTGTTTCCAATTAGAAGAAGAGACTGAAGTACAATTTGAGATTTATACGTATGAAGGTGAATCTGTTTCTGAATATGCAGAGAGGTATCGCACTGGTGTACATTTATACTCACAGGATTTAGGAAGGTATTCTCCGGGATTGTACTTTTTACGAATTATAACCAGAAATTCAGTGAATACCTACAAGATACTCGTAGAGTGAATTATTGCTGAATGCCGAGGAGCTTAGAAAATAGAAGATAGGCTAATGCTCCACCGAGGATAGGCGAAAGAATGTATACACTAAAGAAACTGCCTCCATAAGTAGGATAAGCGGCATTGCCCCAACCTCCTAAGTACGCCACTATACGCGGACCGAAATCTCGTGCAGGGTTTAGTCCTGCCTGTGTATACGGAGCCACCACAAGGATAATTATACCTACGGTGAGTCCTATGAATACGGGATTGAGATAGGAGTATCGTTTATTCTTAAATCCTAAGATAAAAATCACCAATACTAGCGAAAAAGTTCCCAAGCCTTCTGCCAAGCAAGCCGTGAGATGCTGCACATTTAGGGCAATAAATTCACCAAACATTACAGCACTTTGGGATGAATTTGCATCACCACGAATGATGTTATTCTGTAACTCAAATAGCATTAAATCCTTATTGACTAGAGCAAAAAGTATCGCTCCTGCAGTAGCAGCCCCCAAGAGTTGAGCGACAATATAGGTCGGCACTCTGTTCCACTTACATTCATTATTAAGGGCAAAGGCAATCGTAACAGCAGGATTTAGATGTGAATGACTAAAAGATTGTGTGCTATAAATAGCTGTGGCAACTCCCAATGCCCAGATCAGGGCTATTTGCCAAAGTTGCAATGGGAAATACAGAATAGAAACAGCGACTGAACTACATCCTATAAAAACAAGGATAAATATCCCGATATACTCACCAAGTGCTTCTTTCCAGTAGCTCATTTTACTTGCGAAAAGACGTACTTCATCTCTGCGGCTATTTGCATACTTCGCTCATTATACATTTGGGCTTCTCGTGGCGTACCATCTGATACTTTAGGGTCTTCGTAGGGCAAAGAAATACGCTCCGCATCTGCTATGATGGGGCATTTTTCATCTGCATCGCTACACGTCATCACAGCAGCAAATTCGTTACGGGGATTGTATGCATCATTGTATCGTTTAGAAAAAAGAGTCATAGGGACTTTTTCTTCAGTAAAATTCACTTTGTAGGTAGGGTTACTATAATTGGCTATTTTTTCTACTGCAAAACCAATATTCTTAAGTGTTTCAATTACAGTAGGATATACTGCCGTGACTTCCGTTCCACCTGAGTAGCATCTCGTTTTTACTTCAAAGTGAGCCGCCATCGTTTTAGCCCAAACCTGACAGAGGTGACTTCGGCGACTATTATGCGTGCAGATAAAATTGAGGCGAATTATCGCTTCATCGTTTTTCTGTTGTTGTATATAATCAATAAGCGGTGTAAGATCATTCTTACGTTTTGCGGATATGGAATCGCTACTCAACGTATTGATGAATGATAAAATCGGCTTATTTATAATGCTCATTATGTGGTAAGGGTGAATGTGAATGTACGCTGCGAAGATAGCCTTACACCTTAATACATCACTATAGGTATTATGGCCTATAACGTGGTGATATAAAATGAAATCATTTACCTTTGGGCAGGACATTGTATAATCACACAATGAAAAGCATTATCCATTGCCTTTTTGGCTTATTAATTCTATCAAGCACCAGCGTCTTTGCCCCAATCTGCGAATCCTAAACCATTTATAGAAATGACAGGAACAGCCGAGATAAAAGTAAATCTAGACCAAATATTCATAAGTATTCTGCTGCACGAAAATTTAGATAAAGATAAAAAGACTATTACCCAACAAGAATAAGACCTCATTAAAGCACTTCAAACGGTAGGCATAGCCAAAGAGAAACTAGTAGTGACCGATGCCAATGCGTATTATGGTAAATCTGGTTTTATGACCAATGATGTGGTAAATCGCAAAAAGTTTGAACTAGAAGAAACGAATGCCACACAAGCTCGCAAAGTCTTGGAGCAGTTAGATCTACTGCATATATCTCGCGTGTGGACTATTCGCAGGTTGACGAGTATAAGAAACAACCCAAAATATAGTGAATAAAACAAATTAAAAAAAATCCTCAATACGAGGATTTTTTTTTATTCATTTAGACTAAAACTTGTTAGTGCAATATCTATACTTCGTGTCTTTTCATTACAAATAGAACTTATACCTATAGCGAAGTTGTTAATATACATACCCATATTTTTTATTGTCCCCATATGACCCTTTGAGTTCAACCATTCATTAAGTGCTATCTGTGCCACTTTTTGATAAGTAGTTTCACCTCGTACAGGTATTCGTGCTAATATCTCACCCCGACCAACATAACGAGTTTCTGTGGTGTCCCAACCAATATCATTTAAAATCAATATTGCTTCATCGTTCGGTAACATCCCCATGAAAGTATGGGAGGGCATATGTCTTACACCATTAGTTTTCATATATTCTAAAGAGTGTTTACTATGTAATTCCGCACCGACCTCTGTGTAGTATAAATTTACAGTAGTATCTCTTTTCATTGTGTAGTCAACAACCATATCATATAAAACCTGATTCAATATGGAGTCGTTAAACCCCTGTGAATAAACAGGTGTTGATAGTATAACGAGTAAAATTATGTTGATTATCTTTTTCATACTTCAAATATAAGGGCCAAAATTATTATGTCTTATAATGCTGATTCCGATGGGTATAACGAAAACGAGGACAAGCTAAACCAAGACTTTAAGCAAATCACTGTTTCTGCGAGTATCTATACCGAGTGGAGCATCTTGGAGTAGAAAGTTTAAACTACTTTTTAGTATAGTTTTCAAAATCTGAATGAAAAGCGACCTGTAGTCGTTTTTTATGTGCCTGTTCGGTGTACTTTTGGCAGGAGTAAAAAAGAGATGGCAAAACAGCTTTGTTTTTCGCGTATATTGGTTGTTATGGCCTGCTTGTTCTTTATGTATAATGTTAATGCTCAGAATATTGTAACACGTTATCTAAATCATACGCTCAGAGATACGAGCAATCCCGCTAATCCTAAGTTTATAGCTTATCCTACCATTTCTTATTCTCCAGAGACACTTTTTGAGTTTGGCCTCAGTGGTTTATTGGTTTACAGAGCAAAACGCGATACTATTAATCGTCTCTCGGAGATGCAGGGTTTTGGTTTTGTGACACAAGAGGGGCAATATGGAGCGTGGTTAGAGCACGCACTATATACCGACAAAGACAGGTGCTTTTTCTTGGGTCAAGCCAAGTTTCAAAACTTTCCGCTTTCTTACCACGGCATAGGTATGAACACGCCCGAGAAGAAAATAGCACTGGTATCTACCACAGAGCTGAAAATAAAGGAACGTGTTCTCAGGCAGGTGCGATCTTCGTTGTTTACAGGTTTTGAAGTGAATTTTGAGCGACAGGCCAATGTGGTTTTTGATGCAGAGCCAAACCAGCTGCTAAATCTACCTTTGGGGCACGCAGGTTCGTCTAACCTCTCATTAGGCTGGGGTGTGGTGTATAATGATATTCATAACGTACTGAATCCAAGACACGGTCATTTCGGAGAAATCGCTTTTTTGAGCAGTAGACAAGCGTGGGGAAGTACGTTCGATTTTAATCTTGCTTTTGCAGATCTACGGTATTACGTGCCTATGGGTGAAAAGAATGTGCTTGCTCTGCAAGTAGTGGGGCAGTTTGGCAATGGTAATATCCCATTTAATCAGTTGGCACTCATGGGCGGTGAACGAATGATGCGTGGTTACTACCTAGGAAGATACAGAGATAATAATTACACCGCCGCACAAGTAGAATATCGAATGTTACCCTTCAGCTTTGCGAAGCGATGGGGCGGGAGTGTATTCGCATCAGCTGGTGCGGTATATCCAGATTTTCAATCTCTCAAATCGTCACCATTGGCTTGGGCCATAGGAGGCGGTCCACGCTTTCTACTCTTCCCCAAAAAAGATGTTTACAACCGCATAGATGTCGCCTTCACACCAGAAGGATACGGAATTTACTTCTTAATCGGGGAAGCATTTTAGAGAAGATTGTAAGTTTTTTAGTTCTCGTTTAGTCTCTATTTATTTATATGCGTAATTCAATGAAAGTCGAAGAACCAGTAGCATCTTATGTGTGACTAGGTGTTTTGGGGAGTAGATTAAATCTCTAGATGAACGTTGGATTCACTTTTTTACGCTGAGTCATTTTAGTAACCTATTCCAGCGAAATCAGCAGACTTAAGCTATTGTAGTACTAACTTCCGCACACCAACTTTTTCTTCAAATGCCACTTGCAAAAAGTATGTTCCTCTGGGTAGGTTTTGAACATCTAGTTGATTCGAAGAATTGTCGAATATCCCGTTTTTTAATACTTGACCTTGCAGATTAACGAGTGTGTACTTACTGCCTATTTCTGCCTTAATGGTCAGGAAATCGGAGGTAGGATTAGGGTAGATGAAAAATGAACTCAGCTCAGGGATATTTACCGAGACTAAGTTGCGAGCATTTATCTTGAATACAATAGAATCACTATTGGCAGGATTGAGTTTGGAGGTAATACGCAAATGTAGAGTTCCTGAACCCGGAGTTCCATACATGACAAAGTACATTCGTGCTCTATCTTGAGCGTTGTTAGGTATTACCAATGAGCCCTCCGTAACAGGAGGTAGAAATCCGCAGTATAAATCATATCCTACGATATATTCCCATTCTTCTGGCATGTCTACGTATGTCAACTCCCAAGTGAAGTTTGTATCTCTTGGATGTATACTATCGTTTGTTAGTATAAAATTATAATTATAGTCGAAATTTCGGCTATCTACATTCAGGTTCTCGTGATAGGTAGTATCAAATGAAATCTGTGCGTTTACATTAAAGTAAAATGAGGCAAGGAGAGTAGAGAGTATCACTAGTTTTTTCATTTTTCAAATATAACGGTAATAAACAACAAGCAGAATAAAGAGTAACTATGCGTTATTTCGACTCAGAGCATAGCGAAGAATCTATCCTTTAACCACTAAATCATCATATCATTCCAAGGCTAGACTTTGGAATCTGAACTGTTTAGTGTGTTCGCTAAAGACGAATTTTATCGGTGGTTATCAGTTCGAGTGATTCCGATTTATCGAGAACCAACCATAACCTTCCTCATAGCTACTTTGCCTTCGTACATCACTCGTACAATGTAAGTACTACTTACTAAGTCACTCACATCCACAAAATTTATCCAATTGTGTAATGTTTTATTCAAAACTAGGTTGCCTTGTAAATTAGTGATTTCTAATTGAGCACCGGGTTCCGTATTTATTTGGATGTAGACATGAGCTGGATTTGGGAATACATCGAGTTCTAGAGGGACAACGCTTTCAGTACCAAGTAACGGCATTGTTTCGAGAATACTATCTGCCACCAACACATCAGGTAGGCCATAGCCATACTCATTGTTTGGAGCATCGTATCTATCGCTGCTTTTCAGTATTGCTTCAAATACTTGAGCATTGGTTTTGTTGGGATGTGCACCTTTCAAGCAAGCAACCATTCCCGCTACAAGTGGGCCTGAGAACGAAGTTCCACTACCGCGACGTAACAAGCCATTTTCTCTTGGAATGGTATTTCTGCTTCCCATAGCTACCACATCGGGTTTTATGCGTCCGTCGGCACTCGGTCCTCTGCTGCTGAATGCGGTGATTTGCTCAAAACTATCCACAGCTCCAACACATAATACATTGACCCCGTCACACGGAGCGGTAATATGAAACCAAGGGTCATTGCCGGAGTTACCCGCACTGTTGGTAATGAAAATTCCTCGCTTGGCTGCCGCTTCGGCAGCTATGGTAATAATGGTGCTCTCGCCATCCATATCTTGATAGGTATAATCACCCTGTAAACTATCAAATAAGGAGTAACCCAAGCTACTGTGTATAATGTCCACACCTACACTATCTGCCCACTCCATGGCATTCAGCCAATTGAGTTCTTCTAGGTGTGTTTCGGAATAGGTGTTTTCTGTTCGTGCTAGTACAAAATCGGCACCAGGAGCTGCACCCACCATACTATCTGGATAGTTGATACCAGCCAAGGCAAGAACTTGCATTCCGTGCGTACTCTCATCGTACTGCATAGGCTCATCATCTACAAAATCATAAGCAGCTTTCACTTGATTATTGGCCCACAGTGAATCGAAGATAGGTAGACTATCCACCTTCCAAAATCCACCATCAAATAAGGCAAGTGTTACACCTTCTCCCGTATTCCCACGTACATGGTATTGGTGAAGATTAAGCATTTCTATTTGCCAATCACCTTGTCCATAGCTGAGATCTTCATCCGTACGGTCTTCTTGTGTTTGGTATGATTGGAAAGGAACTACACGAGATACAAAAGGGAGTCCTTCCAATTTTTGAGCTTCGGAAATCTTAATACACGCAGCATTAAGCCACTTGCTCGTTCCTTGTATAATGATGCCGTTAGCTTCGATTGACTTCACATAGGTGTCACATAAAGGCGATGCGAAGTAGTCTTCACCCTCGCTGCATTTGTCTTCTAAGTACACCCAAGCATACTGAGCACTACACGAAAATTGTATTAATACGCTGATTACGAGAGTACTAATCCTCCAATAGTTGTTTAATTTCATTAGTGCCTCAATGGGAGTGAGGCTTTCGATGCTCAATTTATCGATGGTTTGCAATACCTCAGCAGTTTTAGGGTCATTTATTTGAAACAAATTCAGCTGGTAATTTTGGTCTTGAACTTTTTTTATAGAATCTTTGGTGCTGATGCTTGCTCTGTCGTTTTCTAATTGTTTTAAGATACTATCTGCCCGCTTGAGTACTTTTTTAGGTATTCCAGCCATACGAGCCACATGTATTCCAAAACTATGTTCGCTGCCACCTTTTTTCATTTTACGCAAGAATATAACCTTATTTCGTTTTTCCTCCGTACTTACGTAGTAATTGACTACGCCTTCGTTTTTACTCTCTAACTCATTAAGCTCGTGATAATGCGTAGCAAATAGTGTCTTGGGCTTTTCTTCACTTTGACTCAGAAACTCTGCAATACTCCACGCCAAACTTACCCCATCAAAGGTACTCGTGCCGCGACCTATCTCGTCTAGTATTACCAAGCTTCGCTCACTCAGATTATTGAGGATACTTGCAGTTTCTACCATTTCTACCATAAATGTAGATTCACCTTGCGAAATATTATCTGATGCTCCTACACGGGTATATATCTTGTCTACGATGCCTACTTCAGCGTGAGCCGCGGGAACAAAACAACCTACCTGAGCCAGCAATACGGTAAGTGCGGTCTGTCGCAATATCGCAGACTTACCACTCATATTAGGACCTGTAAGAATGATAATCTGTTGATCTTCTTTGTTCAGATAAATATCATTAGGGATATACGTATAACCCTTAGCTAACTGTTGCTCAATCACCGGATGTCTACCATCCTTAATTGCCAAGTTCATACTATCATTTACATCAGGCTTGGTGTAGTTGTTATCTGCTGATACATTGGCAAAACTTGAAATACAATCCAGTTTAGCTATTTGGCGAGCATTGTGCTGCACATTCGTAATATAAACGCTTAATTTATCGACAAGTACCGTGTATAAGGCTGTTTCTAAGGTACTTATCTTATCCTCCGCGGCTAATATTTTCTCCTCAAATTCCTTTAACTCTGGTGTAATGTATCGTTCGGCACTTACCAGTGTTTGCTTTCTAATCCAGTCTTCAGGCACTTTATCCTTGTGGGTATGTGTCACTTCTAGGTAGTACCCAAATACATTATTGAACGCCAACTTTAGACTAGATATTCCTGTACGTTCGGCCTCTCGCTCTTTGATGCCGAGCAGGTAGTCTTTACCGTTTTTAGATACTGATAGGTACTCATCTAGCTCATCATTCACACCCATTTTGAAAATACCACCTTTACTGGCTACCACTGGAGCATCATCTGCAATGTGAGAATCGATCAGTGTGACCAAATCTTCACAGAGATGGAGATTTTTGGCAAAATGTACAATTGGTTCGCAATTGGCCGACAAGCACACTTCTTTTACTCGAGCTATAGATTTTAGCGAAGCAGACAGTTGTGATAGTTCCTTGGGGTTTATTCGTTTCAGAGCAACCTTACTGATTATTCGTTCTAGGTCGCCTATTTGATGTATCTCATCAGCCAACTTATCGTGCAAGGTTCTATTGTCAATCAGATACTCTACCGTGTCTTGACGTTCTTTTATTTCATTGATATCGAGCAGCGGTAGTATGAGCCAGTTTTTCATTAGCCTACTGCCCATAGGCGATATCGTTTTATCTACCACATCCAGTAAACTAATGCCTGTAGGGTGGTTACTATGTACTATTTCGAGGTTACGAATAGTAAATGAATCAATCCATACGTGGCTTTGCTCATCTATACGCTTTATACTATTAATATGCTCTAAGTCAGTATGATGCGTTTGGTTGAGATAGTGTATCACCGCACCTGCAGCTATGGTAGCCTCTTCCATATGGTCTATCCCAAAGCCCCGAAGTGATTCTATGTTGAAATGCTTATTGAGTTGTTCCTTACAGTAATCTTCTTCAAAAAACCACTTGTCTATCGCATAACTGTAATACTCTTCACCGTAGGTTTTGTCAAAAGTGGTGCGGTAGGACTTGCTCAGTACAATCTCGCTCGGGCTAAGTGATTTAATAAGGCGTTCTACATAATCCTGATTGCCCTGTGCTACCATAAATTCACCGGTGCTTAGGTCGGCAAATGCTACACCTACACGATTGTTTTGTTCGTGTATCGCTGCCAAGAAATTATTGCTTCTACTATCATACGTCTTATCATTGGCAGATACGCCTGGAGTAATGAGCTCTGTTACTCCACGTTTTACAATGCCTTTGGCCGCTTTAGGGTCTTCTAACTGCTCGCACACAGCTACTCGTTGGCCAGAGCGACTTAGCTTGGGTAGGTAAGTGTCGAGCGAATGATACGGAAAACCAGCGAGTTCTATCTTACTACCGCCATTGTTACGGTAGGTTTGGACAATATCTAATATTTGGGCTGCTATGATAGCATCCTCACCAAATAACTCATAAAAATCTCCAACGCGAAAGAGAAGTAATGTCCCCGGGTATGCCGCTTTTATCTCGCCATACTGTTTCATTAGTGGAGTTTCTTTTTGCTGCTTTACCTTTGTGCCCAATTATTCTACCAATTATTTTGACTCGCAAGGTAAAAAACCAAGATTTGAATAGGCTCACTGTTGAAAAGTATAGGAAAGTTTCCAAAACTCCTATCATCGTTGTGCTGGACAATATACGCAGTATACACAATGTAGGGGCTATATTCAGAACAAGTGATGCTTTTCGCGTAGCCAAAATCATTTTGTGCGGTATCACAGCAACTCCACCACACCGTGATATACGCAAAACGGCCCTTGGAGCAGAAGAAAGCGTGGATTGGGAATACTCAGAAACGACCTTAGAGGCGATTAAAAATCTGAAAGAATGTCACATTTGTGCCTTGGAGCAGGTAGTAGATAGTGTACCCTTAAGAGAGGTGGACTTACCGCAGGACAAAACAATTGTACTGATAGTAGGCAACGAAGTAGATGGAGTAGACGAAAAGTTGCTCGATTTTTGCAGTCAAGTCATAGAGATACCACAATTTGGAACCAAGCACTCGTTTAATGTTTCGGTTTCTACAGGAATAACACTTTGGGAAATGTATAATAAAATAAATGCATAAACAGATACGTCACATACTACTTTTGACTACTATTCTATTAGGGTTTCTGCCCGCTAAAGCAAATGACATCATAAATAAGTACGTAGCCAAAATAGATGCAGAAAAACAACGCATAGACCTACTTGACCTAGCAGAAGATAATACTGTCACTCTAAAAAGTGCATTGCAAACGGAACAGGCAACGTCCACTTACTTGGTTTTACCAGGAAAGATTACCACGACCATACTGGCCAGTCACCTAAGCACCAATGCTCAAAAAATTGATCAGCTTATACGAGTGTACGAAAACTTAAAACGCGTACGAGTAAGTAATGTGCATTTTTACACACAGTTCAGACCGATATTTAGGCTAATACAGAAAGTGCAAACGGTAGACGACAGTGCACGACTAGAGTCAATTTTGCGTAGCAATGTTCAAGCTTCGCTTAATCTTATTGCATTTTATATAGATAAGCCTGTGGCAAAAAAATTCTTGATTCTCGCCGCTAGCTCACAACCTTCTGAATTGCTCAGACACTACACCGAGTTTGATTACAAACCGTGGAGTAAGGAAGTGCTCAACGAGACGGTAAAAGTGGCCCCAATGAAAATCAAGACTTACCTACACAGCTGGAACGCCGTACATCAGCGAGTAAAGGCAAGTGATAATAGATTGACCAAACAGGTTTACGAAATATTTGAAGAAAAAGGTTCGTCCACACGTGCTTATGTATTGTTGAACGACATTTTCAATGGTAAGTTGAGTATAGAAGAGGCTCATACGATTGCACGTTATGACAGTTCGCTTTTTGAATACTTGATTACCATGCGGTCAGTTGCTACACTTAATGGTGAGCACTCGGTAGACGAAGCTTTAAAGTATCAATGTCTAAAGCACGTTCGTGTGATCAATGATTTGCATGAAGAGTCTGATGCTAAGCGTTTTGCGAGTTTAAAGAAGTTTTCGGCACCTGAAATATATACCCTTATGGTATATAGCGAAGATGAAATATATACCTCTACATTTTTGGGAATGTATAAGCGTATGATGGCCAAAATGGAAGCTGAAGATACTTATCAGTTTTTACATAGCCTTAATTTTAACAAGTTCAGAACCTTTATCAAGATGTGTGCAGGGTATAATGAACTCAACAGTTTCTTACTCAAAATGGGAGAGTGGGAAAAGCATCGTTTGTTTACCAAACTGGTAGAAGGGATAGAAAAAGCCAATGACAACTTGAGCAGTGCTGTTGCCGTGGCTGATACCTATGGGAGTATTCGTAATGGCTCTAGCAGATATATGTTGGAACAAGCCATTCTTAATTATTATGAAGATATACGTTACACTAATCCAGAAGCCGAGAAACTATACGGTATCTTACTTAGCGTATTCGAGATCGGAGACCAAGCTAGCAATACGGCCTTGGCAGATCAAACAGTAAATCTAAGAGTTTTACCTATTAATAGAATTTACAAAGAAGGTAAAAACATCCAACAGCATTTCTTTTTTGACGACCCAGATGGTCGTGCGAGCTATGCTCACTTTTTGGGAATTTTTAGCAATGGTAAATGGAGCATTATAGACAAGAGTAGCTATATTATAGTGAAAAGTAAAACGGGTATGGATGTGGAAATATATGCCAATAAGCCTAGCACCGAGTACTTAGGACAAGATGCCATTAAAGCACATTTTGAGCAAATGGGTAGGTGGCCTGATGTGGTAGTACATCGCGGTCATTCCTATTTTGCTAGTGCAGCGATAGAAAGCCTTACGCCAAATGCCGAGATTGTATTTTTGGGTTCGTGTGGCGGATATAATAACATAAGCCAAGTACTCAAATACTCGCCAGATGCTCAGATAATAAGCAGTAAGCAGATAGGGACAATGCACGTGAACGATAAGCTCTGCCTAGAGCTAAATGAGGTGATACGCCAAGGGAAAGACATCGTATGGGATAACCTATGGACGACACTCAATGGTAAATTCGCCAAAGGAACAACAGCAGCTAGCCGTTTTCAAGATTATATCCCTCCTCACAAAAACCTAGGTGCGTTACTTATCAAGACGTATAGGAGTGTATTGTAGGAGATGTATTTCATAAGAAATTCTTCTGTTTGATTTTTTTATTCTAACTCGTGTTTAGTTATCATTGAATGCTTATTAATTTTAACTAGATATTTACAATTACTCAGTGCTCGAATCTTTACTCAAAAAATACTGGGGTTACGACTCATTTAGGCCATTGCAACGCGATATCATCGTGTCTGTGATGCAGGGAGATGACACCCTAGTTCTGTTGCCTACTGGCGGTGGTAAGAGTATATGCTATCAGCTGCCTGCTGTAGCTCAGGACGGTGTTTGTTTCGTGTTTAGTCCACTCATTGCATTAATGAAAGATCAGGTGGATAATCTACTGAAACGCGGAATATCAGCTGTGGCACTCCATAGCGGAATGACCAGCCGTGAGATTGATACCGAGATGCAAAACACCCTAAACGGAAAGTACAAACTGGTTTACCTCAGTCCGGAGAGAGCTACTACCAAGGTGTTTAGAAACTACCTGGTAAATATTCCCGTGAGTTTTTTTGTGGTAGATGAGGCACACTGTATCTCGCAGTGGGGACATAATTTTAGGCCGGAGTACCTCCGACTAGGTGAGTTAAGAGACCTTGTGCCGAAAGCCGCATTTATCGCAGTAACTGCCACAGCTACACAAACAGTGGAGCAAGATATCAAAACCTATTTGCGGTTTACCGACAAATTAAGTTCATATCGTAAATCATTCAGTAGGGATAATTTGAGTTACCTCGTGCTGAGAGATCATAATAAGTTACAGCGTATAAACAACGTACTCAAAAAACTACAAGGCACGTGTATCGTATATGCTAATACCCGACGTAAGTGTGAGGAGATATGTCGTTCGCTGGTGCAAAATGGAATTTCGGCGGCGTATTACCATGGTGGCTTGACCAATGAGAGACGAACAGCTATACAACAAGATTGGATAGATAACAGAATACGAATAGTGGTGTGTACCAATGCTTTTGGTATGGGGATAGACAAACCCGATGTACGAGCAGTCATTCATTATGAGCGGCCAGATAGTCCAGAGGCATATTATCAGGAAGCAGGAAGAGCAGGTAGAGATGGAAAGGAAGCTTATTGCTTGTTGCTAAGTGACGGGGCTAGCCAAGACGACCACTGGAGTAGTTTTCCGCTCTTACAACAGGTAGAACATACCTTACATTGTTTATATAATTACCATCAAATAGCTTTTACGGCGGGTAAAGGGATTACCTACCCTTTTGATATACTGGCCTTTGCACATAATTTTAAGCTAAGTGCTTGGCAGGTAGTGAATTGTCTTAAGGTGTTGTACGCCTTGGGTTTTTTAAAACTCAATGAGCAAAGTTTGCAGTTGCCACGAGCACGATTTGTAGTGCAGCAGGATGAACTTTACGCCTATCAAGTAAAGCACAAGGTGCAGGATATGTTTATCAAATTGTTGCTTCGTTCGTACGGAGGAATGTTTGATCACTATGCGGCGTTAAATTTCGGGGATTTAGCCAAGCGTCAGAAATGTAGCATATCCGACCTTAAGCGAGAGCTAAAGAAGCTAAATAATGATGGTATTATTGACTATATAGAAGGAAACGATGGCAACTCTATAACGTACCTAAAGGAGAGACCTACTAAGGCCTATTTTGATAAAAAGCATTACTTATCGTTACGTGATAAAGAAGAATATCGCAAGGAGTATATGCTTGGTTATGAGTCTATTGATGTCACCTGCAGGGAGAATTATTTGCTCCAATATTTTGGTGAGACCAAAGAATATACTTGTAGCAAGTGCGACGTCTGTAGGTTAGCTAAGAAAGTAAATTCTACAGGAGATCAAATTCCATTAATCATCGAAAAAATCAAAAAGTCAACAACGAATAAAAATTTGGAATTGAGTGCAATAGTTTCGATGTTTGGCACGTTTGAAGAAAAGCAAATAATAGCTGTTGTGAAATGGCTGTTAGAAAATCAATACCTAACCAAAATTAACCAATCCTACACTTGGAAAACAAACCAAGCG
>JABIUV010000025.1 GCA_018700895.1 Bacteroidota bacterium
ACATCGGTAAATGCTGAAAGTGGAGGGAACATTAGTTCTGATGGAGGTGCTCCAATTACTCAACGTGGTGTATGTTGGAGTATTGATGAAAATCCGACCACAACAAATAATAAGACAAGTGATGGTTCGGGTACTGGGAATTATGTCAGTATACTAGATAATATGCAACCAAATACTAAATATTATGTAAGAGCTTATGCCACAAATAAAGTTGGAACAAGCTATGGTAATCAAGTAAGTTTTACAACGCTCGAATTAGCATCATTAACAACGTTAGATGCTACTAAAATAACATCGGTAAATGCTGAAAGTGGAGGGAACATTAGTTCTGATGGAGGTGCTCCAATTACTCAACGTGGTGTATGTTGGAGTATTGATGAAAATCCGACTACAACAAATAACAAGACAAGTGATGGTTCGGGTACTGGGAATTATATCAGTATACTAGATAATCTGCAACCAAATACCACATATTATTTAAGAGCTTACGCCACGAATAAAGTTGGAACAAGCTATGGTAATCAAGTAAGTTTTACAACTTTGCCAAAATTGGTTAGCACTAATAATTGCAACTCAATTAATGGCTTTAATTTATTTGTTGAACAAGCGACGCCTAATGGTTCGCAAGCCTGGTATATAGATGCTGGGTATATAAATAACGGACTTAAGGTAACATCTTGTTTTGGAGGGTATGTTGAGTTCTCAATGAATCTTTCAAGTATCACAAAGATGAGATTTTGGGCAAAAGGTAGTAGTCCAAAAGTTACTGTTGACGGGACATTAATAAATACCACAATGATTCAGGGGGCAATTAATACTTGGATGCAACTTGAAACTCAAAGCATTGCTTCGGGTGCTCACACGATTAGAATCGATTTTCCTAGGATACCTGTATATAGCACTATGTATGTTGACGAGATCGAGTTTTACGAATACTAACAGCTATGGTTTTTTGCACTTAATAACATAAAATATACTCTTAAAGGTTAGATAAGAGTCTAATAGACTCTACGATATTTTGATTTAGACCTATGTTCCTCTTATCTCTAAAATTGAACTTGAACTTAATTTTAGACTTAACCGTACCTTTGCCTCAATGCAATTGGATAAAACACTAACGTTTGATGAGTTTGCGAAAGCAAGTTTAGCAGATTGGAAAGCAAAAGCAACCAAAGATCTAAAAGGTAAAAGTTTAGCAGACTTAGCGTATACCACATCAGACGGCATTACTCTAGAGCCTTATTATACAGATGAAAATAGTGCGTCTCTATTGTCTGTAGGGCAAACCGATTGGCAAATCACATTACTAGCTAAAACCCAATTAGAAGGTGTAGACAGAACCATTGCTGGCATAGACGAACTAGGAAAAAATTGCGGAAGCATAGAATTAAAAAATCTAGCCAATGCAGCGAACGAAGCTGCAGTGTACTTTGAGCTAGGAACGAAGTTCTACGAAAACATTGCGAAGCTAAGAGCACTCAGAATTTCAAATCCGAGCACAGAAATTAATGTTGTAATACCTGCATCCGATGATTCCTTTACGCACAACAATCTGGTAAGACAGACCATCGCGGCAGCATCGGCTATCATAGGTGGAGCTAAGCATATTTGTGTTTTGCCATTTAACGGTATAGAGAACGAACAAAGTCTCCGACTGGCTAAAAACATCTTGCTCCTGCTCAAAAGCGAAAGCTATATGGCAGAATTGCAAGACGCTGCAAGTGGCAGTTGGTTTATGGAGAAGTTGACGGAGGAATATGTGAGGCTAATGAAAAGTGAGTCCTCAAGTCTAATATCTCAAGTCTCGAGTCTAATATTTCAAGGGCCCGCAGGCATCCCACCCTACCTCCGTGGTCCATACTCTACGATGTACGCCATCCGTCCATGGACCATACGCCAGTACGCAGGATTTAGTACGGCAGAAAAGAGTAATGCATTCTACAAGAGAAATCTGGCCGCAGGCCAAAAAGGACTTTCCGTAGCCTTCGACCTAGCTACACACAGAGGCTATGATAGTGATCACGAGCGAGTAACAGGCGATGTGGGAATGGCGGGTGTAGCCATAGATAGTATTGAGGATATGAAAATCCTTTTTGATGAGATACCACTAGGAGATATCTCGGTGAGTATGACCATGAATGGGGCTGTACTCCCTATTATGGCCTTTTACATAGCTGCTGCCAAGGAGCAGGGAGTAGATCAAGCCAAGCTTGCAGGTACGATACAGAATGACATTCTAAAGGAGTTTATGGTACGAAATACGTACATCTATCCGCCCGCTCTGAGTATGCGTATCATCTCAGATATTTTTAAATACACCTCGGAGAATATGCCCAAGTTCAACAGCATAAGCATAAGCGGTTACCATATGCAAGAGGCGGGAGCTACTCCAGAGTTGGAACTTGCCTACACCATTGCTGATGGGTTGGACTATGTGCGAACGGGCATAGAAGCAGGATTGGCCATCGATGATTTTGCTCCACGTCTTTCCTTTTTTTGGGGGATTGGGATGAATTTTTACAAAGAAATAGCCAAGCTGCGAGCAGGCAGAATGCTGTGGGCTAAGTTGATAAAGAAATTTGACCCACAGAACCCGAAGTCGATGGCACTCCGTACTCATTGTCAGACGAGTGGATGGAGTCTTACCGAGCAAGATCCATATAATAACGTAGCGAGAACGACAATAGAGGCACTTGCTGCTGTATTTGGTGGCACGCAGAGTTTGCATACCAATAGTTTTGATGAGGCTATTGCATTGCCAACAGACTTCAGTGCTAAGATAGCCCGTAATACGCAAAAAATCATTCAGGAAGAAACCGACATTACCAATATAATAGATCCGTGGGGTGGAAGTGAAGTGATAGAAAAGTACACACAAGAACTAGCTGAAAAGGCCTGGGAATACATACTAGAGATAGAAGAACTCGGTGGTATGTCAAAAGCCATAGAAAGCGGTATTCCAAAGATGCGAATAGAAGAATGTGCGGCGATAAAACAAGCGAGTATAGATGCGGGAAAGGATATCATCGTAGGGGTAAACAAATATAAGACGGATGAAAAAGCGGACTTTGATATCTTAGAAGTAGACAATGACGCAGTGCGTAAGAGTCAGATCGATAGAATAAAAAGCGTAAAGGCAAGTAGAGATAATGATAAGGTTGCTGGGATTTTGGAAAGGTTGGAAAAAGCCGCGGCTGTCGACCCTTCGACTCAGCTCAAGATGACAGACGCTACTACTCAGGAAGACGATTCTAACCTACTCGCCATTTGCGTAGAAGCTGCAGAGGCTAGAGCTACTCTGGGAGAAATGTCTTATTCACTAGAAAAAGTATTTGGGCGTTTCCAAGCTCAAAATGCTACTATAAGTGGTGTATATTTGAAAGAAGTGCAGAATAATGAGAAAGTAATAGCGGCTAGAAAATCGGCCGATGATTTTGCTGCAAAAGACGGACGTAGACCACGTATACTAGTTGCCAAAATGGGACAAGATGGCCACGATAGAGGTGCAAAGATTATCGCTACGGCATTTGCAGATTTAGGTTTTGATGTGGATATAGGTCCGTTATTTCAAACTCCGGCTGAAGTAGCTAAGCAGGCTATGGAAAACGACGTACACATATTAGGCGTATCATCACTAGCCGCAGGGCATAAGACATTGATGCCAGAAGTAATAGGTGAACTTAAAAAGCAAGGCGTAGATGACATAATTGTGGTAGCAGGCGGGGTGATACCTGAGCAAGACTATCCCTTTTTGTATGACAGTGGGGTAGATTTTGTGTTTGGTCCTGGTACGGTGATAGCTGAGGCTGCAATAGATATTTTAGAAAAATTAACTTTGCAGTCATGAGTATTTGGCGAGTAATATTATCTGTTCTTTTTCCTCCGCTGGCAGTGTACGACCGAGGTTGTGGTTCTATCATTATTATACTGATTCTCACCTTATTGGGTTGGGTTCCTGGTGTGATTGGTGCTTTGGTTATTTTGAATAAGCCCAAAGAAGAGTAGCACTCATTTTTGAAAAACGGTTTTTCAGAAAATATAAAAAGACGGAACGAATAATTTGCCACCATCTGTTGTGGTAAAACAATGATTTATAAGTGGTTAATATAAAAACAGGCGATTTCAGCCAAAAAAATCCATATAAAAACGTGGAATCAACTTATAGCTAAACGAGGAGCTAAACTGCCACAGGTGCACTTATTCTTGGGTGTGGATTGTAGCCTACAACCTCAAAGTCTTCGTACACAAAATCAAAGACGGATTTTTTATCTGCGTTTAATTTTACCGTAGGGTAAGGACGAGCTTCTCTGCTCAATTGCTCTTTTACCTGCTCAAAATGGTTGCTATAGATATGTGCATCACCAAAGGTATGAACGAATTCTCCAGGCTCTAATCCTACCTCTTGGGCAATCATTAGGGTCAGTAGAGCATAGCTTGCTATGTTAAAAGGCACACCCAGAAATAAATCTGCACTACGTTGGTATAACTGACAACTCAACTTACCATCAGCCACATAAAACTGGAATAAGCAGTGGCACGGAGTAAGTGCCATATCGCTCAGCTCACCTACATTCCATGCATTTACAAGAATCCTACGACTATCAGGATTGTTTTTGAGAGTGTCCAGTACGTATTGTATCTGATCTATTTTTTCGCCATTGGGTGCTTCCCACTCACGCCATTGTTTGCCGTATACGGGACCTAGATCACCATTTTCATCAGCCCAAGCATCCCATATTTTTACGTTGTGGTCTTTGAGGTATTGTATATTTGTGTCTCCTTTCAGAAACCAAAGAAGCTCGTGTACTACAGACTTCCAATGTACTTTTTTAGATGTAATAAGCGGAAAAGATTCTGCAAGATCAAACCGTAATTGCCCACCAAAAACGCTTATGGTCCCTGTGCCTGTTCTGTCGGTTTTTTTGGTGCCATTCTCGTACACGTATCGCAAAAAATCTTCGTACTGTCTCATTCTACTACAAAGCACGTCTTTATCGGGTTAAAATATTTGTTCGATTATTCACCGTTACCAACAATATTTTAACTTGGATGTTTAGTTTTGCGTAGCATTTTTGAAAATAGAATCATGGCAGTAGCAATAAAATTACCGAGAATGAGTGACACGATGGAGGAAGGTACCATCGTATCTTGGTTTGTAAAATTAGGAGACACCGTAAAATCGAGCGAAATGATAGCAGACGTAGAGACCGACAAGGCCACTATGGAGCTAGAAAATTTTGAGAAGGGTGAAGTATTGTATCTTCTAGAAGAAGGAGCAACTGTACCTGTAGAGACAGTAATTGCGGTAATCGGAAAAAAAGGAGAAGATTTTCAGGACTTACTAAAAGCGGCACCAGCTGCAGCTGAGGAAGCACCAGCGGCCGAAGTAAAAGCTTCTGCCTCGGTTCCAGTTGCTGCACCTGGTGCACCAGCAACAACGGCTCCAGTTGTACCAGCAGCTAGCACGTCTAGTAACGAACGCGTATTCGCATCGCCACTAGCCAAAAGCATGGCAGAGGAGAAAGGAATAGACCTATCACTAGTAGCAGGTAGTGGAGACAATGGTCGCATCATCAAAAAAGATATAGAAAACTATGTACCATCTGCAGCATCTACAGCAGCCGTGGGAGTAGAAAGTTTTGAAGATGTACCTGTATCGCAAATGCGTAAAACTATCGCTAAGAGATTGGCAGAGTCTAAATTCTCAGCACCACATTTCTACCTAACTAAAGAAATAAAAATGGATGCCGTACTCGCAGCTCGTAAGCGAATGAATGAGTACACGGAGAGCAGAATATCAATCAATGATATCATCGTAAAGGCAGCAGCAGTGGCTCTAAAGAGTCATCCGAACATCAACTCATCGTGGTTGGGCGACAGAATAAGAAGAAATCATCACGTACACATTGGTGTGGCCGTAGCTATAGACGATGGATTGCTCGTACCTGTAGTTCGTTTTGCAGATAGCAAATCATTATCACAAATAGGAGCTGAAGTAAGAGACCTAGCTGGCAAAGCAAAAACCAAAGAACTCAAGCCACAAGATTGGGAAGGAAACACCTTCACTATCTCAAACCTTGGAGCTTTTGGTATAGATGAGTTTACAGCAATTGTAAATCCACCAGATGCGTGTATCCTAGCTATAGGAAGCAGTAAAGAAACTATCATCGTAGAAAACGGCGAAATGAGACCAGGTCACGTAATGAAAGTTACTTTGAGTTGTGATCACAGAGCGGTAGACGGTGTTACAGGAGCCAATTTCCTTAAGACCTTTGCTGAGCTTCTAGAAGAGCCAGTAAGACTATTGGTTTAATTTTTTCTACAACAATATTTAAAGCCCAATCTTCATTCGAGGATTGGGCTTTTTTATGGTAGGAGTGTTATTAGTTGATACCATTTCTTTACCAACCCACTTTTATAGTAAAAAATTTCTTCATAAGTACTTTCATCAAAATAGAATTGGGTCACACTTAAACGACCATTAATAAAGTGCTGACTTCGTCCATTTCTTATACCTCGCATATAGGTTGCTGTTTCTCTAATAATCCCATTTGAGTCTTTATATGACAATTGGCCATCTATTAAACTATCCTTTACAGAAAAGTAAAATATCCAATTAGGGGTCTTGGAATCTTTGTAATTACCGTTAGAGATAGACGGTTTTTTATGATTGTTGTCTAGGAAGGAAGTCCATTTAATATCATTTGGCAGTTCGATGTAAGTCCTGGGGCTATCCCGACTATATGTTCTTCTTTGCTTAAGTCATGTTGAACGCAAGCGGACAAACAAACACCTAATACCGCAATCCAAGTCAGTGCGGACAAAAAATTTTAGGATAATTTATGTTCATGATTCATTAAGATAATTAGCCAGACGGTAGCCCATACTAAAGCAGCCTTGTATTAGGTAGCCGCCGGTGGGTGCGTACCAATCTAGCATTTCCCCTATTGCATAGCAATTATTTATTCCCTTGAGTTGGTAGTGATGATTTACTTCATCTAGGTCAATACCGCCCAGGGTAGAAATGGCTTGGTCTATAGCACCAGCTTTTGTAATTATAATTGGAAGTGCTTTCAGAGTTTTTGCCAGTATTCTAATATCGCCAAACAACGCTTTATCGGTCATTTGTTTTAGGATTGCAATAGCTGTTTTGTCTATGTTAAGGTCGTGTTTTAAGATGTCTGTAGGCTTGCTTCGATGGCTCGTTATGTACTTCGTATAAAGTTGCTCCTCGGTCATCATAGGCTTTAGGTCAAGGTACATCGTTACGTGATTTCCCTCACGTAACTCTTGTTGGATGCTGTGGCTATGGGCATATATGGCATTACCCTCTAGTCCACTCTCAGTTATCACTAGTTCACCCTTGGTTATTTTTTGTCCTAGGCTTAATGCAATGTTTTTCAACGGCTTACCTGCGTATGTAGTAGCAAATATGGTGTCCCATTTCACACCAAAAGCACAGTTTGCTGCTTGAAATGGATTAACTTGAATCCCTTGTTGCGATAGTATATTGCTCCAAGTGCCATTAGAGCCTGTCACTTTCCAACTTGCACCGCCTAGAGCTAAGACGGTAATATCAGATTTCACACAGTCTCCCGATTCAAATTGTAGGTCACCGCTTTTGGTCCAACCGACCCATCGTTTATGGTGTAATATCTGCACACCTTTTTGGGTAATGTGGTCTACAATGGTATTGAGGACCGTGATTGGTTTTACCCCACCCACAGGAAAAACACGGTGACTAGAGCCTACAAAGGTCTCTATACCGATGGATGTTAACCAATTTCTTAAGTCATCATGGGTAAATGCATTAAGGCACGACTCCATAAAAGAGGCAGGCTCATACTGTGAGATAATATGGTTTAGTGGTGCATGGTAGGTTAAGTTTAAGCCACCTTCTCCTGCTACCAGAAACTTACGTCCTACGGTTTTCTTTTGCTCATATATGGTTACACTGTATTTCTGTGTATCAATATGTGAGGCAAGCATAAGTGCGGCAACTCCTCCACCGATTACGCTCACTGTTTTTTGCCGTTTCAAATCAGGAGAATCCAATGAATTTTGTTTTTTTATTAAGCTGTATTAACTCTTCCTTCAGATTTATGCGTGCTTGGTTTTCATAGCGATTACTAAAAAAAGCGGTTTTATAAATGTATTCGTTATCCAACATTTTAAGCACCACCTTTTTTCTGCCTTTTCGGTATAATAAATCGGGTCGGCTCACTAGTCTGTTTTCTAGTGGTTGTTATTGCTAGCTAGAGAACTATTAATTTTTTCCATAAAAAAAGCTCCACATTTCTGTGAAGCTTTTCGTGGTGTGGGGCGGGATCGAACCGCCGACACAAGGATTTTCAGTCCTTTGCTCTACCAACTGAGCTACCGCACCGTTTTGCTTTACAGCTAAAGCGGCTGCAAAAATAATCGGATTACTTGAATATGAAAACAAATTTTCATGCCTTAAATCTAAATTAATTCTAAGCGTACAATTGTACTATTTTTGAAAACAATCTTATGCAATACCGTGAGCAAATATTATTCATCATCGTACTTAGTGTAGCACTTTATTTCTTTGTTAAAAAGATACAAAAGATACGTCGCAACATATTCTTAGGCAAGGACGAGACGATCAGTGACAACAAACCCGAACGCTGGAAAACGATGGCACGTGTAGCCTTAGGTCAAAGTAAGATGGTCGTAAGACCTGTAGCGGGGATTATGCACATCATTATTTACGTAGGTTTTGTTCTTATTAACATCGAAGTGCTAGAGATACTGATTGACGGTATTTTCGGAACACATCGATTTCTGGCATTCTTGGGGCCAGTGTATAATGCGGCAATTGGTTTCTTTGAGATATTGGCGGCTTTGGTTTTTGTTGCTTGTGTGATATTTCTAGCCCGTCGGTTTATCGCTAAGATTCCACGTTTTCACTCACCTGAGATGAAAGGTTGGGCTACGGCAGATGCCACTTATATTCTCATTATAGAGATGGTACTTATGGTTGCTTTGCTCAAAATGAATGCGGTAGACCAAGTATTACAAGACATAAATGCTGACCATTATATAGCTGCAGGAAGTTTTCCTGTTTCGTATTACCTCACAGGATTTTTTGAAGGATATTCTGAATCTACACTCGTTGTATTTGAGCGTGTGTTTTGGTGGTTCCACATATTAGGCATCTTATTTTTCTTGAACTATGTTCCGTACAGTAAGCATCTTCATATTTTCTTAGCTTTTCCCAATACGTGGTATAGCCGATTGCAGCCTGCTGGGGAGTTTGATAATATGCCAGAGATTACCAATGAGGTAAATCTAATGATGGACCCGAGCAAAGCGGACCCCAATATGCCACCACCCGAGAAATTTGGGGCAAATGACGTAACAGACCTAAGCTGGACTAGCTTACTAGGTGCCTACGCCTGCACCGAATGCGGACGATGCACCAGCTCGTGCCCCGCTAATATGACAGGCAAGAAACTAAGCCCACGTAAGATTATGATGGACACCCGTGATAGAGCCGAGGAACTGGGTAAGGCCAAAGATGAAAATGGGGCAGATTACCACGATGGCAAGTCGCTCCATGACATGATTTCGCAAGAAGAACTGCTTGCATGTACTACGTGTAATGCGTGTGTGGAGGCTTGTCCTATCAATATTAATCCTTTAGAAATCATATACCAGATGCGTCAATATCAGACCTTAGAAAAATCGGCAATGCCACAAGAGTGGGCTATGATGAATAGCAATATTGAAAACAATCAGGCTCCTTGGCAATTTTCACCAAGTGATAGAGCCAATTGGACGAAGGAAATATAATAGTCCAAACAACTTAACGCAATTTGTGCTCGTTTAATACATTGCACATGACTAAGACGATATTAACTACCGCATTATTTTTATTTATAAGTGTTAACCCTGTACTCGCCCAAAAATATGCGGTGAGTGGCACCTTAACAGACAATGAAGCCAAAGGTGTTCCGTACGCGAGTATTTCTATTAGCGAAATGGCCGATACAGCAACTATACAATTCAGCATTGCCAAAGAAGACGGAACTTTTACACTGAAGAATGTAGAAGCAGGAGAATATTATTTGGTAGTAGCGTGTGTAGGTTATGAGGTGATCTATGAACGAGTATCGGTAACTGCCGATGTCGTTAAGAATATGGAATTGCAACCCTCCACTATGAGTATGAAAGAGGTGATGGTTCGTGCTAAGAAAATTCCGGTATTGATGAATGGAGACACGGTGGTGTACAATAGTAGCAGTTTCAAAACACAGAGCAATGCGAACATAGAAGACCTCATAAAAAAGATGCCTGGTATACAGGTAGATAAGGATGGCAAAGTTTCTGCCGAAGGTCAGCAAATAACTAAAGTGCTCATTAATGGTAAAGAATTTTTTGGTGGTAATGTAGAGGCTGCTACTAAAAACTTAGATGCATCGCTCGTAGACAAAGTAGAGGTCATTGATAAAAAATCGGATGATGATGAGTTCACTGGCGAAGAGGGTAATGAACGTGAAAAGGTCATAAATCTTGTGTTGAAAGAGGACAAAGCCCAAGGATATTTTGGTACAATACGAACAGGGTATGGCACAGATGAGTATTACGATGCCAAGGGAAATATTAATTTTTTTAAAGACGCTACCCAAATATCGCTTATCGGCGGGTTAAATAACATTAACCAAAACATATACGGCTGGCAGGAGATGTCTACGCTCAACACGTTTGAGATACAACCATTTAATAATAACAATAGCAGCTGGAATTGGAACGGTGGTGTAAGTTCACACCAAGGAATAGGTGCCAACATTCATTTTGAACCTGTAAAAGGGATGAAATCGGACATTTCTTACGTATTGACCAAAGAGCAAAATCTAAGAGAATCCGAACAAAATATGGAGGTATATCTTACGGATAATACTCTTTTTTCTGACGAGATTAGCCGATCAGATGGTGATAAAAGTAACCACCAAGTAAATGCTAAAATGGAATACGAGCCAGATACGCTCAATAGCTTGGTTTTGCGAACACAGTTTGATAAGGAGGACGCCATCAATGTAAGCAAGATGCTAACCACCAACTTTAACAATCCGGATAGTATCATAAATAATGGAGCATTACGCAATGAGCGTAATAACGGAAACCAAAAGTTTATCACCAAGCTCCACTGGACAAGAAAACGTAAGACGAATACAAAAAATAGATTTATGGGATCTGTATATTACGGAACATCGCAGGTAAGTAATGTACGGCAAAATTATTTTAACAGATCAACTACTGTCCTTCCTTTTCCAAGTAACGAAAGCCCTAACTTGGTACAAAACCTAAACACCAATGAAAATACAATAGCGACAACTGCCGCTTACCAAATACAACTCACCGATAAACTAATGATTCGCCCCGGATTTAACTGGATGATGAGTGAGTATGAGCACGATTTTGAGTGGCTGCCTACGGGTGAAGAAAAGCTGCTAAGCAACAGTCCTGTAGGCAGTGTTAGTGCCCAGAATATGGAGTATTACTTACACATCAGTTATAAGTTAGACTCATTTACCACCTTATACGTTGTGCCTGAGTATAATCAAGTGATAGAGGATAGAAGCTTCGCTACTAATATAGATACGAGTTATGCTTTTAATCAAGGATTTTTTATTCCATATATGTTTTTGAGAAGCAATAAACCACATAAGTATAATTTTCATTTCAATATACGAGGCAACTTGAACAGACCAGGTATACAACAGATGCTGCCGGTAATAGATAGCACCAATCCATTTAGAACCAATGTAGGTAATATTAGGATTCAAAACGCTATGAATTACAGCAATAATTGGCGTTATCAGCGAATCTTTGGTTTAGGTAAAACACTTTCGTTCCGCGGGTGGAGTTCCTACAGTTATCTACCAGTGGTCAATGTAAATAGTGTTACACCCGAAAATATTTCTATTTCTACTGTAACCAATTACAAAAACAGAATATACTCCAACCATTCGGCTAGTTTTAACTGGCCAGTGGAGAAGATTAAAGCATCTTTTGGTGTTGATGTAGATTACAACTTTGGTCAATCGTATCTGCTGCAAAACGATATAGAATTACGAAGCAGAAATCATACAACCTCTGTCGGTCCTGAGATACAGTTCAATGAGTTTGATAAGTGGAGTTTGGACGTGTCATATATGCTCAATTACCAAACGGGACAAATAGGAGACGCGGCCAACAATGCCTTCTTTTATCATGAAGTGGATGCTGAGTTTGTACTTACACCAATGGAACGATTGGAGTGGTCCACATCGCTTTATATGGAAATATATGGAGCTAATAATGCGGTGGGTGCACAAACTATTCCCATTCTAAATTCCGAAATATCTTATTTCGTAGATAAAGACCAGCGATGGAGCATTGGCGTGAGTGCTTATGATATTTTAGACAAGAATCAAAACCTGTGGAGATGGTGGAGTAACAACAGTTTTACCCAAAATCAGACCAACGCTGTGCAGCGATATGTAATGGGTACTTTAACTTATAAAATTAAAAAACCAGGGTCTAAAGGTGGTGGTCATGGCGGCGGTCATGGGTATCATGGGCATTGAAAATGACAAATTTGTAGACCGAAGCACCAAGTTAAAAGGGATTGAAATAAAAGAAAAGTTAAATTGCGAGGAGATATGAGCGAACAAATACACGTACCGACAGTAGCCGAGTTAGTAGCCAAAGGCGAGAAAGCAGATATTTTATTCTGGGTAGGATGTGCTGGTAGTTTTGACGAACGTGCACAAAAAATAACCAAGGCGTTTGTTAAGATATTGCATAATGTGGGCCTAAACTATGCGATACTCGGTACAGAAGAAAGCTGTACAGGTGATCCTGCTAAGCGAGCGGGAAATGAGTTTTTGTTTCAGATGCAGGCCATGGCTAATATCGCAACACTTAATGCTTACGAGATTACTAAAATAGTGACCACTTGTCCGCATTGCTTTAATACCATTAAAAATGAGTACCCAAGTCTCGGCGGAAAGTATGAGGTGATACACCACACACAACTCCTGCAGGAGTTAATAGACGAAGGAAAACTAACCTTTGGGGAAGATCCATTTAAAGGAAAGAAAATAACGTATCATGATAGTTGCTACTTGGGTAGAGCTAACGGCGTATATGACGCTCCTAGACGTATCTTAGAAGCGATGGATGCTGAGTTGGTAGAGATGAAGCGTTGCCGTAAGAATGGATTATGCTGTGGAGCCGGTGGGGCACAGATGTTCAAAGAAGCGGAGCCAGGCAACAAAGAGATCAACATAGAACGTACAGAAGAAGCAATAGAAACCGGTGCAAGTATCATTTCTGCCAATTGTCCGTTCTGCACCACGATGATGGGTGATGGAATAAAACACGCTAATAAAGAGGGAGAAGTAGAAGTGCTAGACCTTGCCGAGTTAGTAGCTCAAGCTAAGGATTTGTAGCCACGGTAATCAAACATTTAAAAAAATAAGGATGAATAAAATCGCCCCTATTTTTTTTGGTTTTTGGCGTATGCCACTACTGCCTCGGCGGTAGTGTACCAATTGCGACCCTCCTTGTAGGCATCTATCTTGCCCCTGCGAGCCAGTACTTAAATTACAAACATCCGATACTATTTTTCACACATTATGACCTCATATTTACCACTTTGCAGCACTTGAGATACCGAAGTAAATAGTTTGATAAGGTGCGAACGATAGTTGAGGTGGGTGTTGGCTACGATATAGAATTGTCCTTCGTCGGCTAAGTATTGGGCCGCTTCCCTGAACAAATTGAGCGATATCTCTATGGTGTTTTCGTACTCAAAATGAAATGGTGGGTTACAAAGAATGTAGTCAAATTTCTTAGCCTTACACGCTTTTACTGAGTCACTCCAGTGGTAGTCTACGTTCTCTTTAGTAAGATTAAGTTTAGCTGAACTAATAGCCAAGTGACTGTCATCAAGCACGGATAGAGAGCAGTGTGGAGCATTTTTGCGAAGGTAAGCAGCGATTACTCCATTGCCACAGGCAAGATCTAACACACTATGCGAGTCAGTGATATGGGGTAAGGTCTCGAGTAATAGTTGCGTTGCAATGTCTACCTTGCTTGCGGAGAATACTCCTGCGTATTGCTTTAAGTTAAGGTCTAAATCATTGTTAATGGTGTGAAATAGCGGGACCAGTTCAATGTCTTTTTTTGGTGATTTGAGTATGAGTAATCGTGCTTTTTTGGCAGCGAGACTTTGTGATACATCTTCAAAATAATGGCTGGCAATCTCCATCCATCTTGGCGTAAAATTACGTGTCATAAACCCACAAAGTACTTCGGTGCCTTCGTGTGATTTGGTAAATAGCTGCTGTATATAAAGCTGAAAAAGTTCTGCCGACTTGGGCACTTTCATAAAGGCGATATCTACGCGATCTATTTTTAATTTAGTAGGGTTGCTGTAGTCATACGTCTTGGTATCTACACCTGCTGATTGCAGATTTAACTTTGTGGCTTTTAGCTGCGATTGATTATTGATGATAGAATGCGGCCCGTAGGTGTGCAAAGCAGTGGCCAAAGCTCCAAAACTATCGTGAGCTATTACAATGCTTTTCTTCTCTAGTTCAAATTGCGAAGAATGGGCTAATAACAACTCGTCTGCCGCACTCCAAGGACGCAGTGATCTATTTGTGGTCTGAGGATAGCGTTGTAGATTAATCGTTTTATTTTGAAACTGCATGGATGCGAAGGTAGGTCTATTGTACGAACACGCCTTGAGGCGTATTCGTACAATATTCGTTGCCTACCTTCGTTATCACAACATGAAAAAACTGGGATATTTCTTACTGCTCTTGCCATTACTATTCGCCTTCGGCAAAAACAAAAAACTACAACATTCTAAGTATCTGACGAAGCACTATGTAAAGGTGCCTGCGGGGAAGGTGTATACTAATTTAGAAGCTGCTCTTATTAATACAAGGAACCCTAATCCCGCAAAAGACTCACTACCTGATTTTTACATCTCTAGTACTGAAGTGACTAATATTCAATGGAAAGAATTTTTGATGTACCTCAAACAGGAAGGTAGAATGGAAGAGTATAAAGCAAATCTATTGGACACTACTGTGTGGAGACAGCAATTAGCATACAACGAGCCCTATGTAAATTATTACTACCAACATCCTGCATACACAGATTTTCCTGCAGTAGGTATGACATTGAAACAAGCAACTACTTATGCCAACTGGCTAACAGAAATATTTGCATTAAAAGACCAAGGAGTAAAAATCACTTTTAGTGTCCCTACGAAGAAACAATGGATTCGATCAGCACGAGGAGAATCTACTTCAGTTTATCCTTGGGGTGGTCCATATCTTAGGAATTCAAAAGGATGCTTCTTAGCCAACTTTAAGACATACGACGAGCGATTTATTACCAGAACAAACGTAGATGGAGAGTACACAGACACGTATCAAGTTTGGCCGTATGAAGGGTTTAATGACGAGATGACCATCACATCAAATGCTAACTCGTACTACCCAAATCAATTTGGCATTTACAATATGTCTGGCAATGTAGCTGAGCTAGTATCTGACGATACGGTAGCCATGGGCGGCAGCTGGAATGATACGGGATATGATGTGCGTGTAGAAAGTGAGCAACCTGCTACAAAGCCTAAGAGTACTATTGGGTTTAGAGTAGTGGCAGTGATAGAGAAGCTATGATTTTGCGTAGCAAAATCATACAACGACAAACCATCCCCTCTCAAGAGGGGAGAAAAACCAAGAGTTAAAATTTTTTAGTTTTTCGGGGTGTGTTTAAAAAGACAAATAGATAACCTAATTTTCAAGCAACCCTCCAAGCATCTTACTTATCCTCTCTTCATCTAAGCCATACTTTGATTGAATTCACCTAAATGGAGCCTTTTCCAATTTAACTCGCCAAGGTTCTTCCATAACATAATGTTGTCGGTTTCGATAATACCAAAGTTTATTGATTTGGATTATATCTTTTTTGACAATAACCTCCTATTTAGCAATGCCTTTCCACCACATATTTCCATTCAACTGTGCATTCACTTTTGGTTCATCTAGTGTGCCAAGTATCTTTATCAGGTCATACTTGTTAGCAGCTCTGCCATAAGTAACAGAACACTTAGATAGCCAGGTACTGATCTGATTTTAGTTGTGATTCCTAATTTTTGATCTAGTGTAGCTTTGAACCCTCTAGCCCATTTAATCTCATTATAGGAACCCATTACCAACTAATAGGTATAAGTGTCAAAATCAAAGGTGTCTTTACCAACGACATATGTGTTTTCGCTGAGAGTAGATTTAGCAGGTGCTTGAACCTCCTCTTCTATTTTTTACAATATTTATTGTTCTTTTACACATCCGTTGAACTGTTTCTCCCCTGCGATATCTGGGCATTGGTCTACTCCATACTGTACGCCATCACCATCGCTATCAGGAGAACCTTCACTCTTGCTATTAACATATACATCTGGGCAAGCATAGTCCACATCAGCTACGTCATATTCACCTTTATCATGACAGCCGTTAGTTCGTTTTTTACAGGGAGCGTCAGGGTACTTGTCCAGATTATCCGCTTCCTTATCATTGTCGGCATCATTAAGATAGTTGTGCTGCAAGTGAGCATTGATTCCTGCTACATTCATATCAAACTTAAATCGGGAATCAGCTAAGTTGGCTGGGTTGTGTTGTATGGCAATATTACCTGCGAAATTAGCAGTAGACAAACCGTTGTAATACTGTGCTCTTGTTGTTACTGATAGCACTATGAATGTAATAAGAAAGATATGTCTCACTCTTGTAAATATAGCTGATGTACTGCTTAATGCGTTGTTAATCAAATTACTTTATAATATATCCAGATGCGGAGGGGTAAAAAATTATGCATAAAATTGTACTATGCGTGCACTTATTCAACGAGTAACGGAAGCCTATGTAATAATAGGAGAACAGAGGCATGCGGAGGTAGGAGAGGGCTTGGTTATTTTAGTTGGTATTACGGCAGAAGATACTGAGCAAGATGCTCTGTGGTTAGTAAGAAAAATTTTACAAATGAGATTATTTACAGACGACGAAGGAAAAATGAACAAGAGTATTCTTGATGTGCAAGGGAAATTACTAGTAGTTAGCCAATTCACTCTTTACGCAAGCACCAAAAAAGGCAATAGGCCTTCGTTTATAAATGCAGCCAAACCAGCTAGAGCTGTGCCACTTTATGAGTTTTTTCTGAAAGCGTGTAATGATTTAGTAGAAACCCGGAGCGGGGTGTTTGGAGCAGATATGAAAGTGTCTTTGGTAAATGATGGTCCTGTCACTATTTGGCTAGATAGTAAGCATAGAGAGTAAAACTACACCCCGTCTCGTCTATCAGCACCCCACAACAGTTTGTTACGGATGGTATCCATATATGTTGTGCCTTTTAATTGTAACATTATGAAGTCAAACGTAGCTCTACGCAGCGTCAACCGGGTATTATGCGGCACCACAAATGAGCGAGAATCTAGCGTAATAAGCACCGTGTCTGCTCTCGACTGTGTTTCTATTTCGAGCACTTGCGTGTCGGGTATTACAATTGGACGTACCGTAAGGTTGTGAGCAGCTATGGGTGTGATAACGAATGATTTACTCCCCGGGAAAATGAGGGGCCCTCCACAACTTAGGCTATATCCTGACGAACCTGTTGGCGTAGAAATAATGAGTCCATCTGCCCAGTAATTATTTAAAAATGAGCCGTTTAGACTTGCTTTTACGGTAATCATAGCGGAAGAGTCCCTCTTCTGAACCACAAAATCATTGAGAGCATAAGGAAATTGATTCAGCTCGGGAATGTCAGACTGTATTTCTAATAATGCTCTCTCTTCAATGACGGTTTCACCGTTTTTCAAAGCTAGGATAGCATCTTCCACACCTTCCATTTTTATATTGGCCAAAAAACCGAGTCGACCGAGGTTGATACCCATAAGGGGTAGGCCACTATCTTTTAACAGAGAAAGCGTATCTAATGCAGTACCATCACCTCCTAAACTTATTAGACAAGTAAAATGCTCCGGTGTGAGATCTGTATCAGCACAGTAATTACAAGTGATGTCATAAGTCTTTTTCAGAAACTCACCATAGCTAGTACTTACCTCATAATCAATGTGATGTATACTAAGAAGTTGCGTAAAATTCTGAAAAAATGATTTAAAACCTTTGGTCTCAATATGTCTACCGTACAGGGCTACTCTCATTTTATATGGCTTTTTTGAAGTGTACAAAGAAACCACCTTCTCTCAAACTGTTCAAACTATATTCTATCCGCAGAATTCGGTCATTGTAAAAAATAGTACTTACACCTAAGCCCATACTAAACAATGCATTGGCATTTAGCTTGTTGCTAGCATCACTACTTTCAAAATTGGCAAATCCATTCTCTAAGTACCCTTCTACAAATACATTTAGTGGCAATACTTGATAATTTTCAATAGGAATAAACTTAAGCCCAATCTCCTTCTCCATTAAGTTATACCTCAAAGCGGCATTGGTTTTCCATCCTACGGTTCCATCTATAACATAGTGTTCGTATCCGCGTACTATTTCGTCGTAACCTAATATTTTGCGGTTTGCATATGGAGCATTTTTCTGTGTGTTATATTGGCCATATACCGATAGAGCTGAGTACCATTTGTTTGATAATTTATCAAATCGTTGTGCTTTGGATGTAATGGAAGCATTGTAGACCGTGCCGCTGTTTTGCCACGCACTTGTTTCTATTTGCACGCTCAGGTATTTACCCTTGGTGGGAAAATATATGTTGTTTCGCTGGTCGTATCTAAGCTCTGCATTTATACCATAATCTCGTTGAAATCGCTGATTGTTAATAAAATAATCATCTGTAGGTACTGCCGTGTCCAACTGCCCGTGCTGAAAATTTACACCACAAAAAAACTGAGTGAAAGGATTCAAACGTTTACTCAAAATAACGTGTGCTTTGGTCGTTTGTATGGTATTCTTATTACCGTTTTGGAAAAATTGTAGGCTATTATTTCTCGTTTGGTACCAAACTTCGTTTTGAGATGCACGCTCTATCAAGGTATTTATCCCCCATTGAGTTTTCCGAGAAATGAATGGTATGCGATACTCAAGTCCGAGCTTAGAGTTATAACCGGTTTTCATTTTAGTTTTGAGCGTATGGTTACGCCCAAACATATTGTAGTTGAATACATATAAACCATAATTCGTTCGTTCGGTGTTAAAGTTTAGATTTCCCCATACATTAAAGTTCCTATCACTAAACTCCACAAATGGAATAGGCCAAACATACCACTTCTCGACTACAGCAATAGTTACTACGTAGTTTTTTCCTTCGCTACCTTGCAGTAGCTCGTACGTAATGTTTACTGTGTTGAATAGATTAAGATTGAGCACTCTATCTTGCGACTTTAGTAACAGTGATGTGATATTTCCATCACCAGTTTCTGGGTAGCTCTCATTTAGGCTTACCAGCAATTCTCTTTCTATTACAAAACCCTTAGTGCGTTTGTTTCCTGTTATTTTTAGTTCATGTACGGGGTATATCCCCGCAAAAACCAAAGTGGTAACGAAAAGTAATGTGCTGAATAATAGACTTCTATACGTCAATGTATTTCATAAATGATTGAAACCTACGTTCTACATTTTCCTTATAGTCATCATCACCAAAAGCTGCAATCACCTCATAACCATAGCGTTGCAGTCCGTTAATAATGCGTTCGGCATTGAGCGTGTTGAGTTTTAGGCTGGCACGTATACGTCCGCTCTCGGCTACATTGGTTAGCCAAAGTCCGAGTAGTTGTGCACCTTCACCCTCAATAATTCGAGAAATTTCACTGCTGCTGTAATGGTGCGGAGCCATCTCTACGAGTAGTGTTGATCCACCTTGAGTAATCGTTACGGAATCAGATAAGGCTTGCAAAACACCCGTTTTAGTAAGTACACCTTGCCACTCATACTCATCACCCAATACGCAGCATACATTAGCTTTAGATTCCTTTAATACGTGTAATGCATCTATAATATGCGAGTTGCTATGTATGCTCGCATAACCAGCATCTACTAAACTTTCTATCGTTTCTTCTTGGCTATGAATACATTCATCCAGTTGTACAGTACCATAGAGTTTACCTTCTCGGAGTATGGGCAGCTCAAAACACATATTGTCCATCAAGATTTCCACACACTGCAGACGGGGTGTGTGCTCATCCATAGGCAATACTGGCAATATGTGGTCTGCTACTATCATACTATAGTTATACAACCTAAGTGTTGTTGTGTTTAGTATCCCGCAAATAAAAGCAAGAAAGCCAATTATTAAGTAATGTAAATCCTTGCTGAGTAAGAATGGCTTCTGGGTGATACTGCACAGCCCATATAGGCAATGAGCGATGAGCGATAGCCATAGGTTCGTTCGCGTTTGTCTGGGCGGTGATTTCTAGATCCGTTTTTTCAATGCCACTTAGTAGTAGTGAATGATATCGGCATACGTCAAGCGGCTTATGAGTATGGGCAAACATAGGGTGTCCATCATCATAACGAAGCGTACTTACCTTGCCGTGCATAGGGTAGTCGGCCTGCTCTAATTTAGCACCAAAGTATTCGCCGAGGGCTTGCATACCGAGACACACACCAAACATGGGTAAGGTGTTGTGATAACGATCTATAACTTCCATGAGTCGCCCTGCGTCTTTTGGCTCTCCCGGCCCTGGAGATAGAATGATTCCGGTATATTTTTGAGAAATGGAGTTTACCTCTATCTCGTCATTACGCATCACCTCCACTTTAGCTCCAGATTGGCAGAAATAATCATAAAGATTATAAGTGAATGAGTCATAATTATCGAGTAGTAGAAGCACGATGCGAAAATATGGGCGAAAAAGGATAATTTGCCCGCTAAATAATAATCGTTGCCTTTTGTCCATAATTTAACTGACCCATCAATTATGAAACTACAACAATTTAACACGTTTGAGAATACAAAACTCAAGGAGATATACGCCTCTCTCATAAAACCCCGTATGATAGAAGAAAAAATGCTCAAGCTGCTACGCCAGGGACAGGTAAGTAAGTGGTTTAGTGGCATTGGGCAAGAAGCAATAGCCGTAGGTGCAACACTTGCTCTAGAGCACGATGAATATATAATGCCCCTGCATCGTAATTTGGGAGTATTTACTACACGGGGAATTCCCCTGAAAAAGCTACTTCATCAGTGGCAAGGAAATAAGGATGGATTTACCAAAGGAAGAGACCGATCGTTTCATTTTGGCACTAGTGACTATCATATTGCAGGTATGATATCACACTTGGGTGCTATGCTCAGTGTGGCCGACGGTGTTGCTTTAGCAAACAAATTAGATGGAAAGCAAAAAGTTACGTTAGCCTTTAGCGGAGATGGTGGCACAAGCGAGGGTGAGTTTCACGAGGCTATAAATTTGGCCGCAGTATGGGATTTGCCTGTAATATTTTTGGTAGAAAATAATGGTTATGGCCTAAGCACGCCAAGTAGTGACCAGTTCAGATGCGAGTATATCGCAGACAAGGGCAAGGGTTATGGCATAGATAGTAAAACCATAGACGGCAACAATATTTTGGAGGTATATATGGAGGTTTCTGCTATAGCCACTGATCTGCGTTCCAATCCGCGACCATTTTTGTTGGAGTGTAAAACATTCAGAATGAGAGGTCACGAAGAGGCCAGCGGCACAAAATATGTGCCGCAAGAACTAATGGACACGTGGGCAAAAAAAGATCCCATCCAAAATTATGAGACCTTCCTAATAAAGGATAAGATTATTACCGAAAACGAGATAGAAACGATAAAGCAGGAAATTACGAATGAAATAAATGAGGCGGTTGAAATATTAAAACATCCAGAAACTACCAGCGTAAATACTGCTACTGAACTAGCAGATGTATATAAACCATATACACCTTATGCTATAGAAAAACAAGGTCCAACAGCCGAAACACGCTTTATAGATGCCATACATGATGGACTAAAAACGGCTATGCGTAAGTATGACAACCTTGTACTAATGGGTCAAGATATAGGAGATTATGGGGGAGTATTTAAAATTACAGATGGTTTTGTAAAGGAGTTTGGTCACGACCGGGTCCGCAATACGCCCATAAGTGAGGCTGCACCGCTTGGAGCCGCTTTGGGGTTATCTATAGGAGGTAAAAAAGCAATGGTTGAAATGCAATTTGCCGATTTTGTAAGTTGTGGGTTTAATCAGATAGCCAATAACTTAGCCAAGACGTATTATCGTTGGGGCCAGAATAGTGATGTCGTAGTGCGTATGCCTACAGGCGGGGGTACTGCGGCTGGGCCATTTCATAGTCAGAGTAACGAAGCGTGGTTTTTTCATATTCCTGGGTTAAAGATTGTTTACCCCAGCACTCCATCCGATGCCAAGGGACTACTACTGGCTTCATTCGAAGATCCCAATCCGGTGTTGTTTTTTGAGCACAAAGGACTTTATCGGAGCCTTAGAGAGGAAGTGCATACAGCTGAGTATACCATACCTATTGGTAAAGCAAGATGGGTACAAAAAGGAGAAGAAATAACGTTTATCACTTACGGTTTGGGTGTACAATGGTGTGATGAGGTGGTCCAAGAACTAGGTTTGGATGCCACGATACTCGACTTACGCACACTGATGCCGTGGGACAAAGAGTCGGTACGTGATGCCGTGGCTCGGTCTGGCAAGGTGATAATTGTACATGAAGACACACTTACAGGTGGTATAGGTGGTGAAATAGCTGCTTGGGTAGCAGAGCATTGCTTCACCAGTTTGGATGCTCCAGTAATGCGTATTGGCAGTTTGGACACGCCAATTCCTTTTAATGCGGATTTGGAAGCTAACTTTATGGGTAAGAGTAGACTCAAAAGCAAAGTAGAGAAGTTAATAGCTTGGTAGAAAGTAGTCTATCTTTATTTAATCCAAATAAAAACACATCTTTGTCGCCTGCAAATGAAGCTGTCCGAATTGCACATAGGCCACATAGCGAGAATCGTATCTTTAGATGATTCGCCGTACAAAGAAAAGCTGCAAGAAATGGGATGTATCCCAGGAGTATTGGTGAAACCTATTCTCAAAGCTCCGTTTGGAGACCCCATAGCTTTTGAGCTGGAAGAGTACACACTTAGTATGCGAAAAAACGAGGCTGACAGTGTACTAGTGAAACCTCTGGACCCTCTCTTTTATACCCACTAAATGAGCCAGAGACTTAAAATAGTACTCGCTGGAAACCCCAATTGTGGTAAGTCCTCTGTATTCAATAAGCTTACAGGTCTGAAACAAAAAATAACCAACGTTCCTGGTACTACGATAGAAAATAAAGTAGGTAAATTTACGGTAGGTGATACCGAAATTGACTTAATAGATACACCAGGTACATATTCCTTTAATCCTAAAAGTTTGGATGAAAAGGAAGCCATAAAAGTCTTTTTTGAAGATCCTGCTCCTGACACCATTTTGTACGTAGCAGATGCGGCTAATCTAAAGCGTAATTTTTTCTATTTTAGCCAGTTGGCTCAGCACAACACACCTATGGTGCTAGTGCTCAATATGTTGGATATTGCTAATTTCAAGGGTTTTGAGATTGATATAGACCGCCTTGAAAAGGAATTAGGCATTCGCGTTTTCAAAATAAACGCACGACTCGGTGATGGCGTAAAAGAGCTGAAAAAAGCATTGGCGGAACAACAGTTTGTGCCACATTACACTTTTGGTTCAGAAAATGATCACACCCACGAAAGTCATTATGACTCTATATCAAAGCTGCTTAATAAAACGACAACGCTCAAGTCTAAACGCGAGCTTATAAGCAATAAGATAGATACTTGGGCTACGCACCCTATATTGGGTTACCTCCTGTTTTTGGTTGTGCTGCTAGTTATTTTTCAAAGTGTATTTACCCTAGCTTCCTATCCTATGGATTGGATAGAGTTAGGATTTGGAGAATTGAGCGAGTACCTCAGTAAAACTTTGCCTGACGGATGGCTCAAAAAACTTATAATCAACGGATTAATAGCTGGAATTGCGGGAGTAGTCGTATTTGTCCCTCAGATTGCAATTCTGTTCTTCTTTATGGGGTTATTAGAGGATACGGGCTACATGGCTCGCGTAAGTTTCATAATGGATAAGATGCTCAGAGGACTAGGTCTAAGTGGCAAATCGGTAGTACCACTCCTTAGTGGAGCGGCATGTGCTATACCGGCCATAATGAGCACGCGTAATATCGAAAACTGGAAAGATAGATTGATTACCATAATGGTAACGCCACTCATGAGTTGCTCTGCGAGACTACCCGTATACACGCTACTCATTAGTATGGCTATCCCGAGCGATCAGTATTACGGTTTTGTGAGCTTGCAGGCCCTAGTGATGCTGGCTATGTACGTATTGGGTACGGTAGCAGCACTAGTTGCCGCAGTGGTTTTCAAATGGATTATTCGTCACGATATACCATCCTATTTCATTATGGAATTGCCTATTTATCACGTTCCGCGTTGGAGAAATATATGGCTCAATATGTGGCAAAAGTCACTCAGCTTTGTGAAAGAGGCGGGCAAAGTGATATTGATAGTATCTGTGGTCCTTTGGTTTTTAGCGAGTTATGGGCCTAGAGCCGACAAAACCTTTAGCATACAAGAATCTGCTACCTTGGAACAAAGCTATGCAGGCTATTTTGGTAAAGGCATAGAACCTGCTATAGAACCTATTGGGTTCAATTGGAAAATAGGCATCTCACTCATTACCTCCTTTGCAGCGAGAGAGGTATTCGTAGGCACGATGAGTACGATTTATAGTGTGGGAGATGAAGAAAACTTTGAGCAATTACGAGCCAAGATGAATAAAGACAAATTACCAAATGGCGAGCCAGTTTACACGCTGGCCGTAGTTTTGTCACTTATGGTTTTTTATGCATTTGCAATGCAGTGTATGAGTACACTGGCAGTGGTGTATAAGGAGACCAAATCTTGGAAATGGCCAGCTATTCAGTTTGTGTATATGACTGCTCTTGCCTACCTAGGTAGTTGGCTGGTTTTCAATCTGTTTCATTAATAATCGGTACCACAAGCTTTACCTCTGTTCCGGTGCTTCCATCCTCATTGGTGATGTCTTTTATTTTTACATCAAAGTTGCCTTTACCTTCGCTGAGTATCTTTAATCGTTTTTGAGTGAGATTCATACCAGCAGACGTATGCTTGCTGCTTCGTTTGGAATTCATGATGCGTGCAGCTTCTCTCCCTATACCGTTATCGGTAATAGTGCACAGTAGGTGGTTATTCTCCTGAGCAATGGTCACGTCCAGCTTACGATTATTCTCCTTAGGCAGCAGACCATGTATAATGCTATTTTCTACAAAGGGCTGTATGAGCATTGTTGGCATATTGGTCTTTTCTAGGTCTGCAATGTTGCGAGTTTTGATGGTGTAATCTAAGTTGTTATCCATCCGCATTTTTTCCATCTCTAGGTATAGGTCTAGTCCCTCTATCTCGTCTTTTACAGTTAAGTATTTGAGTCTACTATTTTGTAATATCTTTCGCATCAGACTAGCAAACTTGCTGAGGTAGGTATATGCTTCTCGTGGTTCTTTTTTCAGAATAAAATACTGAATGCTATTGAGCGAATTGAAAATAAAATGCGGATTCATTTGGCTTCGTAGTGCTGCCAGTTCGGAGTCTACCAGTTGTAATTTATACGCTCGTTCAATCTCACGGGTACGATACCTGAACAATGCGTACACCAAACCGATGATAAGCAAGGTGGCGAGCACCACAAACCACCATTGTTGCCAGATTGGTGGTTTCACTCGGATATATAACTTTTCGGAAGTAGCAGACCAATTGCCAAACTCGTCTTTGGCCTCTGCTTGAAATACATAGCTGCCAGGTGCCAATCGTGGGTAAACTGCTGTATTACTACTACTAGCGGGCACCCAATCTCCATCAAGTCCACTTAGCTTATAGCGATAAGAAACACCGTCAGGATTTACGTAGTACAACGACATAAAGTCAATCTCGAGGCGACTACGCAAGAAACTCATTACTAGCTTATTACCATCTTTCTCTTCAAAAGAACCCCGTATATCGGTATACAAAATGGGTTTTGATGTGGTGTCGAAATGAATGGTCGTAGGATTAAAGTAATTCAAACCATTTACCCCACCGAAGTAAAATGTGCCATCAGTACTCTTTAAAAAAGCACCTTCATTATACTCCGTGCTTTGGAGATAATGTACTGGTTTAAAATTGGTAAATGTTTTTTTGTACAAATTGTACTTCACGATGCCATCGTTGGTAGACAGCCATGCGTTTCCATCGCCTTCATACAGTATCCCGTATACTATGTTATTTACGAGTCCATCTTCCTCTGTAATACTGGTAAATTTCTTATTGCTCAAGTCGTAAATATTGAAACCTCCGCCATAGGTACCTATGAGCAGGGTGTCGTCATTTACCCACTCCATACACATAAGATTGTTGTTACTGATGGAAGTGGAGTCTTTGTTGTCGTGTTTTAATACTTCAAAAGTTTCAGTCTCGGTACTAAAAAACTGCAGACCGCCTCTGAAACTTGCGATGATGAGTTTTTCCTCTGTCGGATGTTGCTCTATCTGATATATGGAGTTGTTTTTGTGTTGAGCATCTGCCTTGTAGTGTGTAAAGTTATAGGAATTAGAGTCTTTGAGTGACAGTCCAAAATAGTGGCCAACCCAAAGTCTACCGTTTTTATCCTCAAAAATGGAACGAATGGTATTATTAGGCAGATTACCTTGTTGGTTGCTAGCTACTCGCTTGTTTTTACCCGTTTTGGGGTCAAAGGTAAATAGACCCTCCAGGCTAGTTCCTACCCAGTATTTCCCTTTGCTATCCTGTAATATACTTCTTACTGATTTAGATTCAGAGTCTCCTTCACCGAGTTTTGGGAATATCTTTTCTATTTGGTTATTGTTATCCAGCTTTATAAGTCCCGATGCGAGTGTACCTAGCCAAATGTCGGATGCATTATCCTCGTACGTAAAGTATACGTTGTTTCCGTAAGTTTTGCCATCATAGTCAAAGTATTGTAGTAGCTCAAATTTATTGAGTTGCGGAGCATACTTGCTCACTCCTTCTATAGTGCCTACCCAGAGTATGTGGTCCTTGTCTCGGTACAAGTGTGTTACTCTATCATTTACAAGTGAGTAAGGCTTCAACTGATTAGAACGGTAAAGTCTTACGGTTCTATCTTTTTCTAAGGCCATAAGCCCTCCGTTAGAAGCTATCCAAGCGGCACTATCTACACTTATGAGATCATTTATCTGCTTTACATATCGCTTTTTGGGAGGGAGTTGTATTTCTTCCAATTTGCCACTTTTCTCCGCGTAATAGAACAATCCTCTATTCGTGCCAAGTAGTATACCTTCTTGAAACACACATAGGGTGTTGAACGAAGTGTTTGACTCGGCTCCTAGCACCTGAGATATGCCATTGAGGTTAGTAGAATAGAGTGCGTTTGAAGTGAGAAGATAAAGCATCTCATTGTATACCATCATTTCCTCTACTTCGGCATTTCCTAGTTTAGCTATTTGCAACTTTCTGAGTAAGCGTTCTGTATAAAAATACTCCCACAATCCTGCTCCATCAGTGTCTATGACGATGCGGTCTTTGTATAGAATAATTTGTTCTATCGCATTGTCGTAAGTGGTATCGAGCTGGCTTATATAAACGTGCGATATTTCATACGTTTCGGTATTTAGTATATCTATAGTACCCAGATGTGTCCCAATGAACATTAAGTTATTCTGAGTCGCTAAAGAAGTTATGTAGCTGTCAGATAGCGAGTTTGGCACTCCTTCTTTGTGTTTAAAAATTTTGAAGTGCTTACCGTCGTACCTATGCAAACCTTCGGCGGTCGCCATCCACATGTACCCTTGCTTATCTTGGGCAAAGGCGGTAATCGTCCCCATAGAGAGGCCTTCGTTTACCGTAAAATTTTGAAAACGAATGGACGTATTAAGGCTGCTTTGGCCAAATACTGCTTGGCACAAACAACTAAGAAGGAATAGATATAGATACGATACTTTATGCACTGCCCAAAGCAGCTAAGAAGGTGTCTTTTCTTCTTTTGGAAACACTCACTTGGTCTCCGTTAGACATTACTGCATAGCTACCATCACCACGAATGTATGTTTTTATCTCTGCAAGATTTACAAGGAACGATTTGTGGCTTCTGAAAAAATTAAACCCATCAAGACGGTTTTCATATTCTTTCAGGTTTTTGGATGTTGTAATTCGCTCACCATTTTTTAGGTAAAAGTAGGTGTAAGCACCGTCACCCTTACAGTACAGGATATCCTCTGTTTTTATGAACTGGAGTCCCTTGCTATTAGCCAATGAGATTTGACCATTTTTACTGGCGGATTGCTCGCTTAGTGCAGTTTGCCTTACGCGTACACGGTCCACGGCACCTTGTAAGTGCTCTATGCATACGGGTTTTAGCAAATAATCTACCGCATCAGACCTAAAGGCTTTTACAGCGTGTTCTTCATGACCCGTAACAAAAATTACATTTTGTTCTTTGTTTTTCAAACTTTCTAATACCTGAAAACCATCACCATTGGCAAGGTGTATATCTAAGAATATCAAGTCTGGGTTATGCTCATCAATAGCACTAATACCCGTAAGAACACCATCTGCCGTACCTACAATTTGTACGTTTTCTACAAATGAATCTACGAGTAACTCTAGGTTTTCTCTACTCTTTCTTTCGTCGTCGATAATTACAGCTCTTAACATGGTTTTCTTAAATATTTAAAAGGTTAAACAAAGGGGGTACTTTAGTACTTGATAAACTTACGCGACTCTACGTGTCGGTCAGGATATATCAATTGTAAAAAATAGGTGCCAGTTTGCAATTCGGAAACATTGAGGGTTGGTGTATAATCTCCTTGAGAACAAACCTTACCTACTAAATTGGTAACTTGAATACTTTGAGGTATTTGCCCTGACTTGATATGCAGTTCATTGGCCGTTGGGTTGGGGTATATCGTGAATTCTACGCGGTATTCTTTTTTAAAGGTTTCAGCAGCTTTGGCTACTCCACTGAAAAACTGATCTGCAACGCCTGCTTTCGTTCCACCTACTTCATTTCCACCTTGAAATACCCCATTGGCCTGACCATCATCCTCTCCACCACCATCGGGAGTGTCCCAATCTTCAAATACGAGTGTATCGTCCACTATAATATGATCGTCTATATCACCATACGTATCAGCTTTGGTTGTATCTGCAGCCGCTACACCGTCTTTTTTGGTGCCTTTTTTCCCGCCCTTGTCTCCTTCACCGTCCCCAGCTACTGCAGCAGTCAAAACCACCAGCATAATCAATGCGGTAATAAACAGACGTGATGTGCTTTGCGATTTTATCATATTGTAAAAATAACGCTAAAAAGTATGAATTGCCTCTAGCGAGTTCATAAACGGGTGGGCAGAGTTGAAAAGCGGTAAATTTTGACAAATAAATGAGTAGGATTCAATGTTAGGTGACAGTTCTTACTGAAAAATTTGTCAAAAAGAAGAGGAGAGCCAACAGGCCCTCCTCTCGTAACTAAAAGCTAAGTTTAACAAAAAACTTTCTTACCGAATATGTCTACCCTTATCTCCAAAACAGTGCCAAGCTTTAGTGTATTTGTATTTTGATGGGTTGTCTTAGTCGTACCTTTACTTGTTTTCCATTGTTCAATCCAGGTTCCCAAGTAGGCATGGCCTCATAGGTCTCTCTAGCTTCACGTTCCAGTCCAAACCCTTTTTTGGAGCAATTAAGTATCTTAAAATCAGATAGTTTCCCTTTTTGGTCTATTACAAACTCCACGACAACTTGTACATCTTCACCATAATCATACATAGCTTCGGGAATATCAAAGTTGTTGACAATAAATTTTCGAAGTTCGATTTCTCCTCCAGGAAACTCTGGCATACGGTCCACAAAATCGTGCACTATACTAGACGAATCTATTCTTTCTTTCACTACAATAGGGCCTATAGGTCTGGGCGGTGTGAATGACGGTGGAGCAATTATTTCATCTTTGGTTTCGAATAATTCGTCTATTTCTTTGATCAAAGCTCGCGGGTCAAATATGGATGCCTCTATGATTTCTTTTCTCTTGGGAGGTTCAGGTTCTATTTCTGGTTGGGGCTCTATGATCTCACCAAGTACATAGGCTGTTTCTTCATCCCATGAAGGGTCTTGGGTATAGGGATTAGACAAATCTACACGGTACTCAAAGTTAAGCATGTAGTGTACGAATAGTAACGCTGCGATTAGTCCTATTTCGAATAGGATGATTCGGTCTGGTCTTTTTCTGTTGGTTTTAGGTTGCATAATGTTTTTTTTAAAGATGATAAAAAATTGACAAGATATAGCGTGTTTCAGCGTGTACAAATTATACCCGCATACGCCTTATCACATCATTTGGTATAAATACATAATGACAACCAAAAGGTAAAAGACTATAATGCCTTTACTAAACAAAATGTAGGGATGGGTTGAGGAGCGGGAGAAATAGGGGGGAGTCTGTGCAAGGTATTACCTGGAATAGATAGCTTTGAAAACAAAATTTTAAGTACCAAGCAAGTTTATTAGCACTTTACGGATACCTTTTGCATCTATTCCAAATGAGTGACGTAGTTCTGCAATCTCTCCATGCTCTACAAACACATCTGGTAGTCCAAGTGATGTAATCGTGCCCGGGTACTGTGCATCTTGAGCTAGCACCTTCACTTGTTGGCCAAATCCACCAATAAGACTGGATTCCTCAACCGTTACTATTTTAGAATATTGATCGAACATTTGACCTATGGTTTTCATATCCAACGGTTTCATGCATCGTGCATCTAGGTGAGTTACATTTTCGGAAAGGTGATGTTCCTCTATTGCTTTTTTAACTTCTGTGCCTATTTGCCCGAGGGAAATTACAGCGATTTGACTACCGCTATTCAGCACTCTGCTACTCGGAATGTGCAGTGTTTCTATTTCATTTTTGTAGTTGGCTTTGTTACCCCTACCCCGAGGATACCGTAATACTACAGGTCCATCAGTATGGCTTGTAGCCCAATACATCATATTTCTCAGTTCGTGCTCATCCATAGGGCTAAGGATAGTGAGATTGGGAATGGCATTTAGACTCGCCAAATCGAAAGTACCGTGATGCGTAGGGCCATCTGCACCTACTAGTCCTGCTCTGTCTAGGCAAAAAATAACGGGAATATTCTGGAGAGCTACGTCATGTATGATTTGGTCATACGCTCGTTGAGCGAATGTAGAGTAGATGTTACAAAAAGGTCGTTTGCCCTCTAAGGCTAGTCCTGCTGCAAACGTAACAGCGTGCTGCTCTGCTATTCCTACATCAAATACACGGTTCGGCATAACGTCCATCATTATTTTCATAGAGCTTCCACTCGGCATTGCAGGGGTGATGCCTACTACACGCTCATCAGCCTGTGCGAGTTCTAGTAGGGTATGGCCAAACACTTCTTGAAATTTTAGAGGTTTGGGACTTGCAGGTTGGTTTGTGCTATCCGTGACATTCGGGTCTATCTTGACATAACTCACACTGTGCCAGTCGGTTTGTGATTTCTCCGCAGGTTCATATCCCTTACCTTTTAGCGTTTTTATGTGAAGTACCTTGGGTATGGTATTGTTTTTTTCTTGTACAAGGGTGTTTACCAATGCAATTACGTCGTGACCATCTATTGGCCCCTCGTATTTTAAACCGAGGTTTTCAAAAAGATTGGGTGATGTGCTCTGAATTTCATTGAGGTGGGAATTTATAGCTCCAAGGTTGGGGTCTATTCCCATTTGGTTATCATTTACGATAACTAATACATTGGCCTTGCTTACACCCAAGTTGTTTAGTGCTTCAAAAGCCATACCGCCAGTAAGTGATCCATCACCTATTACTGCGATATGCTTATTGGCTTTAATGTCAAGTAATGCAGCCTCTGCCATACCTATAATAGCAGATATAGATGTAGATGAATGTCCCGTACCAAAATGATCAAAGAGGCTTTCATCTATTTTAGGAAAACCACTCAAACCTTCGCGTTTTCTGATGGTCTCAAATTCGAATTTACGCCCAGTGAGTAGCTTATGGATGTATGCCTGATGCCCAACATCCCAAACCAATTTATCGCTTTGGTTTTCTTCGCTTTGCAGTGATTGAGTGACTTGCTCACCAAACTTGTATACATAATGCAAAGCAACAGTGATTTCTACCACACCCAGATTTGCACTAAAATGCCCGCCATTTTTAAGAATTTTTTCGACGAAAAATGTTCGAATTTCAGCACAGAGTTGAGGTAATTGCTCCTTCCTCAGCTTTTTGAGGTCCGATGGATATGATATAGAATCCAATAATTTCAGAGTGCAAAGATGCCAAAGTCTTTCTCATAAAAAAAGGTTGCCAAGCTGACCTTTTTAATTAATAGCTAGTTGTTACAATGCCTCACATCGTAATTACTCTATTAGAAGAGAAAAAGTAGCATTATATTTTAGGTAACGTTTACTCCAAACAGATAACCTATTAGGGCAGTAGCACCCATGGCTAGTGTTCCCCAAAAGGTGATTCTAATAACTGCACGCCATATTTTAGAACCGCCAGTCTTGGCAGCTACCGCACCTAATATTGCTAAGAATACAATAGCGAAGATATACTGCAAGTAAACCATCTGATGGAGTTGACCCATAAAAGCTACGATAACAGGAAGTGATCCACCAAAAACAAATGCAGCCCCTGAGGCAATTGCTGCTTGGAACGGATTTGCTTGGGTAATCTCATTGATACCTAACTCATCGCGAGCGTGTGCTTCTAGTGCGTTATACTCCGTAAGTTCTCGTGCTACTTGAGTAGCCAACGATTCAGATAACCCTCTTTGTACATATATTTTGGCGAGTTCTTGTTCTTCCTCTACGGGAAACTCATCGATTTCTTGTTGTTCTCTCAATAAATCTGCAGCTTCTAAATCGCTCTGTGAACTCACAGACACGTATTCACCCGCAGCCATAGAAAGAGCTCCTGCTATCAAACCAGCTAAGCCTGCCAAAACGATTGATTCTCGGTCAGAAGTAGCAGCTGCAACGCCAATGACCAAGCTAGCGGTTGAAAGTATACCATCGTTGGCTCCAAGTATCGCTGCTCTAAGCCAATTGCTTTTGTTTACATAATGTTGCTCTAAATGTTCACTCACTACATTCAAATATACACTTATTGAAAACGATGTCTGTAGTAAGTGTTGACTTCTGTCTATTGCTCTTTTCTCCCTTTTATGGTGTGTTTTTCGATCACCTCTTGCCTACCGGCACGTACTGCCTTGGATTTTTTGTTTCCCCATAATTCGGCTCGGGCTACCTTCAGAGCTTCGGTCACATCTACGATAGGTGAAGGGTAATCAGTCTTTACGCCAAACATCGTTCGTTCCATCTCATTCATTTTCCATGGCTCGTGAATGTACTCCTTCGGAAAATTGGCCAACTCGGGCACCCATTTTTTTATGAATAACCCGTGTGGGTCGTGCTCTTGAGCCTGCTTGATAGGATTGTATATTCTGATAGTATTGATACCCGTGACAGACGCCTGCATCTGAAACTGAGGATAATGTATCCCAGGTTCAAAATCGGTAAATTGTCGTGCAAGGTGATGCACACCAGATTCCCAACTTTGCAGCAAGGCATGAGTAAGAAATGAAACCAGCAAACTTCGCATTCTAAAATTGAGGTAACCCGTTTGTACCACGCACCGCATACATGCATCTACCAATGGTATTCCCGTAGTTCCTGTTTTCCAACGATTTATATATTCCTCATTTCGCTCTCGCTTGATGTAGGTGTACGCCTTGTTTTGAGGTACGTACTCCATTTCTATCTCCTGCTCAAATTTTTGTATAAAATGGTCGTGCCACCTCAGTCGAGACAAGAAACCATTCAAACTTCGTTTATTCCCATCTTTTTTGGCCAAATATGCTGCCTGGTAGACTTGGCGTATGCTCGCACTTCCCCAAGCTAAGTGTGGCGATAGTCTGCTACACGACTCTCTGCTCTCCGCAGGTTTGGAGATGTGATACATATAGTTCTTTGCTCTTTCTGTGACAAAGCTGTTGAGCAATTTGGTGGCACGTCGTTCACCTCCTCGTTGTATCTCAGGATTAATCACCAACTTTTTGAAATACATACACTCATATTGTGGTAAGTCTGGTTTGCTAGTTTTTAGTGATGAAATGTCTACTGCTATCTGCTCATCGTGCATATGTGCGTACCACTTTTTCACCCAGTCTGTACGGTTTTTTATTCCACGCAACACGCCATTGGCCTGAAACTCGTGCCATGATATTTTATTCACTTCACACCACTTGGCTAGTTCCTTATCTATGTCGTAGGTGATGTTCAGACCTGTCTCTTGGTGGGAAAAGATAGCATTAATCTGATAATGTTGATGTAGTGCTTCAAAAATCTCCATACTCTTACCTTGAAAAACGGTAAGTTTCTGATTATGTGATTTTAAGGAGTTTCCTATGTCAACCAAACAATCTCTCACAAACTGCCAATGTCTGGGGGTATAGTGCTGGTCTTTGACCACATCATCATCCAAAATGTACAGCATAAGGATAGGTAAATCCTCTTGCAAGGCCGAACATAGTGAAGCGTGGTCTGACAATCTCAAATCACGTTTGAGCCATACGATATTTACGCGGGTAGAATTCAAATGCTTTGCGATCTATATACCCGGTATTTTCTTGCCGTTCGTGGCTAGTTCTGCCGTTTGGTTGATGCGTGTTTTTCGTGTAGCTTCTGTTTTCGCCAGTTTTATCCATCGAAGTACGAACCGTTTGTTAGAGGGGCTTAGTGCCGTAAAAAAAGGAAGAGCACCGTCGTTTTTTTCCAATGCTTTTTGCAAATCAGGTGGCGAAATAAGAGCATCCACATCATCCATAAAATTCCATAAACCAAGGGTTTTGGAACGCTCAATAGATGCCTGACCGGAAGGAGTTATTTTGCCATCGGCAATAAGTTTATTCGCTCTGTCTTTATAGGTCTTGGCCCAATGTTGTGATTTGCGTGGAGCAATGAGTTGCATCGTTTTATCCTCATCGAGTTTTCGTCGTATGCCATCTATCCAGCCATAGGCTATAAGCTCATCCAACACTTCAGATACAGATACGTATTTATTCGCTACGCTCTTTTTGTAGGTTACTAGCCATACACTCTCTTGTTGCATATGATTACGTTCCAACCATTTGTATAACTCTTCTTGAGAAGTAATTTCGATTTTTTCGAAATTTTCAGTTTTTACCACAGTGTAAATCTCTACCTCTTAAACCGCTGCTGCCATGTTTTGTTTCATCATTGGTTAAAACCATCTTGACGACGCTATGTTATTACACTATGACAAAACGCGTATTAATAATAGGTGGAAATACAGGAATAGGTGCTGCTCTGAATGAGCAACTCACTAGCGAAGGAGCGGAGACTATACTCATAAGCCGAAGCCAAGGAGAAGTGGACGTAACTGCCGCGGAACCTAATTTTCCAACCATAGATGGAGCCATAGATGCTCTTGTATATTGCCCAGGAAGCATCAACCTAAAACCGTTCAGAGGTTTAAAAATGGCTGATTTTGAGCATGATATGAATGTCAACTATTTTGGTGCGGTGAAAACAATAAAGCAATATATGCCCAATTTGAAAGAATCAGAAAATGCGAGTATTGTTCTATTCAGTACGGTAGCTGTTCAGAAGGGAATGCCATTTCACAGTAGTATAGCCGGTGCCAAAGGAGCAATAGAAGGTCTTACCCGTGCACTCGCTGCCGAGTATGCACCTGCGGTGCGTGTAAACTGCATTGCTCCTAGTCTTACAGATACACCATTGGCAGAAAAACTGCTCCGAAACGAAAAACAACGAGAAGGAGCAGAAAGTCGTCACCCGCTAAAAGCCATAGGAGAAGCAGCTGATGTAGCGAATATGGTAAATTTCCTCATTAGTGATAAAGCAAGCTGGATGAGCGGCCAAATCATAGGAGTAGATGGTGGAATGAGTAGTTTGGTGACTTCTTAAAGGACTTAGGATATATGATTTAGGACTGGTTCTCGACACAAAAACATTAAAGATGTTTTAACTCGAACTGACAAACATGCCTTGTTATTCGCTGTGTCGGCCAAATCGGAGGAAGTGTTCTAAGCTCTGCTTAAAATGTACCGAGAAATAAGACAATAGCATTTATAAATATGATGCACAAAAAGAAAAACCTCCCAACCAAAGAGTGCATAACGTGCGGCTTGCCATTCACCTGGCGAAAGAAGTGGGAGAAAAACTGGGAAGAAGTAAAATATTGTAGTGAACGCTGTAGACGAAATAAAAAATAGAAATCTCATTCATTGGTTTAGAAAAGACCAACGTGTATCGGACCATGAGATACTCTCAAGATTAGCTCAATTTGATAGCGTAACTGCCTTTTACATTCACGAAGAAAAGTACGATGCTCAACATCCGCTCGGTTTTGATTGGGTAAGTAAAAAGCGAAAAACATTTTTAAAGGAATCGCTCCTAGAACTTGCAGCCAAGTTAGATCTGTTAGGTATTGGTTTTCATATATTTAAAAATATAAATGAGCTAGAGGCAAGCCGAATACTTCAAGAAAAAACACTCACGTATCAAAGATGCTACGGCACAGAAGAGCGTAAGCAAGAAAATAACGTACTTGAGATCCATGCAGAAGAGGTTTATACGTTCAACCACTTTACATTAGTAGACCAAGAGAATCTCCCTTTTGAACTACACCAAATGCCCAAAACATTTACCCCGTTCAAAAATAAGGTAGGTAAATACGGCAGCTATTCCCAAACAATTGCATTGCCTAAATTGCCCAAAAATTCAATATCATTTGAACTTAAAGGTGGTGAGAATCCTGCCCTCAATCGATTAAAATATTACTTAAATGATAGCAACCTAATAGCCACATACAAAGAGACTCGCAACGGAATGGTGGGTAGCGACTACAGTAGTAGGCTTAGCCCTTGGTTGGCATTGGGAAATGTGTCTGCTCGCACGGTATTCGACTATATCGTGCAATACGAAAATGAGGTGATTTCCAATGAATCTACCTACTGGCTCATCTTTGAGTTGTTGTGGAGAGACTTCTTTCAACTACAACTGCAAATTCACAGAGATCGTTTTTTTAAAAAAGGAGGAATCCAGCAAAAAGAAATCAAATCGAGTCAAAATGAGCAAATTTTTTGGCAATGGGCTAATGGAGAAACGGGTGACGATCTAGTAGATGCCAATATGCGAGAACTGAACGCTACAGGATGGATGAGTAATCGCGGAAGACAAAATGTAGCAAGCTACCTCATACACGACTTAGGAATAGATTGGCGATGGGGAGCAGCATATCTAGAGAGCCAACTTATAGACTACGACCCAGCAGGTAACTATGGCAACTGGATGTACATAGCCGGCATTGGCCACGATCCAAGACCATTCAGAAAGTTTAACACGCAAGGGCAAGCAGAACGTTACGATGCCGATAGATGCTACAGAGACTTATGGCTAAAATAGGACTCATATTTTCGCACCAACTCTATAAGTCGTGCGAATTGATAGATGCGTGCGATGAGGTGTATCTGATAGAAGATGATCTCTACTTTTCGCAGTATAATTTTCACAAACAAAAGCTCGTACTGCACCGAGCTAGTATGAAATATTACGCCAAATATATTTCCGACAAAGTAAAGGTAAATTATGTTGATTTCAACTCTGTCAATACTTTAGAATATGTATTTAAATCTATTGGTAATGAGAAGGTTAATAAAGTTTATTATACGCTTACTGATGATTATTTAATAGAGCGTAGAATCAAGCGTTTTGCAAAAAAACACAACATTGAACTTACTTCTTTTACAAATCCCAATTTCATAAAGACGGAGGACGAAGTACGTGCTGCACTGAGTAAACAGAAAAGCTATTTGATGGCGAGTTTTTACACTGGGCAACGTAAGAAGTACAAAATTTTACTAGAAGACGGAGAAAAACCCGTCGGAGGTAAATGGAGTTTTGATGCAGAGAATAGAAAGAAAGTACCGAAGGGAACTGAAATACCAACCTTGGATATTCCTAAAGAGAACGAATATGTTGCTGAAGCCAAAGAATATGTATCAAAGCACTTTGGAAACAACTATGGTGACAGAGAGACCTTTTATTATGCCACCACACATGATGAAGCTGAAAAACACTTGCAATCGTTTATAAATGAACGATTTGTGCTGTTTGGTGACTATGAGGACGCAATGGTAAAAGATGAGCATTGGCTGTGGCATTCTGTCCTTACACCTATGCTCAATGTTGGTTTGCTGTGTCCCAAACAAATCATAAACGAAGTACTCAAAGCACACAAGAAATATAATTTCCCGCTCAATAGTTTAGAAGGGTTTATTCGCCAGATATTGGGGTGGCGAGAATTCATACGCGGCATCTATTCGCTAGAAGGAGTAAAACAACGTACGACCAATCACTTTGGGTACACCCGAAAAATTCCTAAAAGCTTCTGGGAAGGGACCACTGGCATAGTGCCGATAGATGAGACCATAAAAAAGCTACTCAAAACAGGCTACTCACATCACATAGAACGACTCATGCTATTCGGTAACTTTATGATGCTCTGCGAGTTTGATCCAGATGAAGTGTACCGATGGTTTATGGAAATGTACGTAGATGCCTACGACTGGGTGATGGTGCCCAACGTGTACGGAATGACCCAATACGCTGATGGAGGATTGATGACGACCAAACCGTATTGCAGCGGAAGCAACTATATATTGAAAATGAGTGACTACCCCAAAGGAGATTGGTGCGAAACGTGGAATGCTCTGTACTGGCGATTTATATACGTGAATAGAGAAGAATTTGGCAAAAACCGCAGAATGGGCCTGATGGTAAACCTCGCCAAAAAGATGGAAGGACCTAAGATGGACGCATACTTGGAAATAGCCGAGGCATTTTTGAAGGAATTGGACTCAGAGCATAGCGAAGAGTCTCAGTAGTTGTTCCAAAGGAACGCGTCATTCCAAATACCTTCTTTGGAATCTGAAGAGTCTCAGTAGTTGTCCCACGGCATAGGGTCATTTCAAAGAAAATCTTTGAAATGAATGTTAGTAAGAACCCTACCTTCGTACGATGGTTTTCAAAACAGCAGAGCAATCGCAAATCACCCTATCGGAACTCATGTTGCCTTCTCACTCCAATTTTAGCGGTAGAATACACGGTGGTCATATACTCAACCTGATGGACCAAGTAGTATTTGCGTGTGCGAGTAAGCATAGCGGTGATTACTGTGTTACCGCTTCGGTAAATCGGGTAGACTTTTTGCATCCGGTAGAAGTTGGTGAAATATTGACTTTAAGAGCTTCTATCAACTATACGGGCAAAACGAGTATGGTAGTAGGCGTACGCGTAGAGTCGGAGAACATACAAACCGGCAAAGTGAACCATTGCAATTCAAGCTACTTTACCATGGTAGCCAAGGATAATAATGGTGAAAAGGTACAAGTACCCGGCCTTATTCTGAATGATGATGAAGGCATACGCAGATATGTACGCAGCATAAAACGACAAGAGCAAGCCCGTCAGCGAGCGAGTAAGTTTGACGAAAACGAGTTTCAAGCGTCAGAATTTGTAGAACTGCTAGGCACGCACAATGTAAAATTGGTGGTTTACTAAGAGACTAATATTTTGTGGCCTTGAGGTGCAGTGTTAATCCAACCTCACACTGTATATATCCGAATTGTTCCTCTTGATGCCCTTTACCACAAATGCACCGGGTTGGTTGATTATTTCTGCGAGAGTAAATGAAACACAACTTTTTGGCAATGCCTCAAAAATCATCGTAAATCGCTTTGTCTCTCCGGGAGCTAAGAAATACCAGTCGGGCTGATATACAATTCCTAAAGCTTTTATCATTGGCACTTTAATGCCTGTAGCCTCATCTATGAGAAAAGTTTCCTTCCATACCCGCACACCCATTTCGCCGAAGTGAATACTAGGGTCATTGTAAAAGGAGCAATGCACAATCACCTGAGCCTCTTCTTCTATCTCCGTCAGAATTTGTGGGTCAATGTGTACTTTGGTTTGTATGTCCTCTTCTGTGATGGGCACTGCAACAAAGGTAGGGTGTATTTGTCATTTTGTATTATCGCCTTACCTTAGCCCGTATAAAAAAATAAGCGTTTCCCACAGCTACATGCATAGAAAAAAACCATTTCAAATTTTACGTAATGTTTTGTTAATCATTGCAATAGCAAACACATTGTCGTGTAAAAATAAAGACACAGAGCCAGTTCTTACTTCCGCATTTTACAATGATGACGAAGCAAAGCTCTGGAAACACCGAGTGAATTGTGTAGAGGATGCAGACACGATGGCGAGTATTTTCCCAGGCATCGAAATAGACATTTACTATGTAGACAGTACTGAGAGCTTTGTGTGTACCCACGGGGAGCCTTGTGGTGGTGCAAGCTTAGAAACATTGCTTTCGTCCATACAAACAAAACATTTTCCCTATGTATGGCTCGATTTCAAAAATTCAGAGGATTCAGGGATAGTGGCCAAGTCTATTCCTATTTTGAAAGACAAACTAACCAAGCTCAATTTGACCAAACGCACTATTATAGAAACTAAAAACACACAATGCTTGGATAGCTTGAACAAGTATGGTCTATATAGTAGCTATTGGGTGCCGCATTACTATGATACCAATCCTTCTTATACCAATGAGGAGATGATAGCGATTATTAGCAACACAATTGAGCAGCAGAATCCCACCGTACTTTCTGCAGATTATCATATGATTGGATTTCTTAAGTTGCATTTTCCTGATGCATTTCTACATTTATGGGTAAACGGCCTTACTTCTGAGGCGGATAAGGCCACGATTAATGAACTGAAAGCTTATCATAATACTAAAGTGATATTGGTAGATTTTGAAGCCCCGTTTTAGTCCTCACTATGTTCAGTAGATTTAAAGCGATATTCCTCCTTACGATCAAGCTGTTTCTCACGCTTGTAGTTGTTTTTTTGATAGTACGAGTTTTAGAATATGCTCTGGTTTGCAGCAGAGGTACCATTGATTTTTCGTTGGCTATGTTTTTTGAACGGAGTGTGAATCTCGATTCTTTTTTCATTTATCAATGGTCGGGAGGTATTCTCCTGGTTGCGTTGTTCATAGCTATTTTTCATCAGCAAATAGCAGAGCAAATTGCTCGATTTTTAGCCTTCATATTAGTAATCATTCATCTCATTCTAACGGGATATTTTGTAATCAGCAGTAGTATATTGAGTTCGTCGGTACTGGAATTTTCTGCGACGGAGTTGTTGCATATCGTTGGTAATGAGATTTCTACGTATAGTTTTTTGATTCTAATTGTAATAATAGGAGTTGCGTGGCTAGCCTATATGTTCATTTACAAAACAAGTAAACGGATAATATTCAGTAAACGGATGCAGCGAGTATTCATAGGTGTTTATCTCCTTTTGGGTGTTTTCGTACTCGTCAATCTACGTTACAGTACGAAAGCTATTAAATATTTTGATTCCAGTTATGCCTACCTCTTGGGCAATTCTAAGGAGACACTTTTTCTACAGAGTTTCAAAAATGAATCAACTAAAACTACGCCTAGTGATATAGCAAGAAATACGGCCATCTATAGCGACAATCATCCAGAGTTTAATTTTAGTGATTTAGCGTATCCGCTCATCCACGATGAACAATATGCCAATGTATTGGGTGAGTATTTCATAAAAGATTCAAGTATAAAACCCAATGTGGTCCTCATTATTAGTGAGAGTTTATCAGCTTCATTTTCGGGTAAAAGATGTGTTACTCCTCGTAGTCTAACTCCGTTTATCGATAGTTTAGCTCGTGAAGGTTTAAGTTGGAATAATTTTTTGGCAAATGCCGAACGCTCACATGGCGTGCTGACGAATGTATTAGCATCTTTACCGTCAGGCATTGGTCAACGCGGGTTTGCTAATATGAAGGTTAATCTGCCCAAGGGTATGATGTATCCGGAGCATCAGAGTAGCTTAAGCCTGCTACGTGACAATGGATATACGAGTAGTTTTTACTACGGCGGTTGGGGATATTACGACCACGCAGGAAACTTTCTCCATATTAACGGCATTGATCATTTTATTACAGAAGATAGCTTTAGTAAAGCTCAGTACACACGAAAAACAGGACCAATCTCCTGGGGATATAATGATATGGACCTTTTCCACTTAGCTAGAAATTTACATCACAACCAGGAGAAAAAAACTCCGTTTATAGACATTTATCAGACCTTAAGTCTTCATACACCTTATAATTTGGTAACAGCCAAATATGAGTCCAAGGACTACATAAAAAAGCGAGTAGCACAGCTAGGAATACAAGACGGAGAAATGGATTATATCCCATCCGAAATATTGGGAACTATTTTCTTTTCGGAAGATGCACTGCGAACATTTATGAAGGATGCTCTTGCTAAAGAGGAGTATGAAAACACGATTTTCATCATTGTAGGAGATCACGGTGTAAATTATCCTGTGAGTAAGAGGACACTGGAGAAGTATCGCGTACCACTGGTGATTTACTCAAAATTAATAAGGAAGAATGGGAAGTTTAATGGGATGTGCTCCCATATAGATATTGCTCCTTCTATACTGGCCTTGCTTGAGCAAAATTATGGCATACAACTGCCTGCTGAAAAGCACTGGTTAGGCCAAGGGCTAGACACTTCAAGTACGTTTAGGAATAATAAAAAAATACCTCTAGCAGTGTACGGAGATAATTTGGCTCGCTATATATCGGGTAATTATATCAAATACGAAGATAGAATCTTACAATTTGACTCTACCTTGGCAACTACAGAAGTTGTTGACCAAGAGATCATTGATCGTATAAATAGCGAATTCGAAAACTACCTATTTGTCAACGCCTACACGTGCCAAGAAGGGAAGGTATGGAGAGAGTGAGTTGGCAGATGTAGGAGAAATTAGGGCGATATTCTGCTGCCTTATACTGACAGAACACTGAAATAATGTGTACGCTCGAAAAAGTATATTTGCCAACTATGTATATGCTTCATTATTTCAGGTGTGTTTTAACCATTTCATCTTTTGGCTTAGTCGCTAGTTCATATGCCTTATATACGGCACCTACAGGTCAAACTCCAGCTAGTGGATCTACTGCTATAGTCACTTCGCCACGCTGTGGATTCACTCCACAGTACAATCTGGACGGTTGGAAATTTGAAATATCTACCGATAGCACATTTGCCACGGGAGTAGAATCATATTCGCAGCCCTACTTTTATGTTTATTTCGAGGCTTTGGCTCATAATACCAAGTACTTTTGGCGAGGACGCTCCTATAACAATGGGGACTCCTCACACTGGAGTACCATAGCAAGCTTTACAACTACTAGCAATACGGAACTGTACTCACCCAGTGATGGAGCAACTACCTCGGGGCGTTTGTATATGTCTTGTTACCGCTCTACACTCGAAAATCACGAATTTCATCTGGATACAAGCAATACATTTTCTTCTCCCTTGGCTCGGGTGTTTTACGTTTCAGATAGCAGTTTTGACAATTCTTGGGTAGAGACGTATTATGATTCACTGTATTTTGGAGTTAAGTATTATTTCAAGGCACGAGCCTATGAAGGAACGGACACCGCTGGCTGGTCTGGGACACGATTCGTAAATAGCAGCACCAATTATAGCAACCGATCAGTCACCAATAGTTCTCAAACTACTGTAGGCTTAAAATGGTCGCATAGAACAGGGATTTTGAAATACCGCGTACAGCTAGATGTAGACACTACTTTTAATACGTCGGAACTTTTAAATTTAGAAATGCCAATGTCTGTGCTGACCAATACCTTTACCGTAAGCGAGTTGGATTATAACACGAAGTATTATTGGCGTATACAGGCTATTAATGCAGTAGATACTTTTGAGTGGTCTGATTATAGTAGCTTTACAACAAGTGGTGTAGGTTGGAGCCAGTTTACCACAGGGTATACAGTCAATATGGAAGTAGATTTTGTGCATCTATTGTATTCCAAAGGATTTCAAATACAGATGGACACCGTGGCAGATTACTCGAGCGGATTGTTGGATACATTTATTTATAGAGATACGAGCAGATCTTCCGCCTATTATGACGAGTTGCCCGTACGCAATCTGAATTATGGCACAACCTACTACTTCAGAGGGCGATTATTTCATAGCAAAGACTCTTCCGACTGGAGAACACGCACGGTCGCCACTAGTCCTATCTGCCAATTGAGGTATCCGTATCCTGCAGATATTTTAGAACCGGGAGATTCCATAACCTTTGATACCTCCGGGAGAAATGGAAACTATTTCCGCATACAGTTAGACACGGTAAGTACCTATAATTCGAGTGTATTGTTTGATACAGTTGTATTGAGTAGTGCACCACTAAGCAGCTGGATAAAACCGAAAGTTTACTTTAACAAAAAATACTATTGGAGAATAAAGATAGCCAATGAAAAGGACACGAGTGAATGGAGTGATTTTCAGTACGCTCGCACATTTAATACACCCGACAAACCCGTTTTAGTATATCCGTACGACAACTCAAAACTGACTACGGTTATATCACCTGCTTTTCGTTGGAATGCTCTCAAAAACACTACCTATAGATTGCAAATAGACACGAGCGGCACTTACAATTCTGCCGCCTTTGTGGATACACTTATTACGGATTATACAGGGGAGCTACGATTAAACAACCTATACTTTAACAGTACCTATCACTGGCGAGTACGATACGAAAACGGATCGGACTATTCACCTTGGAGTGTGCCACGCATGTTTAAAACGGCCACTGATGTACTTGACATTAAACCAGATCATATGGCTACAGACGTGTACCCAAACTCACTCGATTGGAGATCGATAGATGGCACTACGGGATACATTATCCAGTTGGATACATCTGCAGATTTGAGTACCGCTCGTCAAGATACGATAATGGAAGCCAAGGCATTTTTCTATTCATTTTACCTAGCGGGTATAGAGCTAGATTTTGACGAGGACTATTTCTTTACAGTAAGCTTGTTTAATGAGTCGGACACGTTGCATTCAGAGGTGTACCAATTTACCACACGAAGCAGAGAAGCACCCGTACTCGTGTCACCAGCTGATGAGAGTGATGACGAAAACTTTGGTGTCACCTTCAAGTGGAACGCTTATACCGGAGCAAATGGTTACTTACTTGAATATTCTGAAAACGAGGATATGAGCGATTCTACTGCGGTATATCAAACGGCACTTTCATACACCACAAATCTTGCCTTTGGCAGAAAATACTATTGGCGAGTAAGAGCAATGTATAATGATTTGATAGTCGTATCGGATTACACAGAGCCTTGGAGTTTTACCACGCAAGAATCTATCGCTGGGCCATTATTAATAACACCATTAGACCAAGCGGTAGATGTAGCACTAGATACTCGTATGAGATGGGAAAAGGTGCCCAACGCTGCGAATTACACGGTCGAATTGAGTCAATCTTCTGACTTTTTGGGCGTTTACAGAAAGACAAGCGTCACCAATTCGTACTTATTTGATGAACTAACAAACGATGTAAAGTACTACTGGCGAGCCAGAGGCAACGTAAATGGGATTGCTAGTTCGTGGAGTGAGACCCGATCGTTTACCACTATAGCTGACAAATCATCTGCAGGGCAATATGATGCAAACGGATTACAGGTGTACCCATCACCATTTCATACCAAGCTTGTGATTACTGGAGCGGAACAATATATACTGCTAAGTGTACGTGATGTATTGGGCAATGACGTACATCACTTTGCACGTGAAGATAGTAAAGCTAAGCATACGCTAAATTTGAGCCATTTACCTGCGGGTATGTACATCATTCGCTTTGCAAAAAATGGGCATGTGTATAGCCAAAGGATTCTAAAGGAATAGAAGGTACGGGTTGTCGTCACTGTAGCTTTGTTAAGTAAATGAAGTGTGCTGTTTAGTAAAGTATTTCGGCTAATGGAGAAAATAAAAATAATCTTTGCAAAGATAAATTAAGCCTTATTTTTGCAGACCTTTTGAAAAAGAGGAGAATTAATTTAGGTCTTTTGCTTTCGCCAGCACTCAGTTTTGGCAGACAAGCAGCTTCGCAAATGACCTTTAGATAAAGTGACCAAAAGAGGGCCTATAGCTCAGTTGGTTAGAGCACCTGACTCATAATCAGGTGGTCCCTGGTTCGAGTCCAGGTGGGCCCACTATCAAACCCTTTACTAGCAATAGTTTAGGGTTTTTTTATTTCAACTACCTGTGTTTTACACAATCTCAAATATACACTTTTCAAGTCTTTTCTGGCAGTACTGAGGCAGTAAATTTTTGAGTCTGCTACTTTATTAAAAGGAATGTTAAATTTGGGGCTTAATGATAACAGGAGAATTAAAATCACAAGTAGATAAAATCTGGGAAGCCTTTTGGACAGTATATTGGTAACGTTAGATTACACTATTATAATCCTATGTTCTCTCAAAAAGATTGGTTAGGAGATCAGCAAATGGGTCAGGTAACCAAAGGTTATTTTATCAATCCTAATTTCTCTGCCAATCAAGATGGCTCTATCTCTTTATGGAATGTCTATAATCTTATGACCGAAGCCAATAAGAGCAGTTATATAGATAGGTTTATTCCCAAAGCTATGCAAATAGGTAATATGCTTAGTTTAGCATAAGTAATGTAGGGGAGTGTAAAAGCTCCTCTATTTTTAAAACGGAACAGAATTATCTGGTTCATTAGATAGATAAGGTAATAGATCTATTTTTGTAGATGTTCAAAATAATATTGCTCTCTATTATAGGTCTACTTCCTATAGAATTTACACCTTCTCAAGCCCTTTTTAATAAAGAGTGGAAAGCTAAAACACCACTAGTAATAGATGGGATAAAAATTAAGGGTTTTGAATTGTTTTTGCTAGAAGAGTACAATAATGATTGGAACAGAGAAGGTGTGATGTTCAAGAGCATTTATAGAGGTGCTAGGCAGTTTCCTTCTTCATTTGATTATAAAATCACTCCAGATACTTTGAAATTAAAAGTTACGTTTTCAGCAGCAGGACTTGCTACTGGGGAAGTATACAACATACCTTATACTCTAAACAAAAAGCAACTTACCTTAAAATATTATGGACAAGAGAGTACTTATAAGTAAATCAAACACACTTTGCTCATTGACTCCTGAAGTGTTGTTATCACAATCAGCTCAAAAGTTACAGTGCATCTCAAAATAGGTTTATTAACGCGTATGTGGATAGCCATATACCCTTAAATCATTGAAGGGACTTTGCCTTTAAAAATCTGAGCACATTATATATAGATATAGCTAACGTTTATTTAAATTTGAAGATATGAAAAAGACATTCTTAGTCTCAGCTTTGCTAGTTATTCCTTTTTATTTTTATGGTCAAAGTAAAAAAGAACTTATAAAAGCAAATAATGATTTGACATATAAATTCAATGTCCTTTTAGAACAAAACAATGAACTCAATGAAAAATACAATGCATTAAAAGAAAAACACAGTGTTTCTTTTGACACTCCAGAAAACTATGCAAAGTCTATTTTTAAATTACTAAAAAGCAAAAACAAGAATGAAGCCTCTAAACTATTGATGAGTATAGATGATTCTAAATTTTTCCCTGACAAATTAAGTAAAGCTTTCTCAGAGGCAGCAGATGAAGATAGTATTTCTGTTAGTGACTTTATTCAAAATTGGAATGATGACTCTAAAAAAACTTTTGATGAGGCATATTATGGAGGACTTAATATGGGTATCAACTGGCAAAGTGCTGTTTTTACAAAAGCAGAATTTATAATTGAATATGATGCAAAAATAGATACATATGTAATAGATGGTTATTTGGTGTTTTTTAAATCTTCAAACAAAGACTATAGCTTTAGAATTAAAAGAGCTTTCATCATTAATGATAAACCCAACAATTGGAGAATAAGAGGTCCATATGACCTTCAAGCTCAAAAGTTGGAAAAAGAAAAAAGAGAAAAAGAAAGACTGGAAAGAGTAAAGCAAAAAGAAATTGAACTTAAAAACAAACCCTATACTCCTTGGAAACTATATGTTGGAGGTACAAACTGGTCATATAGCCCAGACAATAAAGAAACGTTCACAGAGTTCAGATGCAAAATCACTAACAATACAGAACATGTTGTAAATAGAGTAAGATTCAGAGTTTCTATTTATACCGGAGCAGCCTACAAAGGTGGGACTAAAGTGTTTTCAAAGACATATGATTTAAATAGGTATTCCCCAAAAAGTAGTATCTGCTATAGTTGCACTCAAGTTTTGAGTCTTCAACCAGGGGATATGCAAGAAATTCAAATTCCTGAGCTTAAAGATTTCTTTTTAGGAGAGGATACTTCGGATGATAATAAATGGTATGCTAAATATGAAATTTTAGACGTTTTCCCAAAGCATAATAAGTAAACTAAACCATAGGCGTATCTTCTTATTTTAATTCAGCAATGTGCCAAGGTAAGTCAAATAAGCTACTTTTATAGGTGAAAATGCGCTTTATAAATTTAAGATATGTGAAATTCATTTCTAAATGTCTCATCCACCTACTTAAGAAGCCTATCAGTAAGAAATATTTTAAAAGAACAAGGGTTTCAACTTTACTCTACCATCAGTGTGAAGTGTGTAGGTTTGATTTATTTCCAATGAGTCAATATCAATTGGACCCTGGCCACTGAGTGATACAAGCCTCTCAAAGAGTAGATTTCTTTCTTGGGTATTATTTGTAATGAATTCTAATCCATTGATAAAAGAGTGTTGAATAACCCATCCATTTTTAAATCTTATCTCAAACCAATCTGCTTTATAATTTTTACTGGATAAGTAAGTGAGTAACTCAAGTGTGTTGTCAAAGGACAATCTCATTTTATGCTGAGGATATTGTTTCTTCTTCTTTCTGTTTTCAGCACCTTTTTTCCTGTAACATAATTCCATTTTAAGAATGCTGAGGTGTTTAAAATGAATGAGCATAGATATTCTATCAATACTGTCATTGAATTGAATGATAAAGCTCCTATGTGTACCCCCATCCTGCAATTGGTTAGGATTATCCATTTCACTTATCCATGGAGAATGCCTCAGTTCTAATGATCTAATTAATATGTATTCCTGGCTATCCTTCATCTAACTTAAATTCATATTTTTTCTTACCAGTCAATATTTCCAGAGATGGTATGTTATCTGACATATCTAGCAGCTTATAAGTGGAGTCAACAGTAAGTATGACTTTATTTTCCTCCAAACTGAATTCATTTTTTTTATTCAATAGCCAATAGATCTCTTCCTTTTTGAATTTAACATTTCTCCTTTGTTCAACTCTGGCTTCACGTATCCAGGTTTTTACCTTATCATTCAATGGATTAATCTTTATATTATTTGATCTAATTAAATCCCCTGTCTCAGAATTGTATGGCCCTTCTTTACCTGTATATAGCTGCTTAAAAAAAAGTTGCTTCATGAAACTTGAATCATTCAATGACCACAAGTAAAATGTCTGCCAATTAGTACCTCCTCCATTGATTAAGCAGGAAGTAAATAAATACTCTCTAGAACCGCATTTCAGAATCTTATAATCAGGAGTTCTTCCATAGGTGCAATCATAAATTGTATCTATCTGATCACCATTTGATACAGCTAATCCTCCCTGATCACCTCTGCCGCCCCAAGATGATTCAATAATGGGAGTTATAGTGATGCGTTTTCTCCCTGCTGTAACTGTCACTTCTTTTTCTGACGTATACGTTTCTACATTGTGACTATTTGAACAGCCAAAAAATAGTGGAATAATGAAGAGAAAGTAAAGTTTATTTTGCATATAGAACTGAGACAGTAAAGATAATATTTTATGGGATAAGCTGTTTTCTAGATAAAATAGAAATGCTCATAAATTTCTATGAGAGCCTAAAACAGAAAGTTCATAAGTTAGAAATCTCCCTTAAAATCAGATAGCTAACATTTAGTATCTATTAACCCTTCCAGATCATCTCTTTAGCTCTAAGATGGATTAATCAATATGTTGCTTTTAGACAAATCAGGGTTTATGATACTTTTCTAATATTAGTTCTTACTATGTTTTATTTGGCTATCTAACCTTTTCCATAGCGTTATTTTAGATGAAAATAGTTTATTTTGGAAACTTAAATATTTACAATATGGTTAATCTGAGTTTATCACCAAAAAGCAAATACTCTTTTGCTTTAGTTTTTCTTTTTCTTTTTCTTGGATGTGCAAATGATGATAATGAGGTTGAATTAAATAATCAAAGGATTCAATATTCCTTTGAGATAAAATTTGGTGGAGAGACTCATAAAATAGTAGGAGAGTTTTCAGATTATTTTGATTTCTCTCAATCAACAATTCAAAACCATTCATTAGCTAGTTTAAGTCAGGGCATATTAGGTTTAGGTTTTCAACTTAATGATATTAGTGCAACAGATTATATTTCTGGTCAGCCATTATATTTTAATCTAAGAATAGAAAATCCACAAATTGGAAATAACAATATTGGAGAGCTACAAATTAATTCAAGACCTTATACAGATGATTATGCAACTGCTAATGGAATACGTACTACTGCCTTTTGGAGTTCAGAGTATGTTGAAAATACTTCAATGGAATATACAGATGCTTATAGAGATAACTTAATTGGTAAATTAACTAAGATTAGTTTGAGCAATCTAGGAAAAAGTTCATCTATAGGTACTGCTGATGGTGATAACGTACAAGGCTCATATGAAGGTGTGTTATATTACAGACAACGAGGGCAAACTACAGAACAATTATTTAATGTACCTGTCCCTATAAAAATCACATTCAGTGCTGTAAGAATGAACTAAAGCAAACTAAAACATAGGCATATCCTCTTCTTCTAGTTCAGCTATTTCTAAGCCACGCAAGTAGGTAAGAGATACATTTACAGTTCAAACCAATTAGAACAGAAATTTCACTATTTCATTGAATTATTTTTATTATTTTTGAATAAAATCAAACGTTATGAAAAAGTACTTTAATCATATTGCCAAGGAGTTCTTAAATTATGGAGTAGGTTGGATATGTGGACTTATTTCAGTTCAATTAGTTCTATTATTTTTTGAAGAAAAAGGAATTATGAACCTTTGGGGTTTTTGGTCAGACAAAATGGTAGTTGAAAAAACTACTCTTTCAGTAATAGAGTGGCTTACTTCTGGTATTATTGGATATGTGGTAATGCAACAAGTTAATAAAGTTATAACTAAAGTTACGTTATTCAACTCAAATGACTTAGCAACCAAAGATTAACTTTTGTTTCTAACCAATAAATTGTAAAATGTCTATTTGGAAAAAATTTTTAGAAAAAAAATCAGCTGAAGCTCAGTCTCGTGGCTTCACTTATATGACTTCAGTTTTTGACTCAACAATTGGTAAAAGAAGAGGAGGAGGTGACGGTTTTTATAAGATGATTCCCAAACTTATTGGAGTTATAATAATTGGGTTTGTATTCATTACAATTTTTAAGGGGGTGGTAGAGTATCTTCCTTATATATTTGGCTTACTACTTGTATTAATCATAATTTTAAGAAAGCAATTAAAAGCTATCGTTAGCAAAAAAATTAACATAGGAGGCATCAAAGAAAATATTCCTAATCCTATTCAAAAATTAAAACAAGAATTAGTTGACGATAAAGGAAATTATGCAAAGGGTGTGGTAATTAGTGCAAGATTAGAAGAGATTCCAAAAAAAGATAGATTTACTGTTAAAGGACCCAGAAAAGGGCTTAAAACAACTTATATTGAACAAATTGAAGAAATTGTTGTAACTGTAACAGTCCAAAAAGGAAAACTTGAAATTGGTGATGCCTTAAAAGCACATTATTCAATATGGGGATGGCACGATTGTAAGGTAAGTCGTATATATAATGAAAATGGTGAGAAAGTAAAATTTGCTGAAGCGGGTCAAACTGTATCTATAACCGGATTCTATAAACTTTACAGCAATAAAAATATTAACATTGACAAAAAGCCTATTGATGGAAAGAAATTTGAAGCTTATGATGATACCAACTTTGATGGTGACGTTGATGTTGACTTATAAAACCTAAACCATAGGCATATCCTCTTCACTTAATTCAGCTAACTCTAATCCCCTTAAGTAGGTTAGACTTACATTTATAGATGAATGCCCCATAGCTTTTTGTAGCTTGGTAATAGAGCCCGTTCTCTTAAAGATATCAATGGCACCTGAGTGTCTGAATGAGTACAAGGTTTGCCCTTCCTTCAAAACATTACTTTGTTTCTTATATCTGCTCCATAGGGTACTAAAATAGTCAGGATTCCTACCACACAAATCCCCAGTAAAGATATTATCATTTAAACCTTTTGGATTTAAATAGGGTTTGATAAAGCCTGGAACTGGTACAATTCTATTTCTTCCTGACTTATTTCTAAACCCTGAAAGTGTAATAAAGCTTAAGTCCTTTGAGAAATCACCCCAAGTCAATTCCCTCACCTCTCTGTGAGGCCTGAGTAAGCAGCCATAAGTTAATAAACAACATAGGTGAAGGTGTTTATTAAAGGTTTTAACATCCTCTAATATAGTAGCAATATCATCAAAGGGTTTATGCATTATAGCCTTAGCTTTCTTACTTTTTATCTCAGTCATCGGATTACTCTCCATTCCTAAGGATACAGCTTCATTAATAAGCACATTTATGTGCCTTCTAAGGGTGTTATGAGAAACTCCAGAGCAATACCTTGCAAGAATATTTTTAAGGCTTTTAACGTCAAGTTTTGAAGCACCTATTTCTTGCTCTAAACAGTTAAAACTAAACTGAAGCATAGACTTATACTTGTCAGAGTAATCACCAGTTAGTTTTGATTCCAAGGCTTGTTTGATACAATCAAGATCTGAGAGTTTACCACATACCAAATTGTTAGATCTATGTGATAATAAAACACCCCCATTTAATAGGTAGCTGTAGATCTCAGCTGCTAGGACTTTAGCTATGGATAATCTTTGGTCAATAGGATAAGAGTTGGGATCTGTGGTTGAGTTGATTCTCTTCCCGTTATAAAGCCTATATCTCTTATTATTAATGTAGAAGGATACAAATACTTTTTTTAAAGAATCAGTGTGAACTTTAGGAAATTGTAATTTCATTAGGCAGTGCTTAGACAGTTAAACTTATTTTAATGTGTAAAACACTGGTTTTCAATAGCTCAGTTGGTTAGAGCACCTGACTCATAATCAGGTGGTCCCTGGTCCGAGTCCAGGTGGGCCCACCAACTAAAATCAAGCCTTCATGAAAGTGGAGGCTTTTTTTTGGAATGTTAATTCTAAAGTAACAGACCAAAAAAAAGATGGCTGAAGCCATCTTTTGTAATATTATCCAAGCAGAAGGATATTAGTTTATCTGCTCCAGGTAGTCTGTATGACAATAACCTTCTATATCGTTGCCTTTTACTTTATACCACATTGCGTTATGCTTTTGCACAAGTGTTACAACAGAATCCACAGGAAACTTTCCTACGATTTCGTCGTTAGTACTTGCTCCTTTTCTACAGTTTAAGTTACTAGCGTTAGTGGCTACTTTGTATTGTAGGTTGAGGTGCGAGAGGTCAGCTATGGTTACTTTGTTCGTTACCAAAGCCACACCTTTAGCTGTGAGTAGTTCATTTACCTTGGCAGCGGTTTCTCCATCTTGAGCGACACCTGTTACGGTTACTGTCCCGTTAGCATCTAATACTTGTAGGTTTTCTATGGCTAAACCGGCTTCTTTTAGGTGATTATACAACGGATTTACTTCCTTTGATTTTACCTCTACTTTTTTCTTAAATGCGTCAAATAATCCCAGTTTTCTATTTCTTAACGGTAAACATCATTTTCTCAGGCCCTTTGCTAAGGGTTAGACTAGTTTCAGACAGTTGAGCGTCTAAGGTCTCTGTTTGTCCTTCTTCTGTGGTGGTAATTTGAGTACCTTCATAGTTTATGCTAAATGTACCTCCACCCTTTGTACCTTGTATATTATAGCTATAGCTTCCGTCTTTGCTAAAAGTATAAACTACATCTGCAGCCTTCATTTGCGATAAAGCGACACTGTCTAAGTTTGGCATTTGTACGTCTGTAAGTGTCCAAGAATTATAAATGTTGTTGGAGGCATTTTTCTTACATGCCGTAGCAAAAAGCACAACACTTACTAAAGTAATTAAACCAATTTGAGTAATTTTATTCATTGTATTGAAATTAGTTGATTTGTTAGTTGTGGCCACGAATGTACCTATTACGCGGTTATTTAAGTATTTCGTCAATGGTTTTGTAGCTTACCGAGTGGTACCCTAGCCGTGCCAGTGTATAAACCTCCTTAGCCCACGATTTATTTTCAGGTGTTGCAGCTAGGCGTGTATACAGCGGTGTCAAAAATTTGCGTCTACCTACATCTATCAAAAATGACTTCAAAGCGGGGTAAGCAATTTTATAATTTTGTTCGATACAATGTTTGAACCAGTCGCAGGCAATTTCTCTATTTCCTGTTTGTGTAAAATGGAATGCAGCATCTAGCTCATTCATTTTGTCGCTGTTTAGATTCTTAAGGCCACGTAAGAAGTAAAGCCAGTGATGTGTGGTATAGCCCTCAGTGTTAATTTTATTAGCAGCAATCAGACCATTATTAAACTGAGCAATGGCTTGTTCTACTTGGTCTAATTCTACGGAATGTGGTTCGGGCGTATTATCCGGCAAACCTGGGCCATAAATCCACTCATCAGCTTGTAGCTCATCTTGTTCTTCTGGAGTAAGCAAGTGTGTATTGAGATAAGTCAAAAAGCCTTCTGTGGTCATTGTCTTAAATTTATTTTCAGTAAAATATTTTTTCAAAAAAATGTCAAATCGTTCGCGACCTACCAGGGCTTCTATCGCCTGCAAAAAGAATCTTCCTTTTTCATAGGCAACATCTGTAAGACCGTCGTCGGGATCTCTCCCCTCTAGGTCGAGGAATAAATGGGTTTCTTCTGATTTTCCCTTTGCTATGAGCTCGTTTATAGTCAGTTCTAAGTCGCCCATACCCAGTTTAGTAAGCATCTCTTCATATGGCTTGCCAAATATTTTCTCCATAATACGTTGCTCAAAGTAGACCGTAAAACCTTCGTTGAGCCAGAAATCGTTCCAAGTAGCATTAGTTACTAAGTTGCCACTCCAGCTATGTGCCAATTCATGAGCAATCAGGGCTACGAGGCTTTTGTCTCCCGCTATAATCGTAGGCGTAGCAAATGTGAGTCTTGGATTTTCCATACCACCAAAGGGGAAACTAGGAGGGAGTATCACTACATCATATCTACCCCAAGCGTAAGGGCCATACAGTGACTCTGCACTGTCTATCATACTTTGCATATCACTCAGTTCCCATACCGATTTGGCAAGCATTGCCGGCTCAGCGTATACACCTGAGTTTCTGCCTGTAGAGGCAAATTCTAAGTCACCAACGGTAAGTGCGAGTAAATAAGAGCTAATAGGCTGCTCCATGGTAAATGAATACACTCCATTTGCATTCTTGGTCGTCCCGTTCTGTGCACTCATTAGTGCTATAAGTTCAGGGTTAGTATGTATAGTTGCATCGTACGTAAACTTAACTCCTGGGCCATCTTGGCAAGGAATCCAGGTACGAGCAAGTATTGCTTGTGATTGGCTAAAAAGGAACGGGTACTCCTTACCCAATGTTTGGCTAGGAGATAACCATTGTAATGCTCCAGCTTCGGGGCTAGTGGTATAATGCACAGTCACATTCTTGGTATCGGGTAAAATCGCTACGTGCAACGACGCACCAAAAATCGGATGTTCTTCTCCAAAGCTAAAAGTGGTAGATTGCCCTTGATCAATGGTTACTTTGCTCACAATTAAATCTTTGGTATCCAGAATAAGTTCTTTGGCTTGTGCTAAATTATCAAAAGTTAAGGTGGCACTTCCTTTCAGTAAAGTGGAGTCAAAATCCACGGCAAGGTTCAAAGAAATGTGTGTTACAATGGCCTCCTTTGTATTGGCAAAAGAATGTTGGTCAATAGTAGACGCCTTGTCATCTCCTGCTTCTTTTGGCTCATTACTGCATCCTATAGACAAGATTAGTACTAAAAACACACATGTTTTGATTGAAAATTTCATTGTGTTGCAAAGTAATGCACCATCTTACGAGCATCGTTCTATTAGTGTAATTTTTTTTAATCCACAACTCCTCCACTTGCATCCAATTAAAAAAGGGGTATTTTCGCTGACCGTTTGCAGTATTGGCACGCTATTTGGCCTAAGTGAAAGCGGAATATTACAGTTTATATGAAAAAAGTACTTTTTACACTGCTGGTTTTAGGATTATTCACCATGTCGTCTTATGCCCAAGCTGATGGTGACGGATGGGGGAGCGATTCTGGCGACGGCTGGGGAGATGATTCTGGCGATGGTTGGGGTTCTGACGATAATTCAGGCTCTGATTATGATTACGACCAAGGTTCAGGGGCTAGCTATACAGATGACAGCACAACAAACGATGATGCTTGGGGTTCTGACGATGACAGTTGGGGTTCTTCTGACGATGACAACAGCTATGGTTACGGTGGTGATGATAGAGTAAGAGCAGCTAGACCACAAGTTACCTCAAAACCATACGAACGATTTACGGGTATGCCGTATGACAGCACCTCTCAGTTAGTGGCTTATATGGAAATAGTAGAAGTAATAGTTCCAGATAGATTTTTAGATTTAGGTGGCGAAGATTATGCAGTGTATGATTCTCTATACGCTCGTGCATTGACTTGGATGCAAAAAGAATTTGGAAAAAAAGAAGCAAAACAAATGATAGAAGCCGCCGGTGCCGATCCTAACGGTAAAGAAGGCTCTACGATTAATGCTTTTGTAACTATGCCTTTACTCGTACAAGTAAATAAGTACCAAACTAAAGAAGCTGGTCAACTGCAATTTGATATGGAGTTGCGTTTCAAAGATGAACGTTACAGATATAAATTTGAAAATTTCATGCACATCCATCCTAATCCTAGCGGGGATAAAAAAGATGAAAAAACATATATGGAATATTATCTAAACGCTAAAAAGAATGTGCGTAAAAACGATGTGATTCTGATAGCGTGTAATAATCAAATGAACAAACTAATTGAAGGGCTTAAAGCTACGTGTGCTGCAGTACCTTATATAGACGATGACGATTGGTAGAGGCCGCTACATCAAAATATTCAAAAGTCTCTCACCTTGGTGGGGGACTTTTTCGTTTGAGGTAACGTTGACTTTGTAAGTAATGAATGACAAGCAACAGACAGCAATGGATAGATGCCATCCTACACCTCAGGCTCCACTTTTCCCTGTTGCTTATGCCGGTATACTTGTTTGCCTTATCTCAGGTTCCTACACTTCCATTTGTGGAAGATTCTTATACAAACCCTTACACTATTTCAGGAATAATCGTCTTTTTCATTCTACACGTACTCGTTTATCCCGCCAGCAATATTTTTAACGGATATTATGATACTGATACCAGAAGCGTAGGTGGTTTGAAGAATCCACCACCTTCCAATGTAAAGATGTTGTGGTTGGCAAACATTTTGGATTTGGTAGCACTTGCTATCTCATTTCTGCTGAAAATAGAATTTACTCTCATATTACTCTCCTATATCACAGCTTCACGAATATATAGCTACAGACTCTTCCTGTAAATCCTTTGTGATTACAATTATGCTTGCCGATTCTCTCAATCATCGCTTCATACGTATGACCTACGTAGAATTTATCCATCTTTTGAGAATGTAAAACCTAGAATCTGCACATAAAGTAAAATAAAAAAAGTCCCGCCGTTAAGCGAGACTTCTGTTTTGTGGGCAATGTTGGATTCGAACCAACGACCCCCTGCTTGTAAGGCAGGTGCTCTAAACCAACTGAGCTAATCGCCCCGTTTTAAAGGGTTGCAAATATAATTTCAGTTTTATACTTACCAAACAAATATTTTAAAAAAATAGAAGGCCATATTAAGACCTTCTGCCCCCTAGCTTTATGCCTTGTTTATATATGGCGTTCAACGAAATAATACACTCCCAATACACCAATGTGCATTGTTAATTGGTTATACTATATACAATACTATTTATAGCCGTCCTTTGTCGGAAATATTGGTGTTACAATAGCCGTGCTAAAAAAAATACTGAAAATATCCCTACTTCTTTTCATACTGTTTGGTATGCTAGTGGCGGCACTTGCTCTTTATTTTCATCAAAACATACAGCCTGTACTCGTATCCGAAATAAACAAATCGCTAGCCGTAAAAGTAGAAGTACAACAGATATCGCTCTCCAGCCTGCGTGACTTCCCAAACTTGGGTATAAAAATGTCCGACGTGAGCATAGCTCAAAGTACGCCTTATTACAAAGAAAAATTACTAGTAGCAGAAGAGTTAAATCTATTTGTAGATATCTGGAAACTGTACAAAGGTGAATACGTAATAGACAAAATCATCATTCGGGATGCAGCACTTCGCGTAGCTGATTTGAACTATGGCACTAACTATGACATCCTAAAACCAAGTGAAGAAGATGCAGCTACTCCCGTAAGTTTTGAAATAAGTAAACTAATAATGATAAACTGTGACATACGCTATGAGCACAGACCAAGTAAACTATTGTGTAACACCTACACGCCAAGCAGCACCTTGTCGCTCAAGTACACAGGAAATGATATAATACTAGGTGTAAATGCACAACTTAATGCTTCACACTTACGATCGGGCAAGGATGATTACCTCACAAAAAAGAATCTCAAAATAAATGCAAACCTAGAAGTACTCACCGATGAAGAGCGGCTGGTAGTGTACCCTAGTGATATGCTCATAGAAAAGGTAAACTTGAGTGTAGATGGCGAGGTAAACTATAGTGCTGCCTCGGCTATCGACTTACGATTCAGCAACGACCGTGCTCCATTGGCCGATATACTCAGTATGCTGCCTCGCAGTGCTACAGAGAGTCTGGACCACTTACAGCTAAGTGGAGATGCCACGATAAATGCGTACCTTAGAGGCAAAACATACGCTCGTAATGAGCCAAGTTTTGGGTTAGACTACCTATTAAAAGAGGGCACGGTAACAATAGCTGAGCAAAGTCTTACCTTATCCCACATATCTGCTGAGGGCAAGTTACGTATGCCCACACTCAGCAATATGAAAGAAGCCGAAGCTTCTGCAATAATCCAAAATGCAGCCACTGGCAACAATGCCATAAGTGGGACATTGGCGGTAAAAGATTTTGAAATACCCACGATAACCTGGGACGGACAAGCTAAACTGGATGCTAGTTTCATTTTTGGATTGTTAGGTGATGCTAATTTTGAACCGAGCAGTGGTCAGATAACCGCCAATGGTAAACTCAGACTGCAATATAACACCTACACCCAAGAGTTAGCCAAAGACGCTTTTTCATACATAGGAGAAATTGCCGTAAAAAACCTGAAAGGTAAACTTACTAATCCAGCACTCAATGTAAAAGATTTTAGTCTAAACCTCACTGCCAATAAACGCAATGTACAAATTAAAAATGCCACCTTTGCTTACAACCAAACTTCGGGGAAATTTAATGGTGACGTACTCAATTTCAAGTCTTTGCTCAACCCACAAAGCAATTTAAAACTTACCGGCAACCTTACAGTAAATAATTTGTATATCAATGAGTTATACGCCACTTCCGATACCTCTGAAAAACAAAATGGGACTTCAACTGATGATTTATTACCTATAAATTTAGCTGTACAAACCACGTTTAACAACTTCCAATACAATGATTTTATAGCACAAAAAATGAGCGGCACACTACTCTCAGACCGTAAGTCTATTAGTTTGCCAAATTGTAAAATCATTGCCTTACAAGGAAACACCATCGCCAATGTTTCATTGAAAAAATGGGGAGCCTCTCACTTACTCGACATACACTCCGATATTGCCAATATTAACATTACCGAGCTATTTAAGCAGTTTAATAATTTTGAACAATCTGAAATCACTTATGAGAACTTAAGCGGAACGCTAAATGGTAAAATTATAGCTAAAATAATTCTTGATGAAAACTATGAACCCATAATGCCAAAGCTATATGTCAAAGCAGATGTAGTAGTAAGTGACGGTGCACTAGTAGCTTATGAGCCGCTTATGGAACTTTCCACCTTTGCCAAGGTAGACGACCTTAAGAATGTAAAATTCAAAACCTTACAGAATACCATCGAAATATTTGACCAGACTATTTTCATACCCAAGATGAAAATACGGAATAACGCTCTTAACCTACAGATAGAAGGCACTCATACCTTTGAGAACTATATGACTTACAATATGGAGCTAAGCATAGCCGAGCTACTTGCCACCAAAGCCAATTGGATAGCACGTAAAGCAGAGAAACGAATAGAAAAAAACCAAGAAGGTGGTCTCACTGCATACATCACTATGGAGGGCACACCAGACGATCTCAAAATACGCTATGACAAAGCCACTGTAAAAGAGAACGTGAAGGAAGAGGTAAAAAATGAAAAGAAAAAATTCATAAAAGCCCTGAAAGGAGAAGCCACCTTAGACCAAAAAAAGGCTGATACCAAAGATTATGATAATGTTTGGGATGAGGAGTAATACTCGCTACTCCTCACTTGCAAATAACTCACTGGCGATATAATCGGCAAAAAGAAAACCACTGTCTGTCAGTGAAAATTGGTCTCCGTCGAGCTTTGCCCATCCATTGGCCATCCATGCATTGAGTTCCGCGTTATACAGATGGCGTATATCATACCCATAGCCACTATGTATCTCCGCCAAATTTACACCCCATGTAGCTCGCAGTCCCGTAAGCATTTGCTCATTGAGCTTATCAGTAGCAGAGAGTATTTCTATTTCGTAGGTGTTTTTATCCGCCGCGAGTAATTCTAAGTATATTTTATTACTGCTTACATTCCACATTCTACTTTTTTGGTCAAAACTATGAGCAGAAGGACCTACGCCTAGGTACTTTTTGTATTGCCAATACGCCGTATTGTGTTTGGAGTAATTTCCTTTTTTACAAAAATTACTCACTTCGTAATGCTCCCAATTGGCGGCATTAATTTCTTGGATGAGAATATCGTAGTGTTCCGAAGATTGGTCCTCATTGGGCTTTACATACTTCTTTTGCTGCACGAGTTTTTTGTACGGAGTATTTTCCTCCAGTGTAAGGCTATAAGCCGATAGATGATTGATGGGTAATTGAAGAGCCTGCTGCACCGTATCACGCCATTGAGCAGCTGAGAGAGCAGGTATGCCATATATCAAATCGATGGTAATATCCTCAAAACCCACTTGAGCTGCATAGGTGACACACTCCAAACTTTGTGCTGCTGTATGACTGCGATTCATCCACTTAAGATGCGATTCATCAAAACTTTGTATACCTATACTCAAGCGATTTACCCCTACCGATTTTAACATCTGTAAATAGTCTAAGGACAAGTCGTCGGGATTACATTCAAAGGTTATTTCTGGGTTTTCTACTAGATTATAATGCTGCTTGATAATAGAAAGCAACGTAGAAATTTGCTCCTTATTCAGTACACTAGGTGTGCCTCCACCGAAGTATACGGTTGCAATACGTTCATCTGCAGCAAAAAAATCACTTCTACTCACAAGCTCTTCGGCTATGCCAAATACAATATCATCTTGGTGCTTAAACGACACCGAAAAATGAAAATCGCAATAGAAGCAAGCTTTTTTGCAAAAGGGTACATGTATATATATTCCAGCCAAGGTGTAATTTCGGTATCTTTAATATCGTTTACCTTTGTGAGCAAACGTGTACAAAGGTATTTTAATTTTGAGCTTTGTGCTTATGGGTATATCCGCTAAGGCACAACAATACACCTTCACTATGAATCAAGGTGCGGAGGCTACCCACCTTAAAGTATCAGACTCCTTACAAGCTTATCAGCTGCTAAACCGCCAACTTACCCAACTTAGAAACGAAGGTTATCTTGCGGCGTATGCAGATAGTCTATTGCAGCAAAACGACACACTGCTCAGCACTGTGCACAAAGGTTACAGGTACAAGGCTATACACATCAATAGTCACAACATAAGCAGAGAATATCTAGCTCAGCAAAAGCATATAGGCCTAGACCTCGCAAGCTTTGGCCGTTTTCAGCAGCAACTTATTACCCTACACGAAAACAACGGATTTCCATTTGCTCATCTCAAACTACAGGATAACTATGCCCGAGGTGATACGCTTTATACCACCTTGTTTTTTGATCCTTATATCAAATTTGAGTATGATAGCATCGTATATAACGGGAGTGCTACTATATCTAAAACATACTTAGCCAAGTACCTCAATATAGAGCAGGGCAAACTTTACGATGAATCGGTAGTGAAAACAATAGACCAAAAGCTACGTAACTTACCCTTGGTAAAAATGAAGGGAGCAAGTAGAATTGTTTTTTTTAGAGGCAAGGTGCGTGTTGTGTTAAAAATAGATGATAATATAACCGATAGACTAGATGGAGTAGTAGGATTGGCACCCAATAGTGCCAATAGCCAAGAAAATCAGTTGCTCATTACAGGTGAGCTCAATATAGAACTCAATAACCTTTTCAAAAGCGGAAAACAACTGGAGCTTCATTGGCGAAATTACTTGCAAAACTCACAGAAACTAGACCTTGGTTTCACCTACCCCTACTTATTCAATACGCGTGTAGGCATATCGAGCGAGTTTAATCTCAATAAGTTTGACACGCTATTTGTTAATCTGCAGAGTAAGCTTTCGCTGAGGTATCAGCAGCAGGGCAACAATTATGTGCAGGTTTACTACCAAAACGTCAATAGTAATTTGCTCAGTGCCGATACTTCGGCTGTACGAGTATCAAAAAAAATTCCTACCAACAATCCGTATACTATACGCAATTATGGTTTAGCCATTTTTCAGCAAGACTTAGATTACTTACCCAATCCTAGAAAAGGTTACCGCATACTTGCCGATGGAGCTATTGGCCAAAAGCAAATTGTACGCAATGCCGATATACGGCAAGTAAAATTTGCAAACAGCGACAACGGCAGCATTATATCGGTATATGACACCGCTCAGCTCAAAAGTACACGCCTAGAGTTTAAAGTGGCCTCGTCTTATTTTATTCCTATAAAAAAACGTAGCACTCTACACCAAAAATTATCCTTTCAAGGCCTATTTGCCAGCAACGTTTTTTTTAATGAGTTATATAACTTTGGAGGCTATTCGTCGCTTCGGGGTTTCGACGAGAATGAGTTTTTTGCCAGCAAAATGCTTACCTACACCGCAGAGTATAGATACCTCATAGGCGAAAATAGTTATGTTGGTCTATTTGCCAATACAGCCTTGCTCGAGAATAAACTTGAAAGTGATGTACTGATATTTGACATCCCTTATGGTTTTGGTGTGTCGGCCAATATACAAGTTGGCAAAGGAATACTCAATTTGGCATATGCATTAGGTAGTAGACAAGGCAACACCTTACAACTTAGTGCTGCAAAGTTTCACTTTGGTGTGGTCAATTATTTTTAGAAAAAATAAAACACCTTTGTAGTAATGCTCATCGCAGTTCTGACAACAGACTTAGTGCTCAAACATGAGGCACCCATGTACCTCAAGGTATTGTTGCTTTTTTTACTGATGTGTATTGTCTTTGTATACACGACTAATGGCAGATGGTTCTCCTCTATGTTTTATTTAGCCACCTTACCTATTCAGCGTTTCAATTGGCAGAGTGAGCAATTTTTGGGCAACCCTATCTTTCGCATAGCATCGTTTGTACTGTCTAGTTTTACGATAGCCATCTTCGTTTGCACCTATGAGCTTACCCCTCCCGACTTCATATTTCTAGATAACATTGCGATATTTACATGTGTACTTGTTGCAGCAATTGTCCTTTTTTTAATCAAGTATGCAGGCAATTTGTTTTACTTTGGAATGCACGAGGAGAGCAACTTAGGCTCGCGTGTGGTAGATTTTCAATCAAGTATTAATCAGTTATTTAGTCTTGTAATCAGCGGATTGATATTGGTCGATATTTTTTACCTCAGACTGAGCGGCGACCTTTTTCATATCGTATTGATTGGTATAGCTATTTACTTTTTGATACGGCTATATGGTACCATAGTAATCCTCCAATCCAATTTTAAACACTCCTTTCTCGCTGTTTTTGTCTACCTTTGCACCTACGAAATAGTACCGGCACTTGTATTTGCCAAAATACTATTCGTAAACAGCTAAAGAGAATTAATTTGAGTGTAAAAACGATATTAATATCGCAACCCCATCCGGGAAGCAACAAAACTGTGTATGATGTGCTTACAGAGAAGTACGGAGTACGCGTTGATTTCCATCAATTTATTGAGGTGCAGCCAGTAGCTGCAAGAGAGTTGCGAAAGCAGAAACTCAGAATATTGGACCACGATGCCATAATTTTTAATTCACGCAATGCCATCGATCATTTTTTCAGAATAGTAGAAGAAATGAAGGTAGAGATACCTGCTACTATGAAATATTTCTGTACAAACGAAGGCGTTTCACTCTATATACAGAAGTATACCCAACTGCGAAAACGAAAAATGTTCGTAGGCAAAGGGACCGATTCTTCTTTCTTAGATTTACTCAAAAAGCATAAAGCACTCAACTATCTATTTCCGTGTAGCAATATACGCAATGAGGTGATTCCTAATTACCTTAACGAAATGAATATCACCCATACCGAAGCAATAATGTATCATACGGTAAATTCTGACCTCTCGGGACTTACCAATGTCTATTATGATATTTTGGTATTCTTTAGCCCGCAAGGTATTGTGTCTTTATTTGCCAATTTCCCAGATTTCGTACAGGAAGGCTCTAGAGCTATAGCAGGTTGGGGTAAAACTACCGATCAAGCTCTCAAAGAAGCTGGTCTCGTAAATACGATTCCTGCTCCTACAGCAGATCATCCGAGTATGGTGGCTGCACTTGATGCCTATATCAAGGAACAACTTAAGAAATAAACCGAGCTAGTAATGCTTCGTTTTCTGCTCCTTTGAGCAAAAATAAAAATAGATTTCCGCCGTCTTTTGTCCCTAGTTTTTGATGCCAGGTACTGGGCTTATCTGCTACCCCCTTTATTACCACATTACACTGTTTTACCTCTTGCAGTTTCAGGCATTTTTTTATTGCCTTAGCATTTAGGCTACATCTTGCTACTATCTCAAAATTTCGCGTGCCTGGTATTGCAATGTTGTTCGAAAAATAGATTTCAAAATCTGGGTGCTTCCCTACTTCTTCATTTGCCAAAAAGTGATGTATGACTCCTGCTTTGGCAACAAGTGCCAAAGGAATATGGAGGCCCTTATAATTTGACTTCGTATATGAAACGTTCGGGATTTTATTCGTAAGACTCGTGAGTTCAAAATGCGTATAGACATCTTTGAGATGCACCTGAAAACTGTTCGTAGTGCATGCAAAATCAATTAAAATACCCAGTTCTTTTATCTCACCACGTTCTGCTAAAATATAGACACACGCTACGTGTTCAAACTGTTTCCAAACCTCCTTGAGTTCAAAAAGTGGGGAGAGCTTGATATACACTTTTCGTGCCTTTGCACGTGACATAGGAATTAAATCCAGCACATTAGGAGACAAATGCTCCAATGCTACTGACCTGCCAAAATCGCTACGCCTATCTGGATCTATGTAAATCAAGTCGTGGGTGATACTCGTATCTTGCAGGTAGGATGTACCATCGTCATTTACCCTAAGCACATTTTCTAATCCCAATACATCTATATTATATGCCGCCATCGTGTGAAGCTGATCATTCTGCTCTACTACCGTAACTTGGTCAAAGGCCGATGCTAAAAAAATACTATCTACTCCCAAGCCGCCCGTGATGTCTAAAAGGGTGTTTCCTCGGAGGAAAGTGGTTTTATACTGAGCAACACGCTGAGAGGTGCATTGCATATATGAACGCTCATCCAGAGCGAGCATATGCTCCACAAAAAGAGGTAGTTTTTTCTTACTCTTTTGGTACAACTTTATGAGTTGCAAGCTTGCAGCTAAATTAAAATCTGTCGTGCCACTGTGCTTGAGGGCGAGTTGCGTAACATTGTCATCTAGGTGTAGACTAATGAAGCTTGCAGCCTCATTGTTTTTTAATACCTCTATAATATTGTTACTTTGCACTATACGATACGCAAACGACGTTACGTCTGCAAGCATACAACATTATCTAATTTACATGAACATAAAAAAAATCTTAAGCATTTTTGCCATTGCACTTTTCATAAGTGCTTTATTCACTTCTTGCCGCTCTAGAGACGCTTGTCCTGGCGTAGGATCTGTTACTCCTGTACACACACTTTATACCGTTTAACATTTATTGACCAGGCAAGTGGCCACTGGTTTTGCAAGACAATTATTCGTGTCTTGTATTGATACTCAAACCCATTTAGCCACTATTACGCACTTATTCTTCTGCGTAATTAAAATGCACTTCTATAGCTAAGGCGTCATTCAAGCTTTTCGCTACCGGGCAGGTAAGTGCCGTTTGTTCGAGTAAAGATTTGTCGCCAGGCAACCACGAATCCTTAATCGTAAAAGTCACCTCTATCTTTGAGATACTCCTTGGCGAAGAACTCATGTTTTTTTTCACTTCAGCCATTACATTCTCAAAAGGTATATGCTTACTCGCTGCTTTAATGGCCATAACTGTAATCATACAGGAGGCAAGAGCCGTTGCTACAAGGTCTGTTGGGCTAAATATTTCTCCCTTGCCATGATTGTCTTTGAGGCATCTGTGAGTATTTCACTTTTCGAATCCAAATGAACGCAAGACGTTCTCAAATTGCCTTGGTACGTAACTATAGATGTCATTTTAGTTGTGATATTCAGCAAAGTTGCGTTTTTAATTCTATTTTTACCACGATTTGAAATTTGTAAAGGTACCTATAACAGTTCTTGTATTGGCATTGTTGACACTGTTGCCTTCTACTACTGCTTATGGTCAAGATGCGAAAAAAATACATTTTGGAACATTTACCTTAGCTACCAACGGAGCTGGATTGGGATACACTCGCTATGATGATGCTAAGAAAAGAGCGATTTTTGTGAATTTACAGACTATTCATCACTCCCAAGAAACCAATTCTCAAAACACACGTGTTATCAATCCGAGAAATTACGTCTACGGAAAGCTAAACGCTGCTGCTAGTCTAAGTTCCGGATATACCGTTTACAAAACCATTAGTGCAGGAACCAAAAGATATGCATCGCCCGATATTCTTCTAGGAGTTTCATTAGCTCCTAGCCTTGGCATTATGAAACCGTACTACATTAGCTATCAGCACAATAGAAATGACGGAACAGGCCCTGATATCATACAGCAAAATATAGAAACTATTCAGAATAAAGACTCGATTTATGGTCCCGCATCGTGGACCAATGGTTTCACCAAGCTATCCACTACACTAGGTGTACATACTGACCTGCACGTAGCTTTAAACTGGAATCATTCTTATTATTTTCAAAGTTGTAAGCTAGGTGTCAGATTTGATTTGTATCCGAGACGACTTAATATTATGTATGGTGCTAATAATCAATATTTTACTTCGCTATATATTACCTATAGTTCCGGCAAATAACAGAATTTTGAAATGCATTAGTCAATCCAAATGCACAGTTGCTTAAGTATTGCTTGATAGTCTAAAATCAAAAAGTAAATTTGTGTGTTAAAATTTTTAATAAACGTTAATAAGAGATATGAATAAAAGATCAGTACTATCTATTGCTTTTGCACTTGTTTTTGTAGCAGGAGCATTGCTTTACACTAATTCTTCGAACGAAGGAATCTACTCTCCACGTACTAAAACTGAGCAAGGCATTGCTGGTTATGAAGCGTATTTGAAAACGGTTCGTGCAAATCAGACGACAGGGGTTGTAACCATAGATGACATCGAAGCTGTAAAAGCTGAAATAAAAGGGCAACAAAATGTTAAGTTTAAGGCGGATTGGCCACTCACTTGGGAATTTAGAGGCCCAGATAATGTTGGTGGACGAACAAGATGTCTGGTGATTGACAAGGATGACCCAAGTATCCTGTACTCTGGTGGTGTTTCTGGTTCGGTATTTAAAAGTACAAACGGCGGTGGTTCTTGGTATCCGCTTACCATAGGCGAAGATAACTTTGGTGTGGTAAGTATGGCTCAAAATGATAAGGGGGAGCTTTTTTACGGTACAGGTGAAGCAGGTCTAACTTCTGCAACTGGTGGTGAAAACGGTACGGCTGGTTTCAATGGAATGGGGATATTCAAATCTACCGATGGCGAAACATTTTCTCAATTAACAGGTTCTCAAGCATTCGGCAGTATTTTTATGCTCACGGTAGACCCTACTACTGATTTCATATACGCAGGGTCATCTAATGGTTTAAGAGTGAGTAAGGATGGCGGGACATCTTGGACGTTGGTGCGAGGTGGAACATGTCGTGATATCCAGTTTAACTCAAATGGTGTAGCCCTTGCAAGTATCGGTAATTCTATTTGGAGATCTACCACACCAGATGTAGGTTCATCATACGGAAATATTACGGATGTAGCGGGTAGCAGTAGAGCAGCAATAGGTTGGGCAGCTTCTGACCCAAATTATGCGTACGTAGTTACAGTAAGTTCTGTTGCTTTTGATGGTCAAACCTATGGTGGTGGTGCACTCTCAGGATTGTTCAGATCTACCGACGGCGGACAAACATTCACAGAAGAAGTAGACCAGATAAGCCAATTCTTTGCTCCATTTACTATCATTGGTTTGCAAGCACAAGGCGATTATGACATTGCCATCGGAGTTCACCCAAGAGATAAGGATCGTGTATTCATTGGAGGTATAGAGTTTGCAGAATGGTCATTGCAAGAAGGGCCAAAAATTGTTGGGAACAAGTTCAGTTCACCTACCAACCCATTTGGAATTCACTCGGACAAACACCTCATCAAATTTGATAACTCAGGCGAAGATCCTATTATGTATATCTGTTCAGATGGGGGAATAGCTCGTACGACAAACGCTGATTTAGACAGATACAAAGATATCAATACGAACATGATAACTACGCAGTTTTACGCTATAGCTGCTGACGCAGAAGGACGTTTGCTAGGTGGTACTCAAGATAATAACACTATGCTTCTTACAGGTGAGTCTTTCCCGCGTAAAATTGCACAAGACGTAATAGGCGGTGACGGTTTCCAAACAGCTATCAGTAAGTACGACGGCAATTTTATGTTCGGTGAAAGCCAATATGGCAACCTAAGACGTTCTATAACTGGTGGGGGTTCTTTTGAGTCTATCTGGGATAATAGAATAAGAAGTACCTTTGGCAGTGCATCGCAGCCTACTAATTATTTCAATAATGCCCTGTGCTTATGGGAAAACCCTGATGTACTAGCGGAAGTAGAAACGCGTGATAAAACAGAAGCAGATGACTCATTGATCAATGCTAAGCTATACTTTGCTGCAAATGATGGAGTTTGGGTATGTAATAATGCACTTGGAAAACCACACGATGGTTCGGCACCTAAAGATTTTGGTGCTGTAAGGTGGTTTAGAATATCTAACGTAGGAAGAGTGCACTACTTGCATCCTACTAAAGACGGAAAGTCTCTATTTGTAGCGACTACTAACGGACAGATTCACAGAATAGACGGATTGCTAGATGCTAACTTTGACACAACTATACTGGCGGTAAATAATGCAATTGCTTCAGAGCTTACCACCACTCGAATCAATGGAAACCTTTCGCTGGGGAGCAGAACAGTTACTTCTATAGCCATAGATGAGAATGATCCTAACAGAGTAGTACTCACCGCAGGAAACTATGGTAATACAAACTTTGTTTACGTAACTAATGATGCACTATCTGCATCACCTACCTGGACGAGTATTCAGGGGAATCTTCCTCGTTTCCCAGTTTACCACGCTGTAATTGCAGCTGATAATCCAGACATCATCGTGCTTGGCACTGAATTTGGAATATGGGCTACAAGCAACGGAACAGCTGGTACACCAACTTGGGCCGAGGCTCTAGAAGGCGTAGATTCAGATATGCCGTTTCCTAAAGTCCCAGTATTTCACTTAGCACAAGTAGTAAGCAAATCGTGGAGTGGACCTAGAATATATGCAGGTACTCACGGTATGGGTATATGGGAGAGTAAGTCATTGCTATCTAGCATACGTAACGACAAAGAGCAGTTAGAAGAAACTAAATTGTCTACCTTCCCTAATCCAGCAAACAACTATGTGAATATATCATCTACCATCACCGGTAAGTACACACTTAATGTATATGACCTAAAAGGTACTCAAGTATATAGTACAGAGGGAACAAACAGTGGAACGATCAGAATAAACACCACTCAATTAGTAAGTGGAAACTATTTTGTAGAAGTTATAGGAGCAAACGACAAAGGTGTTTCTAAGCTTATAGTACAGCACTAGATATAATTGAATAAAAACGATATTAAGCCTCTTACCAGACAACTGGTAAGAGGCTTTTTATTATGATTAAAACATTCATAAAATAGATATTCTCCTTTGTATGGGACATTTCCATCGAAAGAACCAAATCTCCTTACAATGACTATTTGGAAGTCGTTTGGTGCAATGGCATCAAAATGTTAAATACCCGAGATGCAAATTACGCGTTTAGTAATGGTTATAAGGTGTTTGAATATGCAATGAAGCAAATTACAGAACCGATAGATACAGCCGAGAACATACTTATATTTGGTTTCGGATGCAGAAGTATTCTACATCTGTTAGAAAAAAATACAATTATCAAGGGAAAGTAGTAGGTGTAGAATATGATAACGAAATCATACGCTTATATCATCAGCATTTTAAATCTAAATACACCTTAACACCTACCCTATATACCTCCGATGCAGAAGCATTCATATCCGTCGCAGATAACAGTACATACGACATCATATTTATTGATTTATTCATAGAATTAGATAACTCCCCATTGTTGCACAAACAACAGTTTCTGGAATCTTTAAAGAAGAAATGCACCAGCTCGAGCACTCTTGTATTTAATATCACAACGGTAAATCAAAGCGGGATATAAACTGCAGACAACTTGTGTACGGTGCTAGGTAGTCAATTTAAATCTGTGAGTAGAATGCCATTTCAAGAGCTTAATCAGATCATTATCGCAAATAATTAGCCATTATGTCATTTTTATTTGATTTAAAAGTTCTATTTGTGCCATTTTGGCATTAATTATCGTAAGGAATGGCATTTGTCTATTACCCACTACAATAACAAAGAATAAAAAATGAACACAATTAAAAGAACACACAGACCAACAACTTCAATACTAACCGATGTATGGGAAAAAAATTTTGAGAATCTAGTAAACGAGATTATTAACGAAACCAAAACCCCTGAATACCTGAGACCAAGAATAAACTTACTGGAAAAAGAAAATGGATACGAGCTAGCAACAGCACTACCTGGGTTGACCAAAGAAAACATTAAGCTATCTATAGAAGATCACATTCTCACGCTGGAGGCAAAATCCGCCGAAAGAAAAACAGAATCAGGTGAAAAAGTGCATCTAAAAGAGCTACAAACAGGCACGTACAAACGTATTATTCAACTACCTAAAAATGCCGACACAGAAAGTACAGACGCAAGTATGGAAAACGGCATTTTAAAAGTTTACCTAGCAAAAAGAAAAGAGAGTCTACCCAAACAAATAACCATAAAATAACTCATAAAATATTTGAACGGTGGGTGCATGGTGCACTCACCGTTTTTTTTGGTGAAAGCACTGTTGAGTTGCTTATTTCTCACTTTTGAACTACAGTACCCGTGCTCAGTTGCTTATTTACAATTTCATAATCCGTAGCCCGACCATACTGTTCAATATTTCCAGTATTATAAATATTTAAGTAATACCCTTTAGTAGCATTCATTGTGCAGACTATTGGGGTATGACTATCTAAGAAAACCTCGTCACAGGCAACGCCTTTTGCATCTAAGTTTGACACGTCTTCTATAGATGCTTTGAGCGACCTTAGTCGTCCGTGTAGAATAGTACTCGCGGAATTACGTGATTGTACAAAAATCTCTCTGCCATTAACATTCAACTCAATGTCTGATAGTGCATTATGGTAGATCTCTAATCGGTCAAAGGCAAGAGTTTCCTTTATAGTAACCTCAGCAATGGACTCTACTTTGAGCATACTGAGGGTACTGATATAAACATCCACATCTAGCGAGTAATCAAATGAACGCAGGAAGTTGCACGTATTATTATTGGTAAGTGTAAGCTCACCATCTTTCACATCTCTACCTATGCTACTGAGTAAGTTCTCGGGACCGTGAAGAATAATCTTTCCAGCTTGGGACGAGTCCTGTATAAGCCGCATCTTAATTCTATCCTCCACCCTAATTTTATCAAAAGGAAGTGCTAGGTAATCCACTACAGTAGCTGGGTCTCCCAATGATTTCAAACACCTATTGTCCTCACTGCAACTCACTATACAGCAAACAATAAACGCTATGTAGGCTAACCTTTTCATAACGTATAACCTACGCCTATTTCAAAAAAATCTGCCACGCCCCTATGAAAACGTAACGTACCTTGAGTACTTAAATGTTGCGAAACACGATATACCAAACCTATACGCTGACTTAGAGCATTTTTTAGCACTGCAGGCTTGTATAGGTAAGCTCCCACCTCGGTCAGTACATCTACCTTGCCAAATGTCCACTGAAAACCTCCTGCTATGGCAACTTCACTTTTATCTAGCAGAGAAATAGAACCTAATGGATACGATGCATCTTCCGAATATTTATAAGATTTGTCCAAAGTGTAATCTACTCCCATCCTCCAAGCCTTCACCAAAGAAACATGTCTTAAGGCTCGTGCTTGTAATCCAAAATTATAGAAGTCTTGCGGATTAGCAAAGTTGCGTTGCTTTTTGCCATATATCAATGTTAAACTAGATGTCCATTGTGAAGGATTTAACCGTATTGAATCTTCCGAAGCTACACGACCTAGACCAAACCCATAACGAGCCGTAAGATGAGGAATATTGTACCCTAAATTAGGAACTTTAAATGCCGCATTTGAGAAATGTGTAATACCAATGCCTAATTCTACATAGCTATGTTGTTTATCTAAATCAATATGGCTAAGAAGTCCAAAATGCATTGTACCGTTAAGGTGACTGCCTATTGCCTGATTCCGTCTATTTTCTAATGGTTCAAATTTCTCTGTAAGATACGCCAAACCTGCCCCCATCTTAAACCTTAAGTCTACATGTTTACGTTGTATTAAGGCAAATTTAATATGCGTAAATCCACTTACTGCGTGACCGGTAACATCAGAGCCCAAATTATTGTAACCAACTCCGAAACCTACAACGGGTTTTCTGTAGTAGCCTCCCCAATCGGTTTCAGTTCTATCCAACTCATACGAAACATTCACGCCCCAATTATGTGCAGCCAGACCCTTAATGTCAGCTCTATGTGCAAGTAAGAAGCCAGGAGTATAAGCCACACCAAGATAACGGCTATCCTGTGCAAAAGCACCAACCAATATCATTAGGGACACTATAACTACCGCAATTCTTCTCATCTACTTCCATCTGCGACGCCTGTACCAGGCATTTCCAAAACCAAAAAGCAGAACTAAAACAATAGGGAGTATCATATTGAGGGACTGCCAAAAAAATCGTTCTTGTTTTATCTTACTTTTATCAAGCAATCGCAGCACTACTTCTCTGCTCCGCACTTCTATCAAGTTAGACTCATCGCACAGAAAGTCAACGCAATTCAAAAAGAATTTTTTATTAGCAAACTCAATAGGTGTCCCAAATTGTTTAGAAGCAAAATGATCATATCCTAAAGGGTAAACTTGCCCGTCTGACATCACTTGATTTCGTATCAAGTCTCCATCACCAATAACAATCATAGCATTATTCTTCACACCTTCTTTGTAAGGTATATCAAACGCTCGTTTTACACCTTCTCTGTATCTAAACGGACTTGTAAATTCTCCTTCTATAAGCACCGCAGATATTTTGTTTCCATTCACAAAGTTGGCAGGATTAGGTCTATCCTTGAGCATATTGAGTGATATGAAAACGGGATTAGCCGCTACTCTAGATTGTGGTGAAGACCGAAGCAAGACTGTTTTATTCAGCGATTTACGATTTGTCGTATCTAAGGTGCTACAATACCTACCCCATACATTTTCAAGGTTCTTACTCACAGGATTATCGTCTACAGCATTAAATAATGGATAGAACACCCACGGGAAGAACCCTGGTCTGTTAGTTTGTTGATTAATAGCTGGGATACCGTGACTTTGCAGATCTTGCACGAGCGTGTTCTGTACTTTTACACCGTAATGAAATAGAAGGTCGTCTAGATTATGCGAATGATTAATGGTAGACACCTCACCATATTTGGCTATGGAATCCATTTCCGCAAGCAAGCTTTCTACCAAGAAGATAACCTTGCCCCCATTCATCACATATTGGTCTAGCACAAATTTCTCTGGCTCGGTAAACTTACTTCGGGGCTTAGCTATGATAACGCCACTGTAACGTTGTAGTTTTTTTACAAGACCTTCTACCAGTATGCTGAATACAGGTTTATCTGGATTCTCAGCTACATCTTTGGCAAATACCTTGTAGCAATTACTGTCGGTGAGATTAAGGTTGATACGCTCCAGATCATAAAACTCTCCAAGTGCTGCACTGATATCGGCCGTTTCTATATCGGTGAGCTCGCCATGACCAGCTGTGAATGCCAGTTTTAGTTCTCTGCCTGCTAGCCCCCTTCGCAGTGCTGTGCCTATTTCATACTCCAGCAGCTCTATTGATCCGTTTATCTCTACTTCCAGAGGTTTACCAAACTCGCGTTTTAATAGGTTCAGCGGATATTCTTTGCCTTTGTAAAAAACAACACCTGCAGGAATAATATACTTTTCGGAAGGTGCTTCGTCTGGCTTTGTTTCAGGTCTTTCTATGCGTAATCCTTTGCCATAAAATTCTTTTAGGATGGCCTCTTTTTCCTTCAGTTCTTTATCTGCTAATACATCCTCAAATTCGAAATGAATATCACCTCCTGATGCCAGTTTAAACTCATTGAGCATATCTCGAGTTGCAGATTGTAATCGCTTATAATCAAGCGGTAAATCCCCGTCTAAAAATATTGTTACGTAGGCATCTTCTTCTAGTTTGTCAATGAGATTTTTGGTGGATTCGGAGAGTGTATACCTTTTTTCCTTGGTCAAATCAAAACGCCTATAGACCTGAGAGGAGAGTATACTTACAATAGCTATAATCCCCACAAAGAGTCCTACCTGCTTAAGCAGTTTTTTATTCGCTCGTATTTTTTTGATCCCTACCATTTTCTGCTTCCTAATGTCACGTAAGTTAAGCCCAAGAACACACTCATTAAAGACCCAAAGTACACCAAATCACGCGTATCTACCACGCCCCTGCTTATGGAGTCATAGTGCAGTTGTATGCCCAATGACTGTACAGCACTATCCCAACTACCGAACAATGCGAGATTGCTAATTTGCTGAAAGCCTACATAAAAAAAGAAGCATAAGAACATGCTAAGAATGAAGGATACAATCTGATTGGGTGTAACTGCCGAAGCAAAAACGCCAATAGAACAATAACACGATCCCAATAGCACTAGACCAATATAAGAACCCCAAGTAGCACCCACATCTATATTTCCCTTAGGTAAACCCAGTTGGTACACGGAATAAAAATATAGCAACGTAGGCAAAATGGCAAAAATCACTAATACAACTGATGCTAAGAATTTGCCCAAAATGATTTGAGTATCGGTAATAGGCTTAGTACTAAGTGTCTCAAACGTACCTTGTTTTATCTCCTCTGAAAATGAACGCATCGTAATAGCCGAAATTAAAAAGATAAACACCCATGGAGCCATAAAGAAAAGTACATCAAGATTAGAATAGCCTTGCGAAAGCACATTCCCATCAGCAAATACCCACGTAAATAGACCTATCACGAGCAAAAAAACGATAATCACCACATAGGCAATTAAGGAACTCAGGAAACTCCTGATCTCTTTTTTAAATATGCTATACATTTTTTGTCAACTCTTGAAATACTGCCTCTAATGATTCTTTTATTTCTTTTTGTTCTACAATTACGGTATTGCTCTCCACGGCAAATTTAAAGAGTATGGCCGCTAAGTCTGCTCCTTGGTTGGCAGATATAGTAAAGCCCCCTTCTGCAGCAGATTCTACTTTTTTCACTCCTTGTAGCTGCAATAGACTAGCAGCATCTACCACATCTCTAAACCGAATATAAACCTCCTTATTGCCTGACGAGATTTGTTGCTTAACATTACTTACCGTATCATCTGCCACTATACTCCCTCTATTGATAATAATAACACGATTACACATAGCCTCTACCTCCTGCATAATATGGGTAGATAGTAATATGGTTTTCTCTTTGCTCAGATTGGCGATAAGTTGTCTTATCTCACTCATCTGGTTTGGGTCTAGTCCACTTGTAGGTTCATCCAAGATAAGTACATCAGGATTATTTAGCAATGCTTGAGCTAAGCCCACTCGTTGCCGATATCCTTTTGATAGTTGAGATATCTTTTTGTGCCGCTCCACGCTCAAACCCGTTTTGTTTATGACACGCTCTATTTCCTGCTTGGCATTTTTGAGCTGGTATATATCTGCATTAAACTGAAGGTACTCCACAATGAACATATCATCATAAAGTGGATTCAGCTCTGGCAGATAACCTATTCGTTTCTTAACAGCAAGAGGATCTTTTGCTACATCTATACCCATAACCTTAGCCGTACCGCTAGTAGCAGGTATAAATCCACTCAATATTTTCATAGTGGTACTCTTCCCCGCTCCATTAGGCCCTAAGAATCCTACTACCTCTCCAGTACCAACACTGAAAGAGATATTATTAATGGCTTTTTGTTCGCCATATACCTTAGTGAGTTGGTTTATCTCTATAGACATACTTGCTTTTGTTTAACGCTTGATTATAACGTTGAAACGTGCCGTACTATTTCGGTTAGATAACAATAAGGTGTATATGCCCGAAGATATCGTTGAAACATTGAGATTGACTTCCGTACCGTTTACTGCTTTGTCTAGCAGGACACTCCCTTGATTATCTATCAACTTTATACGTTCTGCAGTATTTATTCCTTGTGTTTTTACATGAATAAAGTTTGAAGCTGGGTTTGGATAAATAGCATATCGCGTTTTGTCTAGCAATAGGACATTTACTGCACTTAGTATTTCCATTTCATCAAAACCAGTACATCCATTAGAATCTGTCACGGTAACGGAGTACTTCCCTTTGTCTTTCACACTAATAGATTCTAAGGTCTCGCCCGTACTCCAATCGTATCTGTCAAAGTCAGGACCTGGTGTTAATATGAGTGGGTCATTCGTGCGAAGCGAAGTGTCATTTCCAAGACTTATAGTTGGACTTTGATACACAAATACATCTATACTATCGGTATAAAGGCAACCTTGTGTACTCTCTACGGTAAGGTAGTATAATCCGGGACCACTTACATTGAAAGTTTGCATACCTGTACCGTTGAACCACGTATAATCCGCCATGCCATTTGGCCCCACTAGTTGGAATGCGATGTTATCACAAGCTCCTGTATCATTGCCCAATGAAAATTGAGGTAGTGGATGTACCGTAAAGTCTAAGGTATCATAACTCGGACAACCAAAGCTGTTATAAGCTTCTACAGTGTATCTGCCCGCCTGAGAAATAGTATACTCAAAGTTATTAGTGATCACGCCATTCCAAATAAACCCATTCAGAACACTTGGAGCAAATAAAACAACTTCGTCGCCATCACAAGCACTGGTGTCCGGACCTATACTAAATGGCGAGTTAGGATTAGTAAGCACCTGCACCTCGTCTGTATATTCACATCCAAAACTGTCTATTACCATCAAAGAATGCACTTGTGAATTGTTGGTAGTAAAGGTCCTATTTGTAGTGCTCAATCCATTCCAAGTATAACTAGCCATATCAGCTGGACCTTCAAAGGTAATGCTCAAGTTTTCACATATAGTGGTGTCGTTACCCAATGAGAATGCAGGAATTTCCTTATTCAATACAGCAACGGTATCATAATAAAAGCATCCATTACTACTTATTGTTTTTAGGTAAAATGTATCTGCAGCCGAAACCACTCGCGTTTGGTTATTAGTCGTCCCGCTTGTTCCTTTCCATTCATAAAAAATCATATCACTTGCCGCCGTTAAGCTTAACGTATTTCCATCGCAGAAAAACGTGTCTGACAATGCTGACACAGCAAGTCTCGAATTTACTTTTACGTACACTTCAGCACTGTCTGGAGTACATTTACCATCTGACGAACTAACAACTAGCTTGTATGCCGTACTTATTGTTGGGGAAACACTAGGATTAGAGCTTGTACTAGTAAAGGATGGTGCCGTCCAGTTATATAAATAGCCCGAAGTACTACTTCTGCCTAGTGAGGCAAAATCTCCCTCACATATCGTAATAGTATCCGCACTTACACGTGCCTCAAGCGTACAACATAAGGTCGAATCATTATTGATTTCTGTATTTCTTACCAAGGTAATCAATGGATAAACCGTAAGTGTATTAGTGTTACTGTTAAAAGTGTCGGAGGACAAAAACAACGGGCCAAAGTCCAACACTTCATTTTGGAAAACACATGATACGCCGAATTGACCATTTAACTTAGATATGTAAAGATCTTCAGATGATGTGGCCCCTAATGAGTTTCCTGAGCTAAACAACGAGTACCCGGTACTCAATCTACCTGTGATAGCCATTCCTGATTGACCATCAGCAAATGCACCACCCACAGATAATGCTGGAGGAGCTCCAGTCAATGAGCTAAATTCAAAAACCAGAGAAGTATTTACCGAACTAGAGGATGCAGACGAAGTAGCAACCATCCACTTGTTACTGCTTATCGATTTGAAATCTAGTAAACTATCATACCCCGGAACACCAAAGTAATATGCATCGGTATTGGTCAAATTAGTATCGATGCTCATCAAGAACATATCATACGTACCATCAAAACCTTGATCAACATTGCCGCCAACCGTATAATTATTGGCTGATTCTTGCACTATTTTAGTGGCAAACTCATTATGTACTGTCCCAATGTTCTTATGAATAAGGACCGTTCCGCCACTGTTCAATGCGAGCAAACTTATATCAACATCGCCACTACCACCTATTGCAGTAGAGTCATATGCTGTACTTCCTACTACGACTACTCTCCCCAATTGGTCTTCTATGATAGAATTTCCTACATCAGCACCTTCATTTCCATAGTGTTTTGTCCAAAGTACAATACCATTGTTGGTGAGTCGAGAAACCAAAATATTTTGACCCATGGTGTCTTGGTCTATATATCCTGTAGCATAAATATCTCCATTTATACTTTCCGCTACACCGAGAAAATGCTCTACACTATCTGTTCTTACTGAGCGTGTCCATTGCAAAACACCTGTACTACTAACCTTTGTCACAAAAGCATCTTCCGATATAGAGTATCCATTCGTGTACCCGCATATCACAAATCCATTGTCAGAAGTAGATGTCATAGCCGTTGCTACATCGTCCGACGTGCTTCCATATCTATAACTCCATAGGGTGTTGCCTAAGCCGTCAGTTTTAGTCAATTGGAAATCTGCATGACCTGCACTGTTCGTGTTAGATAGCAGGTAATAGTCACCATTATCCGTCTGAATTGCATCTACAGCTCTATCTGCCGAGTCATTATTAATAACCTTTAAGAAGCTACTGTTTTGGGCATATACAAAAGCACAAACACCGCAACTCAATGCCAATAAAATTTTTCTCATAAGTTTTTATTTTACGTGGCCGCAAAATAAATTTTTCTAGTCACTTAGCTGCCATCTTTTGGCAACTTTTACGGAGTATTCCAAAAAGGCCTTAAAACCAGCATTAAACGCTTCATTGTCCAGCAGATTACCTTCTTCGTCTATACACTTGGTCACTTCTTGTGCTTCGAACGTACGCGGGCTGGTGATACTATTCAAGTCAAATACATTAAAAATCTTATTAAAAACATACCCTAACTGAACGGCAGGCATTCTACCTCCACGGCCTGTACTTACACCTACTGTAGACACCACCTTATTATCAAAAATATGCTTATAGGCTGCTCCCGCCAACTGATGAATCGTATTTATGATTTCGGCACTTGGAAACCAATTATACTCCGGGCTAAGTACAATGAGTAAATCACACTCATTTATCGTTTTTATCAAGTGCTGTTGAAAAGGTGTTTCTGCATCGGGATTCACCCAACCTTCTGCAAAATTAGGTAAGTCATAGCCCTGAAAATCAACTATTTCACTTGAGCCATGCAATTTTTGAAGTGCCTTTGCAACACGAAGTGTATTGTTCCCTTTTCTGGCTGAGCCAGATATAATTCCTAATTTCATTTATCTAATTTAATGTAAGTTGCCAATGCCTTTACCGTTTTATAATTGCGTGCAAAGTCAATAAACCATAGTTTGCTGAAGGGCTTACTAGCCAAAGTAAACACTCCATCTTGCTGGTATACTACTACCCTATCAGGACTCAAAAAGTGAACTTTCTTTTTAGCTGAGATGACACCGTTATCGATTACAACATTTTTATATTTCTGGTGGTTTACCATCCAATCATACACTCCTTCTATGGGTTTATCACTTCGCACCTTCACCACTTGGTGTGTTTTCATATAATTCTCAGCGGGTGCATCCTCCACTTCATCAAAACTGAGGGCATGATACATACTCACCAAAAAACCGATAGCAAAAGATACGAAAAATGCTACATTCAAGCTGTTTTGGATAAAAGTGAAACCGTATTTCCAACCACCTTCTTTGGTGATTACAACCACAAGAGCGATTGGTAAAACCATTAAGGCTACTCTAATCAAATACGTAAGTATAATTACAAATTTGAATAGTAATTTTTGTATATTCATTTATAGTACTCTTAATAAAACAGCGTATGCCTGTTGTGGTTTGTTTTGAGCCAAAAAGTCTTTGGCTAGCGAAAATGAAGGTGTATCAATGACAGCCAAAGCTTTCTTAATATCCTCATCAGTTGGCAAGGAGGCCATATTGCCCAATATCCCTAATTCATTGCCTGTGAGTTGGTTGCTCGTTCGTATTTGCTCGGGTAAAGCATCCACTCCTACACCTATAGTAGTAATGGGTTTGTCTACCTCAAACATCGAAGCATCATTTGCTCTGCAATACCAATTGCCACCCATTCTACTTACTAGGTCTATTTTTTGTTGGTCTACCATTTGGTTTTCGTCCAGTACTTCTTCAGCGATATGTATTTTTTGTACTTCACATATCACTAGATTACCAGCACCACCATCTTTCCCTAATTCTTTCACTTCCAACACCTTACACTCTATCTGAACGGGCGACTCTTTTACTCTATAAGGTCGAATAGTATCCGAAGCTACAGGAGTAAATCGGGCTTTTTCAAACTCATCTACACCCGCCTCAAATGGAGAGCTCGTCAAGCTCATTTGGTGCACCATATCATAGGTTACTACATTAATCACTACCTCGGCTACGTCCTTCACATTGTCGTGTGTATTTTTAGTGGTATTTGTCCTTCCGCTTCTAGCTGGTGAGAAGATAAGAATAGGTGGATTAGCACTGAACACATTGAAAAAACTAAATGGTGCCAGATTTCTATTGCCTTCCTTATCCACGGTACTTGCAAACGCGATAGGCCGCGGACCAATACTACCGAGCAGGTAGTGGTGCAATTTGGGAACGGGTAATTCTTTGGGGTCTAGAGTCAACATACTTATTTCTTTATTAATAAAAATTTGTTCTTCTTTCCTCGCTGTAATAATACGTATTTACCATTGATTAGGTCAGAGGTCGATAAATTGAAATCTTCGGTTATTTTCTCACTGTTAACAGATACCGAATTCTCTTTGAGAGCTCTTCTCGCTTCACTTTTACTAGCTAAAAATCCTGAGTATCCGCAAATATCTATTATATTAATTCCCTCTATATCATCCACTTCTGCACTTTTAACACCATCAAATATGGAAAGAAAGTCTTTTTCGGAAAGGCTGCGTAAACTATCTGCAGTTCCCTTCCCAAATAATATCTGAGTAGCAGCCAAAGCAGTATTACATCCCTCTTCTCCGTGTACCCAAGTGGTGATATACTTGGCAAGCTCTTTTTGCAACGCACGAGCATGTGGAGCTTCTTTATGCTCAACTATCAAACTGTGTATGAACGACTTATCGTGCAGAGTGAATATTTTGATATATCGCTCTGCGTCCTCATCACTCGTATTCATCCAAAACTGGTAAAACTCATATGGGCTCGTTTTGTCCGCATCTAGCCATACATTACCACCTTCGCTCTTACCAAACTTACTACCGTCAGCCTTAGTAATAAGTGGTGCAGTCATTGCAAAACCTTTATTCTGACCTTCTGCTACATCATCACTCGCACTTCCTTTTCTACGGATAAGTTCTGTTCCGGTCACTATATTTCCCCACTGGTCGCTTCCACCCATTTGGAGTTTTACATTCTTCTCTTTCCACAAGTGGTAAAAATCATATCCTTGTACAAGCTGATAGCTGAACTCCGTGAAACTCATTCCATCCTCCAATCTATTTTTTACAGAATCTTTGGCCATCATGTAGTTTACCGAGATATGCTTGCCTACATCTCGGATAAAATCTAAAAAGTTAAAATCCTTGAACCAGTCATAGTTATTCACCATCTCAGCACTGTTCCCACCACAATCAAAATCCAAAAACTGTTGCAATTGCTTATGTACACATGCTACATTATGATTGAGTGTGTCTAAGTCGAGTAGAGTTCGTTCTGCTTTCTTCCCACTTGGGTCTCCCACCATACCTGTGGCTCCACCTACTAGTGCAAAAGGTTTATGGCCAGCACGTTGCAAATGTACTAGCAATATAATAGGCACCATATTACCAATGTGTAGTGAGTCTGCCGTAGGATCAAAACCTACATATCCGCCTACCATCTCTTTCATCAGTAATTCTTCGGTACCCGGCATATCTTGGTGGTGCAAGCCACGCCATTTTAACTCTTCTATGAGGTTATATTTTGGTGTAAATGACATCTTGTATTAGAATGATGACAAAGGTAGGATTTTGAAAGAAGTACGTACGTTAATGAGAAAGCATTTTGATATAAATAGGGAACTATCATTCATAGCTTGTTTTATTTTTCACTGAAAATTAGTAACATTGACCTCAACATTAACACATTATCTATATGGAAAATCAAACAGACTCTTATGAATTGTCTTATGCAGACAACCTAGAAAAAGCAACATTTTACAAGAAAACCTACCTCCACGTAGCTTTAGCATTTTTAGTATTTGTACTAGTAGAAGCACTCTTTCTCAACACGCCAGCCATTGTTAGTATCGGTTTGGCTATGACCCAAGGGTGGACTTGGCTGGTAGTACTCGGAGTATTTATGTTTATCACTAACTATGCCGAAAACCTCGCCGCAAAATCTACTGACAAAAAAATGCAATACGCCGGATTTGGTTTATATATCATCGCAGAGGCCTTCATTTTTGTTCCATTGATGTATATCGCCATTCAGATGACGGGTGGTTATGACGTATTACAACAAGCTTTTTTAGTTACACTCTTCTTGTTCGTAGCTTTAACGGCCGTTGTCTTCGTTACGGGCAAAGATTTTTCATTCCTCAAAACAGCCATCACCGTAGGGAGTATTGTAGCTATCGGAATTATCATAGCAGGAATGATATTTGGTTTTAATCTGGGCTTAGTGTTTTCAGGATTTATGGTTCTCTTAGCGGCTGGTTCTATCTTGTACCAAACATCTAACATGATACACCGCTATAGTGCCGATCAGTATGTGGTGGCGTCTATTGGGTTATTTGCATCCTTTATGCTTATGCTCTGGTATATTATCCAGTTTTTTATGAGTAGGGATTAAAGATTACTAAATATTTTTGGGGGCGGATAATTTCCTCCCCTTTTTTTTGCTAAATCTATTTCATACTGAAGTTGTGTCAACTTTTTAGTTTGAAGTCGAAACGAAGCATTTTTTGCTCAATTGAACCTAATTTTCTCAGCATAGCCATAGTTACGGCGATAAAAATTGGTGAAAAGTGAACGAAAAAGGCAAATTTGTAGATCGAAGTAGAAAGTTAAAACAACTTCGCTACAAATGTGCGTCACACCTACCTTTGAACAGATAATAACGAAATGAATTCTGGCATAATCACTAAGCTTATTAAAGCTATAAACACCCTGTTTAATATTAGGATAGAACTCATAACCTATGGAAGATTGGTATTGTCTGTTCCGCTACAGCCAGAACACGAACACACACAGCAAACCCTTACCAAACTCATAGAATCTAATCTACACACTAATTTTTCTTTATCCAAGTAGGTGCTAATGAAGGGAAGTCATTTGATCCGATACACGATATGGTAACCAAGCATAAGCTTAAAGGTATATGTGTGGAGCCCATCAAAGAATATTTTGCTAAACTATCACACACCTATCAAAACTACCAACACGTAAAACCAATAAATAAAGCTATTGCCGAAAAAAGTGGGCCAATTAGCATGTATCGAGTAAATACGGAACACCAAGATTCCCTTCCCGATTGGTCTGTAGGGATAGCCTCGCTAGATAGCAAACATCATCAGAAGAGCAACATTGATAAGCACTATATGGTAGAAGAAACCGTGGAGGCTATCACCTTCTCTACTTTGCTCCAAGAAGAAGAAATCACCGACGTAGATTTAGTTGTGATAGACACAGAAGGCTACGACCTTAAAATAATAGAAATGATACGATCATCTCATATCAAACCCAAGATCGTATTCTTTGAGCATCAGCATTTTATTGGGAGCGAGAATAAAGATCAACTGACTGCGAGCCTTGCTGAATTTCAGAAAAATGGATATCTCATTTACCTAGGCTCTTGTAATACAATAGCGTACCTTCCCTAACGGCTATGAGCTGAAAATACGCTCTCCAATACTAGAAAGAGTTTATTATGATTCTTTGCATTATCCTCTTCTCTTCCTTTTTTCTACTACATTTGACATTGAATCATGTCATCCGAAAAAAAACTATTTCTGCTTGATGCTTATGCACTCATATTTCGTTCGTATTATGCTTTTATAAAAAACCCAAGAATAACCTCTTACGGTCTGAATACCAACGCCATATTTGGTTTTACTACTACTTTGCTTGAAGTGCTAGAAAAGTACGAACCTACGCACATAGCCGTATGTTTTGACCATAAGTCCGAGAATGTACGAAAGCAAGAGTATCCGCTCTATAAAGCTAATAGAGACGAAACACCCGAAGACATCAAACGCTCTGAGCCGTTTATCCGTCAAATAATAGATGCCTTTAATATTCCACTCATAGAAAAGGAAGGGTATGAGGCCGATGATGTAATCGTGACCTTAGCCACAAGAGCAGAAAAAGAAGGGTACACCACCTATATGATGACACCAGACAAGGATTTTGGTCAGGCGGTGACAGAAAAAACACTTATGTTTAAACCCGCACGCGGTGGAAACCCTCCTGAAGTAATGGGTCCTGCTGAAGTATGCGAAAAATTTGGTCTAGATCGTACAGAACAAATCATCGACTACCTTGGGCTAATGGGTGATGCCGTAGACAACATTCCCGGCGTACCCGGTGTGGGTGCCAAAACTGCATCCAAGCTACTCAAAGAGTTTGGTAGTATGGATGGCATTTATGAAAATATAGATAAACTGAAAGGTAAGCTTCGCGAAAAAATAGAAGATAACAAGGAGCAAGCCTATTTATCTAAACACCTTGCAACAATTATTACAGATGTTCCTGTTGAGTTTGATGAGGAGTCACTCCTTAAAGCTGAACCCAATAAAGAGAAAATAAACCAACTCTTCACGGAGCTAGAATTTAGAACGCTAAGCAAGCGGGTTTTTAAGGAAACAATGAGTGCTCCCGTGTCAGTACAAGGTGATTTATTTGCGAGCAGTAGCACTGCCGGTACAGTATCTCCCGTAGTTGCTCCAAAGGAAGAAACTTTAGTGGAACTCAAAACCATATCTACTACTAATCACGATTATCAACTAATTGATAGTCAAGTAAAAAGACAAAAATTAATAGCCGAATTAGAAAAACAAAAGGTATTTTGTTTTGACACCGAAACTACATCACTAGAGGAGCTGGACGCAGAGGTACTTGGTCTAGCTATAGCCTATGAAGAGGGCAAGGCTTACTATGTAAATATGCCTGCCGATTTTGAAGAAACGAAAGCCATACTAGCCGAGTTCAAGCATCTGTTTGCCTCTCCTACCATCGAAAAAATAGCACAGAACCTTAAATATGACCTTAAAGTACTGATAAAGTACGACATACAAATTGCAGGGCCTCAATTTGATACGATGCTCGCACACTACTTGGTGAATCCTGATGGTCGCCACGGAATGGACATTCTATCGGAAAAATACCTCAATTACAAACCGGTGTCTATCTCAGAGCTCATTGGTAAGAAAGGAAAGAACCAGCTCAACTTCAGAGATGTTCCCCTCGACAAAGCCACCGAGTACGCAGCCGAGGATGCAGATATTACGCTACAACTGAAAGCTAAACTGCACCAAGAACTGATGGATAAGCAAGTAGCACATCTTATGCAACGACTCGAAATGCCTTTGGTACCCGTTCTATCTGCCATGGAAATGGAAGGCATTCGCGTAGATGACAAATTTCTTGGTGATTACTCAAGTGAGTTGGAGGGAATGTCTAAAGACTTGGAAAAAAGTATTTATGAAATGTCAGGTGCCAATTTCAATATTGCCAGTCCCAAGCAGATGGGTGAAGTACTTTTTGACCATATGAAACTGGATGCCAAAGCCAAAAAGACAAAAACAGGTCAGTACAAAACGGATGAAGCTACGCTCACAAAACTCGCTGCTGAACACGAAATAGTAAGCAAAATATTGGATTACAGAAAGGTGAACAAACTACGCTCTACCTATGTAGACGCTTTACCTAAACTGATACACCCAAGCACAGGACGAGTGCATACGAGCTATGCACAAGCAGTAGCCGCTACGGGCAGATTGAGCAGCACCAATCCTAATTTACAAAACATCCCTATACGAACTGACTTGGGCAAAGAGATACGAAAGGCGTTTGTGCCACGCGATGATAATCATACACTTCTAGCCGTGGATTATTCTCAAATAGAGCTACGCATCGTCGCTTCGGTGGCTGAAGACCCTGGAATGATGGAAGCGTTTCATGCGGGTATAGATATACACACCGCTACGGCGTCCAAAGTTTTTGGCGTAGAAGTAGCAGATGTCACTAAGGATCAACGATATAAAGCTAAGAGTGTCAACTTTGGATTGATATACGGACAAGGAGCATTTGGCCTTGCTCAAAACCTCGGAATAAAACGTGGTGAAGCCAAGGATTTGATAGATGCCTATTTTGAACAGTTTGGTGGGGTGAAGACCTATATGGATGATTCGATAAAATTCTGTAGAGAACATGGTTTTGTAAAGACTATTATGGGTCGTAAGCGATTTATCCCAGACATTAATTCGAGTAACCAGACAGTAGTTGGTTTTGCGGAGCGAAATGCTATCAATGCTCCCATACAAGGTAGTGCAGCAGATATGATAAAACTCGCAATGATTAACATTCATAATCGATTTAGTAAGATGGATATCGGCACGCGTATGCTACTTCAGGTACATGATGAATTGTTATTTGACGTGCCAAAAACTGAGCTAGAAGAAATCACTGCCGTGATAAAAGAAGAAATGGAACGAGCAATGCCGCTTAAAGTTCCAGTAATCGCAGAAGCTGGTCACGGAGCTAATTGGCTGGAGGCACATTAAACCGAAGTATGTTCCTGCAATTTTTTACAATTAACTTCGCATCTCAAAAATGAGCAAAATCTACTTCGCATCTGATTTTCACTTGGGCACTCCTAGTTATGAGGCGTCACTAGTACGTGAGAAGAAAGTAGTGCGTTGGCTCAACGAAATAGAATCGGATTGCGAAACGCTATTCTTGCTCGGTGATGTGTTCGATTTTTGGTATGAATATAAGACCGCTGTTCCGAAATACTATACACGCTTACTTGGCAAACTCGCCCAAATGTGCGATAGCGGAATTAAAATTTACTTTTTTAAAGGCAACCACGATATGTGGACTTTTGACTACCTCACCAAAGAAATAGGCCTAGAAATCATAGATGAAGAATGGCAAGGAACGTTGCAGGACAAGCAGTTCTACCTCCATCACGGTGATGCTTTATGGAAAGGTGAAGCCGGTTATAAGTTTATTCGCAAGGTATTCCGAAGCAGATGGGCTATTTGGCTCTTTCATAGGCTGCACCCCAACTTTGGTATTGGTCTTGCAAACTACCTGAGCAGAAGCAGCCGAAAAAAGAATAGTGTAAAGGATGAACTTGATATTCAACTTGAAAAAGAATATCAATATCAATTTGCATTGGACCACAATGTCCAAAACAACATCGATTTTTACATTTTTGGTCATCGGCACAAGCCAATGGATGTACCAATAGGCGAAAATGCTCGTTTAATAAACCTAGGCGATTGGGTAAGTAAATATACCTACGCCACGTTAGAACAAGGAAATGTCACGTTACATACTTACGACACTTAGTAGCTTACTGCTTCTTTGGGCTTATGCTCAGGATACCACCGTGCTTGCTAAGGTGAGTAATATAACGTCTTTTAGTATAGATTCTAAGGGCAACACCTTCGCGGCTGACGATAATCTATCACTATATAAATTTGATGCTAAAGGGTCACTCGTCACCAATGTAAATATTAAATCCTACGGAGAGATTACGAGTATAGATTGCTCTAATCCTTTTGAGATCTATGTGTATCACCAAGATCAAAATATCGTGGTTTTTTATGATAATATGCTCAATCAACGCGGTGAGATACGCTTGAATGATTACTACTACTATAATGTAGCCTGCGTTGCACGATCGTTTGACAATCACCTTTGGGTAATGGACTTGTCACAGTACCAATTAATAAAAATCAACAAACAAGGAAAACGCCTAGCCGAGTCACCGTACCTTAATAATATCACAGGCAAAAAACTGAGTCCTTTTAAAATGTGGGAACAGAATAATGATGTATATCTAGCAGACTCTACTAATGGAGTTCACAAGTTTGATATGTACGCTACGTATGCTACCACCTATTTTCATCCTAAATTAACCAATGCTCTAAGTATTAAAACCAATTTGATACTGGTTCAAGATACGAGCTTGTTCTTTTATAATACCTTATTACGCAATCCGCTTCCTTTAGATATACATTTACCTGCTAATGTCACCTTGCAGTATTATGATAGGCATTTGGTGTATGCTATTAAAAACAGGCTAATTCGCCTAAAGATGCCTTAGTCTCACCTTAGCTTTTGAAAAACAAGAAGGTAAGACACCAATATAGCCATTGAATGTCACCCATAAATCGATTCTATTCAGTACTAATCTTGTTGAAAATAATAGTCATAGCCCGGCTATGCCGATAATTTCCCCTAATTGTAATTGAACATAGTTCAATTTATTTATACGGCATTTTATAACTAAATTGGTATTGGATACCTTTGCCCCTCAATTATGCTCGAAACATTAGAGGGAATATACGCACGATTTAAGCAAGTAGAACTACTACTCAGTAGTCCAGAGGTGGCTTCGGATATGAAGCAATTTACCAAGCTAAACAAAGAATATAGCGACCTCAAGCAGATAGTAGAACGCTATTTTGAGTACAAAAACTTGGTAAGCAACTTGGCCGAGGCCAGAGAAATGCTAGAAAGTGATGATCCTGAAATGAAGGAGATGGCCAAAGAAGAGTTTGAAACGCTCAACGCTCTTCAAGGTCCGCTAGAAGAAGAGATCAAAATGCTCCTCATCCCTAAAGACCCAGAGGATGATAAAAATGCCATGGTAGAGATACGTGCCGGAGCAGGTGGAGACGAGGCTAGTATTTTTGCAGGTGATCTTTTCCGTATGTACACCAAGTTTTTTGATAGTCAAGGATGGAAACATGAGATAATGGATATCACAGAAGGTACAGCAGGTGGGTACAAGGAGATTGTAGTAAAGGTAGAGGGTTCTGAGATTTTTGGCACATTGAAATTTGAGGCGGGAGTACACCGCGTGCAGCGTGTGCCGGAGACGGAGACTCAAGGAAGAGTACATACTTCTGCAGCTACAGTAGCTGTGCTGCCAGAAGTAGAAGAAATAGACCTCGTTATAAACCCTGCAGATATCGATATGCAAACATCAAGAAGTGGTGGAGCCGGTGGTCAGAATGTAAATAAGGTAGAGACCAAGGTACAGCTTACGCACAAACCGAGTGGCATAGTAGTAGTATGTTCACAAGCACGCTCGCAGCTAGCCAATAGAGAAATTGCTATGGACATGATACGTGCTAAGCTATATGATATTGAGCTACTCAAACGTAATGGAGACATTGCAGCCAAACGTAAAACAATGGTAAGCACGGGTGATCGTTCGGCTAAGATAAGAACGTATAACTACCCACAAGGAAGAGTAACCGACCATCGTATCAACTTGACGTTATATAATCTGAATGGTGTGATGAATGGCGATATACAAGAAATCATAGACGCACTCAAGATGGCAGAAAATGCCGAAAAGCTAAAAGAGGGTGGATTGTAGTATTATGTCATTTTTGTAAAATTATTCACAAAAAGGCCTCATTGGGCGTCAAATCGCAGCAAAAAAATATTTTTGCACCATAAATAGTATATAAAATGCGATTTGATTCAATAAAAACAGCGACAAACAGAAAAAACAAGTTTTCTGCTAAGCACAAAGTTTCTTTCACCGAGTTATACAAATCAAATGTTTTTGATGACTCAGCTATGCGAGATTTCTTAAGCAAAGAGGCTTACGAATCTGTAAGTGCAGCTATTAGCAATGGCAAAACCATTAATCGAAAAATGGCAGAGCACGTAGCGGCAGGAATGAAAAGATGGGCTCTAAGTAAGGGTGCATCTCATTACACTCACTGGTTTCAACCACTTACCGGAGCTACTGCCGAAAAGCACGACTCTTTTTATGAGCCAGACAATGGCAAAGCAGTTGAGAAATTCTCGGCTAATGCATTAGTTCAGCAAGAGCCAGATGCATCTAGTTTGCCAAATGGTGGACTAAGAAACACCTTTGAAGCAAGAGGTTACACAGCGTGGGACCCTTCTTCACCAGCATTTATTCACGAAAACACCACGGGCAAAACGCTTTGTATTCCTACCGTATTTGTATCATATAACGGTGAGGCCCTTGATTATAAAGCACCATTGCTTAAGTCTGTAAATTTAGTAGACAAAGCAGCTACCGATATCTGTAAATATTTCTTGAAAAAAGTCACTTCTTGTACTGCCTCATTGGGTATAGAGCAAGAATACTTTTTGGTAGATGAGGCTATGTTCAATGCACGACCAGACTTGGTAATGTGTGGAAGAACCCTAGTAGGTCACGCCCCTGCTAAAGGTCAGCAAATGGACGACCACTACTTCGGTTCTATTCCAGATCGTGTATTTAACTACATGTATGAGGTAGAAATAGAAGCAGCCAAGTTGGGTATACCTCTGAAAACAAGACACAACGAAGTTGCTCCAGGGCAATATGAGTGTGCACCTATGTTCGAAGATGTGAATCTTGCAGTTGATCACAATCAGTTGCTTATGGACCTTATGGACCAAATAGCACACAAGCATCACTTTAGAGTATTATTCCACGAGAAGCCCTTTGCTCAAATAAATGGTAGCGGTAAGCACAATAACTGGTCACTAATTACCAATACGGGAGTTAACTTATTATCTCCAGGTACAGACCCTAATTCTAATATGTTGTTCTTAACGATTTTCATCAATACGATAAAAGCCTTACAAGACAATGCAGACATCATCAGAGCAAGTATCGCTTCTGCATCTAACGATCATAGACTTGGTGCCAATGAGGCTCCTCCAGCAATCATATCTGCTTTCATCGGTTCTAAACTTACCGAAGTATTAGAAGCATTTATGAATGACGGTACCGCAGATAATACGGGTGACAAAAAATCAATCAACATTGATAAAATACCTGAGATACTAAGAGACAACACTGACCGTAACAGAACAAGTCCGTTTGCCTTTACCGGCAATAAATTTGAGTTGAGAGCGGTAGGTTCTAGCACAAACTCTGCACAACCTATGACGGCACTTAATGCTGCGGTTGCAAATCAGTTGATTGCATTTAAGAAAAATGTAGACGCTGCAATAGCATCAGGAATAGATCAAAAATCGGCTATCATAGCTGAATTGAAAAGTGCCTTGAAATCTTCACAAAACATTCTTTTTGAGGGAAATAATTATAGTGATGAGTGGGCTGCAGAGGCTGAAAAACGAGGACTAAGCAATATCAAGAACACACCAGAGGCTCTGAAAGCGTACATCAGCAAGCAAGCCGAAGAAACGTTCGTAAACAACGGCATATTTACTAACGAGGAGCTACACGCTCGCTATGAAGTAATGCTAGAGGATTATGCTAAGAAAATACAAATAGAAGGACGCGTACTTGGCGAGCTGGTTTACTCTCACATTTTGCCTCCTGCTATCGATTATCTTACTTCGTTAGCCAATAATGTTAAGTCACTCAAAGATGCAGGATTAAAAGCAGGTGCTGCTCAGTCAGAATTGATAGAGGCGGTTTCTAAGCATATAGATGCCGCTAAGCAAAAAACAGATCAAATGATAGAAGCTCGTAAAAAAGCGAATGCTATGGATAGCACCGAGGAAATGGCGGTTTCTTACCACTATGATATTAAAGAATCATTTGAAGATATACGATACCATACAGACAAATTAGAACAATTGGTAGATGACAAAAACTGGCAATTACCGAAGTACCGAGAATTACTTTTTATTAGGTAATTACCATCTTCATAACACTAAAAACCGAGCCCAATAGCTCGGTTTTTTTTTATATCTCATTATAAATTTGTTTTTGGGTACGGAATTTTGGATTTTTGACGTTCTATTTACGCAATGAAATTGAAAAATACTTTTGCTTTTAAGCTTATTTGTGCTGTTTTTATACTTTCATTATTAGCTGGCTGTAAGTCGCTTACCATGAAAAAAGCAGCAGAAGCAATGAACAATAAACGCTATGCTGAATCTGCTGATATGTATGCACAATTGGCCAGTAGCACGGACATACCAAAAGACCAACGCCAAACGGCGGCTTTCAGAAGTGCTGAAAGTTACCAATATAATCACCAGCCTAAGCAAGCACTAAAGATGTACGCTAAAGCACAGAGCTATGGTGCTAAAGATCCTGAAATTCTTTACAGACTGGCACAAACCAACAAACAACTTGGCAATTATGAAGAGGCTATACGCTACTTCAAACTTTACCAAAAAGAAGAACCCGGAGATGACCGCATAGAGTTGATGATAGAAGGTTGTGAAAACGCTTTGGTATGGAAAGAAGAAAAATCACGATATACCGTAGAGTCATTCAAACCTGCTAACGACAAAAAAGCAGATGATTTCTCGCCGGTTTGGGCCGATAGAAAAAATAAGTCGATCATGTTTACTTCGGACCGTTCGGAGGGCAATGTTTCCAAAGGTAAATACGACAGAACACTTAGAGGTTTTACAGACGTGTGGCAAGTGAAACAAGCAGGTTCTAGAGGTCAAGTAAAGTGGGGTAAGCCAGAGTTAGTAGAAGGTCTTAACACCAAGTACAACGACGGTACCGTAACATTTAATTCACGTAAATCTAAAATGTATGTTACTCAGTGTAACGGAGTAAATGGTAAAGAGCCAAAATGTAAGATATACGAGGCACGAAAAGCAGGAAAAGGATGGCAAATGAACCCTGATCCATTGAATTTTTGTGCTGGCGAAGGAAACAATAGATGGAATTATGGTCACCCAGTACTCGCAGACAAGGACAAAACAATGTACTTTGCTTCTGATAGACCAGGTGGATATGGAGATACGGGAGTATTAGAAAAAACCAAGGATATATGGATGGTAACCTTCGTGCGTAGAGGTCGAACGTGGAGCGAACCAGTTAACCTTGGCCCTGCCATTAACACTACGGGTAATGAGATGTTCCCTTATGTGCATACAGACGGAGCACTATATTTCTCTTCAGACGGACATCCAGGGCTTGGAGCTTTAGACATTTTTGAAAGTAGAAAAGATGGTGAAGGACCCATGGATTGGTCTGACCCAAGCAATATGAAAAGTCCTGTAAACTCTGGCGGCGATGATTTCGGCATCATAATGGATGCAACTAAAGAGCACGGTTTTTTCACTTCCAATAGAACCAAAAATCAAGATGATATTTTTGAGTTTACGATGGAGCCTATCGAATGTAAACTCAAAGGGCAAGTAACCGATTGCGATAGCGGAACGGCTATTTCTCAAGCTCTTGTACTTATTAGTAACAATGTAGACTCAACCAAAATCAGACTACGCACAGATGAAAGAGGTTACTATGAAACAGATTTAGGAATAAACAGAGAGTACACTATTGAAGTGTCAAAACGAAGTGCATACTACTATGATGCTAAGCCACAGTATGTAAGCACAATGAATGTAGAGAATTCATTGGAGTGTCAGCACGTGAAAGATTTCTGTATGAAGAATACGTGTAATGACGTGTTTGTATTGCCTATTTACTATGATGTCGCCAAGTGGGATATCAGAGAAGATGCGGAGCCTATTTTAGATGATTTGATAAAAACACTACAAAAATACCCACGTATGGCCGTAGAGTTGGGTTCGCATACAGATTGTAGAGCATCATATGAGTACAACAGAGACCTATCGCAAAAACGTGCGGACGAAGCCATTAAGTACTTAGTAGAGAAAGGTAAAATAAATCCATTTAGACTAGAGGCGAGAGGTTATGGTGAGAGCCAGTTAGTAACCGATTGTCCTTGTGAAGGTCCTGTAAAAAGTTCTTGTTCAGAAGATGAACATCAACAAAACAGAAGAACAACAATCAAGGTTGTGAACTGTAATTTTGACGTATTGAACATCGGTGTAGATTATACTCAACGTAACGATGAGGCACTTAACGGACGTGGCTCAGTGTACAGCCCTTATCTTTTAACACAACAACGTGATTTCCTTATCAAAACCAAAGGTGACATAGACAGCTTTATGAATGCCCGAGCACTTGAGGATAGCCTTTTACTTGTGAAAAAAGCTGAGAATGAATTGATGGCCAAGTATGACTTCATACCATTGAGTAAAGGAAGAGGCGATAGCTACAGCTTATATGGGTACATTGGTCGTAAAAAAGTGAAATTCGCGTACAATGGAGAGGAGAGAAGAACCCTTGTACCGCAGTCGTTAGTGGAGCAATTGATTAAGTCTGGTGCTATCAAGGCAAGTGATTTCAGAGATCAAGGTGAGAAAATAAAACTCGCAGACGGAACGAAATTATTCGGCACATCGTTTAACCTACCTGAGTTAAAGATAAATGACAAGGTATACAAAAAAGTGAAGTGTAAGATGGTACAAAGCAAAACAGCAGTACTAGGATACAACATATTTGACCGTGAATATGTAGACTTCGAAATAAAAGAGGACAAAATCTGGCTCTTGAAAGATACCGAAGAATAAGAAATTACCTGTGAGTAGATATGAGAAGAGAGGCGTTTCCTCTCAAAAGGAAGACGTACATAAGGCTATAACCAATGTAGACAAAGGTATTTTTCCAAACGCTTTTTGTAAAATAGTAGAAGACTATATAGGCGATGACGATGCTTACTGTAACATCGTTCATGCGGATGGTGCAGGCACTAAGTCTTCATTAGCATACTTGTATTGGAAGGAAACTGGAGACATTAGCGTATGGCGAGGTATTGCCCAAGATGCGTTGGTGATGAACCTAGATGACATCATCTGTACAGGTGCAACTGGTCCTTTTCTCTTATCCAATACCATTGGTAGAAACAAACATCTTATTCCTGGTATAGTTATAAAGGAAATTATAGATGGTTTTGAGGAGTGCATTGATACGATGGAGTCCTTTGGGACTAAGATAAAATTTACTGGAGGTGAAACCGCAGATGTAGGAGACCTCGTAAAAACCATCATAGTAGACAGTACAGTAGCGTGCCGACCTAAACGAGACGAAATATTAGAGGTTGATATTCAGCCTACCGATGTCATCGTAGGATTCTCATCTTATGGGCAAGCTACTTATGAGAAGGAATACAATGCAGGGATGGGTTCTAACGGACTTACTAGCGGAAGGCACGATTTGCTTTTTCATGAATACTATAGCAAATACCCAGAATCCTTTGACACCAATACGGACGAAGAATACATCTATAGTGGTAACTTTTCACTAACCAACTCCTTAGAGGGTACACCCGTAGATATTGGAAAGGCATTACTTTCACCTACACGCACGTATGCTCCTATTTTGAATGACGTAGTAGCTAATCCTCAGTTAAAATCTGCCATTCACGGCATCATACATTGTACAGGTGGTGCACAAACTAAGGTGATGAAGTTTTTAGACAAACCACTCCATATCATCAAGGATAACTTATTACCTATTCCTGCATTGTTTGATACGATACAAAAAACAACGGGAACGGAAATGAAAGAGATGTTTGAGGTCTTTAATATGGGCCATCGTTTAGAAATGTATTGTGATCAAGAAGTAGCACAAGAACTCATTGATATAGCAGCTAGTTATAACGTAGAAGCAAAGATTATTGGTAGATGTGAGCCTAGTTCTACCAAAAAATTGACCATAAACGGTATCGAATATCAATAACCGATCCTAAAATTTTAATAATCTGACCTCTAGATTGCAGATTTTACACAAGACTCTCTCTGATTTCAAAATATTAGTATACTTTTGGGGTTCAATAAACTTATATAGAATGAAAAAAATATTTTTACTAAGCGTAATCGCTTCTATGTTTCTTTTCGGTTGTGGTCCGGATGATACAACTACAACTCCTAAAGAAGAAACAGACAAACTAGCTGTAGCTTCTGTTTTGAAAGAGAACAAATCAATGGTTGTTAAATTCAGTGGTACTAATTGCCCTCCTTGTGGTACTTGGGGATGGCAAATGGCATCATCTCTTAAGGATGGCGTTGAAGGATTCGGAACTTTTATGACTGTTTACGGTCAAAACTTCGTTGCTGAAAATTACATTACTGGCGAATCAACAACATTGCAAAATGCTTGGGGTGCTACTGGTTACCCGCACTTCGGTGCAAACGGCAGTGTAACATCAATCGATAGATCTGCAGGTGTAAACGTTGCTGCTGAGGAACAAGAAATATACGACAGAGTAAATGCACACGCGGCAGCTGATGTAGTTGCTAATACTACTCTAAATTACGAGATAGTAGATGGCAAAATCAACATGAAATATGCTGTAGCTCAGTGGGCAGATCTTACCGCTCCATATTTAGCTATATACGTAATAGAAGATAAAGTAGAAGGATACCAAGCTGGTCACTCAGAAGGAAACGGTGCACTACACAAAAATGTACTTAGAAAAGAACTTACTGCGGGTGAAGGATATGGATCTGCTGTAGAAGGTCTTGCTGTAGGTACTAATGTTACTGGTGAAATTTCTATCGATGTAGATAGTGAATGGGATGCTAGTAAAATATCTATCGTACCTGTAATGTACAGCAAAGTAGTTGGTGGATACAGTTTTGTTAACGCTTCTATCGGAAACAAAGTAGACTAATTTAAGTCGCTTTAAAATATTTGAAGCTCTGATGTTAATTCATCAGAGCTTTTTTTGTGCAAAAAATTCGTGCCTATCTTTGTCCTCTTGAAAAACATTCGCTCACTTACTAAACAAGAACTCCTAGCCCTATGCGAAAGTCTAGGTGAAAAGAAGTTCAGAGCCAATCAACTGTGGGAGTGGTTGTGGCAAAAAAGTGCTCGATCTTTTGACGAAATGACCAATTTGTCCAAAGACTTCAGAGCAAAATTAGCAGCAGAATTTTCCTTCCCCGTAATGACCATCGCCAATTCGCAACGCAGTAGCGATGGCACTATTAAGTATGCTTTCCGGTTGAATGACGACCACCTAGTAGAAGGTGTACTCATACCTACGAGCGATAGAGTTACGGCGTGTATATCATCCCAAGTGGGGTGCAGCTTGAGTTGTACGTTTTGTGCTACAGGATTTATGAAACGCGAACGTAACCTCAGAACTGATGAAATGTATGATCAGGTAGCCATACTACGTGAAGAAGCTCAAAAAGAATATGGTATAAACCTCACCAATATTGTCCTAATGGGAATGGGTGAACCCCTTCTGAACTATGCCAACGTGATGAGTGGTATACATCATATTACCTCTCCAGATGGACTAGGAATGAGTCCACAACGTATCACACTGAGCACTGCGGGAATAGCCAAAATGATTAAAAAATTAGGAGATGATGATGCACGTTTTAATTTGGCCCTATCACTCCACTCTGCCAATAATGAGCAGCGAGCTAAGATTATGCCTATAACGGAGAGTAACTCATTAGATGACCTTGTAGAAGCTCTCAATTATTTCCACGATAAAACAGGGACTCGCGTCACACTCGAGTATTGTGTGATAAACGATATAAATGACGACCCGCTAGAGGCTGAAGAATTGGTCGCCTTTTGTAACAGAATCACGTGTAAGGTAAACCTGATCGAATATAATCCTATCGACTTAGCTGAATTCAGGTCTAGTTCTACAGAAAAGATAGAACGCTTTGCCGCTTACCTAGAGCGTAAGAAGGTGATAGTCAATATTCGCCGAAGTAGGGGAAAGGATATAGATGCAGCGTGTGGTCAGTTGGCCAACAAACTAGCCTAACAGCTTATCTCTTTCTTGAGGTGTAGGAATTCTGCACGTATCTCGCTTTCCAAACCATTTGTACCTATTGCGTGCTACAAGTCTGTATACAGTATCTCGTATATTCATAGGCACAATACTGAGAAAATTTAACCAGCTATATGGCCGTTTTAAGAACCTAGCAATACAAAGCACCGCCGTAGATTCTACCAGCAACTTCCCATCGTTGTACAACAATATACTATCCGGTATTACTTCAACTCCACTTTTCTCTAAGATAGCCTTCCCCACATCGGATTGTAAAGAAGCAAACGTGAGTTTGTCTCCTTTTTCGTGGCGTATGATGAAGTCTATGCTAGCATTACACAGCGAACACACACCATCAAAAAGTACTACATTATTATACATTCTTTCACATACTCAACAACTGAAACAGATTCCTTGTTTATCGAATATTACAAACAAATTTATACCTCTGCTTCTTAATTGCTTGATAACAGAATAAATACCTTTGCACCATGGCCAGAATATCTATCGATTTGAACTCAGGAACTATCACCAAGCCCCAAGCTGTGATAGGTATAGACTTAGGAACTACCAATAGTCTGATTGCGAGTATAAATGAGTCTGATCGATTACCGTACTGTATCACCCAGGATGAGGCCAGTATAGTGCCAAGTGCATTATACTTCGACAACCAAGATATAATTGTAGGTCACGCAGCCATTGCCCAAATGGTAAACCAACCTGAGAATACTATTTACTCCGTAAAGCGGTTGATGGGTAAAAGTTATGACGACCTTCAAAATTTGAATCATAACCTTAACTATACCATCGTAGACACTGAAGATCAACTCGTAAAAGTACAAATAGGTGGGAAACAATATTCTCCTATTGAGCTTTCTGCTCATATTTTGCGTAAGCTAAAAACCGTAGCAGAGGACAAACTTGACAACTCTGTAAAAAAGGTCGTAATTACTGTACCAGCCTATTTCAATGACTCACAGCGGCAGGCAACACGAGATGCTGGTAAACTTGCGGGAATGGACGTACTGCGTATTATCAATGAGCCCACAGCTGCAAGTTTGGCTTACGGAATTGGGCTAAAAGGAGAAGAAGGTAAAACTGTTGCGGTATATGACCTGGGCGGTGGAACTTTTGATATATCAATTCTCTATATCCAAAATGGCATTTTCGAAGTGCTGGCTACCAATGGAGATACCTACTTAGGTGGAGATGACTTTGATAAAGCAATAATGGCTCTTTGGATTGAGGAACATAGTCTTGATAACTTAAGTTCAAGTGAAAACCAATTACTTAGGCTTACTGCGGAAGAAGGAAAAAAACACCTATCTCATCACGATAATTACACTAAAACAATAGCCTTAAATGGTGTAGAGGTAAACTTATCACTCAATGTGGAGCAACTAAATGACGCCATTAAGCCACTTATAGATAAAACCATAGTGAGCTGTAAAAGTGCCATATCAGATGCAGAAATAGAGGTGAATGCTATACAAGAAGTAATCCTAGTGGGTGGAAGTACACGCACATCTCTAGTCAAGAATAGCGTAGCTACATATTTCAGCCAAGCTCACATAAACGATGAACTCAATCCAGACGAGGTGGTTGCTATGGGAGCAGCTATAGAAGCAGATATATTGGCTGGCAATAGAAAAGATATGCTACTGCTGGATGTAACACCTTTATCGCTCGGCATTGAGACTTTGGGGGGACTTATGGATGTATTGATACCACGCAACAATAAAATCCCTACAAAGCTCCAAAAAGAATACACTACAAGCGTAGATGGTCAAGTGAATTTGGCGGTTAATGTATATCAAGGAGAGCGGGAGATGGTAGCGGATAATCGTAAGCTCGGGGAGTTTGTGCTTAGCGGAATTCCGGCCATGCCGGCTGGACTGCCTAAAGTGGAGATGACCTTTATGCTCAATGCTGATGGTATTCTGCAGGTAAGTGCCGAGGAAAAACGCAGCGGTGTAAAGCAAGAAGTGCAAATGAAACCGCAATATGGACTGAGCGATATGCAGATAAAACAAATGCTAGAAGCAAGCATTGTAAATGCCCAAGAGGATATGGACCGACGTGGTATTGCGGAGGCGACTACCGAAGGTGAACAGCTTATCTATGCAACCCATAAATTTGTGAAAGAGAACGAGGATTTATTGAATGATGAAAATAAATTGGTCATAAACCAGCTTATTGAAAAAATAAAAGATGCGATAAGTGTTAAAAACAAAGATTCCATCGTTTCAACTACAGAAGATCTTAATAGTTACAGTCGTCAGTTTGCCGAAAAAGTAATGGACAAGCAGATAAGCAAAGCTCTTCAGGGTAAAAAGATATAATGAGAAAGATACTAGTCATATTAACCATAGTTATGAGTTGTGCGTGTTACGCTCAATCGAGTAAGGGAAATAAGCTAGGAATTAAGACGAGTATTAACCTGTCTACACTTTTGGGTGACGAATTTCAGAATCCAAGGCCGAAATATGGCTATACAGCCGGGGCTTTTTACCAAATCAACCCTCAAAAAAAATGGAGCATGTACACCGAGTTGGTAGGCAGTTTTAGAGGTTCTAGATTTAGCAACGGCGATACAGGTTACTCTAAGGTGGCTCTTTTTTATATGGACGTAGCCGCTATGCCAAGTTATAAGATAGATGAAAAAAAGAAAGTGTCCTTAGGGCCATATCTTTCTTACCTCGCTTTGTCGTCTATGTTTAAAGGTGCCCAACAAAAAGCATTTTTAAATGATATTGGTGTGCGGCCAATAGACTTAGGGTTAGCTGCTTACTACTCTACACAAGGGCCCATCGTTGGTTTTCAAGTAGGTGCTAAACTTGGACTATTAGATGCTAATAATGGCGTGAACTTTACCGATGTATTACCACCTACGGGCACAGGTGGATTCATACGTAATTTGAGTCTCGAAATTGGGATGCTTTTTTAAAACACTTCAATATGATAAAAAATCTATCGCTTTTACTTATCACCTGCTTTAGCGTATACCTTCTCTTTACTGCTCAAAAAGCATCCGAAAACGAAGAGCAACAAGCAACTATGGAAAAAGGACAACAGATTTATCCTGTTCCTATTCCTAATGAAATGACTTTTGGCGGTGAGCTAGTTCCTCTCAATAAATATGGCGTTAAGGAACGTCTTGACCGCGAACTATTAGCTAATACCTACTGGCAAAGTAATATGGTATTACTCTTGAAACGGAGTAAGCGAGCATTTGCTGTGATAGAACCCATACTTGCTGAGAATGGATTGCCTGACGACTTGAAGTATCTAGCGGTAGCTGAAAGTGGTCTGGTAAACGCTACTTCTGCAGTGGGAGCAAAAGGAGTGTGGCAGTTTATGCCACGTACGGCAAAATCCTATGGACTAAGAGTAAATGACCAAGCAGATGAAAGGTTGAATTTAGAAAAGAGCACACGTGCTGCCTGTCAATACCTCAAGGAGGCCTACGACCACTTTGGCAATTGGTCATTAGCCGCAGCATCGTACAACCAAGGAAGAGCAGCCACCAATAGGGATATGGCCAAGCAGAAAGTGACTGACTACTATGACTTGCATCTCAACACCGAAACTTCGCGTTATATGCTTCGTATATTGGCCCTAAAGCAGATTATGTCAAACCCTAACCTATATGGTTTTCATATAGCTGATAAAGATTACTACGCATCACCTGCATTTAAAACCATAGAAGTAACCGAAAGTATTGCTAATCTGTCCGAATATGCTCAAGCTATTGGGACTAACTATCACATCCTTAAATCTATGAACCCATGGATAAAGGGAAATGAACTCCTAGTTACAGCAGGATCATATAAACTAAAAGCCCCACTGCAGTAGCAATGAGGCTTTGTGAAATCCTGATTTATTAATAAATTGTTATAGCTCGTCTTGGTTAAAAAAGTAATCATCCGTGGATGGATACTCGGACCAAATTTCTTCAATAGTTTCGAAAGGCTCGCCATCATCTTCTAATTCCTGAAGATTTTCTACGACCTCTAGCGGGGCTCCTGTACGTATGGCAAAATCAATTAGCTCATCCTTGGTAGCCGGCCATGGTGCGTCATCTAAGTAAGATGCAAGTTCTAAAGTCCAATACATTTTGTTAAAATTTTATAATATTAATGATAGTTGGCACAATACAAATGGTGTACCTTAATCTTGCTGCGAAAATAATTTTTTATTTCAATCAGAAAAATAACTTGCAAAAAAAACGTAAACGTCTTATTAAAAGCTATTTATGTGATACAAGAGCACTCCTGCCGCTACTGACACATTGAGTGAGTCTATACTTCCTGGCATATCAATGCGTACTGTGGTGTCCATTTCTGCGAGTCGCTCTCTCGATAATCCTTTATCCTCATTACCCATCCATAGAGCATACGATTCCATTTGTTTGAATGTTTCTGGGTTTAAGACGTTCTCCGTTTTTTCGGTAGCGGCTATCTGAGCTATCCCCCAACTCTTGAGGTACTCCAATGTATTACTTAGGCTACTTACGCGTGCTACAGGTAGCTTTAGCAAAGCTCCTGCAGACGATTTTATTGCCCCTTCACCTATCTCTGCATTGGCTTTTACACCTACTATCATTAGATCCACCCCAAAGGCCAAACATGAGCGTGATATTGCCCCTATGTTGCGTATATCTTGTACGCCATCACATATCAATATCTTAGGAGGTTTTCCCTCTTCAAACATCCGTGTTACTGTTTCTTCTAATGGAACAAACTCTATAGGACTCTTGATGGCAACCACTCCTTGATGATTTGCCCGCGTTATGCGATTAAGTTTTTCTATGGGGACCATAGAGAAAGGAGTGTCATTGGTCTTAGCCAGTTGACGTAACACTCCTATCTTTTTTCTATCTGCTTGGTTATTTACGTATACTTTACCAATAGTGACACCACTATTGAGTAGGTCTTCCACCGCGTGAAAACCTATTACGATACCTTCTTTGCTCATACTGTACTAGTATACTCTACTCGCCTCAGCGTACAAATCCGTATATTTTTTGTTAAGCTCATCACGCTTGTACTCACGGGTAAGCGCACCTACATTTCTTAGTATATCCAGGTTATCTTGCCTATCCCTAGCTAGACTCTGAATTCCTTTTACATCAAACTTGCCATAATAATTTGCCATTTCATAAGCTCTGTCGCCTATTTCTGTGGTAATGACATCTGCTTTTTCGGTAAGTCCAGCACGATAATAGATATCCGCACTCAGTGCTTTTACGTTCAATCGCATAGGCAATATACTTTCTGGCATTACGGTATAACACTTATCTAGCACGGCAACCGCGGTATCCATTTTCCCATTACGTGAGTAATAATCTGCTACTTGCACGAAGAGAGAGCGTAAATTTTGAGGTACAAGTTGAGCTTTATCATCTAAGTACAACTCACCTTTATCCATATTACCCCACTCATAATCTACCATAAGTCGCTTGTAAAGCAAGTCCATATCATCCATTCCTCGCATACTTCTGTTTGCTTCTATGGGCAATAGTTGGTAGGTCAATCCATTGTGACGTAAGTATTTATCTAAATTCAGATATACCGAAGAACCTGTGGTAGTAGTCCAGTAAATAGGTCTTTTCCAACCGGTCTTGGCATTAGTAGCTATTACATCAAGCACTACGAGATCTCCTTTGCTCAGTCCGTTACGACCAATATTCCACTTCATTTGGTCTACAATACGAGCTGTATCTTTAGCAGGCACGTATCCAGTAGCTATCACTGCTTCCTTATCTACGGCTACCCTAAAGTTTTTAACCGGGTAAACATTGATCAATTCACCGGAATTTGCTCTTTGCTTTTTACTATTATCGTCTGTAGTAGCATAACTCAATACCTGATCCAGCGGGTAGTATTGATTCTTAGGGAATTTCTTGCTATCAAAGTAGCGAACATAATCACTTCTTCCTGCTACCAGATTCTCGGCAGGTATGCTTTGCGGCAGTGGTTCGGAGTCAAACACTTTGCGTCTGAGTGCACTACTATACCACTCTGTAGGAAGTAAACTAAGATTAATCACACGCACATCTGTACGTATACCTTCCACGTTTTGTGCGTACCAGAGCGGGTAGGTATCATTGTCACCATTAGTAAATAGTATAGCGTTTTCCTCACAACTGTTTAGGTAATTCTTGGCAAACGATATTGCAAGTTCTCTATCCGATCTATCGTGATCATCCCAGTTTTGCGAGGCCATAAGATACGGTGCGGCAAACAGGGCGAATATGGTTGCACTTGTAGCAACAGCTGTTTTACTTACTTTGTTGCGGAGAATATCTACAAAGAAGAGAACACTTAGCCCTATCCATATACAGAAGGTCTGGAAAGACCCTGCAAAGGTGTAATCACGTTCACGTGGTTCCATAGGAGGCTGATTCAGATAAATTACAACGAGCAAACCGGTAAATAAGAACATCACCAGCACCGTGTAAAAATCCATCTTACTACGCTTGTACATTACAAAAATGCCTAGTAATCCGAGTATCAAAGGTAAGAAGTAGTAAGTGTTTCTTCCTTTATTATAGGCCATTTCACTTGGCACTTCCATAGGAGCATTTAGTCTCCACTCGTCAAAACCGTCTATACCCGATATCCAATTACCCTGTTGGCTATTACCTGTTACATTTTGCAGGTCGTTTTGTCGCCCTACGAAATTCCACATAAAGTATCTCCAGTACATCCAGCCCATCTGATACCTGAACATGAATTTCATGTTATGACTAAATTTAGGCTTTGTCATTTGAGCGGCTTCTAGTTGTTGCCTAAGGTCAGCATTGGTAGGGTCTGCCGCAACTTGTTGTTCTAACCTACTTACCTTCATAAACATATCGTCCATATCACACCATATCGGGTAATATTTTGATTTTTCGGACATGTCGCCCATTCGAGGTAAAACAGTAGAAAAACGATCGTCATACTTAGGCTCTTGCTTAGTTCCCACTTCTTCATAACCTTCTTCACCTCTTCTGTATTGAGTCTTGCCCTCATCTATAGCGGTTAATCTAGCATTCCAGTAAGGACCATATACCAATGGACGAGACCCATATTGCTCACGATTTATATAACTCAACAAGCTTTGAGCATCTTGTGGGTCATTCATATCAATCGCAGGTTCAGCGGACGATCGTATAACCACCATTGAGTAGGAGCTAAATCCAATCATAATGAATGCATAACATAATATCACAAGATTTGCAACTGGTTTATTGGTTTGGGCGGTGTATCGCAATCCAACAACTATGAACACAAATATGAGGAACATAAAGAATAACACTCCCGTATTATAAGGAAGGCCAAAGTTATTTACGAATACCAAGTCAAAAGCAGCTGCAACAGCTGGTGTTTTAGGTATGATACCCCACTGTAGTAAAGCGATAGATCCAAAACCAATAGCTGCTGCTTTCATAATATTGGCAGCCGAAGCACCATACTTATTTACGAAGTAATACAAGAAAATAGCAGGAACAACCAAGATGTTAAGAAGGTGAAGACCAATACCTAGCCCTACAACATAAGCTATAAATACAATCCATCTGTCTGAGCGTGGCTCATCTTTCACCTTTTCCCATTTCAGTATAGCCCAAAAAGCTAAAGCCATAAAGCAAGATGAACCTGCGTAAACCTCTGCCTCTACAGCACTAAACCAAAATGTATCCATAAAGGTAACTGCTAATCCAGCAACTAGTCCCGCACCAAGTATAGCAATGGCATCACCCAATTCTACCGTTTTAGCATTCAGGTCTACTTTTAATATTTTTTTAGCAAAGTGTGAAGTTATCCAAAAAGTGAACATCACTGTAGCAGCACTCGCAACAGCACTCAACATATTTACTGCTATAGCTACCTCATTGGTTCCTTCTTGAGCGAAGAGGGTAAATATTCTACCCAACATCAAGAATAATGGAGCCCCTGGAGGATGCACTACTTGCAATCTATAAGATGCCGAAATGAACTCACCACAATCCCAAAGACTTACAGACTGCTCAAGTGTGAGCACATATACTGCTAAGGCGATTAGGAATGCCACCCACCCGAAGATGGTATTTATCTTGTTAAAATTATTCATACTGTTGTTTTTGTGCTTATTTCTTAACTATCGGCGAAAATAAATATTTAGTTCATAATCTCGACAGATAGCTAGAATCTGTAGACGATTACAACATCAAATAAGTCCGCTTTAAAATTATTTTTACTCGGTACATTTGTCGAAGGAGCCAATAAGATGGTTATTTGCATAGCATAAAAGCTATCGTATTTTGAGTAATCATTTTGATATATCGACCTGTCCTGTATGTGATCATACTGAGTTTGAACTATTCAAGAAAGTGCCCGATTGGTTGGTATCTAAAGAGTTGTTTGACATACATAGGTGCACCGCGTGTAACTTTAAGTTTACCAGTAATGCTCCTACAGAAGTAAACGTTGGCCCATACTACAATAGCGAAGAGTATGTGGAACATAGCGATACTAACAAAGGACTGATATACAGTGTGTATCATAAGGCTAGAGAGCTCATGCTTCGCTACAAGCTACACATTATCAAAAAGCGTGTGGAAGGTAAAAAAGTATTGGATATAGGCTCTGGGTCTGGTTATTTCCTAAATCATATGATGCAGAATGGTTATGACGTAACCGGTGTTGAAATAAGTGAAAAAGCTCGTGATTTATGTTTCGATAAATTCAGTATTAAGGCGAATGTTCCGCAAGATTTTTTGGATAAAAAGCTGGGTAATGACTATGACTTAATATCGCTTTGGCACGTATTCGAACATGTATATACGTACGAAGAATACTTTGACCTTTTTGCAAAATCATTAAATAACAAAGGCAAACTTATACTCGCATTGCCTAATAGCAACAGTGCGGATGCTGACATTTACAAAGAGCATTGGGCTGCTTATGATACGCCTCGGCACCTTTGGCACTTCACACCACATACCATTGAGCAATTTGCACGTCACAGAGGTTTTGTACTTGAGCGAAAATACAGACTGCCGCTCGACCCATTTTTTAACGCTATGGTAAGTGCCAGCTATAAGGATTCCTTTACATTTTTGCCTATAACCATGCTCAAAGCACTATGGTCATACCTAGTGTCACTTATCCAGCTTGATAAATCGAGCTCACTTATCTACGTATTTAGAAAAGCGTAAATAAGCTGAATTGAAGAGAATCTTAATACTTTACAAAGGTCTTGGTAAGCACCGCCTGTTCGGCAACCAGTTTAAAAATATAATTACCCTTAGGTAGTTCTTGTACTTCGATAGTTTCCGTGTAAGGTTGTTCTATTACTTTCTTGCCTGTAGCGTCTATTATCAGAATCTGTGCGTTTGACACCTTGAAACCTTTGATATGTAATACATTTACCACAGGGTTTGGATATAGAACAATCTCTTGATTCAGCAAATCTTGAAGAGAGGCTTTTTCATTCTCAGCGATAGCAAGTGTATCAATTATCAATTTGTCCCCACCCGTTTTGCCGTTGCCATTTGCTGCCAGTACAGAAACAAAAATCTGAAGATCACCACTTCCAGATGCAGGTGCTTTCCAGTCGAGTACCCATGTCTTAGTGTCTCCACCGCCGCCACTTGCAAATTTGTGTGTGATGCGTGTAGCATTACCGCTTATAATATTCCCATCGCCATTAGATGTAAATTCACCTACGGCTGCCTCATTAGCATCTTGCACCATCATTTCAAAACCCCATCGGCCTGCACCTTCACTCGTAGGGTTAAGCGTAATTTGATAATTTGTTCCTGGCACATAGCCTTCTACTGGTATATCCGTAGAAATCAGGTCCTGAGACAATATGGGTTGACTAGCATTAGAATGACACCCCCCTTGTGTGGAACAGGTTTTTTCGCCATCCGTGGCAGAACCACTTCTGTTTCCCGGACTACCGCCACTATTCGCCATAAAAAGTATAGACACAGCTGCTAATGCAATTGTTTTGAAGAAGGTACTAATTTTTATCAATTGACTATTATTAAGATTTGTAGAAGTCAAAAATAGTATTTTACCTTGAGTGTTGTATGAACAAGTTGTGAGATATGAACAAAACACCTACATTTGCGGCAAGATAATAACAAATAAAAGGGGTCAAAGACCCCTTTTTTCTTAGCTAAAATTTTGGACGTAAGACATTTCATAACGCAAATTATAGAGGAAGAACTATCAGCCACCAACTGCTTTTTGGTAAACATCAAGAGCAACGAAAGCGGATCTGATTTGAGATTCTTCATTGATGGTATGCAAGGTGTTGGAATCCAAACCTGTGCTAGATTGAGTCGTAAAGTATCCCGCTTGCTTGATGAGGAGTATGAGGAGGAAACACCTTTTAGGTACGAAATATCATCTCCAGGGGTAGACCAACCTCTGCTAGACATAAGACAATATAATCAGCACATAGGCAGAGAGTTAGAGATAGAACTACACACCGAAGAAACCTTAAAAGGTGAACTACTAAATGTGGCAGAGGCAACGATAGATGTAGAGATTGTATTATCTAAAAAAGAAAAAGAACAGCGAACCATAGCGTTTGATGACATAAAAAATAGCATTGTAATAATATCCTTTAAACGAAAAAAGAAATGAGCTTGCAACTAGTAGAATCTTTCTCGGAATTCAAAGAATTCAAAAACATAGACAGAGCAACTATGATGAGAGTTTTGGAAGATGTTTTCAGAACCATGATACGTCGTAAATATGGCTCAGACGATAACTTTGATGTTATTGTAAATACCGATAATGGTGACCTCGAGATATATCGTAATCGTGAGATTGTGGATATGGGTGAGGTAGAGGACGCTAATAAAGAAATCAATATAGAAGACGCTCGCAAACTTGAAGAAGATTACGAAATAGGTGAAGAAGCTATTGAAGAAATTGATATGGCTTCCTTTGGTAGACGAACTATACTTACTGCACGTCAAACACTATTGAGTAAAGTACTTGAGCTAGAAAAAGACGAATTCTATAAATTATACAAGGATCGTTCTGGTGAAATTATTACAGGAGAAGTTTATCAGATTTGGAAAAACGAAATCATGATACTCGATGATGAGGGTAATGAGCTCATCTTGCCTAAGCGTGAAATGATACCAAGAGATTTCTTCAAAAAAGGAGACTCGGTAAGGGCAGTAGTATTACGTGTAGAAATGTATAACTCTAATCCTAAGGTTATTCTTTCTAGAACAGCACCTGAGTTCTTGGAGCGTTTGTTTGAGTTAGAAGTACCAGAAATCTTAGACGGACTTATTACCGTTAAGAAAATAGTACGTGAACCAGGAGAACGAGCTAAAGTAGCTGTAGAAAGCTATGATGACAGAGTAGATCCTGTGGGAGCTTGTGTAGGTATGAAAGGTAGCCGTATACACGGCATAGTGCGTGAGCTGAAAAATGAAAATATTGACGTAATTAACTTCACCTCAAACCTTCAATTGCTGATACAACGTAGTATTAGTCCAGCAAAGGTCTCATCTATTAATATTAATGAAGAAGAAGGCAAAGCACACGTATTCCTTCCTGCAGACCAAGTATCTCTGGCGATAGGTAAGGGAGGGCACAATATAAAACTTGCTGGCAGATTAGTGGGATACAACATTGACGTATATCGAGAGACCAGCGAGGAAGAGAACGTAGATGTAGTGTTAGACGAATTTACAGACGAAATAGATACGTGGATCATAGACGAGTTGAAAAACATAGGTCTAGACACGGCAAAAAGTGTGCTTGATATGAGCAATGAAGACCTCATATCACGTACGGAACTAGAACAAGAAACAATAGAAGAAATCAAGAAAATACTACAGGCAGAATTTGAATAATATCGCTTTAAACACATAAAGTATTATCTTCGAATGCTGCTTAGCAATACATGGCTGACAATAAAAAAACATACCGAATAAATAAAGTTGCAACAGAGTTCAATGTAAGTTGGAAAACTATCGTAGAACATCTGAACGAAAAAGGTTTTGACGTGGAGGCAAAAATCACTGCGAAGCTTGATAGTGCCATGTATCGAGAATTGCTTGGTTTTTATAAAAAAGATAAGCAGGCAAAGGAAGAATCGCAGCAACTCGAAATCAACATTCGTAAGGATGTAAAAACACAGGAAATCAAGGAAACTAAAATGCCTGAACCTCCCAAACCTGAGTTCAAACCTGAGTTCAAACCAGAGCCAACTATCTTCATCAAGGATAACTCACTTGGCACTAAAACCGAGAAGGAAGAAGCTCCTGCTCCAGCTAAGGAGGAACCTGTGGCCACTGAACCTCCTGAACCTGAGGAAGAAAAAGCCGAGAAAAAACCAACCGAAGAGCCAGCGGATAACAAACCCGCAATATTACAAGCAGACGATAAAGACACCGGTAACCTTACTGTAATAGGTAAGATTAACATAGATAAACCTGCTCCCAAAAAGAAGCCTTCGAAAGCCACGCCCGCCAAGAAAGAAGAAAAGTCAAAGACAGAAGCAGCACCAAAACCTGAGGTCTCAAAACTTAAGGAAGAAGAAGTACCTGAAAATGTAAATACGGAGTATAAAAAACTGGAAGGAACTACCGTCTTAGGTAAAATTACTATTAAGCCGCCAATAAAACGTGCCAAGAAAGAAAGCGAACCGAAGAAAAAACGGAAGCGTATACACGGCGAGAAGGTGACTGCTGAGAAACTACGTAACGAGCGTAACTCAGGTAGACCTGGAGTTAAACCCGGTGAAAAAACTGAAGTTTCTGAAAAAGAAATTCAGGATAAAATAAAGAAAACACTTGCCCGTATGCAGGCAGGAAAGCAAGCACCATCTCATGGTGGTAAGGTGAGACAAAAAGCTCGTAAATTTAGAAGACAAGAGCACAAAAAGAAGTGGGAAGAAAAACAACTTCAAGATATTGTAGAAAGTAAGATATTAGACATTACTGAGTTTGTAACGGCAAATGACCTTGCTAATATGATGGATGTGAGCGTGAACGAAATTATCGGTGCGTGTTTCTCTCTTGGGCTAATGGTATCTATCAACCAACGTCTGGATGCTGAAACAATACAAATTGTAGCTGAAGAGTTTGACTACGAAATAAACTTTGTAGATGCTGACGAAACAATTGAGATAGACGAAGATGATGATAGCGAAGAAGATTTACTTCCACGTCATCCAATCGTTACTGTAATGGGTCACGTAGACCACGGTAAGACTTCATTACTCGACCATATTCGTAATGCAAACGTAATAGCTGGTGAAGCTGGAGGTATAACACAACACGTTGCATCATACGAAGTGCAGCTAAAGAGTGGTGATAAAATGACCTTTATCGATACTCCAGGTCACGAGGCGTTTACCGCGATGCGTGCAAGGGGTGCACAGGTTACTGATATTGCGATTATTGTAATAGCGGCAGATGATGTGGTGATGCCACAAACCAAAGAGGCTATCAGCCATGCTCAAGCGGCAGATGTACCTATCGTATTTGCTATAAACAAGATAGACAAAGAAGGAGCTAACCCCGACCGTGTACGTGAGTCACTTTCTGCTATGAATATACTCGTAGAGGAATGGGGAGGTAAGTTCCAGTGTCAAGAGATATCAGCTAAGCAAGGAATTAACATAGAGGAATTACTAGAAAAAGTATCGCTAGAAGCAGAGCTACTTGAACTCAAAGCAAATCCTAATAAAAATGCTAAAGGTGCAGTACTCGAGGCTAAAATAGAGAAAGGTAGAGGTGTAGTTGCATCTATGCTGGTAAGTGAAGGAACCTTGAAAATAGGTGACGCACTTGTAGCAGGACAACACTATGCAAGAGTGAAAGCAATGTTCAACGAGCGTGGCAAGCCTATGAAAGAGGCCGGACCAGCTTCGCCAGTATCCATTCTTGGATTCTCAGCGGCTCCCGCAGCAGGTGAAACTTTCCAAGTACTTTCTGACGAATCACAAGCGAAAGATATTGCTAACAAACGTGAGCAATTACAACGTGAGCAGTCTATACGAACTACATCTATGCTTACGCTAGATACGATCGGTAAGCGACTTGCTATCGGTAACTTCCAAGAGCTTAAGTTGATCATAAAAGCAGATGTGGATGGTAGTAGTGAAGCACTTTCTGACTCGTTACTGAGATTATCCACTGAGGAAATAGAAGTGAAAATCATTCAGAAATCGGTAGGACCTATTACGGATAATGATGTACTTCTCGCGAAAGCTTCGGATGCCATTGTAATAGGTTTCCAAGTAAGACCTATGCCAAGTGCTCGCAAGCTTGCTGACTCCGAAGGTGTAGAAATAAAACAATATAGTATAATATACCAAGCTATAGAGGAGATTAAAGCTGCTATGGAAGGTATGCTTGCTCCAGACCTCAAAGAAGAGGTTACGGGTACTGCCGAAGTACGTGAGGTATTCAAAATCACTAAGGTGGGCACAGTAGCAGGTTGTATGCAAACCGAAGGTAAGATGTACCGCGACAACAAAGTGCGTATCATACGGGAGGGTGTGGTAGTATACTCGGGTGAAATAGAAGCACTAAAACGTTTCAAAGACGACGTAAAAGAAGTAGCCAAAGGCTATGAGTGTGGTATCCAAATACGCAATTACAACGACTTACAAGAGTTTGACTTAATAGAAGGGTTCAGAGAAGTAGAAGTAGCTCGAAAGTTGAAATAAAAACAAGAGTAGATAAGAGTTTGAAGAAAATCCGATACAGCGATGTGTCGGATTTTTTCATTTATGCAAACCCGTTAGGCTATGATACTTCCTGCGGCAGTGGCATCTCCCGGAGCTACAAACTTGAGCTTGCCATCAGCATCCTCAGCCATGAGTATCATTCCACTGCTTTCTATTCCTTTGAGCTTACGCGGAGCTAAATTGGCTAAGTAAGTTACTTGTTTACCTACAATTTCTTCTGGAGAAAAATGTTCAGCAATACCACTAACTACTGTACGTTTTTCTGACCCAATATCGAGTGTAATATTCAATAGACGGTCGGCCTTTTTTACCTTGGTAGCCGCCACAATCGTTCCTACGCGAATGTCCAGCTTTACGAAATCCTCGTATTGTATCGTTGGTTTTACTTCGGGCAGGTCTGCCGTTGCTATTTCGGAGGAATCAGCAATTGTCGCCTTTTTAATAGGCTTTACTAGCTTAGCAACTTGTGCGGCAATCAGCTCATCTTCTATTTTCTCAAAAAGCAAAACAGGCTTATTAATCACATGTCCTTCTGCGATTGGATCTTGATAGCTACTAAGGTTTAATAACTGAAGTACTTTGATAGCCGTTTCTGGTAAAAATATCTGTGAATATTCTCCTATTTGCTTCACTATCTGAATACACGTAAATAGACAATCAGCTACCGCTTGAGCATTAGTCTCATCTTTGATGAGTTTCCATGGTTCTGTATCCTGTAAATATTTATTACCATTACGGGCTATTTCCATAAATGCCTCAAGTCCCTGTCGCTGATTGAATTGGTCCAATGCTGCTTTTAATTTGTCCGTAACATCAGGCAATGAAGTATTCATCGTGCCATTTGGCACCTTGCCCTCATAATATTTGTTAGTGAGTACCACTACTCTATTCACAAAGTTGCCTAGGATGGCCACTAGCTCATTATTTACTTTAGCTTGGTAATCTGCCCATGTGAAATCTGCATCTTTGGTCTCTGGCAATATAGCGGTAAGTACATAGCGGAGCTCATCCGTTTTGTTGGGTAAGTCATTGATATACTCGTGTAACCATATGGCGTGATTTCTACTCGTTGATATTTTGTCTCCTTCCAGATTCAAAAACTCATTGGCAGGCACGTGAGTAGGCAAGTTGTAATCACCGTGAGCGTGCAACATCGCCGGGAATATTATCGTATGAAAAACAATATTGTCCTTTCCTAAGAAATGTGTCATTTCTGTTTCGGGATCTTGCCACCATTTAGCCCAATCATCTGTGGCCTCTTTGGTAGCAGTAATGTAGCCTATAGGGGCGTCAAACCATACGTACATTACTTTGCCATCAGCTCCCTCTACAGGAACTTTCACACCCCAATCAAGGTCTCTAGTCATAGCACGAGGTTTCAGACCTTCTTGTAGCCAGCTATTGCATTGTCCATATACATTTGATTTCCATTCATCCTTTTTACTCGCTACCCACTCATTTAAAAATTCTTGTTGAATCTTATCTAAAGGAAGGTACCAATTTTTGGTTTCTTTCAGTACGGGATTATTTCCTGTTAATGCAGATTTAGGATTAAGCAGGTCTTGCGGTGAGTTATTTCTGTTACACTTTTCACACGGGTCAGCCGTTGCATTTTCATTCCCACAGCCTGGGCAGGTTCCTATGATATACTTATCTGCCAAAAACTGGTTGGCTTCGGCATCATACAGTTGCTCGGTCACCTCCTCTACAAAGACTCCTTTGTCATACAAATTCTTGAAAAATGCGTCTGCAGTGGCGTGATGCAACGCGTTAGTCGTGCGACTGAACGTGTCAAAGTTGATTCCAAAATCTTTGAGTCCAGTGGCTATTATCGTGTGATTTTCATCTACCACTTGTTGTGGTGTTTTGCCCTCGTTTTTAGCCTTTAGTGTAATGGGCACACCATGTTCATCCGTACCACATACAAAAAGCACCTCCTTACCTTGCATGCGTAAGTGTCGGTTGTAAATATCAGAGGGTAAGAAACATCCAGCCAGATGACCAATATGAATTGGGCCATTAGCATACGGAAGTGCACAAGTGATAAGATGTCTTTTTGCCATTACGGCAAAGGTAAGACGTGAAGTTGTTTTATACTATTGGTTTACCACTATAAACTTTCGTATCGAGCCGCATGCATTTAACCTAAGGTAGTACAATCCCGCGGCGAGTTTTAGCGTAAACTGAGTATTTAGCTCCTCGATATTCAAATCGCGATAGACTAACCTGCCATCTGAGCTTATGACATCTACCTTTGTTCCAACAAAGGCGGTCGATGTATTTACCAACCCAAAATTGCCAATATTCACACTTGGTACTATCGCCCAACTATTACAAGATTCACTATATGTATAGAATGGAGGAAAAACTTTGGCGGTATCATTGTAACCCAAGGAGAAAGAGTAATATTCAGCTGCTGTTGAGCCGTAAACCTGACCTAATACTCCTGACGTAGACGATAACAAATAAGACCCACCTTGCAAAGAGGTACTCAGATAAAATAGATCACTGTCGGGTATTGGTTTAAAACCATCAACAACGACACTATTCATTATCACACTAGATGGTTCTTTGGTGATAAAGGTTATGGCGTGAGTGAGTATCGTAAATGCTACATCCTTTTTGGTCCTGAACCCACTTTTATTCACCATGGAGCTTACCGGCTGATTGATAATCATAGCTGGTCCATCTTTGCCACGTATACCACTACCTACGTGATATTGTGCACTGAAAATGGGCTTATTGCTTCTCACCATAAGAGGTGTGCTAACAGCCACTTCTATAGATTCATTTTGGTTGAGTTTCACTGCATTTGCACCTACATCTATCTGGGTTCCATCTTCTGATGCGAGTAAAATAATATACGTTCTACTCGCAACACCAAGGTCGGGCACGATGGCATACAACGTGTCGGCAAAAGTGGTTGGAGGCATTGCCATATAGATATGACTATCGTCTCCGTCGCGAAGTGCTGCTTGCCGAGCACCCGAAAACACAGCAATTGGTTTGTCCCCATTGACTATTGTACCCGTAAGATCGTCTATCGACTGAAATTGATACGTTTGGCCTCTGTTGAGTATAAAACTAAACTCACCTTTTGTTCCACACGGAGATTGACATACATTCACCTCTGTATTATCTGCTGTGGCGACAACAAGTAAGGCGGAAGGGGAAGCATCCATGGCATCTTCAGCCGCAATAATCACGTGATTTAAACCCAAACTCTTGTAAGGAAAAAGACGCGTAGTAGCGGAGAAAAATATTCTGTTGTGAATAGCCACTACTTCTATTGGTAAGGTAGTTTGAATATGAATAGCTAAATCGGAAATTACTCCAGAACCACTAGGCTCGAAATTAAATGATGGCAGCGTGAGCTTCTTGATCTCATTAGCCTTGAGTGAAAATGTAAATGAATAATTCCGCCCCGGTACTTCTAATGTCACATCTGTAGCACCTGCTATGGCAAATAACTGAATCGCATATTCAGGCGTACCATTGATACCCTGACTTAGGCTTTGCATATAGCCAAACCAAAACTCTTTACCTGAACTTTGAAGATTTTGCCCTTGGGCAAATACACAGCACCTTAATAAAAGACATACACATAAAAAAGATCTAAATATAGAGATTAACATAAGGGTATAAATTTCAAACAACTCTCATAAACCTTTGGTTTTATTATTCAGTAGTTTGGTCAGAATGGGATGCAATAACACTGCTCCCAAAATAATAGTAGTCCCAAAATAAAAATCAAAATTGAGATCCTTGTCCTCATTGAGCAACCAAATAGCTAAGAGAATACCATATACGGGCTCTAGGTTTATACTTAGATTGGATATAAATGCCGAAATGACCTTTAGAGCATCAAGAGACAAAGCGAATGCTAAACTAGTACACAACAAACCGAGTACAATTAGCCACCACCAATCATCACCCTCGGGAAACCACTGTGGCTGGGGCAATACATATTGCAACACCGGATAACAGACAGATATGAATAAAAATCCAGACGCTAGTTCGATGGTGCTTACCGATAGGGTATTTTGACCCGAGATGTATTTTTTATTCAACGTAGAAAAAAGTGATGCAAGAAAAGCAGAAACAACACCAATAACAATAGCCCAATAATACGTCTCTCCCACTCCGCTCAAAAAATAAATACCTACGATAACCAATAACCCAAGAAGCAGTTCGATCCACTGAAACTTAGATTTGGTGATGAGCGGTTCAAGTATAGAAGTAAATAAAGACGATGTCGCCAAACAAGCTAGCGTGACCGATGCACTGTTACCCACTTTTATACTCCCATAAAATGTAAGCCAGTGTAATGCCACTAAAATTCCTATGCCAGCAAACTTTATAAAATTTGTCTTGCTAATATTTCGAATACCGGCTAACACTCCAGGTATAAAAATGAGCCCTAATACGGCTATCCATAGCCTATTCCAAACTAATGCAGTCTGTTCTAGCGTTATCAGTTTACCGAGAATAGCGGTAAATCCAAAGAGAAAAACAGCCAAATGGAGTTGTAGGTACGCTTTTTGTTTGTTATTGGGTGTTGCCAAGGTAGCGACAATATTAATTTAAAACTACAAACGATATGAAGAAATTACTTGGAACCATAGCTTTACTGAAGGGAGTATTCAGTGCTAAAAAGACAGACCATACCACTACAAGCTGGACAGAGGATATCTCGGATATGGGTAAAATGGCTAAAGCTGCCTTTTCGGGAAACTTCCGGTTCAAGAAAAGAAACATCCTTATTGCCCTTGCTAGTTTATTCTATGTGCTCAGTCCGCTAGATATTATTCCTGAGGCGGTATTTGGCCCATTTGGTCTTGCAGATGATACGGCAATACTTGTTTTTGCATACAAAAGAATCACTAGTGAACTAGAAAGATTCAGAAATGAGTCGAAAATTGAAGAGGCTGAAGTAATTTCGTAAGATATTATGGCCGATCAACACAAGCTTAACGAACTATTTGACAAAGATGGAAACCTCATCAGCCCACAACTGCCTGATGAAATAAAAAACTATCTCATTGATATAGATGGTACTGTAACAGAAGATGTGCCCAACGAAGAACCAGAAAGAATGGAAACTTGCCTTCCTTTTCCTGATGCCTTAGAAACATTAAACCGTTGGTATGATCACGGACATATTGTTACATTTTTTACATCACGTACGGTGGAGCATAAAGAGGTAACAGAGAAGTGGCTTGATAAGCACGGATTCAAGTATCACGGGGTGCTGTACGGAAAACCACGTGGTGGTAACTATCATTGGATAGACAATCACATCGTACGAGCTACCAAATATAAAGGCAAGTTTACCGACCTAGTTACTCAAACTAAGAAGGTAGAACTATTCGAAGAATAAAACTCACTAGCACCGTTAAAAAATATAAAAGGCAACCTTTTCGGGTTGCCTTTTCACTTCTATATGTTTTGGAAATTTCTTTAGTTCTTCACGTTTAGTATGATTTTTACCTTCACATCATCACTGAGTATAAAGCTGCTTTCACCCACACCAAAATCTAACCGGTCTAATTTCAATGTGCCGGAGAATGTTCCAGTCTCACCTTTATTGTCAAAGGTAAATGGCATTTTTAGCGATTTTTTCTTACCCTTAATAGTCACATCAAAAGTACCCACATAGCCTTTTTCTACTTTGACGATAGATGTAGACTTTAGCGTAATTTTTGGATAATTTGCGACGTCAAAGTACTCCGCTTTTCGCAGATGTTCGTCACGCTTATCTATACCTGTATTTACAGTTGATGCTTTTACCGAGGCAAATATGCTCGAATTAGCAAGATCGTTCTCATCAAACTTAATGGAAGCCGTAATGCCCGAAAATTCACCATCTACAGTTATACCTGTGTTTTTAATGTAAAACTTTACGGATCCAGTTGTTGGTTTCCAAGTGGTAGCAGCAATTGCAGCTATGGTCATTAGCCCGAGAGCTAGTGTTATTTTTATATTTTTCATTTTTTACTTAATTATTAAATGGTTTATAGTTGATGCCTATCAAACCCATCAATGATTTATATCTAAAACGATCATTATCTGAGTTGTAGGCAATTTTATTGTTTGTAGTATACTCTGTGAATAGAAACGTAGCTCCCGCATTTACTGACAGTTTTTTTGAGACTTCATAGGGAAAAGTCAACTCGCTATTAAGCATTCCTATATCATTATCACTTATCAGCAATACATTGTATGCGGTTGGCTTAGCTGTTCCCGTATTATTGGTATTCATTGGTTTATTGCTACTAATTATCGTTCCTGATCGTTCTTGTCCAAAAGCTATGCCGGACAAATCTGCGGCTTGTGCTCGCGAAAAAGAAGTAAAAGCTTGGAAATCTCAGAAGAAATTAATGCAATTAACTCAGATGGGCTAGAGCATCCTGAGCATTTATTTATATCGCTCTTTTACGATAGTAGGAATAGGTGTCGGTTTTCCTTCTTCGTCTATACGCACAAAGGTGGTATTGGTTGTTACTACTACGTCCTCTTCTCCGGTGTACACACTTACCTTGCGAGCCTCTATTTTGAAAGTTACTGAGGTGTTCCCCATATGCTCTACCTCGCCGTATATCCTGATTACAAACCCCTCTTTTACCTTCTTCTTAAAGATTAGCTCATCTACTTTTACGGTAACCATATTAGGCGTATGACATACGCTTACAGCCATAGCACTTGCGGCCTCATCTATCCAAGCCATCATAATACCGCCAAATAAGTTACCGTGTATGCCGATGTCTTTTACCATACAGATGTGAGATGTGATTAATTGCATAAGACAAAGGTAGGTGGATGAAATCATTCTCAAATAGATACTTTTCTTATCGTGTACATCGTACTTTTGACCTATGGTGGTCAAAGTCAAAAAAGAGCACATCCAAAAAGGAATAGACAAGTACAAAGGTGAGCGGCAAAAAGACCTTGAAAAACTCTTTGCTCAAGGAAACCTGAAAGCGGAGGTCTATCGGTTTGCAGATGGACGTATGCTAGTGCATTATTTGGTTATCGATAGTGCATTGCTCTACCCTAATGAATCAGCCTTGATGGATGCTATTGTGTTAGAATAATACTCCCCACCGATAGGCGGGTGACAGCGAACAGTATGCATTCTTATCAGTATGTAATTTTTATAAATGAATGATGTAGGATAAAGGATTCGACCCCACGGGGGTCGCATTTTCATTACGCATCTTAATAATACGACTTAATTGTGTTTTTTCCCCATATGAAATGTTCTATTTATTTAATATTAGACCACAAATGGCAGTCCAAAAAGTAGAAATTTATGGCATTTTTCAGCCTTTTAAATTTATGGTCTAAAATTTTAGACTAAGAGGTTTTAAAATAATTTTTTGGTTAAATTTCACACTAACCAATCATGTCATATTTATCGGGAATACTGTCAGGTCAACTATTTAAACCAGACATTTTTAACATTTTTATTTAAGCTTTTGGCTGCCACAGTTGTGATTCTTATTACCAGTATTCAAAAATGCTCGAACGAAACTTATTTATGAAATGACCCCTGAGAGTAGGAAAAGTGATATTTTTTTAATTACTGGATAACTAATGCTCAAGAATCAAAACTAGTTTAATTAAATTAGAATTGGTTTTGATATTTTCATTGGCTATTCAGATCTATCGAAAGACAACTTTACATTTAAATAATTCACCCTTATCTATAGTGTTATTTAGATTTCTGTCAATATAAATTGCTAAATAAAATTGATCTATTAGGATGTCTTCGATAATATTAAGCGAACCTCCTTTATCTATTGTAAAGTTGTTGATCTCTAAATCTAGTTTTAGCCATTCATCCACTTTATCTACTAATGTAAGTCTGCGATCGACCTCATTTTTATAAATTAAATAATGAAATCCGTTTTCCATGAACCACAGTCTTTCATAACCAGTACTAGGTGCTGCTATTCCCCATCCGTCTGAAAAAGGAACGTTAGATAAATCATTGGTGATAGCGCCTATCTTAATTTTTTTGAAATCACGTTTATACTGAGTTACCCTTAACCTAGCATTATACCTCGATTTATCTATATATGCGTAATTATAGAATCTGATAGAAAATTTAGATTTGGTTAATTTAATTTCTCCTTTTATCAATCGTTCTTCTCCGTTTTGATATATATAAACTTCATCTATTTTATCATTATATATGTTTGATAACATATCATTTTCTGAGAGCGTATCATCTTGATTTATCTCCTTGTCGTTTTCACTTAAATCGAGGTTATTAGTCTCACGGGTGTTTGACTCTTGTTTTATAAGTACCGGTTTATCCTTGTTTTTCTCCTTAACCTGAATTTTCTCACTTTTTTGGAGTTTAGGGGTTACACAAGATTGACTGAACGTCAGTGAAATAAAGAATATGATGGTTGATCTATAGTTCATCATAGTATGTTTTATTTTAAGCTCTTCATAGTGTGTTTGAAATAACTTTAAAATATAAATCCACTTCTCCCTCATCTTTAGGAATATTCCAATACCGTTTTACCACCGGTTTATCATTTATGACTAAAACATTGTCTTCTCCAAAATCAAATGAATCTTTGTATTCTTTATTTAATTTTTCAATTAATAAATGACGATATCTAAATTTTTCAATTAGGCTATCAAATTCCTCTTCTTGTCCAAAGGCATTTACTTCTCTTCCGTATTCATCAGTAATAAAATAGCCTTCACCAAAAGCGTGTACCAAAGTTCCTGCTTTTCTGTTCAGATGTAATCTATTTTCAAATGATAAATTTATTTTGGAGTGATTCATAGGTGTTTAAATAATAAATTTATGTCGGTTTAATCAATTCTGCCAGATATACTCTTTTCAACTATTGCCCCACTTGTTCTAAGAGTATAGGCGAAATAAATATTATGCTTGTGATTATACCGCTCATATTTTTAAAATTTGTCATTACTATCATACTAGAAAGGATTCTCTTGTTCAGAATCATCTAAACCATAACTAAAACTACTTGAACTTTCGTATTCTACCTGATCTTTCGAATCTCGCATTTGGACTTCTCCGAAGAGGAGAAGCTTCCATTTAAAGTGAGGCTTGAGGACATTTGAGATAGTTATATGCCTCTTATACATAAACAGCATTACAAGTGGCCAAAGGGTAGTATAAACCAATAAACTCATAATGTGCTTAATGACATTAAGCTTTTTGAAACGAATAAAGTAGCCAACACATAAATAGATAAAGCCTATTATGAAATAACTGTACAGGCCACGAGTAATAAGCAAGTTCATTCTTGAATTAAAACGTTGTATAAGTTAAGATATTATTCACTAAAGGATAATAGGTTTCCCTTTTTGTCAAAAATCCATTTAAAGCTTATTTCTTCCAGTTCCTCGAGGTCTTCTTCGTCTCCCTCAAGATAAAGATCCGATTCATTCCCAGTTATCCCTTCCATTAGAATATTCCCATCGACTATAGATAATTTCAATTTGTGATTATCTCCATGAGCATTGGATTCTCCCAAAAGATCATGAAATATCCCGTAGACGTGAATGAATTTTAAAAAAAAGTCATTTACCGCCATCCCATGAATTACATCATCAGCATCATTCCAGATTTCTAAGTCTTGAGATACACTAACTTCGATTTTGTTTTGTTCAAGAAGTAATGTGTGTAATGAATTAAATAGTTCGCTTCGTTCTTTCATTTTTATCTTCCAGATGATCTACTGGACCTCATTCCGTGATATCTAATAGTCTATTTGCTTTATCGCCAAATTGACGTTGTTCTGCAAATTGAGCTTCTACATTATTATTGCATCTACTGACATAGCCAGCTAATTTTTTTCGTTCCTCATTGATGAAACTTAAATTGGTGCAAAGCGGTTTAAATGAAAAATCATTATCCTTGAAAGTATTACTTGGGGTAATGATATAAAAACCTCTATCAGATTTTAAATAAAAATAGTTAGTGATTATCATTCTTGAATGAAGATCCATAGACCCTGGGGTTATATACATGCCTAACTTGAAATCTGATATTTTAGTTTGTATATAACCCTTTACTTCATTTAAAAATTCATCTATTTTCTCCTTGCTATACTTTTGAGTTCTTTTTGCAATGAGTGTAATGTGAATTGTTTCGTCCAATTTTTTCTTCGGTAAGAGTAACTCAAGTATGGGGAATAAATTCTTTTTAAGGGTACCTTTATTATCGTATAAAAAAGGATCTATAATTATTATAGAATTTAATGGAGGCTTATACAGAAATTGATCTCCCCAATTGAAGGAACGTTGTTTTTTTTTGTTGATAGAAGAAGGCTTGCTGTCTCCTGCAATTTCTTTAAAATCATTCAGATAATTCCGTGAATCAGTAACAAATATCCCGCAATTAATATTTTCAATAGGGCTTGATAAACAATAAATAGGACTTGGTGTTTCTGTTTTAAGAAAATTTAATTTGTCAGAATGAATTTCATCAAAATGCTTCTTGTTCACTTTCAATTTAGATCCACCTTCAGATAGACACTTAATTAGCCTTGTCAATCGAGGGTTTTCCTTACTTTTATTAATGAGTTCATCTTTTGAGTCTATACAGAGATCGCTTTTTTTAGCTATGATATTAAAAATTTTTACCCATTCCGTATATTCTTCACTTAAGCTATCACTTGGCTCTGTTTCACATAGGTTAATTATGAAATTTGATTCGGCATACGTTTCAAATCTGTCCATCAGTTTAATTGATTTTTGTTAAGCTTGAAAATTTCTATTGCTATGTTGTCAGCTTCATCATAAAATCCTGGTCCAAACTCTTCACTTAAACTTCCGTCTTTATTAATATTGATTTTTCGAGGTTCCTCATCCTTATCAAAGTAATAAATATTAATTACACTAGGATCGATTTTACCTGAACCTACATGGTACTGTAGCTTTCGTATTAAATATTCGCTATGAGTTTCAATTACAAACTCATGATCATATTTTATCCATGCATCCAAGAATAAATCTGCTAGTTTGGATTGAAAAGAAGGATGAAGATTAGCTTCAGGTTCTTCAATTAGAAATTTCTTTGTGTTTAGATACTGATCAAACATGCTTTTCATCCACTGGTCCTTATCATCCGTTAAGTCTGAATTATGCAATTTTTCGGAAAGAGATAATATTATGATTAATGGAATAATCTGTTGAATTCCATAACCTTCTTTTTCAAGTTCACGACTATTCTCAAGCATTTTAATTGCTAAATCAAGGTCGACTTCATCTTCTATAATATTGAATTTCTTAAACCAGTAATTAATAAAAAAAGAGGAGGACTTATCTGAATACCCAGCATTCTTTAAAGCTTTTGAATAGGTATTTAATGCGAACCCGGAGGATGTTTCATTCTTAGTTGAATATTTTGAAATTCTATTTGGTGGGATATAGGTAAACTTTGCTTCTTTAAGTAAATAAGAAGTGTTAGAATGAATGTTATCAAACAACATAGAATCAATCAATTCTTTAAAAAGAGGTGTTGAAGTTATTTCTGCACCAAGTGCTTCTGGTAAATTATACCCTGTATCTGTATTGTTAAGCTGAATACTGGATAAAGAATTATTTGAAAATAGATTATGTATTGATTTTTCATCAAACAAAGCGATTAGCAAACCGCTTATTCCAGGAATAGTATGGCTGTATTTAAATTCCATCCCATTTTGAATTAAAGATGCTAGTTTATCTATGTAATCGCCCGCGTCTATAAGTTTGTCATCTTTTTTAAGAGTAAATAAGCTTAAATCTTCAAGTGTTGACTCAAGATATTGGAAATTATCTGCACGGGCTGTTATCACATTTAGTGCACTGTTTTTAAGCTTGAAATCGTCTTTGTAGTCATCGAAGCCAACTTGAAGATTCCGAATAAATTCCTCAAACTTCTCTCGCTCCTGCTGTTCAATATCCTGTGATTCTTCTGGTGTTGTATTAACAACAAGTTTTCGAAACTCCTCCATGTCAAAAGGTTTTATGTTTTTTAATCTATTAAATTCGTCAATTAAATAGTCCAGATTTATTTTAATAGAAACCGTAAGCGCTTCAATGGTTTTGCCCCATTCATCCTCTGCAATTAATTTTTCTCCTCCGAGATGAAAAAGTGTTTCGTCTTTTGTGATGTTAAAAATCTCAAATCTTGAAAGGTATATAAGGTCTGTATTAGCACTGTATCGGGTCCGAAGTTCAAATTTGTCTTTAAAAAAAGATAAGTTTATTGGAATTGCGTATTCAAGTTCGCCACCAATTTCAACGCCAAAGTCAGTTCTTTTTGGGAGTGTGAAGTCTAAAAAAGACTCCATTTTATTGTCTTTAAAACGACTACCTAAACTATAAATGTTTTTAATATTATCTAGAGCAGATATCGCAGAACTTTTCCCTGAACCATTTTTACCTACTAATATCGTTATAGGAGCCATATCAAGTTTCGTCATCTTTTTTAATCCTTTGAAACCTTTTATTTTAAAATACATAGTTTAGTTTATATTATTTCTTACAAATTAAGACAATTTTTTTTTGAGATTTTAAAGTTTATACTCTAGAAAGTAATTATGTGCTTTAGTCATATTTGGAAAAATCAAACCTTCCTTCCATATATCCTTTATAGATAATTTCTTTAGAATCTTCGGGTATAATTTTTACTACATATGCAACACCTTTGGGTTTATATATTTTGATTATTTGGACTCTTGCTATGCCAGTTTTGTCATTGTAATCATTTGTGTATTTCCAGTTGAAATAAAAGAAATTAGCCATATGGTTTTCGTAAATTTCTTCTGAATTGAAATCCATTTTTGGATGTAATTCTAGGTAAGAATGGTTGCCTCCGTACATAGGACCAAAACTTTGAGAGTTATTTTTTGGCCAAACGTTTGCCAAGTAAATCCGTCCGTCATTCTCTTTAGTATAAAAAACAGTGTATGCATCCGCCTTAGTTAAAGTTGATGTCATGTCTACATTGTCAATTTTTGCGTCTGTAATTGAGAACTTGGCTATAACCTTTTGATTCTCAATTTGACGAAATTCACTTTGGCTAAAGGATAATATTGAAACTAGAGCCAATGGAAGAATAAATTGTATATTTTTCATATGTTTTTGGTTATTTAGAGTTGTTAAAATAGTTAAGCTGCCCAAGTCAAAACTTCTTGCCTTGATCGAGTTACTGCAGTATATAGCCATCGTGGATCAAAATTCCTTGATGTGCTAGGTTCGACAAACACATTGTCCCATTCGCCACCTTGTGCCTTATGGCAAGTTATAGCAAAAGCGTGTCTCAACCTCATAGCGCCTAGATATTCATCATCAAAAATATTTTTAGACTCTCTGTATTTGGCATTATATTTATTTGCGTGAGCAACGAGTTCTTGCTCCTTCTCTTTACTTAAAGTGCCGTGATGAGTGTTCAACGAATCAAATAAAATGCGAGATGTGGCTTTTCTTACACAACCATCTAAATCTATAAATTCTAAGTCAGCGAATACGAATTGTTGTCCTCCATAAGAATTAGAAGGCCGTGATACGGCTGTCACTAAAGCCATTTCACCTTTTAAAAATAGTTGTCCGTCATTCGACATCCAATTACGTTGTAAAACAACAAAATCATTGACGCTTAGTAGATTGCTGCTTAAATTTAATCGCTCTCTTATTACCTTATTAAACCAATCTACACTGTTGTTGCTCTTATTAATAATAATCTGATTGTGAAGGTTTCCCTTCTCAAAATTACTCCGGTAATTATTAATCGCTTGAGTGTAGCTTTTAGTGCGTCCATGTTCTAGTGTTGGAATTCCAATTTCTCTGCTGGTTTTAAAACTTTTTAAGTTCCTGATATTTGATGCAAGATTTAAAATTATAGAATCTTCAGCTTGTCGCTTTACTTCCTCCAATTTTGCCGTGCTTCCTGTCCACCCAAACTTTTTTGTTATATAATTTTTAGATAGCGCAGGTGAAAAACTTTTTTGTTCCCCGTTTGCAAATGGTGTCAGTTGAAAATCGTCTCCAATAAAAATTACTTTATTTCTTTTATTACCCTGTTTTACAAAAGAGACAAAATCTTCCATTAAAGAGTTTGGAGTCATAAAACTGTTATCATCATTTCTCCAGTCGCTTAGCATTGAAGCTTCATCTACTATGAAAATAGTAAATTCTTCATTAAAATTAAACCTGTTTAATAAATTAACTCCGTCACCGTTATGTTCCTTATCGACAGTATATATTCTACTATGAATAGTTCCTGAACATTGGCCTGTTTTATTACGAATGATTTTAGCAGCCGTTCCTGTTGGTGCATTTAAACTAAAATCTATGTTTGAGTCAACTAGGCTTGAGGTAATTGCTTTCGTAATTGTAGTTTTACCAGTACCAGCATACCCTAACAAAACAAAAAAATCCTCTGTATTCTCCTCTTTTATAAAATGGCTTATAGCTTTAAGAGCATTAGCTTGATCATTTGTTGGTACAAAATCTAAGTACTGTGATAAATTCATAGTGCAATAATAAAATGAAGGTATGTAATATATTTGCATACCGATGGATAAGAACCAATTTAAGCGATACCAAGAATATGATGCTATGTTTCGTGACTTCAAAGAAGAATGGAGTAAAGATGATATAATATTAGAGTTAGCAATCTCTGAAAAAACCTTTAATTTGGATCGACGCGCCATGGAATCTCTGTTTGACGTGGAGATAATCTCCATGAGAGGACAAGAGAAAAACTATATATACCGATATGCAGATAGAGACATGAGCATTTCTGAAAAACCTCTTTCACAAGAACAGGTCGACAGAATTGAACAAGCTATAAGCATCCTCTCCGGCATTAGTGGATTGGAGTTGTTTGAAGGGTTTGAGGATACCCTTTCTAACCTTAGAGGCTTTGCAAGTAAGTCGAAAATTATGGATGAAATGGAACCGTTTGTATCATTTCAAACTGACAACTGGAGCAACACAAAGAATTTTGATGTTTTATTCAATGCCATAAGAGATGAACAGGTATTAGAGATTATTTACAAAGACTTTAAGAGCGAAGAATACACATTTGAACTACACCCTTATTTCTTAAAACACTACAATGAGATGTGGTATTTACTTGGATACAATAAAATAGAACACGCCTATAATTGGGTATTGCCTCTTGACAGGATACAAGATATTCGGTTTTTAAATGTGAACTACAAAAAGAATGAGGCGTTCAATTTTACAGATGATTATTTTAATGATATTGTAGGTGTAACTAGAGACTTTAATCAGAAGGTTGAAGAAATAAAGATTAAAGTAGAACCAAATGCTGTGGGTTTTATAGACAGTAAACCTCTTAATCGGTTTCAAAGACCTGTAAAAAGAGAAGAAGATGGTCATTATTATACTTATTTGAAGGTAAGACCAAATAGAGAGCTCTATAATAGATTATTAATGTTTGGAAACTCTATTGAGGTAATGGAGCCAAAGGAAGTGAGACAAAGATTGAAAGGAATGGTAGATGGAATATGTTTAAAGTATAAATAATACAAGCCTGTACCCATATAGGCTTTAGAATTGTAGCTCAGGGATGCAACTGCTAGAGGTATGTCCTCATTGTACAAAAGCTTTTAAAGTTGACAAAGCAGGCAGAGTCCATGACACCATATATATATTGAGTTCTCTTTTCTTTTGAGAACGTCTATAAAACTATCATCTATAATATGAGAACTGTCAGTATCAAACTGATTAACAGCTAAAAGTCCGTCAGAACTGCCATGTCCCATCATGATTATTCTATCGTACCCTAAAATCATATTTTGAAGGGTTGTTTTAGTTACCTCACCTGTAACAACTGAAATATTTTTGTTAGTATAAATCTGTTTTAGAAAGGAGGTAGATTCGTCTTTAGGATGTATTATAAGTGTACTTTTCATTTTTATTTATTGTTTTTTATCTAGTTCTTCCATGTCTTCTTTCTAGTCTTTTTCACCATCTAAATAGCCTTCCTCTTCAATCATGTCCTCAGTAATCTGATTCAATATAGCTTCAATGATTGAATCCTGTTCTGATTCCGTAATCCACTTACACTGTTTGTAATTCCAAAAGTAAGTTTCGTTTGGGTTTTCATATTCAAGATCAGCTAATTGTTGGTGTCCAGCAAGTGTGGGTACGCAATTCCCTTCTTCATTGTATTCAACAAGTGTGGGGTTTTTATCCTCACGATTAAGAATTTCAGATAATTTAAACCTTTGACATTTAGGTTTTATCAATGAACAGGACGTGGTCATTACAATAGCAGCTAATGCTAAATAGTTGGTTTTTCTTATTGTTTTCATATTCATCTTATATCTAATTCTTTTACACCTTCAACTTGTCTTGAATTGGCTACGAGCTGTCTTAACATATGCATCCACTCTTCTCCATCTTTAATCCCATATAGAACAATAGATGGCTTGGTATAATCTGATGTAATAATGGTCAATTGCGATAGCCCTACTAAACGATAGAGTAAAGGCTCATATAGCCTTATATCCTTGACTCTAAATAACAGAATTTCTTCAGTATTTACATTTAATATTCCTGTCTTTTCAACTAAACTATCTTGGTTTACTGTCCATGTTGTACAGAAAAGATCAAGTACTTTTACAGTTAGGATAATTGCAGCTATAAGAGCTAAAGCAGGAATGTTAAGACATACTAGTGCCACTAAAAGTATTAAGTAGCCAATATTTAATAATTGGTCAGGGGAAATAGATACTGAATTATTATTCATTTAATTTAATTTTGTTTTCACTTCATAAGTTTTTTTATGATTTGGTTACACTCATCGAAAGGTGACAAGACACCCCGTCAGAGATGATGGGGTGTCTTTGTTTATCTGTGTTTTTAATTATAATTAGCATACCCTCCGATAGTCTTCTTTAAATATACTAACTCTTTATTTGAAAATAAAGTATCAACATCCGGCGACAATTACATTTTTTGAGTATGAGATTATAGATTTTGAACACGTTCGTATAGATAGGGCACTATTTAATCGTCGTGGTGGACTAAGACCTAAAGAAGGAGCAGTGCCCCTTAATGAAGGATCTAACTTTGAAGGTAGATCACCTTCAAGACTTGACACTAGTAAACAAACCAAGAAGTAAAGAATGACTCAGTTTATTGCAGTGCAAATAGTCCAGTAATATCCATAAGGACTTCCTTCCAAACAAAACATACCTACTCCTACTTTTTTACTAGCAGCTCATCCTATTTTTGTTATTTCTCTATTTCTATAAAATTATTAGTATGTGTTTCAATAAGTTCATTTGACAAAATTAAACTTATTCATTTAGTGAAAAATAGAACGGATTGTTAGGAACAAAAAAGCGGAATAGTGAACTAAAATTCAACTATTCCGCTCTGGTAGAGTCTATGAGACTGTTATCGAATCTTTAAACCTAATTTTGACGATTAAAATATTTCCATTGATTTAACCCCAAGCAATACCCCCTCAAGTAACAGTCGACTAATTAGTCAATAAAATTATATCTAAATACTCGATAAATATTCTCGAGTATAGTCTATTAAACTCTTATCAAATCTTAATTCCACGTTATTTAGTCTGGAGCAACGACATCACATTGGTAATCTATATTTTCCGTGTTATTCTCTCCCAGGTAATCATATAATTTATTCAGGATGATTTCCTTCATTATGATTTTAAATATTTTATCCTCAATCTCATTTTGGTAGTCGTCATATGTATTTAGACAATTTATCCTCAAATACTCTAGATTTTCAGATAGTTCGTCATTTTCTCTCAAATATGTCAGAAACAATTCTGCTAATACGCGATCGTTCCATTCTTGAGACGACTCATTATATACCTTCTTTAGCTTGCTAACATAAAAAGGTGCTCTGTCATCAAATATTTCAAGACAGTCCTCCTTAATTTCTTCACACGTCTTCTCACCACCCCAGCTACAGTTCTTAAAAAAAAATATGAGCGAAATTACTATAATAACCAGCCAAACATAACCATAATAGCTTGTTTTTTCTTTTATTGAAATATCAACCTTATCTTCATCTGACGGATATCTTTTTAACCACAGGGATACTAGTTTTTCATTTTGAAGATCATCATATTCGCCAGGATATAATCTTCTAATTTCATCTGCAAATTCTCTAATTGAATATTTTTTACTCATACCAAACGAATCTTATCTAATCCCTGCACTATCTTTTGGTTTTATTGGCGATGATTGCTCATCAGAATTCTCTTCTAGTTGTTCTGTGATAGTTTTTGGCTCCAATACAGTTTTAAAGAATGCGGCTAAAGCAATTGACAAATCTGAATTTGTTAATCCTAGTGTCATTTCGTTACCGTCGTTAGTCGTTTGATCATAAAAACTGAACAACAATTCATCTTCTGATTCTACGTACTCCACATCTTCAATGAAATTATTTGTGCCATCATCTTCAAAACATAACATAAATGCTCCATTGACCGTAAATTCACTTAACGCAATATACCAGTACCCGTTCTGGGCTTTCCCGATAGCAAAACCATCATCACCTCTACCAAAAATTGTATTATCATAATACACAGAGCAATTGAATTCTTTTATAAATTCATCATTAAAATGGGATACGAGCCTTCGATATTTTTTTATTTTAATGTTTTCACCTAAATACAATGAGGAATCATCTTGTAAATGTCCAAAATGAGCATTGAAATCATAATTTATGTCTTCGTGGTCATCATCATCCTCACCTAAATCAATACCCTCTCCATCCCAAGAATCCCAAATGTCTGGAGGACAATCAAATATTGGCTGAATAATCCAATTCCCATTTTTATCTATAAAACCAAATTTACCATTTATTTCAGCCTTAGAGAGGCCATCTTCAAACTCATATACTTGATCAAATATTGGCTGAATAACCCAATTCCCATTTTTGTCTATAAAACCTTCTTTACCATTTATTACAGC